>NZ_QVTE01000050.1 GCF_003429095.1 Peribacillus saganii
CCATTTAGCTGCATAATAAAAACTCTAACTTTAAGGGGTCACTACCAAATAAAGTTTGGGCAGCCCTTTTTTTGATTAATTGTCTTTTTGGTAGCGCAATACCGGTTTTCTCGCAGCAAGTGTTTCATCAAGGCGTTTGATCACTGTTGTGTGCGGAGCCTCCTGAACGATTTCAGGATTCTCTTCCGCTTCCTTGGCAATCTGGATCATTGCATCAATAAAAGCATCAAGCGTTTCCTTTGATTCTGTTTCAGTCGGTTCAATCATGATGCACTCTTCCACATTCAACGGGAAATAAATGGTAGGCGGATGGTAACCGAAGTCCAAAAGCCTCTTGGCAATATCAAGTGTGCGGACTCCGAGTTTTTTCTGGCGCTTTCCGCTTAGTACAAATTCATGCTTGCAATGCCTGTCAAATGGCAGGTCATAATAGTGCGCCAGCTTTCTCATCATATAGTTCGCATTTAATACTGCATTCTCTGTCACTGCCTTCAGTCCATCCGGACCCATAGAACGGATATACGTATATGCTCTGACATTAATGCCAAAATTTCCATAAAACGGCTTTACTCTGCCGATGGATTGGGGTCTGTTATAATCCAGCGTGAATACTCCGTCCTCCTTGGTAACTATCGGTTTTGGCAGGAATGGAATCAAGTCAGCCTTCACTCCAACAGGGCCTGAACCTGGGCCGCCGCCGCCATGCGGGCCTGTGAATGTTTTATGAAGGTTCAAATGCACAACATCAAAGCCCATGTCACCAGGACGAGCTTTTGATAGCACTGCGTTCAGGTTAGCTCCATCATAATAGAGCTTTCCGCCTGCTTGATGAACGATTTCTGCCATTTCGAGGATGTTCTCTTCAAATAGTCCCAATGTATTAGGATTTGTCAGCATCAGCGCTGCTGTGTCTGGACCAACGACGCGCCTTAAATCCTCCAGATCAACCAAACCATTTTCATTAGACTTAACCGTAATGGTCTCAAATCCGGCGACCGTTGCCGATGCAGGGTTTGTGCCGTGGGCCGAATCCGGTACAATAACCTTAGTTCTCGCAGTATCCCCATTAGCCTCATGGAAAGCACGGATCATCATTAATCCTGTCCATTCCCCATGGGCACCGGCTGCAGGTTGAAGGGTCACTTCATCCATGCCAGTAATTTCAATCAGGTGCTCCTGCAAATCGTACATCAGTTCAAGGGCTCCCTGGATGGTTGATTCCTCCTGAAGCGGATGAATATGGGCAAATCCGTTGAAACGGGCAATATTTTCGTTGATTTTTGGATTATATTTCATCGTGCATGAGCCAAGCGGATAGAAACCGGAATCAACACCATGGTTACGATTTGATAAAGCTGTATAGTGGCGCATGATATCAAGCTCTGATACCTCAGGCAGCTCGGCTTCTACAGAACGGATGTAATCAGCAGGTAGGATCTCTTCAAGCGCCAGGGCATCAACATCCATCTCCGGCAGGCTGAAACCAATCCGGCCCTGTGTGCTAAGTTCAAAGATTAATGGTTGGTCTTGCTTATTCATGGCCATCCCCCAATTCGGTTGCTAATGCATCAATTTCTTCTTTAGTCCTTAATTCTGTTACGGCAATCAGCATATGGTCCGCAAGCTCTGGATAAGAACGGCCGAGATCGTACCCGCCTATGATATTTTTTTGCAGAAGCTTTTCATTTACTTCCCTGTGCGGTTTATTCAGCTTAATCACAAATTCGTTAAATGAAGGTCCATCAAAAACAATTTCGATTCCTTTTTCCTTAAGTGCCTGCTTTGCATAATGGGCCTTCTGGATATTTTGAATTGCCATTTGCTTTGTTCCCTTTTTGCCAAGAGCAGTCATTGCAACGGAAGCTGCCAAAGCGTTTAGAGCTTGGTTTGAACAAATATTTGACGTTGCCTTATCGCGGCGGATATGCTGCTCACGAGCCTGCAATGTCAGTACAAATCCACGCTTGCCGTCTTCATCCACGGTCTGCCCTACTAAACGGCCAGGAACCTTCCGTACAAGCTTGTTCGTTACTGCAAAGTATCCGCAGTGTGGACCTCCAAATGCTGCCGGAATCCCAAAAGGCTGGGCGTCCCCTACAACAATATCTGCTCCCAATTTTCCTGGCGGCGTTAACGCCCCAAGGGCAAGCGGGTTGCTTGAAACAATAAACATCGCCTTATGTGCATGCACTGCTGCCTCGATTTCCTTCAGCGGCTCAATCCGTCCAAAGAAGTTTGGATATTGGACAATCACACCCGCAATGTCAGTAGAGATCATTTCATTTAAGGCTGCAATATCAGTCACCCCATCCTTATGAGGAATCTCCACCACTTCAACATACTGTCCTTTTGCATATGTCTTTAACACATCGCGGGATTCAGGATGAACTGCTGCAGAGACAAGGATTTTCTTTCGCCGTGTTTGTCCGGAGCTCAGCATCGCTGCCTCTGCTAGGGCTGTCCCGCCATCATACATTGAGGAGTTGGCTACATCCATACCAGTAAGCTCGCAAATCATTGTTTGAAATTCAAAAATTGCCTGGAGCTCCCCCTGGGAAATTTCAGGCTGGTATGGTGTATATGCTGTATAGAATTCAGAACGAGAAATCACATGGTCCACAATGATGGGTGCATAATGGTCATACACTCCTGCTCCCAGGAAAGATGAATATTGCTTAAGATCAGCATTTTTCGCTGCCAGGCCTGCCATTTCTTTCACTAAAGATGTTTCAGATTTAGCCGGCTTAATTTTATATTCGCCTTTAAAGCGTACGCTCTCAGGAATATCATTAAAAAGGTCATCTACAGCATTAACGCCGATTGTAGTGAGCATTTCTTTGCCGTCCTGTTCAGTCATCGGTAAATAGCGATGTTTCATCTCGTTTCCCATTCCCCTCTTGTTATCCTTTTATTTTCTTGGTTTTTTATAAAAAGGTGTTGCAGCCACTTTAGCTTTCACAAGTTTTGAACGGATTTCCACTTCCACCTCTGTGCCTATTTCACTGTATTCCCTCTTTAAAAGAGCCAGGCCGACGTTTTTCTTAAGCGTTGGAGATTGAGTACCGGTTGTTATCTCACCGATCAGCTCCCCACCTGCATAAACAGGATACCCGTGGCGCGGAATTCCGCGGTCAATCATCTCAATGCCAACAAGCTTTCTTGGTGCACCATTTTCTTTTTGCTCAGCAAGGATTGACTTGCCAAAGAAGTCGGCAATTTTATCTATTTTCACTGCAAAGCCAATTCCTGCCTCAATCGGAGTAATATCAGCTGAAAGCTCTTGTCCGTAAAGCGCCAGATTCGCTTCAAACCTTAATGTATCCCGCGCACCAAGGCCAATCGGCTGAACTCCATCCTCTTTGCCTGCTTCCAGAATAGTACGCCAAAGCGCAGCCCCATCTTCACTGTTGCAGTAAATCTCAAAACCGTCTTCCCCCGTATAGCCTGTTCTTGAAATGAGTGCAGAGATTCCATTCAAATCAACATTTTCCTTGAATTTAAAGAAGCCTATTTCACTCAAGTCAGTATTTTTTGACAATTTTTGAAGCACTTTTTGTGCGGATGGTCCTTGCAGTGCAAGCTGGGCATAATGGTCCGACACATTGTTAAGTTCTACATTTTCAATAATATTTGCGCGAAGCCAGTTGAAGTCTTTTTCAATATTTGCAGCATTTACGACCAGCAAATAATCCCCTTCACCCTTCTTGTAAACAATCAAATCATCAACTGTTCCACCATTTTCATAGCACATAACGGTATATTGAGCTCCGCCTGCTTCAAGTTTCAGAATATCGTTGGTAAGCATCCGCTGGAGATACGCGATACTTTCGGCTCCCTTTACTTCAATCTCTCCCATATGTGATACATCGAATAAGCCCGCCTTGGTTCTTACAGCTTCATGCTCTTCCTTGATGCCCGAAAACTGGACCGGCAGTTCCCAGCCGCCAAAATCAATCGTTTTTGCACCATACTCTTTATAAACGTCAAATATTGGTGTTCTTTTTAGATCTGCCAAATGAAAATACCCCCTTAATTCTTGTTTCTTCATTTAATTGGAACTCTTCCCTGTTTGGCTGGAACATGAAACTCCAATTGCCTCAATTCCTTTTGTTTTTCATAAGAGCGCAAGCATTCTGGAAGCGGAGGAACGGCTAAGGTTGCCACGTTCTGTGGGCCCCGTCAAGCATAAGACAAGCACTGACAGAAGGCGTTTTTTTGCCTTCCAAAGTGATTGGCTTATGACCTCGGGGGTCTGGGCGCTGGAGCTAGATATCGTTCCTTGTTCAAAAAGTTATACTTTCTTACTTTTTAAAAATGCACGCAAAAAAAGACAGAGATGCTCCTTGGATTTGGGCAACGTCTCTGTCCTGAAACCTGAAAGTTTACCTTTTTAAAAAAGGCTTTCCCCTTTGGTGGCCTATATAATTAAGCAGGCGCTCTCCAGAGTTGCGTCCAGCAAGAGTTCTTTTGCCTGAGAGATTCGCCCATTACGGCTTGCTCCTTCGGCGCTGCTATTACGCAGTCTCTCCCCCTGCCTTCATTCGCTTATATTTGGCTTTAAAATGGCCATACTATAACAAAATAAGAAATATCATAGCATGCTTAAAAATTAATTATGACAAATTCGAAAACTTTAAAAGCTACTATCATCCTACCATTAACAAGGTTTTCCCTGCAATCATTTTTTTACTAAAAAACTGTACAAACATGCCGATGGTCAAAAGAATGTTCGTGTTTTGAATCATTTTTCAGACACCTTTAATTATGAAACCGTTTGAATTTATGGAAAGGGGGATCTTTGTATGAAAATAACGGTTCATTCTGACCCTGCCTGGGGAGCCGGATTATTGAGCAAAGTGGAAAATGATGGTCCTTGGGGCAATTGGGAGCTTTATAAACTCGCTATCCACGTGGAAAAGCAGCTTGTAATTCCTGAATTCGCAGGGCTGCAGGCACCAAAATATCTATCAGATCTTAAACCGCTGCCTCATCAGCTGGAAGCGGCAAGACAGGTTGTTGAAAATATGAACGGCAAGGCTATTTTGGCCGATGAGGTTGGTCTTGGAAAAACAATTGAAGCAGGCCTGATTTTAAAGGAATATATGATACGCGGCCTAGTGAAAAAGGTGCTAATTCTTGTTCCTGCCTCTCTCGTTACTCAATGGACATTCGAATTAAATTCAAAGTTTTTCATACCCGCTGTTGCCCAGAAGAAAAGCTATGGCTGGGAAGCTTATGATGTAATTGTTTCCTCAATAGATACAGCGAAACGAGAACCGCACCGAAGCATTATTTTTGATCAAGAATATGACTTTGTCATCATTGATGAAGCTCACAAGCTAAAAAATAACAAAACGAAAAACTATGAATTTGTCCAAAGCCTAAAAAAGAAATTTTGCTTACTTCTCACAGCAACACCTATTCAAAACAGGGTCGATGAAATATTCCATCTCGTGTCACTATTAAAGCCTGGCCATTTAGGGAACGCAGCCCTATTTTCAGAAAAATTTAAGGGCAAGGGCCGGAATATCATTGATGACAAACATTTAAAAGAACTGGTCAATACAGTTATGATTCGTAACCGAAGAGCTGATACAGGAATCGAATGGACGAAACGGCATGTAGAGACGACAATACTTGATTTTTCTCCTTCTGAACGCATGTTATATGATGCGGTTTCTGCTTTCCGGCCTTATTCAGATGATGCCATTGGGGCGGGTTTCTCGACAATGACTCTCCAAAGGGAAGCTTGCAGCAGCCGGGATGCCGTGTTTTTCACATTGAAAAACATGTACGAAAAAGCAGAAAACCCAACTAAAGAATTTGATGATAAACTCCATCACTTAATTGGTCTTGTAAATGCAGTGGAGAGAAATACGAAAGCCGAGAAAACACTAGAGCTTATTAAAAAGATCAACGACAAAGTTATTATTTTTACCGAATACCGAGCCACGCAAACATATCTTCAATGGTATTTAAAGCAAAACGGCATTTCATCTGTACCCTTTCGCGGCGGCTTTAAAAGGGGCAAAAAAGATTGGATGAAGGATCTATTCCAGGGCAATATCCAGGTACTGATTGCGACAGAAGCAGGAGGTGAGGGTATTAACCTGCAATTTTGTAATCATCTTATTAATTTTGATTTACCATGGAATCCGATGAGGCTGGAGCAAAGGATCGGCCGCGTACACCGGCTCGGCCAGGAAAAAGATGTTATGGTCTATAATTTCGCGACTAAAGACACAGTGGAGGAACACATCCTCAAACTGTTATATGAAAAAATCAATTTATTTGAAAAAGTGGTTGGCGAATTGGATGATATATTAACAAAGCTTGATATCGGCAATATCGAGGAATATTTAATTGATGTCGTTGGGCATTCCCGGACCGAAGGGGAAATGAAGATTAAAATGGACAATTTGTCTTCACTAATCCAGTTTGCGCAGGATATGAAGGAAGGTGAACAGCGTGCAGCAACAGGAAATTCATGATTTTCTGCTAACCTATTTCTCATCCAATCAATGTGATGTCATAGAAAACAAGCTTGGATATATGACGGTACAATTAACATCAGAGATGGATAAGGCCCTTATGAACAGGCCATTTTACTGGCATTACATTGAAAAAACAGGCGGGGAACCTAACCCGGCTAAATTGACACTAATCACCAATCCTGCAGATGTTCCTGATGAGGTTAAAGGAGAAATGATCCACTTTGGCTCGCCAAGGCTGCATAAAATATTCGAATCCACCAAAAGCCTGGCCAGTTACATTCGGCTATATGAAGACAAAGCAAGCCGTACAATGGAACAAATCCCTCTCTATCCATGGCTGGGATTGAACGTAAAGATATCCTACCAATGCGACCTGAAACGGGATATATTTATGTCACTTGGCCTAAATATGATTTCCGGCGCCATTGTCGAAGGCTTCCATGATTATGTCTTAACGCTAAATGTAACTCCAAAGATACCTGACTTTTCCTTTACGCTTTCACCGCTGATCATGCCAAAGAGTGCTATGTTACGGCTGGATACGTATATTAGGAAAACATTTGAAGGCGATGATCATGTCTGGGCAGAGGAAGCTGTCAAGCGCTGGAACACCGATCTGGCTCTTCTCGAACATTTTTATGAGGAAATGGAAGAAAAGAACGAAACCTATTTTACAGAAAAAGAAGCTTTAAGAGCCCAGTACGAACCAAAAATTGTGATTTCCATAATAAATGGCGGTTTGTTTTATTTAAGTGGGCAGCCAGTTTAAAAATTGAAACACACCTCTGTTAGGACTGCTAACCGGGGTTTTTTACATGTAATACGAAAAACTATCCATTAATGCCGTATTCATTTTTTCCTTCTACAAGTTGTTACTGTTGCCAGTTATGTTTCTTAAGGTGTAAAATGTTGCACATAGGAAACATTTTACGAATGACTGCATATACAATAGTACGTCAATAAATGAGGAGAGATTTTATGGATGAAAATTTATTGCTGGCATTCGGCCTAACATTATTTGCAGGACTGGCTACTGGAATAGGCAGTATTCTCGCATTTTTCACATCTACCACAAACACGAAATTTTTATCACTGGCTCTTGGATTTTCAGCAGGTGTGATGATTTATGTCTCCATGATTGAGATTTTTGTGAAGGCTAAGGATGCACTTATAGGCGCTATGGGAGTGGTTACCGGCAATTGGATGACGGTCGGCGGCTTTTTTGGGGGTATGTTATTAATCGCTATGATTGATAAACTCATTCCAAAGCATGGAAACCCCCATGAAATTAAAAAAGTAGAGGATATGAGCAGCCCTCAAAAGGCTGTCCATGACCCAGCATTATTGAAGATGGGCACCTTTACCGCCCTGGCAATAGGAATTCACAATTTCCCGGAAGGCATCGCCACCTTCACCTCTGCTCTACAGGATCCGGCCTTGGGGATTGCAATAGCATTTGCAATAGCTATCCACAACATCCCGGAAGGCATCGCTGTTTCGGTACCAATCTACTTTGCCACTGGAGATAAGAAAAAAGCATTCAAGCTTTCCTTCCTGTCCGGTTTGTCTGAGCCGGTTGGAGCATTAGCTGCTTATCTGATACTAATGCCTTATTTAAATGATGTCATGTTTGGTATGATATTTGCAGCTGTAGCCGGCATCATGGTCTTTATCTCGCTGGATGAATTACTGCCTGCTGCACAAAAATACGATGAAGCTCATACATCGATCTACGGGCTCATCGGCGGGATGGTTGTCATGGCACTCAGTCTATTATTATTTATTTAAGTTGAAGCTTTGTTAAACATGCCTGTTGATTTCCGCTCTAGTGGGGGTGCGGGAGCCTCCTCGGTGCAAGAAAAAGCCTGCTGACTATTTGATCAGCAGGCTTTCTACGATACATCCTATTTTTTTTGGAACAGCATTTTAATCGCTAAAGGGATTACGCCGAACCATTTGCTTGAAAAAGGCTGTTTTTCAAGCTTCCTTTGCATCCGATGCTGCATGCGGTCTTCTTTTGGCACAGCCATTTGCTTGACCAATTGCTGAGTCATGTATTTTACATAATCATTTGCCTTCACTTTTACCACCCTTAGGCAGTATTTCCTGATTAAGCAATTTTTATACTTTTTATTATTTCTTCGGCAATCACTTCAATGCTCTTGCTGGTTGTGTCGATGTGAAACTCCGCTTCTTCATAAAGAGACTTCCGAGTTAAAAAGAGAGGGAGCAGCTCCTTTTTCTTATCTCCGCTAATTAATGGCCTGCTTTCATCCCCAGCAAGCCTCTGCACAATTTCTCCAGGATCGCAATAGAGATAAACATAATGGCCATTTTCCTTCATCCATACTCGGTTCTCCTCAGCGAGGATTATCCCGCCGCCTGTAGTAATGATACAATCTTCCGTCGGGAGTGAACGGAGCATGTCCGATTCAAGCTTTCGGAATTCCTTCTCCCCTTTGGATGCAAATATTTTGGAGATACTCATGGTTTCAAGATTTGACACATGCTCATCCGTATCAAATACAGGCAGGTTCAGCAGTTCTCCCAACCGCCTTCCAACTGTCGTTTTTCCAGACCCCATAAAACCGGTTATATAAATCGCCCTCATAGTTTCAACCCTCTTTCGTGGCCCCGCTATTTTTCTATCCATTCTATCATGTTTTTTCCCAGCAGGCTGTAACGAAACTTAACTTCTGCCTTACGTTCGCCTTTTGTTGAGCCAAACAATACAATAAGAAGCTCGTCTTCGTTAAGTTTATTAAGCTGATAATATACATCCCCATTCGGATAGAAATAAATCCCGTCGGAGGTATCAGCTTCTTCTGTATTCTGCAGTTCCAATAACAATTCCTCCGTTGCAAGCCGGATTAGATGGTCCAGGACAAGTTTTTCCTTCGTTTCCTTGTGGAACTTTTTTTCTGATATATATAGTTCAGCTGCAGAAATGGCCATTACCAAGAAAACAGATGCTAATATCATAACCAGCGGCAAAACGGAACCTCTCTCATTCTTCACTTGCTTCCTCCCCTGCCATATAGGTCCATAGAGTACCTCGATAAGCCTTTCCTTGCTTATCGGTAACCAAAATCTCTACTGAAGAATGATGATTAACAAATTTAACATCTGCAATGTTCTGAAGCATAAGGTCATGCCCTGTCCCATTAATCCTCCGTCTCAATTTATCCTGATATTTTTCTATTGTTACTACATCGCTCCCAATCGCCAATTGCAATGTTTTATTTACAACATTCATGGAATTTGACTTCCTCACTTCCTTTTTGGCCTGATTTAAAAAAACTTCCCATTCCAATGGGTTTAGATTGCGTGTATCAGGAAGCCATTTATGAGCCATTGTAAATAATTGCAGCGCAAAAGATGCAACAAACAATAAAATGACCAGGGAAAATAGCATTTCAATTAAAGTAAATCCATTATTTTTTTGCCAGATCACAAATGGTCTTGCTTTCTCCTTCGTATGACTCATATTTCAGGCACCCTTCCACAAATCCCGGGTAGGCAGCTGGCATGTTCCATGTTATATCGAATGAACGGTTGTTATAGTTACTCAATGCTGGTGCTGTTTGTATTGCCATATAGGACTCCAGCTGTTCATATAGCAAATGAGCCGCTTCAGTATCCAATTCTGCATTTTTTCGTGCTGAGCTGATATTATTAAACATAGGCAAAAGGGAAAACGCAATAAAACAACAAACGAAAAACGCAGCCAGCATTTCAACATAAATATAGCCTTCAGACCTTTTCAAACCGAAATCTGCCTTGTCCAAGATTTAAAGTCATTTTATAAGTAGAACGTCCATCTTGAATAATCCATGTTCCGGACTGGCTTACGCTGCCTGTTGATGTAAAAAAGACAATCAGATCAAGCGTGCCCTTTTTTATATCGATACCTTTTGGTATGTCGCGCTTAAGAAGATTTCCGTCCAGGAAGGAATGGGCAAAATATGTTCGGCTATCTCTGTTAATTGTCACGGATACATGCATCTGGTGGGAAATCGAGTATTGGTGTGCATATAAAATATCTGTACTTAGCTGATTCATAAATAATTTCAGTTTATATTCCCTCAAAAAATGAGGATACAAACCGCTGCTAAGCGAGATTAACATCATGAAAATTAACAGGACTATTAATATTTCCGAAAGAGTATAACCTTTTTGTTTTTCGCCCCCCTGCGGGATCCAACTATGGAGTTGCTGGAGTTGCGGCAATGGTAACCTCTCCTTCAGCACTTATTGCAATACGATCGCCATTCGGGCAGGCGGTTTCTTTCAAATACCCATCTGTTTTTAATTGGTCGACGGTTGTCGGGAGTGTATCTTTATCAATCTGATAAGCTTGTACCTGGGCCTGGACCATTTTAACAAACGCAGAGCAGCCTTTATCCTGTATGGTCGATTGATGCTTCGTTATATTTGGAACAGTAATAATTAATAGAATTGAAATGACGAGCAGAACCACCAGCATTTCGATTAAAGTAAAACCCTTTTGGTTCAAAGGGACCCCCCCTTACAGTTCATTTAGCAAAGAAAACATTGGCATTAATACAGCCAGGTAAATAGAAACTATTAGCAGGCCAACAGCGGAAAAAAGTACAGGCTGAATAATCCTTAAGACTGCCGCTGTCCGTTCCTCCAATCCCTTTAGAAGATAACGGCTATAATGCATGAGTTCTTTATCAAGCCGGCCATATTTTTGTCCGTTTGCCACGATTATGCTTATATGTTGTTCAAAGTAAGGAAGGGTTCGGAAAATATCTTCTAACGCCCTTCCTTCTGCCAATTCTCTTCGGATTTCTGTACAGAGTTCCTGATAAAAGGGCTGGCGAATATTTTGTGCAAACAAAGAAATGCTTTCATTAACTGAAAGACCTCCTGAAAGCAGGCCGCTGAATTGGCTCGAAAAAAAATGGGTGTCATAAAGCTTGATAAATGTACCGGCAACCGGTATTCTCAAAACAATCAAACGCTGTTTAAGGGATGGGAGTTTGTTGAACCAGCAGATTTTTAGTAAATAGAAGACAAAAAAGAACATCAGTAATACAACCGGCAAATATGGAAGAGCGGCAGAAGCGGCCGCCATCAGTTGGAGGAAGATGCTTGGCGTAGCTTCCATGGATTGAAACAAGGTCTCAAATTTTGGAAGAAGCATTTTTTGAAGAATAATAAATACGTTCCCGACGAATACCATTAAAAATAACGGATAAAAAAGCAGTTTCTTCACTTTATCCATCTCTTCACTTCTTCTGCTCCAGAAAGAGCCTCCTTCCTTTAAAGCATGAGCAAGATTTCCGTATTGTTCGGCGTAGTAGATAAAGCTGATTAGCTGAGGGTGAAAGCCGCTGGTATGGAGGACTTTATGGAGAGGTTCTCCGCTTCGCAGCAAAACAATTGCATCAGCAATAACAGCTTCTTTTTTCTTTGGCAGCTGCAGACCTAAAAATTGGACTGCATGAAGCAAAGGATAGCCTTGATCGAGAAGTTCTCCTAGATCCAGCAAAAATTGGCCCTGGCTTTTGACGTTCCACTTAAGTTTCTTCTTCATTAGCATACACCCATCGATCATACTCCTCTGATTTTACATATCCCAAAGCAACAGCTTTGCCGATTTCATTTTTTAGCTGCCGGTAGCTGATCTTCTCTTTTTCACCCTTTGCTTCCAGAAGGGTGTTCGCTAAATCCTTTCCATGCAGCAATTCATACACGCTCGCCCTCTTATTATGTTTCGTGGTACATACATCTGTGCATTCATTTTCGCATTGGGGACATCTAAGCTCCAGAAGCCTCTGGGCAGTTACAGCGATCAGAGTCTGTTGGATTTCCAGCCAGCTTACCCCAAATTCTAAAAGACGGAAGACTGCCCCCTTTGCATTTCTTGTATGCATCGTTGTTAAAATTAAATGTCCGGTCATTGCGGCACGCACCGCTATCTTTGCAGTTTCTGCATCCCGAATTTCTCCGACCATAATTATATCGGGATCATGCCTAAGTACGGCTTTAAGGCCAACTGCATAGGTTATGCCGGCTTTTTCATTAATCTGAACCTGAAGCATTTGATCCGATTTATTTTCGATGGGATCTTCCAACGTAATAACATTCCGGTTAATCAATTCTTTAGCATGATGGAGCAGGGAATATAATGTAGTAGTTTTTCCGCTTCCGGTAGGCCCGGTAAAAATAATCATTCCATGGGAATGTTTTAAAAGGGCCATCAACTTGCGGGAATAAGAGGGAAATAGCGAGAGCTGCTGCAGCGGAAGAATATTTTGCTGGGGTATCAGCCGGATGACTAGGCTTTCAGACGGAGAAGCTGGAAGCGTGGATAGCCTTAGTCCTACCTGCATTCCATTAGCAGAAAGGGTAATAGCGCCGTTTTGGGGTCTTCTCTTTTCACCTATGTCCATGGAAGCAAGGAATTTGAAATGGGATATTAGACGATCTGATTCATGTTTGGTTAATAGTGTTTGCGGAGTCAGTTTATCGCCTATGCGGAATTGAACGAGCGGTTCATCTTTACGGGGTAGGATATGGATATCTGTTGCATTAACATCCAAGGCTTTACTGAGGATTTTCTCAGCAATTTTTTCGATTGATTCCAATTTATTATTCACCTCCTTTTCTAAGAAACTTATTTCGACAGCAAATGGCAAATTCCTTCCTGAGGAAAAATATTTTTTTAATGAAATGGATTCTACCAATCCCTTTAATATGTTTCAATTTCCTCTCCTTGTCCTTCTATGATGGAGTACAGCTTGAATTCAAAATCACTAAAAACACTAAATTTGACCTCCTCGTTCACAAATTATTAATAATTTATAAGAATCACATACTTTGTATATCTTATGTATAACCTTTGTGTATCACTTTGGACAACTATTCATTTTTAAATGTGAACTTTTTTTAAACACGTTGTTTACCGCTGTTATGATCATTCCAATGTTTTTAGGACTGTATTATAATGGAATTAATTATTTGGGACCCGAGGTGAAGAGGATGGAACAAACATTAAAAATAACCAACGTTTTATCAGATCCGACCCGCTATTATATTTATCAATACATAACAAAACGCCATGATGAAGTGACTGTCCAGGAAATTGCGGATTCATTTACAATCCACCCAAACGTTGCGAGGCTGCATCTATCCAAGCTTGAGGATGTCAACATGCTGACTTCAGAAACAAAAAAGACTGGAAAAGGAGGACGCCCGAGCAGATTATACCGGCTTTCTGACGATGTAATCCAGCTTCACTTCCCATACCGTGACTACCAGCTTCTTGCGAAGATAGCAATTGAGTCTATGCTTACTATAGGAGAAGAAGGAAAAAAGGCTTTGTTCCAAACCGGCAAAAAGTTTGGCCATGAACTTGTTGAGCAGCATTTATCCTCCGGGTCCCAGGTTGCTGGTCTTACGTTTGAACAAAAGCTTGGCATCCTGAAGGAGGCTGCTTCTATCGCCGGCCTTTATCCTGAATTCGACACCAACGAAGAACAAACGATAATCTACTTCCAAATCTTTAATTGCCCATTCAAGGAAATCGCATTCAAGGATGCTGAAGCTGTGTGTGATATGCACCATGCTTTCTTGTACGGAATGTTCCAGTCCCTTTTTGAATCTGCAGAACTAGTGGAAAAAGAAACAATGACTGCCGGCTGTATTTCCTGCTCATACCAGGCATTCGTGACAAAGTAGCTACAATCTTAGCTTTACACGGTAAGTCCTTCTAATTTATAATTATTTAGTGATGAACAAGATGGGAAAAGGAGGGATTCAGATGGAGCGCATGTACAGAGTTCTTGGATTTTGGACAGGTATTTTTGCTGTAATGTTTTACCTTGGCGATATGTATACAACATCTCTAATTTTCTTTGGCCAAACAGGATTCTTTATTCTATTAAGTTATTTAAAGCTGTCTGAGCGGATGTATATTTACGTTTTCGGCGCATATCTTACAGTTTTCTTTGCCGGATTCACATATTGGAGCACTTTTATGATGATTCCTGGAATGACAAGCGGACATTGATCTGTGCGCAAAATTAAAGCGGTACCAATACATAGGAAGCTGACCTTTTTAGGGTCAGCTTTTTTTATTTCCGGCGTGTTTGACTGTTCCTGCCTGCAGCTGGATTATTTATGGAAGAGAATAGATTATAATAGTCTGCAGTTTAATAGAGAAATTGAGTTGAAAATATAACAGCTGGCAGCTTATTAGTTTTAAATAGCAACCAACAACAGATATTTTGCCCTGTTTTCTTATGTTTAATTCTGATTATAAAAATTGAATCAGGATAGGACATTATTTGCCTACACTTATTCGCTGTACGTTATCACCTTAGATATACTGCCTCAAATTGTAAATGGGACATTCCATTCAACTGGAAATATATCAACAGCAGTTTTTTTTACTTGGATGAGAGTTCTGAAGTAAGAGCTGATACCGCCTGGTATAATTAAACTACGGATCGCCCTGTTCCGCTTACTTGTTTCCGAAAACGGATTTGGATCAAAATGGTCTTGAAGCTCATTAAGTATCCCAGTTTTTAATAAAAGATGATTTTGCTCTATTAATCCCTTGTTTTTTAGTCCAAAAGCAGCACCATAATCGATAAGGGCATCAAAATGTATATGCGTAGTAATATCCATTTCTCCGGGGTACTGAAGAACATTGTTAATTAATTGGTGCTGATGGTACCCCCGCAGACTGCCATGCTTATGGATTGGCTGCTGCCATTCTTCGTGTGTATAGCCATAATCAATTGTAATTAGTACCCCTCTATCAAGCTTGTTGGCTATTTCTTTTAGATATGAAATCATTTGCAATGGAACTTCATATCTTTGGCCTTCAGTGAGTTTGACATCTTGGCACATAAGGTATGCAGTAATATCTTCGTTGTCTAGGGGCATCAAAACCTCAGCCAGCTCCCCTTCCCGATAGGAAACCATTACCTCGAAAATCTGTCCTTGTTGCTTTTCAATTACATGGACCGGGAAGGCATCAAATAATTCATTTGAAAAAAAGATTCCGCCGGAGCTTCCAATTTCCTCAAGGCCAGTATAGAATAAGGTATTGGAGTGCCCCTTTAATTTCTCTTTTTGGAGCTCTCGATGATATGGGCTCGTTTCGATTATATGATATGTAAGAACTTTATAAATTTCCGGATTAGTCCTCTTTATATGAGACATTACTGCTTCAGCAAGGCGGCCATTCCCGCCGCCGATTTCATAGATTGATGGATTGAGATTGCCTGCATTCATTAAATGGAGAAACCATCTTGCCAATGAACGGCCAAACACATCCGAAAAATTGCTGACGGTGTAAAAATCACCGCTCTTGCCGATTTTTTGCTTATCATTCATATAGTATCCTTTATTGGGTGTATACAGTGCCGCTTCAATATATTCTGCATATGTCATGCAGTGATTTTCTTTGTCCTTCAGCATGTTAATAATAAAATTTTCCATAAATTCCCCTATTTAACTTTATCACTATTGACATAGTGCGAATTTTCTAATATATTACCACTATAGTAGCTTAACTATATCCCCTCCCATTATATTATATGAATAGAACATCCCCCGGAAAGACCCTTCTCTACTTGAGAAGGGTCTTTCTATTTAATTAATTATTTGTCTGCTAACTGAATCCATTCAAAAACGGATTGGTCTCCATTTCATCGATAAGTGTGGTAACTGGACCATGGCCAGGCATGACAATCGTATTTTCCGGAAGGGTTAATAGCTGGCTATGAATACTTTTTATCAGCTGATTGTGGTTTCCACCTGGAAGATCCGTCCTGCCAATACTGTCTTTAAATAGTACATCACCTGAAAAGATATAGCCATCCTCTTCCACATAATAAGAAACACTGCCTGGCGAATGTCCCGGAGTAAAGAGAAGTTTAAAGCTGAATCCTCCTATTTCCAGTTCCTTTTCATCTTTGAGAATATGCTCAGCTGGCCTCATTCTCATCAACGGTTCCATCCGGAATAAACCCGATCCATTCAAAGCGGGATCCGCCAGCCATTTTGCTTCGTTCGAATGAATGTAAGCTGGAATATTAAATTTTCCCCTTACTTCGTCAAGGGCTCCTATATGATCAAAATGGGCATGTGTCAACAAAACAGCCAGGGGTTTATATTTTTTCGTATGTATATATTGAATCAGCCTGCTTGCTTCTTCACCAGGATCAAAAATGATACATTCACCTGTTTCGTTTGAGAGAATATAGCAATTTGTTTGTAAAGGCCCTAAGGGCAACTGATACCATTTCATCCTTTTCATCTCCAACCATCTTTTTTCTATTTATTTTACACTAAATACTGTAAACTTTTAAAGGATACAAGTTAGGAGTGTTCATAATGGATACCGTTTATGCTGTAGAACTAAAACACACAGCCAGCGAATTTCCCGAACTATTTGCATTGCTTCAGGAATATTCACATCCTATTGCTATTTCAGGTAATATTGTGGTTGTTCCTGACCTGGATGAGACGGAAATATGCAAGGTTATCTCGATATCTGCTAAAACCTTCTCAGGTATACATCCACTCTTAAAATTTGAGTCAGTAAAAGCAAATGCATTGTTTACGGACCATGCCTTTGAAGCAGGAGGCTATTATTTTTTATTTAAGGAGAACTTAACAGCCTTCTCTATTACTGATTCACAAAAAGAAGATGCCAAGATGGCACTTCTGGAGATGGAAGAATTCCTGATTGCTTCCTGTATGTCAGACGGGCAAGAGCTTTTCTTCGCTGATAGTTCTCAGAAACAATTAATCAAAGGCTTATGCCTGGCATATGACATAGAAGTGTCATTTTTCCTTCTCGACAAATAATCGAAATAATATTAAAATAAAAACGAGTGCAATCATCTTTACATAGGAAAGAGAACGCTTCATTTTGCAGAGCTAGCTACGGCATTGGGTACTGACTACATAATAAGGGGGCTTAACAAATGGGATTAATGATCATTCTTAGTCTTGTAACAATCCTTGCAGTATTTGCTACATTAAGTTGCTTAAAAAACAAGAATTTACTTGGTTTGTTATTTGCTGCAGGATCTGTAGCTGTATTCGGCTGGTTTACAGTCATGACCATCCTTAATCATGGATTTCCGGTTGCTCACTAATACAAAACAAACAATCTTAGCCCCGGTTAAATGGCTGTGACGTTAAATCGTTAAAAGTAAGCATTAGACTTGTGAAAAGCTTAATGCCCAAAATGAAAACCTTGTCAAAAGCGACAAGGTTTTTCTTCTTCCTCTTTTTTGGCGTACCGCCTATAGTCCCAGGTCAGTTTCAAGCTTGGTTTCAACAGCCTTTAACTTTCCCTCCATAGTTGATTGCTTATCTCTTCTGTCATCAATCCTGATTGAGGTTGCAACGCGAGAAATACCTTTAGAAAAAGGAGATTCATGGATTTCCTTAATCACTTCAAACAAGCTTCCCAGCTCACCCTCAATAATTGTGTTCATTGGAGTAAGCTGAAAACGGATGCCGCCCTTTTTGCTGTGCTTTTCCAAGATTCTGTGTATGTCTGCCACATATTCGCTTACACTCGGCCCTTCTGTTCCCACTGGAATGACCGTAACATCAACTATTGCCATGTTTTATGCATCCTTTCTTGGTTCAACAATATCAAATACCCTCTTGGCTTGCAAATCGATAATCTTCTCCAGCTGATACCCATATAAACACAAACCGCCATACGGGCTGCACTGCAGCGGTGCATTTTCAGCATTTTGAATGATTACGGTCTGCTTGTTACTATTCCAGTCAAAGCTAACCAAATTAAAGAGCTCTTCACCATTATCATCGGGTAAAAATGTCAAAAGTGATTTCTTTTTTTCAACGATTTCCCAATATGGAATTTGCGGTTCAGTATTAGCAGCTAGTAAAGACGTTTGAAGTAAAAGTTGAGCTCCCCTGTTATCTCTTTTTATTTTGTAAAGGAGGTTTTGCCTGTCTTGGTCCAGCTGTATGATTATCAGATTCTCAGCAAGCATACGATATTGAACAACATTCTCCTCAACCGTAACTGCTGTATTGCCTGACACTCTTTTCTTCAATAGTGTACCCGCAATATCAGTCTGGTTTTGGTCTAACCCCAGAAACAGTAATTCGTCAGAGCCAGACCATTGAGCAAAAGGCTCAGGTATATTGACAGGTTCTATCGTTTTTTGCTTAACATTTACAATATAATTCGTAAACGACCAATCCTCAAAAAAACTCGTAACTAAAAGCTGATCTTCGTTATCTCTATTCCATTCAAATGAGATTTCACTCGAAGTGATGGAAACAGAGAAGATTGAATATCCGTCCCGGGAAATAATTTCGATATCAGCCTTTTCAGGGGAGGATGAAGTATGAATCAGGAAATAAGATTGGCCAGGACTGATGCTTACTGAAATAATCGGTACTTTCGCTGAATAAATTGCGTTTTCTAGGCCATTCATTATGTTGTATTCCCTGATTTCGTAGGAATGATTCTCCGATTCTTTTGTTACGTAAACAGCTGTATTTTTCCCGGTCCACCCGATGAATCTATCAAATAAATTACTCTTTAGCCTAACAGGTTCAATTAATTCCTGACTATCGTTCTCTAAATTGGCTTTAGGTGCGATTTTCTTTTCCTCCAGTTCACAGCCTGCGAGCAGGGAAAACAGGAAGAGCAGGATGACTATTTTCCTAATGCTTCCTGATAATGCGCACCTGCTGCAGTCATTCCGCATTAAGAAGGGTAATTTCATTTTTTCGAAAATCTCCGCTCCCCCTTTCCTTTAAAAAGAAAAGAATTAAGTATTTATTATTATAAAGCAAAAAATCGTCCATTTGAGTAAGAAGAAATATTTATTTTGTTTAATTTGAAAATAAAGAGAGCCGATTAGGCAATACCCAGGATGTATCCATACTCCTCTGTGAACTCCATCCAGTTATCCATCATTATATTGTTTTTAGGCTTACAAAAAACCTGCCATCATGGACGGCAGGTTTTTGAACTATTTAGTAATCACGGCTGGAGATTTCTTTTTATCATTGGATGTATCGTTGTCATAAAAACGGAGCAGATCTCCATAGATAATTTTGTCTGAATACTCGAGCTCCTGTTTTGCTTTTTCCAAATAAGGTTCGCAAGCAACGTCTTCAACCTGCTCTCCAGTTGTTTTTTCATAACAGGTATCTCTTGTATAAACATAATCCTTCGTAATAAAACTGCCGTCCCTTAATACTGTGAAGTCCATCTTCTCATCGGAGAATAAGTCTGCACCAAATTCGATATTGTCCTTCGTATCAACACCTAGAAGGTGAAGAAGTGTTGGTTTTAGATCAATTTGTCCGGAAACCTTTGAAATGGTTTTTCCTTCCTGTCCAGGAACATGAACAATTAATGGAACACGTTGAAGCTGAGTGGATTCAAATGGCGTGATTTCCTTGCCCAAAAATTCGCCCATTGCTGCATTGTGGTTCTCCGAAATACCGTAATGGTCACCATAAATTACAATCACTGAATCTTCATACAAACCCTTTTCCTTTAAGTCATTAATAAAGTGTTCAAGCGCTTCATCTGTGTAGCGGACTGTTGGAAAGTAGCGGTTCAATGTCTTGGAATCTGATGTAAATTCATCAATGGACCTGTCCTCCTCAGCAAGGGTAAAAGGAAAGTGGTTTGTCAGCGTGATAAATTTCGCATAAAATGGCTGAGGCATTTCTGTTAAGTGCTGAAGTGACTGATCAAAAAAGTCTTTATCCTTCATACCCCAATTTACCGAGTTTTCCTCTGTCACATTAAAGTCATTAATGTCATAAAATCGCTGATAGCCCAAAGACTTGTACATTATATCACGATTCCAGAAGCTTTTATTATTGGCGTGGAGCACTGATGTAAAATACCCCTGTCCTCCCAGAATCTCCGGTAAAGCTTTATATTCGTTTTGGGAGTGGGTAAAAAATACAGCGCCTCGTCCTAGCGGGTATAATGAATTTTCCAGCAGGAATTCGGAATCCGAAGTTTTGCCCTGTCCTGTTTGATGGTAAAAATTATCAAAATAGTAGCTTTCCTTAATGAACTTATTAAGGAAAGGTGTAATTTCCTGACCGTTTATCCTTTGATTGATGACAAAGTTTTGCGTTGATTCCATGGAAACCACAATTAAGTTTTTGCCCTTTGCAGCCCCAAACAATTCATCATTGGGCGTTTTATAATTGGCCCTTACATAGTTTTCAATATCCGCTAACTCACTGCCGTCCGCCATTGCGCGCTGAGCAGACGATTTGGACTGCAGAAACACATCATATAGATGATAGTTATAGGTGCCAATATTTTTTACGAGTATCTCCCTGTCAAAGGTTCTTGTTAATAGCTGTGGCCGTTCTGTTTCTGCAAGCCCGATATTTAGAAAAGCAATGGCAATTGAAATAAGGAAGTAGGCTCTTCGGTCCAATTTGCCTGAGCTGGTGAATGCAATGAAGTTCGGCTTAATTTTCAAAAGAATCGCGAGCAGAACGATGTCTGCAAAATAAAAAAGGTCCGTTACGGATACCAATTCGGTAACGCTGCCCCCCAGGTCGCTCATGTTACTGGTCTGGAACAGCACCGGTATGGTTAAGAAGTCGTTAAAAAACCTGTAAAACACAAGATTGGCAAACAAAATCGCCGTAACGATGAAGCTGGAGATAAGGACATAGCGGTTTTGGTTCTTCTCCTTTATAAAAAGGCTGATTCCAAGGATGAACAAAATAAAGCTCAATGGATTGATAAACAGGATAAACTCCTGTGTCCAGTTTTCAATATCAATATCAAAGCTAGTCTTATAGGCGATATAGGTTTTAATCCATAGGAAGAGTGTCGCCAGCAATAAAAACGGCACACTTTTCAAAGTGAAAAATCTCCTCATTCGGCTTCCTCCCCTGTAAGCTTTTCTGAAAATCAATTTTATATGAGTCAGTTATCAGCAGGTATTAATATCCATACGTGTGAAAGTAAACGCAGAAAAAAACACTATTTAATCTTAATATTAATTTTACCAAAAAGCAAATTGCCATTCATATTAGTTCGATAGAATGGTAATTTCAATGTTATTCTAATACCCACTCCATTAGACGGATGAAACCGAAATAAGTTTCATTATCAATCAAATTCAGAATATTTATACAATAAATAAGGAGCTTACGGACAGCGGCAAGCTCCTAATGTTAGGAAAATTGTATTTTCAGATGAATTACTCAGTAAATGTACTCTTTACAAGCCATGCAGCGCCAATAACCCCTGCATCATTGCCTAGTGTAGCAATATCAAGCTCTGTAGATTTTGCAACCCTTGGGAACGCAAATTTCTCAAATTGCTTCCTGACCGGTTTCAACAGCGTTTCTCCAGCCTTGGAAACTCCCCCTCCTATTACAATTTTTTCGGGATTCAGTACATTGGCCAAATTAGCAAGAGCTACCCCGAGAAGCTGGGCGACCTGATCAATAACCGCTTGGCTTAATTTGTCACCCTTAGCCGCAGAATCAAAAATGTCCTTTGATGTAAAGCTTTCAGGCAGTATAGTTGTCCCCTCAAAACTCTTAAGCGCTTCATTCATCAGTCGAACTATTCCCGTAGCTGATGCAATGGTTTCCAAACAGCCAGTTTTTCCGCAATTGCATGGGTAGCCATTATCAATTACAGACGTAATGTGTCCAATCTCTCCAGCAGCTCCCGAGATGCCCTGGACCAGTTCTCCATTAGCAATAACACCGCCGCCAACACCTGTTCCAAGAGTGACGCACACCAAATCCTTTGCCCCATTTCCAGCACCTTTCCACATTTCACCCAATGCGGCAATATTGGCATCATTTTCAACAACTGCAGGCAGAGATGTCTCAACTTCCAGAAGGTCCTTCAAAGGATAGTTTTTCCACCCCAGATTTACTGCTTCGTAAATCATGCCAGTTGAGCCGTTTACAGGGCCGGGAGCTCCCATACCAATTCCAAGCAATTTGGACTTCGTTTGCCCTAAATCCTCAAGCTTGCTGTCTATTGCTTTGGCAATATCAGTCGTAATATTTTTTCCATTGTTACTGATATCAGTGGGTATTTCCCATTTATGCTGAATTTCTCCATACACGCTGATAAAAGCAAGTTTTGTTGTAGTCCCGCCTAAATCTACACCCATTAACCATTTTTCCATTATCCATACCCACCTTTTTTAGAGCAGTTATCTGCGCTTTTCTTTTTCAATCTGTATTTGCTGCCGCAATAGCAGCATTGCCATCTGGAAATCCTTTGTTTCAATTAACTGGGAACTATATAATTCCCTTACTTCAGCTTCCATTAACTCAAGGTCTGCAATCCGGTCCCCTACATAAATGATCGTCCCGAACCGTTTCAGGAATTGCTGTACGTCATAAATCGTTTTCATATGTTCCCTCATTACATTGTTATTTATCTGTCGCCTATAGGCTTTTGTGGACATTATTGGAAAAGCTGTCCAGGATGGCAGCCCATTATATCAATACAAAATTATATAGGAAGGAATTTGAACCGACAAGCTAAAGTAACCGTAAAGTTCCCATTGAAATTTACGTTTTCTAGGCCATACAATGGCTGTTTTTTCATACTTGTCCTTTTGCCGGCATATATTTTAGCTTAAATGAAAGAGCCGGAGGAATTCAAATGAATAAAAAGCACATTTCGACAATGATTCTTGCTGCTCTTACAATTTGGATCATTGTCTATTACAGTACTGCGAAACAAGCTGAAGAAACGATTATTTTTTTTCCGCTCGATAGCAATGCGTTCTTTGAGTCAGCAAATACCACACTTTTGGCAAGAGATAAGAGTCCCAACAAGTTCACAGTCAGCTGGAAGGCATCGTCCAAATTAAATCAAAAGGCTTATTTGCGCCAGGATGTGTCGCTGCTTTACGCCAACGGCAGGCTTGCCGGTATTTTAAAGAACTGGAAGCAGCATACTGATCAGCTTGAGCAAAAAGGCGAATCAGCGGTGACAGACAGCAGCTTGTTCCAGGCAATCACTTTCCATTATGCCGAGCTTCAGCAGAAGCCTGACACCTATTCAAGCGCTCAGGAAATGAGCGCTAGCACATTATATGTTGTGCAATCTGCTTATTCAAAATTACAGCATTTCCAGCGGCCACTTACTAAGGAGCAAAAGGAGTGGAAACAAACACTTGATATGGCTGGCGCCGCGGTCTCCAGAAGCGCATGGGAACTGGCGATGAACAAATTCTCAATAAATCCGGATGAATATAAAATTCTGCCGTTGACAGAGCTGGCGGCTAGGAAGGAGGAATTGCTGGGTGCTTATCCTAAACAAAAACAAGAAGAAATTATTGGAAAACTGTGGGAAGGGCTCTATAAAAATTATGTACTGGGAATAAAAAAAGAGGATGGCTCCGCCGTTGATCCGACAGGAAGTACCATCCCCCTCCTTCTGGTTTCAATACCAAAGGGCGAGCTGCTAGTAATAATTACGTCTGCTGACGGAACACCTGCACTTCTGCGTCAGAGGCTTTAGCTAAATTCGTCTATCTTATCAAGAAGTTCTAAGAATACCTTTTCATCTGGATTAAGCTGTACCGCTTTGCTGGCATGCTCTTTGGCAGCTTCTGCGTTTTGGAGGCTGATGTAAACAAGTGCAAGCTGATAATGGGCCTGATGGAATACTGGATTTTGCTTGATTGATTCCAATAAAGCGGCTTCGGCTTCCGGCAAGCTGCCTTTTGTCAGCTGTACTGTTCCCAGAATAAAATATGTTTCCGGCCCAGCCTGACCGTTTTTAACAGAATCGGTCAATACTTCAACAGCTTTTTCTTCCTTCCCCTCTTTTATATATGAACTGGCAATGGCAGCAATCGTTTGATCATACACTCATATGGTTTTGCTGCCAGTTCATCAAAACCCCATTGCAGCAGGAAATAAGTCAATGCGGCCGCGATCACGAGAAAAATTATTTGGTTTCCATATAACTTTTTTCCAGGCAGACCAACTGCACCGGAAGCCAGGAATCCTCCGATTAAACCGCCAATATGACCAGCATTATCTATTCCCGGCATGGAGAACCCAAACGCGAGATTTATTATAATTAAAACAATTATATTTACTCCCATCGTCCGAAAAAAAATTTTACGATGATTCAATCCAAAATACAGCAGGGCTCCAAAACAGCCAAAAATGGCTCCGCTTGCGCCCGCGGAAATATTCGGGCTAAACAAAAAGCTGCCAACGGTACCCGCAAAACCGGCAAAAAGGTAGATCAAAATAAAGCGGGTGTTTCCATAAATGCGCTCAACATCCGCCCCAAGATAATAAAGGGCCAGAGTATTCATTAATAAATGAAGAACCCCAATATGCAAGACTATAGGGGCAAAGAACCGCCACCACTCTCCCTGCAGGATATATGGGGTATACTTGGCGCCAAATTCTATGAGAGTATTAGTATTTTTGCTGCCGCCATTCATTTCAAGCAAAAGGAACATCAAGATTTGCACACCAATAAAAATGTACGTAAAAAACGGCTTACTGTGCTGAAAAACCTTTTGATCTTGTTTTGCCCGTTTAATGGTGGAAGAAATCACCGAATGTTTTATATATTCTATTTGCCCCTCGTCCAAACTTTCATTCGCTGGAAGTTCGAGCACTAGCTGTTTTTGAAGCAGTGAACTTAGCTCCTCTTTATTTTCTTCGAATTTAGAAGTCTCCAACAGGAGTGTCCGGATTTCCAGTTTACGGTTTTCTGTCGGCCGATTTAAATAGTGATTATATTCATCGACCGGTGAAAATTGTGAAACATAAATATTAAGTATGCTCAGAGATGATTTATACAATTCTTTTCTGATCCGCTCAGCATTCATCAGGGTCCTGTCCATATCCCGATTCAGCCAGTTTCCCCAATCAAGATCGTATCTCATAAGCCTAATAACCGGAAAGTGTTTCTCTGATCCGTTTTCGAGCCAAATTTCCTGCTGGTCATCGGACAGGGTAATCATCCGGTATTCATAAGTATCAGATAACTGCTTTGCTAAAGTCCAAAACAGGTAGTCTTCTCTATATCCCAAGTCCTTCCCTACTTTCCGGTTATCCTTTTTCTGATTCATTATTCATTCAAGTTACACTATAGACGAAAAGATATAAAAATAAAAGGAAAAGGGAGCATACAGTTACCTGTACACTCCCTCATGCAGCAGTAGGCCTATAGGCCTGATGAAAGGGACTCAAATAACAATCGCCTGCAGGGATGCTACGGCCTGAACATACTCTGCATCATTTTATCACGAAGGAGCGGAACATTGAGTGACCGTGAAACAACAAATTTTCTAAGCATGCTGTTGCCGAGGACCATATTCATAAGACGATACCTATACCTTATCGCAGCCGCTGATGCCCCGACAATTACAATTAACCTCCATAACATACGCATGGCCTATTCCTCCCGCTTAGCGGTTCTGCTAAAACAGAACTCGCTGATTCACCAGTCAAATGGCATGTGACTCCCCGATCACAATTAGCTGGGGATTAACGCAACTCCCTGGATCAGGTGTCTCCTATAGTTTGGATTACCGTGCAAAATTTATCCCGGATGACAGTCTTACGTTAAACGGTCTAGGACAGGTTTTGTTGTGCTCTTCAAAACAGCGGCGGACTGTGTGAATTGTTCCTGTTCAGTTTCGTTTAAATTTAGCTCCAGTACTTCACGGATGCCGTTTCGGTTTACAATAGCAGGAACACCGATATAAACATCTTCATTGCCGTATTCCCCGTTTAGGTATGCGGAAACTGTGAGAATAGAGTTTTCATCATGGAGGATCGCTTTTGTAATTCGAATAAGGCCCATTGCGATACCATAAAATGTCGCTCCCTTCCGCTGAATGATATGGTAAGCAGCATCCCGTACATTTTTATAAATGTTATTCAGGTCGTCTTTGCTGCAGGTTCCGCCATTAATGAAATCCTGGATATGCTTTCCGCCAATATCCGCATGGCTCCAAACGGGCAGTTCAGTATCTCCATGCTCGCCAATGATATAAGCATGAACATTTCGCGGGTCGACTTGAAAATATTCTCCCAATAGAAAACGGAAGCGGGCAGTGTCCAGAATTGTCCCTGAACCAATGACCTGTTCCTTCGGCAGTCCGGAAAATTTCCAGGTGGCGTATGTAAGAATGTCCACCGGATTGGTGGCAACAAGGAAAATCCCATCAAAACCTGCATTCATTATCTGGCCTACAATGCCCTTGAAAATATTCATGTTCTTCTCAACAAGATCGAGCCTTGTTTCCCCCGGTTTTTGGTTCGCTCCCGCTGTTAAAACGACCAGGTCCGCGTCCTTGCAGTCTGAATACTCGCCGAACCAAATTTTTGTAGGAGAAGGTGCAAAAGGTAATCCATGGTTAAGATCCATGGCATCTCCCTCAGACTTTTCTTTATTCAGGTCAAGAAGCACCAGTTCCTCGGTGATCCCTTGATTTAAAAGTGCAAAAGCATAGCTGCTTCCTACAAATCCTGTACCGACTACTACTACCCGATTTACATTTTTACTCATAAATTCAACCACCTTTCCATCTTAATGATATTACTGTTCTGTATAATGATCCCGTTATTTTGGCATTTACAAAAAAGTGATGGGTGCATAAAATCCAGCCCGTATTACCTTTTCTCTAAAAGGAAATAAAGGTTCTCCGTCAAATGTTGGGGTGATGACGATATGTCGTCACCCT
>NZ_QVTE01000051.1 GCF_003429095.1 Peribacillus saganii
TCCATAGTAAACGTTTAAAAGCCTGTTGATTGGAGTGGAAGGCGCGGAGACTCCTGCGGGAGCAGCGGGACAGGTGAGACCCCACAGGAGCATTTGCGACGAGGAGGCTCACCGCCCGCCCCGCGGAAAGCGAAGCGCCTGGAACGGAAATTAACAGACCCCATTAACAGGCCAAATAAAAAAATAACTGCAGGCAAACTCGATTTCATCGAGTTTGTCTACAGTCTGAGGCACTGTACATTCAGTGCCTTTTTTGAAGCTTATGATAAGTTTAGCTTAAAGAAAGCTTTAAAATCGAAGCAATATTTTCTGCCGTTCGTTCAGTATAATCTAAAGCGTTTGAAAGAGCATCATCAAGTGATACAGCTCCTGGAACGATACTGAACAAAGCATCAATACCGTGTTCTTTCACAACCGAACTATCCTTTGCAATATTACCGGCAATCGCAATAACCGGGATATCAAATTTCTTTGCCGTTTTTGCCACTCCGATTGGCGTTTTTCCGTAGATTGTCTGGCTGTCGATCTTCCCTTCACCTGTGATCACAAAATCAGCTCCTTCCAGCTTCTGAGCTAGCTGTGAGGCTTCCAGAACAATATCAACACCGCGTTTAAGTTCGGCATTTAAAAAGGCCATCAACCCAGCACCAAGCCCTCCAGCAGCTCCGGCACCCGGAATATTTTGAATGTCACTTCCGACCGCTGCTTCAATAACAGATGCAAAGTGGCCAAGATTGTGGTCAAGTAACAGAACCATCTCAGGCGTGGCACCTTTTTGCGGACCAAAAATAGCAGAAGCTCCCCGTGGACCTATCAAAGGATTATCTACATCGCAGGCGATTTCTATTTTAACTGCAGCAAGCCGGGAATCTATATCTGCCAGGTCGATTACTGCAAGGCTTCCAAGGGCGCCGCCACCTTCTTCAATATCCTCTCCATTTTGATCCAGCAGTTTCACTCCGAGGGCCTTTGCCATCCCAGCCCCGCCGTCATTTGTCGCACTGCCGCCAAGACCTATAATTATATGCTCAGCCCCTTGATCCAGTGCAGCGAGAATCAATTCTCCCGTTCCTTTCGTAGTTGTAATCAAAGGGTTTCTTTCTTCTCTGTCGACTAAATGCAATCCTGAGGCAGCCGCCATCTCAATAACCGCTGACTTACCGCCGCCAAGCATCCCAAAAAAGGCTTCTACCGGTTTTCCTAATGGGCCAGTAACCGTACAAGCAAAAATTTTGCCGCCTGTTGCATCTACCAATGATTGAACCGTACCCTCCCCTCCGTCAGCCATTGGGACTTTTACTATCTCTGCTTCAGGAAACACTTTACGAAAACCCCTATCAAAGGCTTCACATACTTCCAAAGCAGTCATGCTTTCCTTGAAGGAATCAGGCGCTAATACAACTTTCATTTTCTCATCTCCTGTTTCTGATACTGAAAACATACTGAACTAATTTTTCAATTGAATTTGCAATGCTTCAAATGGGCACAACGTATAAACAGGATGGAACAACTGCCAAGGGCTTTGATGGTTCAGGGTTTATTCAGTATATACACAAGAAATTTGCTCTTAATTGAAACTTGCCCGAACCTCAAAGGAACAGTATAAACTGGGCAGGCCGTTGACCATAAGGATTTAATAAACGGAGATTTGGTATTTTTTAATACTAACGGAAAAGATGTTTCATTTGTCGGCACATCTTATCTTGGCAACAGCCAATTTATTTGCAGTGACAGTAAAAAAAGGAGTTTCCAAAGAATCTCTGTCGTCAAAAACGCATTTTAAAACAATAGTACCCTAACAAACAGTCCGGGCACATTTTGTCAGCCCTCTAAATAAAATTCTCTCTTAATGACCAAAACCCTTTTTGGCTAACTTAAAAAGATCAAAGCAAAAGCACAAGTCGCTTGCCAATGGTAAGAAAGGTTAGTATTGTTACGCTCACACATAGTTATCATAGTTATCGTTTTGTTTTCTGCGTATATCGCTGCCAAAGCTTCCCTTTTCCAATGGCGACTTTGGTACTGGCACTTGCTGGGCATCGGGGTTTTATTTTTATTTCGTAAAAAAAGCTCCTGGGCGTTTGAGCTAGATTGACCCTTTTGTATACCATAACTCTTAACTTTATATCTTTTCTAAGAATGAAAAAAAGGAGCCGAAAGACTCCCCTTAAATTAATGTTCCTCGTTTTCCTTTTGTTACGTATAAAAGAAAACCGATTAGAAAGTATGTGATTACGCCTGAGTGGTTAAGGTATTACCAGTTTGCTGTTTGCTTTCCCTGATCTTTCTAATGTTAACACGTATTAGAATAGAAATAGCAAGTGCAGCCACAAAGGCTCCTGCAAAAATATAAAGAGTAATAGAGTAACTATTTGTTGCTTCACGTATCCATGATACAACAATTGGACCGACAAGCCCGGCTGCTGCCCAGGCAGTCAAAATATAGCCATGGATGGCACCGAGCTGCTTTGTCCCAAACAAGTCACCAATATAGGCCGGGATGGAAGCAAATCCGCCTCCATAGCATGTTAAAATCAGAAAAATCAACAGCTGAAACACAAAGGCATTTGTCACATTCGGCAGCAGCATGAATGCAATTGTTTGGATCACAAAGAATGTTGTATACACATTCGGCCGGCCGATATAATCCGAAACAGAAGCCCAGCCAATCCGGCCAAACCCATTGAAAACACCCATAATGCCCACCATTGTAGCAGCAGCTGCGGCGCTTAGGCCGGCTATATCCTGCGCCATGGGGGAAGCAACCGAAATGATTGCGATACCACATGTTACATTGATAAAAAGCATGGCCCAAAGAGCCCAGAACCGGATGGTCTTTATCGCCTCGTTTGCAGTAAGCTGGGAGAGATCTTCGGTAGCCTGCTCCTTGTTTTCTCTCTTGTCAGCCATTCCGTCCGGGAGCCAACCCTTTGGCGGCGGAGCCAGGTATAAAGATGAAAGGAACATGATCACAAAATATACGGCTCCAAGTAAATAAAAGGTCATGTCAATTCCAACTGACTTAATAAGGGACGCAATGATCGGACTAGCAATCATAGAGGCAAATCCAAATCCCATAATCGCTAAACCTGTTGCAAGGCCCCTTCTATCAGGAAACCATTTTACCAGCGAGGATACTGGTGTAATATATCCAATCCCAAGCCCTATTCCTCCAAGTACACCATAAAAGAAGTATAAAAGATAGATAGAGCCGATGCTTTCTGCTAGCCCTGCGCCAAGCAGACCAATCCCAAAACAAACTGAAGATATCATTCCCGATTTTCTCGGTCCGTGCTTCTCGACAAAATGGCCCATAAAGGCTGCTGATAATCCTAAAAATAGAATTGCAATACTGAAGGTTAGCGAAACTTCCCTTAAACCCCAATTATGCTCTTTTATTAACGGATTTGTGAAAACACTCCATGAATAGACAGAACCAATTGAGATATGAATCCCAACAGCAGCAGCAGCGATCAGCCAGCGATTTTTCTGTTTTGCCATTTATCTTTCAGCTCCTATTATTAAATGGTAAGCAAGGAATCCTACAACAAAGCTTACTCGCGGGCAGATCCATCTTTTTGGTGCTGTTGGTATTCGGGCAGCTGTGTTGTCCTTTCCAGTTGTTCTGTATCCTCTCCCATACCCTTAAGAAAATCAAGCAGCAATGTAACGGAACGGTTGATTTCGGGATCTTTAAGGGAACGGACAATATCGAGATAACCCATTTCCTTTTCTTTATCCTTTTGCTCGGCAACCCGGGCGATTCCCGAATTAACCTTTAACAATAACGGTTCAAGCTGCTGTACATTCAAGGTCCCAAGCGTTCCCATCATTAATAGAAGATTTTTGATTGTGTTTGCAGCTTCTGGCTTATCAGCTGCTTTGACCAGGACGTGCATAACTTTATCGCCCTGACCAAAGAGCCCGTTTAACAAAGAGAGTATGCCCCGTTCGTGCATATTCTGCATGACCTTTAACGATTCTAAAATAGCCGCTTTGTTTTCAACAAGCGCATTTTCCACCTCAAGGAGATCCTTCTTTCGCTGATCTTCCTCATTAATCTGAATTCGATGAATTGTATTTATCGCCTTAGCCATGCTGTTTTTCGCTCCTTTTCACCATGTCCCCCGGAAAGACATAATCTTTGCGGGCCCACTTTTTCTGAACCTGTACACCTATTTGCGGCTGTGGATTCCCATATCTGCTGTTAACTCGCGGCAGCGGATTTAAACCTTCCGCACTTAAAATCTCCAGCTTGGCACTTACTTCTTTATAGGCAGGTGTGTCTGTATCCTTATCCGCGTAGCTGCTTGTTAATAGGTTGATGGCAGCATCGCCTGAGTCATTCATTGGCAGGTAGACCTCCTTGCCTTTTACTCTGTCTGTAACAAGGCATTGAACTTTCACATTTCCATATGGTGATGAAAGCCTGACTAGAGTGCCATCCTGCAGACCACGCTCATCTGCAAGTTCAGGTGAAACTTCCAGAAATACTTTCGGAACTTTTTCGGTAATTCCCTTTGATTTATAAGTCATATTCCCTTCATGGAAATGTTCAAGTAAACGGCCGTTGTTGACATGAATATCATATTCTTTGCTAAATACCAGTGGTGGCGTCCATGCTACAGGAACTAGATTTGCCTTCCCATCCGGGAATGGAAACCCTTTTGTATATAGAAGCGGCTGGTCAGTGCCATCCTCTGCAACAGGCCATTGCAGGCTTTTATATCCTTCTAGCCTTTCATATGATACTCCGGCATAGATTGGTGAAAGCATAGCTGCCTCATCCATAATTTCTGCAGGATGGCTGTAATTCCAGCCTGCACCAAGACGGTTCGCAATTTCCATAATGATTTGCCAATCTGGCTTTGAATCCCCCAGAGGCTCAAGTGCTTTGTACAGCCGTTGAATCCGACGCTCTGTATTGGTGAAAGTACCATCTTTCTCAAGGCTAGGGCAGGCAGGGAGAACCACATCAGCAAATTGTGCTGTCCTTGAGAAGAAAATATCCTGGACAACAAAGAAATCCAGCTTTTGATAAGCCTCATGGACATAATTGATGTTGGAATCCACAATTCCCATTTCCTCGCCTTTTACATACATGGCTTTCAATGTCCCGGCATGGATGCCCTCTACCATATCATGGTTATTCAATCCAGGTTGTTCAGGGATTGGCACTCCCCAGACTTTTTCATACTTTGCACGTACGGCCGGGTCAGCAACCCGCTCGTAGCCAGGAAGCCTGTCTGGCATACTGCCAAAATCACTTGCACCCTGTACATTGTTATGTCCCCGCAGTGGATAAGCTCCTGCACCTGGCTTCATGTAATTTCCGGTCACGAGCAAAAGATTGGAGATCGCTGTACTTGTATCACTTCCGCCGCTATGCTGGGTTACACCCATTGCCCAAAGGGCCGAAACAGTTTTTGCATTGTAAATCATTTCTGCAACCTTAATCAATTCTGCTGCCGGGATGCCTGTCACCTGTTCGGCATATTCGATCGTATACATGTGAAGGCTTGCGGCAAACTCATCCCTCCCGTTCACATGATTCCTCAAGAAGTTTTCGTCCGCCCAGCCCTTGTCAAAAATGTATTTTGTAACAGCTGAAAGCCACACAAAATCAGTGCCGGCCTTTGGCTGTATAAACACGTCTGAACGGTCCGCCATCTCATGCTTCCTTAGATCAGCCACAATCAGTTTTTGCCCCCTGAGTTTGTGGGAACGCTTGACTCTTGTTGATAATACCGGATGGGATTCAGAGGTATTTGAGCCAATAATCAAAACAAGGTCGGACATCTCAATATCTTTTATCGAACCAGCATCCCCGCCATACCCTACTGTCCTGAAAAGCCCTACAGTTGCAGGGGTCTGGCAATAGCGCGAGCAATTATCAACATTGTTGGTCCCAATAACGCCTCTTGCCAGCTTTTGCATTAAATATGATTCTTCATTGGTACATTTGGATGAGCTGATAAAACTTAAAGAATCCGGCCCATACTTTTGTTTGATTTCGGTAAATTTATTGGCAATAAGGCTCAGCGCTTCCTCCCACTCAGCCTCGCGGAATGCATCGCCTTCCCGAATCAATGGCTTTGTCAGGCGTTCTTCACTGTTCACATAATCCCAGCCGAATTTCCCCTTTATACAGGTAGAAATGCCATTAGCCGGCGCCTCTATATTCGGTTCCACCTTCAGAATTTTCCGGTCTTTCGTCCAAACATCAAAACTGCATCCGACTCCACAATACGTACAAACTGTTTTCGTCCTCTTTATCCGTTCATCCCTCATAACCGATTCCATATCTGAAATTGCAAGAATGGACCCATAGCCAGTTTCCACATTTTTTGTAAATTCTATCATCGGCCTTAAAGTTTGTTTGGCAATGCCAGTTAGAAAGCCTGCCTCCCCAACCATTCCTTTTTCCATCATTGCATTACATGGACACACTGTTGAACAATGTCCGCATGATACACATGAAGATTCGTTAATCGGAACGTCATTATCCCAAATAACACGAGGCCGCTCCCGCTCCCAGTCGATTGTCAGCGTTTCCGTTACCTGTACGTCCTGACACGCTTCTACACAGCGGCCGCAAAGAATGCACTGATCTGGATCGTATCTATAAAAAGGGTGAGAATTATCTTCTTCATAAGGTTTTTGTTGAAAAGGTATACTCTGATGATTTATTTTCATTTCTTTAACGGTGTTATGTATCTGACATCCCCCGTTATTGTAATCACAAACTGTACAATAAAGCTCATGATTAACTAGAATCCGATCCATCCCGATCACTTGCGCTTCTCTTACTTCTGGAGCAGCGGTATCAATATGATCACCGTTTTTCAGCTTCGCAGAACAAGATCTGACCAGTTCGCCATTAACACTTACAATGCAAGTATCACAGGTCTCTATAGGGCCGAGACTCGGGTGAAAGCATACCTGGGGTACCTCGATTGAACTTTCATTCAGGAAATCAAGAACCGTACGATCCCCTCTTGTTTCCATCTCAACTCCGTTAATTTTGATGTGAATCGATTGTGACAATGCTATCGCCCCTTTCTGCCGTTTTGAAACTTCTAACATACCCACTACCCACCGTTTATTACCATTAAACCTAAGGGATTTGAACCCTTCTGTTAATTGAATGTATAGACAAGTATATGTTGGACTTGAACAACAAATAATGAGTTTATTGGAGAAAAACAATTGAAAGACCATAGATATTGATTTTATTTGTTTAATATGGCGGCGGCGTTTTTGCTGTCTCAGAATAGGTATTTTGTAAGGAGGGCAGGTGTAAATCGTGGAAAATCAAATAACGGATACCAATTTAATATTTAAATATGAAAATGGGACAATGCAGGAACAGTTCGATGAAATTGTCTCGGAATTTCCGCTGACAATCTTTCTAGGCAGAGAAGAATTCGCAACTATGGTCTGCAGTCCTGATTATTTAGAAGAACTTATTTTTGGCTTCTTAGCTTCTGAGGGAGTAATCAGAGTATATGATGATGTCAAAAGTCTGCAAATTGATGAAGGAAAGGGCTATGCCTATGTGGAGTTAAAAAATGATCAGTCCACCAGCAAAGAATACCATTCCAAACGGTTCATTGGCTCCTGCTGCGGAAAAAGCAGACAATTTTACTTTCATAATGATGCCCGGACGGCCAAAACTTCTACTTCTGCAATGCAAATTACAGCAGACAAATGCATTTCATTAATGAACGAGCTTCAAAACTCAAGTATTGTCTTTCAGGAAACAGGCGGAGTCCACAATGCCGGCCTCTTCAGCAAGGATGAAATGATCATAAATCGCGCCGACATCGGAAGACATAATGCCTTGGATAAAATATTAGGATACTGTGTCATTAACCGAGTACCAGTCCGGGACAAGATTATTGCATTCAGTGGAAGAATTTCCTCGGAAGTACTTATAAAAGCAGCAAAAATCGGTGTGGGAATCATCCTGTCAAAGTCAGCTCCAACCAATTTGGCCATTCAGTTAGCGAATGATTTGAACATAACTGCTGTCGGTTTTATTAGGGGCAACAGCTTTAATGTGTATTCCCATTCTCATCGGATATTGGAAAAATAGCAATGAAAGCGCAAGCACCCTGGCAGAGGAAGAAATGCTAAAATCGCCAGGGCCTGTGGCGATTTTAGCCGTTCACACCCGCATCCTGATAAAAGGAACGTCAACTAAGTTCTGGCAGGATGAAATTTAAGGCTTTTTCAACCTTCATCCTGTGCCAAACGTCGACCCCAGCACATTCCCATAAAGCTGCCGCTTTGTTTCGTGCGAGGTATCGCTGACGAAGCGTTCCTAGTCCTGTGCAAGTCCGACAAGCATTTGACAAGCGCTGACAGAAGGCGTTTTTTGCGTTCCGAAGTGATTGGCTAATGACCTCGAGGGGCTGGGCGCTGGAGCTAGAGATAAACACACTACTTTAAAATAAACAACTCTTGCCTTCTTATAATTACCTACCATAATGACAAAGAGTTAACGGCAGAGATTCGGCTGCCGTTAACTCTTTTTCGTTTATATTTTGGATTGCCTCATTAATTCTTTCTATAATCCCAAAGGGTTTCCCCAATACCTAACACACGTAATGAATCGTCACTAAGCTGCAGCCTTTTCCACTCCTTCAATAATCTTGAAAGGGCCTCTGGACCGGTATCATCTGCAAGCCGGTAAGCCCCATAATGCATAGGAATAAACGTTTTTCCCTTCAATTCTAAAAATGCTTTTATTGAGTCTTCCGGATTGATATGCGAAACAGCCATGAACCATTCAGGTTCATATGCACCGATTGGCATCAGGACAATATCCAGGTTAAATTGACTGGCAATATCTCTGAATCCGCGGAAGTACCCGGTATCCCCTACAAAATAAACAGATGGATCAGCAGCTGTCCCTTCCACCACCCAGCCTCCCCAATGGGAAGTGTTCATATCGGTAATGGTCCTTCTTGTCCAATGCTGGGCAGGCACAAAAGAAAGTCTAATCCCATCATGCGTGAAACTATCCCACCAATTAGCTTCGACTAACTTTTTATATCCTCTCCGCCTGAAAGCTCCTTTCAATCCGACCGGAACATAAAAAACTGGCGCTCCTTTTAACCTTCGAATTGAGCCAAAGTCCAGGTGATCATAATGACCATGCGAAATAACAACAATATCAATCTCCGGCATATCTGTTAGCGGGATACCCGGTTCTGTTAAGCGTTTCTGAAACCCCATCCTTTTTGCCCAAACAGGGTCTGTGAGAATATTCAGTCCATCTATTTGAATTAAAAATGTTGAATGTCCGATCCAGGTAACAGAAAAATCCTTGTGGTTATGCTTAAGTCGTTCTATTTCCGGACTCTCCCAATTAGGAGTATTTACGGTCAAATCTTTTTTCTTAGATCGGCGTTCCTTTGACCATTTCAGCATCTCACAAAAGGAGTTAGTATTACGGACATTATCATAGTTTTCAAAACGTTTCCGTTTCATGCGCTTTTCCTCTCTTTATAAAACATTCCTTCAACATTTTAACATGGCTACTGAAATTGTACATATGTATAGCCTGATAAACTAGATAAACAGTCAAGGATCCAGTTCAATAATAATTAATCGTTAATTGGATACAGTAATATAGGTTAAATCGGATCGTATACAAGAAAACGGATGGATTATTTTTTGCTCTCTCCGGGCTGAGTAAAAATTGGTATATCTGCTCCTGTGCATATTTTATTAATGGGGCTCTGCTTTTAAATTGCATTCCTGAATCAAAAATTAACTCTTAGCCTTCTATAAATGAAATTAATTCCTTCAATATCTCCTGTTTCAGTGCTGAAGGGTTGTTTTAAAAAGATGGGTAGTCTGCTGGGCCCGTTTGATGAAAAACCCACTGCGAAATCTGTCAATACTTGTCGAGTAATCGATATATTCTCGAAGTCGTCGATAAAAACAAGAATTCGCCGATATATTTTCAAAGTTGCCGATAAAATTCCTATTTCGCCGATATAATAGCAAAGTTGACTATACAGAGGAGGCCGTCTTTCCCGAGGCAACAGCGTGGAATCTTGAGTTGGTGATTTCAAGCAAGAAATCGCCGATATAGCTAACACAGTTGATGAAATCCTATTAAAATTTGACAACAAGGATAATTTAATTAACTATATTTTATGGATAGAACTAGACTCAATCTAAAAAGTCCGGAAAAATCATAATTTTTATCTAAATATGAATAAAAATCATTAAAAATCGTAAGAAATGCTTTACCTGAGAATTAGAATGATTGATGTTAACAAATGAGAGAGCGAACTTTATACGCAAAAGCTGCAGCTTGCTTCAGCGTTCTCCACAAACTGATCCGAACTGTCCTCAATGAAGAGCTGCGTTTAGAAGTATTTTAAATAGAAACTTTCCGATCAATCCAATTATAATTAACTGTTTCGCACGTTGACAAGATTGGCAGCAAGATACCAATACAGCATACTCGGATCTTTGCAGCAACGAAGCTAAAAAAGAATCCCCCTGTAAACTTACAGGGGGCGTTTAATTTCTTTATAAAGGACGCAAGCTGACTGATATTTCTTTTTTTAAATTTTCAACCATCTGAAGCCATTTTGCCGGTTTTTCAGGCAATACAGCATAATAGGTTGTAAGGAAATCCACGATAAGGCTGGCTGGAATTTCAGTCAGACTGTCATCGCTTGGCATAAAGCAAAGATCAAGTCCTTCTACTGCTTCTCCGTCATTTAACCAAGACGGATGCACATAAGGGAAGTCCAGTTTCTTATAGCCAAGATGGGATAACACTTCGCGTCGTACAAAAGGATTCATCGCCTGAACCCCGCCAAAATCATGATTGTCCCCAAGATACGGGTTATAGATTTCAGCAAACATTCCAAATAATTCTTTACCATTAGCTGTCGCAAGAGCATCCAGGTCTTTCTGGCGATTTTGAGCAAGGAATCGGCCAAGGCTTAAACCCGGCTTGCCAATAATCGTAAAATCGGTCATGGCGATATTCCAATCCGGATAGTAGCGGTATTCTGTTGCACCGACAACTTCCCCTTCATGGACCGCTACAAAAACACGGATTCCAGGATCTTCTAGAGGTTCTTTCCAAAGGCTGAATTCAAGGACCTCTTCTGGAGGAAAAACCTCCTTCATTAAATTATGCATTTTAGGAAATAATTCGTCGTTTATGTTCGTTATTCTGATAAATTCCATTTCGTTATAGTCTCCTTTATTTAAACGGATTTTTCCATTCCATTAACACCCCATAATTTAGTGATTCTTCATCCTCAAGATAGTTCTCAACCACTTTTAATGGAGTCCGGCCGCATTTCAACAGGAAAGTGATGACCGGGTCCTTCACTCCACCGGCTACTACCGCTTCTAAATATCGCCCAGGTGCCATCGTATCCGAATATTTTCGGTACCCTGGCATCCTTCCTCCTCCAAGAAGCCTGTCAAGCCCTAGCTGTACGACAACATGATACATAGACTGAATCAGCAGTTTTCCGAGTCCCAGGCTGCGGAACTTTGGCCTGACACTGATATCAACGATATACAGGGTATTTCCTTCAGGGCTGTGATTCCGGATATAGCCGTTATCGGTTATTTCTTCCCATTTATGGTCTGGATGTTTTGGATCGAAATCCACTATTAATCCAGTAAGCGATCCCGCAAGTTCACCATCCACCTCTATGCAAAGGGCTCCTTCCGGGAAAAGTGAAATATGATTATGTAATTGCTCCTTGTTCCACCAGAGTTCTGATGGAAAAGGAGGCGGAAAGCATTCGGACTGAAGGGATATCAGATCATCAAAGTCTTTTTCTGTATAATTTCGGACAGTTACAGATACAGGTTTGTTCTGGTCAAATACAAAAAAGTTGCTTTGATAAGCCATGATATCGTCATCCTTCCATTTTATGCTCCCAATCAGGATATAAATCCGTGCGCCGGTCACGCCATGTTGTTACTGATCCTTTTTCCCTTACTTCATATAATAAGGACAAGTCAAGATCAGCGGTAATGATCATGTCATTGTTCAATTCCCCTTCTGCCTGCAAGCCCTTTGGCGGAAATGGAATATCATTTGGAGTGATGATTGCTGCCTGGCCGAAGTTTGCACGCATAAAATCAACAGTTGGCAGAGCACCTATTGTGCCTGTTAAGACTACATATACCTGATTTTCAATTGCACGTGCATGGCTTGTATAACGGACACGGTGGAACCCGTGACGATCATCAGTGCAGGACGGGCAGAAAATTACATCAGCACCCTTTGCTTTAGCCATTCTCACGATTTCAGGAAACTCAATGTCATAACAAGTCAAAATGGCAATCCGGCCTTTATCTGTATCGAATACCCTTAGTCCATCACCTGCAGACATATTCCACTCATGTACTTCTGTAGGTGTAATGTGAAGCTTGGCCTGTTCTTCTATTCGGCCGTTCGGATAGAACAGATGGGCGACATTGTACAATTTCCCTTCCCTCTGAATCACATGCGTACCGCCCACGATATGCATATTCGTTTCTGCAGCAAACCGGGAGAAAAGCTCGCGGTACTGTTCAGTAAAGCCAGGAAGCTCATTAATTGTGAGCCTGGTACCCTGTTCACTGCCAATTGACAACAGCTGGGTTGTAAAAAATTCAGGGAACAGCACAAATTCGGATCCATACTCCTGTGCTGTTTTAATATAGTGCTCACATTGAGCGGCAAACTCCTGGAAAGACTGGATAGTGTGAAGATGATACTGAACGGCAGAAACGCGTAACTTCATTGTACTCCCCCTATTACTTTTTATTTTTATATCAGCATTTTGCTTATTGATTATTTCAGCTAAATATAAATATATAACAGGACAGATATGTTTTGTAAAGAAAAAAGTTTTCCTAAATTCACTTTAATAAAAAGCAGCATTTCTTATAGTATTCTTTGAACGGCAGGAACGCGATAACTGGAGAAAATATTATATATGGCTAGTACGCGGAAGGGGGAAAATAAAATGAAAAAAATATTGCTTTTAGCATCATTCTTTTTACTTTTTCCAGCGACACACCGTGGCGCCATATACTATATTACATTGAAGGAAAGAGCAATTTGGTCGATATCCGTAAGCTGGACAAGACAATCGTAATTGATATGCGGTATGTGTCACAAGAAATAACTTTACAAAAAAAACAAATATACCCTATTGCTATACCACTGTTTAGGAAAGAAACAGCCCAAAAGGTATTATGGCGAACCGGGAGCTTTCCAAAAAAGTCGGATTGCTTTCCGCTAAACAATATGGTCAAAAAATCCCTTGCCTTATATTCAGGACAAGGGTTAATTTTTAAATATGCGTTCTTCTGGCAAAATCAACAAAACGGAATTTGTCAGGCCTGTGCCTTGATTCAGTATATTGAAACAGGCTTGCGTCGTCCAGGTAGACAAAATTCTTGATGACAACTACATTATGGAATCCTTTCAGGTCCAATAACTGCTGATCTTCTTCAGAAGGCTCCTCTACTACAATTTCTTTTCTTGCAAAACTGATTTTTAAATGCAGCTCATGTTCAAGATAATCATAAATTGAATCCTCGCATATCTCTTTAGTTAAATGCGGGACGTGCTTTTTATTTAAGAAATCCTTATCAAGGATAATTTTATTGCCCCCGATTTCCCGGGTTCTAAGGATCCTCCAGACATTATCTTTCGAAGATAATTGGAGCTGCTGCTTAATAAAGTCATCAGGCTTGATTAATGAAAACTCATTTACCTCTGTTTTTGGCTTATTCCCCATTTTTTCAGCTAATTCTTTAAAACTTACTAATCCGGAAACCGGGAAATCAAGCTTGCCAATATCTATGACAATCGACCCTTTTCCCCTAACTTTTTGAATATAACCCTTTTGCGATAACATATTCAGTGCCTTGCGTATTGTTTCCCTGGATGTGCAGTAGCGATCCTTTAATTCATGCTCTGAAGGCAGGAGTGAGTTTGGCGGCAGCTCGCCGCTTTCGATTTGCCCGGCGATCTCGCCAAAGATTGTTAGATACTTGTTTGTCATAAACAATCCCCAATCAATTTAATTAGTATGCTGCAATCCCCATTCAAGACAGATTGCCAAAAATTTTATATAAGCTAGTATATCAATAATCTGTAAGGTTGACGGCTAAAATCTTTGATTAACTTTGTAAGAATAACAGCATATACACCATGTATTCTCATCATTCATTTCCACACAAATGGCTGTCTGTACAAACGCTTTCCGGAAAAAGCGTATTTTCAGGCTATCAACGCTTTCAATCAGGCCCCTAACACACTTAGTTTCGTTTGAAATGCAATTCTGAAAAAAAAGGAGAAGGAACAGCTGGCCGCGTCCCTCCTCCTTTTTCACACTTTTTATATTAAGCGGCCTTCTTGTTAAATGATACTTTAGAAATTTTTGTTTTGGCGAAAACAATTGTCAAAATGAATGGGATAACAATGGCAACTAACATAGCAACGGCAAACATTGAAATGTGCTGAGGCTGGATGGATAGAATTCCAGGCAGACCGCCGACACCAATGGAGTTAGCCATTACGCTGCTTCCGACAGATACGACTCCAGCAGCGAGTGAACCGATCATTGCAGCAAGGAATGGGAATCCGTATTTCAAGTTAATACCGAACATAGCAGGCTCTGTTACTCCTAAGTAGCAAGAAATAGCTGCCGGGATGGATACTTGTTTTTCTTCTTCATTTTTACGGTTGATATAAATCATGGCAAGAACGGCTGAGCCTTGAGCAATGTTTGATAATGCAATCATTGGCCAAAGGTTAGTTCCGCCAAGTTCGCTCATAAGCTGAAGATCGATTGCATTTGTCATATGGTGTAAGCCTGTAATAACAAGCGGTGCATATGCAAATCCAAAGATAGCAGCAAACAGCCAGCCGAATGATGATGTTAAGCCGGAATACACAACGTCAGAAATAAATGAACCAATGCTCCAGCCGATTGGGCCTAAAACTGTGTGAGCGATCAGGACTGTTGGAATCAAGGCGAAAAACGGTACTACAATCATGGAAATAGAATTTGGAACGATGTCACGCAATTTGCGCTCAAGCATAGCCAATACTAGACCTGCAAGGATCGCAGGTATAACCTGTGCCTGATAGCCAATCATTTCAATTTGGGCAAAGCCGAAATCCCAAACCGGAATGTCCTTTGCTCCAGCAACTCCATAAGCATTAAGCAACTGAGGTGATACAAGTGTTATACCGAGTACGATACCCAGGATTTGTGAGGTACCCATTTTCTTCGTGATAGCCCATGTGATTCCGACAGGAAGGAAGTGAAATACTGCTTCACCGATCAGCCATAGGAAGGCATGGACACCTGCCCAGAATTGGGATACTTCAGTCAATGACTTTGTGCCGTCTTCCAGCAGTTTAATGTCACCGATTACATTTCTGAATCCAAGAATAAGACCTCCTACAACAAGGGCAGGAATTAACGGAGTGAAAATATCTGCGAGATGGGCAATCATTCGCTGAAGGAAGCTCATATTCTGCTTGGCAGCAACTTTTGCTTCTTCCTTTGAAGTGCCATCAATATCAGCATGCTTAATAAATTCATTATAAAAAGATGATACCTCATTGCCAATAATGACCTGAAACTGGCCAGCTTGTGTAAAAGTTCCTTTTACTAGCTTAATTGACTCAATTTGTTCAACATTAGCCTGTTTTGGATCCTTTAATACAAAACGCATTCTTGTTGCACAATGAGTTACTGCTGCAACATTATCTTTACCGCCAATATGGGCCAGTAATTCTTTAGCAGGATCTGTATATTTACTCATTTCTTTTCCCCCTAATAAATTGGTATTGCACCAATCTACCTTTCTATTTGGCACTCATAATACCGGTGTGTCCGCTTACATTTACACCCATGTATATACAAGTTATTGTTTACGCTTTCATTTTATCCTGTATATACATGTATGTCAACAAAGAATATGTAAATTTTTTTTGTAAAATTTTTCATGCAACGCAATCGAAAGATCTTTAAGCTTAACTTCAAAAAAAAGAGAGCAAATTTTTGCTCCCTTTATGGCTTATTTATAGATGATGTCGTCTTTTAGTGTAGCTACCTTGAATAAGGCCTGATCGATATCCGGTTCGCTTACCTCAAAATGGGCAAGTGCATCGTGGAGATGTTTTACAATTGCATCAAAATGCTCCGGCTGCAGATTCATTCCTTCATGTGCTTTTGCCATTGATTTACCTGAATACTGTTTCGGCCCGCCTAAAGCAAAGCTAATGAATTTCTCCTGATGGCGGATTTGATTTTCCATATCAGAACGTTCAAAGAATACATTAACCGTTTCATCCTTCAGAACTAATTCATGATAAAAATATTCAACAACCTTAGAAATTGTTTCTTCCCCGCCAAGTTTATCGTATAGTGTTTGTTCCATAGCGTCACTCCCCGTCTCAATATAATTAAATGGTTCCCAATTTGTACCTATTTTATTACTGCGAAGCTATATGGATCGATAAATCGGGAGTGATTCAATTAATAAAAATATCTGTAAAAAAGGAAGAAACCGGCTGTAATAACAGCCGGCCATAGCATAACCACAATTTATAGATAAACAGTACTTATCCTTCGACGAATTGCTGTTTTCATACTTAACTCCTGTGAAAGGAGCCTATAACATCAGTTGTCTCAGTTATGTTTACAAATGCGTTCGGGTCAACTTCGTTTATAAGCAGCCTGACATCGTTTAGTTGATAGCGTGTAATCACAGTCATAAGGATTTTGCGCCTTTCACCTGAATATGCGCCTTCTCCATCCAGCAGTGTTATTCCCCTGTACAAGTTGGCAAGCAGCTTTGCTTTCATTTCTTCACCTTTTGCTGTTACAATCATCAGCGTTAATTTTATATGCTTTGTGTGAATAGTATCAATTACTTTTCCTGTAGCATAGATAGCAAGCAGGGTATTCAAGGCCGCATCCCAGGTAAATACAAAGCCTGAAATTATGACAACAACCGCATTCATGGAGGATAACAGGGCTCCCAATGGAAAATCCTTTCTCCTAGTCAACAGCATTGCAACGATATCAAAGCCTCCGGAAGAACCGGACACGCGAAAAATCAATCCGATGCCAATTCCGGTCAGCACTCCACCAAAAAGCGAGGAAAGAATCGGTTCAGATGAAATAGGAATGACTGGAACGATATATAAACTTACGGAAAGTACTACAACAGACAGTATGGTGTAACTAATAAACCGCTTCCCAAGATAGAGGACTCCCAGAATTAATAAAGGAAGGTTCAACAGGAAATTTAATATCCCTGTGTTAACAGGTGTGATAATCCCAAGCATGATAGCGATTCCGCTTAAGCCGCTGCTTAAGATTTTATGCGGTATCAAAAATAAGTTATAGGCGATTCCGACGATCACGGAACCAATGATCACAATAAGTATCCTATACATGGTTTCTCCTTTAATAATCTAGAGACTTGTGTAATTTATTATAGTAAAGTTTAATCCTAGAGAAAACATGATTGTTTATTCTAAATATTTGCCTTCATGGCGAAAATGATTTGTTTCGTCTTAAATCTTTGATAATAACCTCTGCAATAAACTAAACAAGCCAGAAATTCGAATAACTGCCAATCCTTCAAGAAAAATCACCCCAGCATAGAATGTCTGAGGTGTCAGGAAGAAGATTTGAGTTGCGGACTCTATATATCTTATGTATTGCATGGACAGATGTATAAACTCTTGTCCGTTGGATTCGAATTTTAAAGAAAACGGCTTGTGCCCAACCTTATTTACTCATTCATATTATTTTTCAATAATTCCATTTGCTCTTTTAACTGATGCCAGCATATTTCCTCCGAAGTTACTATAAGTACAAATGTAAAAAATGACCAATTTCTCATTCTTTTGCATAAACTTAGCCTTATAATGAATATACTTAATCTTTTAAAAATTTTTTATATTTCATTCTGGTATCGTTCGAAACAATAGCATATCAACCATGGGCGCCCGCTACTATTAAATAGGGAGGTTTACTATGGAAGCGAATGGATTACACTCAGTGGAACTCAAAGAACAAAGATCATTTTTTCAGTGGATAAGTTTTTTCATCCCGTATATCTATACGATAGGAATTATTTTAATTGTCGGATGGATGATCGCCGCATCATCCATATTGGGTTATCAAACCATCATGAAGAGTCCTGAAGCATTTTTTTTCCAGAATACCGTTGGGGGACAATCAATAAATAGTAAACATTCGTCATTATCTGGAGCTTACGATAATAACATGAAGAATACGGTTACTGCTTCAAAAGCGAAAGACACATGGCTAAATACTGTAGTGAAGCCTTTTATTGAACTCCCATTTAACAAAATAATCTTGCGCGGGTTATTTTTACTGTTGGTATGGATGCTTTTGTTTCTTGTTATTCCTGTTGCTTTTGCACGCTTAAAAAAGTTTAAACTGTTTAATCTTGAATTCGAGGTCGAAGATAAAGAACTTGCAGTCATTCAAACCGTTGAAATTTCAGGTGGAAAGGCAAAATTGATGGCCTATTTAACAAGTGACCACGCTTCCGGAAAAGTTCTTGATTTCTTAACCTCAGATTCCTCCATTATGTATCAAGAGGCGTTGGAGTATTTTTTAAAAGAAATCCAAGTAGGTTATTTTTGCCACTTTAATTCCGCCTTCTCATTTTCTATTCATATAGGCAATTTTCCGGAAAAACTTATTGATTTAGTGGAGGAATCAAAGGAATCCGGGGAAGCAGTAGCAAAAAACAAAGTTGATAATGATATAATTTTCAAGAAAAACTATCTTGTTTATCACTTTAGCTTTAATGGAATAGAATTTGTCACTCTGCTTAGCAGTTATTCATATCAATTTGATGTATTTGATAAATATCTAATCGGACTGCTGCATAATGTGTTAAATAAAAATGTAGAGAATATTGAATATATGGTCGCACTGACCTCTCCAAACAATGTGGAAACCGGATGAATCTTCTATTTTGCCTAAGTTTTGTTCCCCCCATTTCTGATTCAATCAGTCTTTCAAAAATGGAGAGTCTTCGGCTGGAAATGCAAAAGGAGTGAAGGAATGTCAACAAAGATTAAGACTCCCATACTTAACAAAGCTGTCAAAGAAAGAGCAGCAAAGAAATTAAAACAAGGCAAAGCTTCAAAGGCACCGGCAGTAACCGGAAGTATTGTACAACCCATTCATATAAGCAAGAATGATCCAATAGTCAGGAAAATGCTTGGCCATGTTTAGTACAAACTTGTTCTGCTAATGAATTTTCAAACGAAAATATACCATGCGGGTTATCACTGGTTCCTCAAAGATTTTGCATACTTTTTAGCCATTTGCTGCATAATCATTGAGCTTCCAACAAGGTCGGCTGGTTGTTTCACAGCCAAGTCCCTTAGGTTTATATCGCTTAATTCTTTGAACCTCTCTCCCTTTCGATATTTCCTGTAGATCTCAATCATCCTCAATTCATTCACCCTTTCATTAACAGGGTTTCTGCTCTGTCAGCAGACCTGATATTAATTTATGAATTAAACAGATTACTGTGCTCAAAAATAGTCATTCAATTATATTATTTTACGACATAAAGTGGGCAAGTGGAATTCACACCATCATATTATGTGATACATTTTCGAGGAAAACCACTTTATTGCGCTAAATCTCCCCATAACGATTGATCTGCATATTCCCATTTTGCGAATTCACAATAATTTGGTCCGGATTTTCTTCCAGTACAATACTCGTAATTTTATTTGGAAATTAATTAAGACTATACTTGTCTGCCTGAAGCATTTGCAATACTAAATCAATACTGAGACACTGATTAATTCAAAGCTGATTACCCCATAATAGGTCCGGGACGCCTGAAGCTCACCATCATAAACCCCCATCCAATTATATCAGCTCATCCTGTTTTGCAAGCGTAATCGCGGTTTTCAACTCTTTTTTTGCTTAACTCACGTTCATCGCATTGATTCTTCAGCATGCCGTTACCATAGAAATCATTCCCCACCCCTGGCTATAAGCTTAATATAAACATTTTATGAAGCAATGCTGTACACAAAATGTGTATGTAGTTCTGGAGAGCCTTTCTTTGTATTGGACCGATTTAGTTAATTTGTGTTGACACTTCACCGTTTATTGAGTAACTCATTGTTATTTTTGCATTTATCGAATTGGAAACGGAACAATACGTATCTCTAGAAAGCTTAATCGCCCTGACTACCTTCTCCTCAGGAAGCTCCCCTTCAAGCACGTAATGAATATGAACATTGGTAAAGCGCTTTGGATTTTCATCTGCCCGGTCAGCTTCCATTTCGATAGAGAAATTTGTCGGGTTTAAGCGCATTTTTGTTAAAATTAAAATGATATCAATACCTGTACAGCCCGCTACTGCATTTAATAATAATTCTGTAGGTCTTGGTCCGCTATTTGTTCCTCCTGCTTCCGGTGCTGCATCCATTTGAATAGAGTGGCCGGATGGAGTGGTGCTTGTAAATGCCATTTGTTCTTGCCAAGTAATTGTTGTCTTCAAATCTCTCATTCCTTTCTATAACCAGGCTCAATCCGAAATAAACACTATGACTAATGCTTATAATATGAACGTTGCTTCCTTTGTTTATTATTGTTTTTTAAAAAAACTCTGTTAAATCTAACCCTTGACCTTTTTTATTTATAAAAATATAATCGCTTTCATATAGTAACTAAGTTATTATTTTATTTTATACAATTACAAGCTGCCGCAGATTTCGGCAAGGAGGATAAATTCATGAAATTTCAAAGCTATCCAAACACTTTTGTCAGCCACGTTAGCTTAATTGTAACTGATATTAAGCGCTCACTTTCATATTACAAAGATATTATCGGTTTTCAAGTCCTGAATGAGACATCACAAAAAGCAATATTGACGGCGGATGGTATCACGCCCTTACTGACTATCGAACAACCTGAAAATGTATCGGCAAAGCAGCAGAGGACAACAGGCTTATATCATTTTGCCCTTTTGTTGCCAAACCGCTCCGACTTAGGATCAGTGCTATACCATTTCCTTCAGATCGGCTATCCGCTGCAAGGAGCCTCTGACCATCTGGTAAGTGAAGCAATATATCTTGCGGATCCGGATGGCAATGGAATTGAGATCTATGCTGACCGTCCATCAAATACCTGGAAGTGGGAAAACGGACAGGTATCAATGACAACTGAACGCCTCGATGCTGAGAGCCTTCTTGCTGAAGGACAGGGAAAGACATGGAAAGGACTTCCGAAGGAGACCGTTATGGGGCATATACATCTTCATGTTTCCGAGCTTAAAAAAACTGAGGAATTTTATTGTAAAGGTTTAGGTTTTGATGTTGTAACCCGCTATGGCGGACAGGCGCTTTTCATCTCCACTGGCAGCTATCATCACCATATCGGATTGAATACATGGAATGGTATAGGTGCCCCTACCCCTAACGAAAACAGTGTTGGGCTTAGATGGTTCTCCTTAGTCCTTCCGAATGAAGCGAAAAGACTTGAGGTAACGGAGCAGCTACAAAAGATTGGTGCCAGCGTGGACAATGAGAACGGTACCTGGATAACCCGCGACCCATCAGGAAATACCATTCATTTGCTGGTAATCTAAATTCCTTAAACGCACACAAATGCTGGAGCTAGAGATGGACACTCTACTTTAGTTATCCACAACTTTTACCATCTAATAATTTCCTGCCAAAAGAACAAAAACAGGCCTCATGCTATATGTGGCCTGTTTTGCATAGATTTATTATTCTTCGTCAAATACTTCTACTTTTTCCATTACATCGCCGTTTTTCATGCTGCGAGCAGCTTCCAGTCCGGAAGTCACTTTTCCAAACACTGTATGAACGCCATTTAAATGCGGCTGCGGCTCGTGAACGATGAAGAATTGGCTGCCGCCAGTATCTTTGCCAGCATGAGCCATAGATAAAGAACCAGCCTCATGTTTGTGCGGATTGCCTTCTGTTTCACATTTGATAGAATAGCCTGGGCCACCAGCACCAGTTCCAGTTGGGTCTCCACCCTGGCTTACGAAACCAGGAATAACGCGGTGAAACGTTACGTCATTGTAAAAGCCTTCGTTAGCCAGTTTTTCAAAGTTAGCCACTGTGCCAGGAGCTTCGTTCGGATAAAGTTCGAATTCGATCTTTTCGCCGTTTTTCATTTGTATGTATCCCTTTTTAGCCATTAAAACCATCTCCTTTTGATAAAAAAGCTCAATCCCTATATTAGCATTTTTTTTAGCTGAAAGAAAAGCATGACAACTTTTTTAGTCCCACTTTTCCATTTTGCATGTCATATTCATTTAACTTTCACAGTATTTTAGAAATAATCTTAAGATTTTCCGAGCACCCACGGCTCAATCTCCTGTGTAAAAGCAATTATGTGTGTTTCCAAGTAGTTTTCCATCTTGATATGGTCTTCCTTGATCAGTTTTTTGGATCATGGTTTCAAATAATTCATCCATCATAGTCTTCATCCGTTTTCCACGGAATTCGTTTATGGTACGGTAGTCGGGCTGTTGCATGGCCGCCAGTTGTTCGAGTCACGGCAGGAGTAAACCTTTTAGGAATAGCCAAACAGGATGACCTTTAGCATCATTTTTAGGATGGAATGGTGTCCTTCCGCCACCGGAGTAATGGGAGAATAATTTTTCATTCGGAATGGATTCAACCATTTCATCTATCAAACTGGCTGCATGGTGAGAAGGTAGCAGTTCGTTGATTTCAAAGATGACTTGGACCTGGTGGTTATTGTAGGGTTGGAATATAGGAGCAATATGTTCTCTTGGAAGCAGCATTTTCTTCTTTCACCTCTAGTGGAAGCGTGGTTTGCGCAGTATAAATTTCAGTAGTAGTCAAAAGATTGCTCATAAAAAACCGTCCTTTCCGGAGTGTTTATGTGGTAAGTTACTCTTTACAGGAAGAGACGGTTTTTTTTGGTTTTTTAATAGAAAAAGGAGCTGTCCCGAAAGTCGGTGTAACCGACTTTCGGGACAGCTCCTTTATATTTGTATTTACTTGGTATTAGCCAATAAAAATCTGCATGCTCAATTTTCCGCTATTTTATAACCAAAAGATTATTGCGGACAAATAACCAATTTTGCGGAAATGAAAGAGCCAAATGCCAGTAGGTCATGCCGGCTAAATCATATGAGTCCATTAGTCTGTATTTAGCGATGATGCTCCTGATATCTTCAAACCAGACAATATGCTGAATATTATTTTCGCTGTAGCGGTACCATGGTGTAGCTTGTGCAGCAGAAAATTTGATGGTTACTCCCTTGCTGATGGCTAAATTTTGTGCAGCCAGAACGGCTCGGGATGTGACCTTATTAGATGGAAGCGCCCAGTCATAGCTGTATAATGGCATTGCAGCCTGGATTTTCCCTGGTGGAATTCTCGAAACGGAGTAAATGAGCACCTGTTCCATCCAGTCAACTGGTGTTATTGGATTTGGCGGACCTCCAACATAGCCATACTCGATGGTCATAACCGCCACCAGATCAGCCACCTGCCCTATCGCCCGATAATCATGCCCCCCTGTAATAGGGTTTTGGGGCTGGTCAGATGTTTTTGCATGAATATTTACATGAAGCAACTTTGGAGCAATTGCAGCCTTCAGTTCACGCAAAAACAGTACAAAGTCACCTCTGTTTGCAGGGGGAACGTATTCGAAGTCGACGCTCACACCCGCATAGTTTTTCTGGCGGACAAATGATGCAACACTACTAGCCAAATTCCTTCTGTATTGTGTATTGCCAAGAACGGTTCCAACAAGAGGCCCATTAAAAGTCCCATTTTGGATATTCCTGATCATAAGAAGCGGATTTACATTTAACTGCCTACAACTTGTGATAATTGGTCTATCTTCTGCCTGGGCAATAGCAGTACCCTGTTCTGTAAACGTATAAGCAACTATAGCTGCATAGCTTAAAGAAGGGGCTGCTTCTGCGAGATTAGGTGTTATTGTCCCATCAGCGCGCGGAAGAATGAATCCGAGCGTAGTCACCTGTTTTTTGTATGGCGAAGGAATCTCAATTACCCTTCCTGTAACCAATGCGCTGGCCTCCACTCCAGGATTGGCAGCCAATATTTGGTCGACAGTTGTGCCATATCGCCTGGAAACACTCCAAAGAGTATCACCTGGCTTAATTCTGTACCCTCGATTAAGATGCTTCCGTTCCGGGATATATAGAGCAAGTCCTGGAACTATACCCGATGGCGATGGCAGTCCGTTTGCAGCAACAATATTCTCTACAGAAACATTATAGCGTTTAGAAATAGCCCATAAAGTATCCCCGTATTTAACGACATGTACCGCCATACCACCACACCCTTTTCACATATACTTAATAAAAGCATATGGGGCATGATGGCGATTCTATTACTTAATCCCTTAAGAATACCTTAAGTTTGCTAAATGAATTCTTTGATATCGTAAAATTTTCCGTTTTCAATCTCAGACTGATGGATTAATTCGTACAGTTTTTCCGAAACTAATTCAGGAGTCCTGAGTAACCCTTGCTCTTTATAGCCCTTAAAGATGGCTGAATCAGCAAAGTCTCTTTCCTCGGCTGTCCTAATTTTTTCCTGCATACCAGTATCCATAATCCCTGGTGAAAAAGAAACGATACTTGCGGGAAATTTTGCTGATTTTTGTTCTAATGCTGCTGTTCGGGTAAACATTTCAAGCCCTGCTTTTGTACTGCAGTAAGCTGACCACCCGCTGATCGGCCTTACCGCTGCACCGGATGAGACATTAACAACTACCTTTTTCAGATCCTTTTTTTCAAGCTGTGATATAAAAAGATTCGACAGCAGAACAGGCGCGAGAAAATTCAGGTTCATGCTTTTCTCCAGAATCTCCCTGTCTAATTGACCTGCAGGTTTAATTGGGTCTATCATCCCGGCATTATTAATTAAGTAAACCTCTTTAGAGGCGTAATGGAAATAAGAACTTATCTGGGAAGCAGCTTTTTGGGCTTCTTCAGGAACGCTTAAATCAACTTCTATGTATATCACTTTGGAGCCTGTTATTTTTGCAAAATCCTTAAATTCCTGGCTAAAAGAACGTGCGAGAAGAATACAGCAGTTCCCCTCCTTCATGCATTGTTCTGCAAGGCCTTTCCCCAATCCTTTTGAAGCACCAGTGATAATATATGTTTTCATTGTCCCAACTCCTTTTATTTCTATAATATGGCTATTTTCACTTTATCATAATAAATGTTTTATTCTAAGTAATTGAACTAGTGACAAGGAAAAGGAAATTTTTCGAATTATTTTTCCCGAAATATTCTTACACTTCAGATATTTGTCGTATATACTTATTTTTACAAAGAGTTTAAAAAGAGGTGCAACATGAACAAAGCAATTTTACTAGGCATTTTAGCCTCCTTTTTCTTTGCCTTCACTTTTGTGCTGAACAGGGCAATGGAGCTATCAGGGGGAAGCTGGATTTGGAGCTCTTCCTTACGGTTTTTCTTTATGATTCCATTTTTATTTATTATTGTCGGTTTACAGGGAAACCTAAAACCTCTATTTGCCAGCCTGAAGCAGCACCCGCTTGCCTGGCTCACCTGGAGCACTGTTGGTTTCGGGCTTTTTTACGCACCTTTAACCTACGCATCATCCTTTGGCCCAGGCTGGCTGATTGCGGGTACATGGCAAATTACAATAGTAGCTGGTACTTTGTTGATCCCATTTTTGCAAAAGAACAGCAAGAATGCAAAACAATCCTTTCCCATAAAAGGATTGGTATATTCGTTGCTGATTTTACTAGGGGTCGCTATTATGCAATCAGAGAATGCAGGTCAGGTATCAGCCAAGGAAGTCATTCTTTGTGTCCTTCCTATCTTGCTGGCAGCTTTTGCCTACCCGCTGGGTAATAGAAAAATGATGGAGCTTTGCGGGTCAGACCTTGGTACATTTCAAAGGGTTCTGGGGATGACGATTGCAAGCATGCCACTTTGGATTGCTCTTTCTATCTACGGATTTGTTTCAGAGGCTCCTCCGAGTAGTGCACAGCTAGCTCAAACATTTATTGTCGCCTTAAGTTCCGGTGTAGTTGCCACAGTTCTTTATTTTTTTGCAACCAATATGGTAAAACATGATATGCACTCGCTAGCCGCAGTCGAGGCCACCCAGTCAGGGGCTGTTCTCTTTTCCCTTCTAGGAGAAATTGTTTTTCTGAAAGGCTCGATACCAGGGATATGGTCCATTATCGGTATCATAATGGTTATTACCGGCATGATTCTGCACAGTCTATTTTCGGGTAAACCAAAGGCAAAACAACTGAAGAGGATAGCTGTTTAATTGCACCATTTAATTTTCTTATCAAAACCAAAAAGAACCCCTGCGCAATTCGGCAGGGGTTCCATTATTGTTAATTCTTTATAATGGCTGGGTCTTCAGCCTTTGGTTCTTCCTCTTTTACATAATTGTAATCAAGGCGATTAATTGGTTCAAAGCCCTCTGGCTTATAAAAACGGAGAAGGTCTTTTAATACGATATCATCTGATATGCTCAATTGGTTTTTAACTACAGTTGAGACTGATTGACAATCCTTTTTCTCCACTTCTTCACCGGTAGCAGTGTTATAGCACTGCTCACCAACCTTAGTGAATTGTGCTGACACATAGTCTCCGTTACGGAATGGCACAATTTGCTTACGCTTTTCAGATAATAAATCTGAACCTGATTCCAGGTAATCCTTCGTATCAATACCCAACAGATGCAGGACGGTTGCCCTGATGTCAACCTGTCCGCCAAAGGTATGATTGACACTTCCTTTTACACCCGGAACATGAATGAATACCGGAATGCGCTGGAGCATGGCATTTTCGTATGGCGTTATTTCCTTGCCTATTACTTTTGCCATCGCTTCATTGTGGTTTTCAGAAATCCCATAATGGTCTCCGTACATCACGACCATTGTATTATCATAAAGTCCGGAAGCTTTCAGGTCATTGAAAAATTGCTGTATCGCAGTATCCATGTAATGTGCTGACTGGAAGTACTGGTTAACTACATTATTATTGCCAAATTGTCCGGCTGGGAAATCTGTATCGCCTTCATCCATTTTAAATGGAAAATGGTTGGAAAGCGTAATGAATTTTGAATAGAACGGCTGTTTCAAGCTTGTTAAGAGCGGCATGGACTCCTTAAAGAAAGGAATGTCCTTCATGCCATAGTTCTTTGTATTTTCATCTGACATGCTGTAATATTCCGCATCAAAGAACTTATCATAGCCAAGTGACTTATACATCTCATTACGATTCCAGAATGTTTTGTAATTGCCATGGAAGGCAGCAGACGTATATCCTCTGGATTTTAAAATCGCTGGCAGAGCGTGATAAGTGTTTTGAGCTTTGTTTACGAAAACAGATCCCTGTGACATAGGGAATAATGCATTCTCCATCATAAACTCGGCGTCAGAGGTTTTCCCCTGGCCCGTTTGGTGGAAGACATTATCAAAATAAAATGTTTGATTTCCATGTGCAAGCGAGTTTAAGAACGGCGTTACTTCCATGCCATTAATTTTATAGTCGATCAAAAATGTTTGGAATGATTCCAAAGAGATATAAATTACGTTCTTACCCTCTGCCTTGCCGAAATATTTAGGGTTCGGTACTGAATGGTTTGCTTTAACATAGTTCTCTACTGCTGATATGTCACTGCTGTCAGCAAGCGCACGCTGGCTTGATGATTTTGCATTCTGGATCATATCGTAAATTGTAAAGTTATATGTTCCCAGATATTTGACGAGATAGTTTCGATCAAACGAACGTGTCAAAAGTTCCGGTCGATCCTTTTCAGCAAGTCCTAAATTTAAAAGGAAAACCAATACGGAAGCTGTCAAAACTGAGAAGTATGCTTTTCTGCTCTTTTGTTCAACAGGTTTATAAACTTTAAAAGCAAGCAATAAAATCAGAATGAAGAAATCACTAAAATAAAGTATGTCCAAAACAGACATTAATGACAGTGCACTGTCACCCAGCTGGCCGCCGTTTGTTTTGGTCTGCATGAGCACCGGCACGGTAATAAAATCATTAAAAAACCGGTAATACACTACGTTTGCATATAGCAGAAACGAAAGCAGGAAATGGATTCCTAAAAGTACGCAGTGCTGCAGGCGTCCTTTAAAAATAAGCGCAACACCAAGGAAAAAGAGAGCAGAGCTCAAGGGATTTAAGAATAGCAGGAATTTTTGAAGTGAGTTATCGATTCCTAATGTGAATTCAATTTTATAGGCAGCATAAGTTTTTAGCCAGAAAAGGATGACGGCAATAAAAAAGAACGCCAATTTCTGCCGGCTCACCATTTTCATAAGTTTCATAGTTTTACTCATTTTTTACACCTCTTTAAAAAGCATGAAAGAAACGCATAGAGAGCATTATACCACAGTTTTTTCCCAAATGAACTTTTCAGTAAATTTGATTTTTTCACTTTAAATTTACAATGTGTAATAAACCTGTTACAAAATCTGTTTAAAATTTTACCATACCTTTACAATGAGGGGAACTATTTGATACTTATATCTTTTTAAATCCTGCTTATTAAAACATAAAATCCCTTTTTTCCTTGGACGGTCCATTGGCTGTCGGAGCAATCTTCCGGTACAATTGAGTCTGACAAAAGGAGTGATTCGATGGCTTTACATCATTTTCATTTGACTGCGAACTGGCCTGGCCTTCGCAATGATGTCGGAGAAATAAATACAGGAAATTTGCAAACAAAGGTTTCCATTCCACTTGAAATGGATGGTCCGGGTATTGGCACCAATCCTGATGAAATGCTGCTTGGTGCAGCAGCAACATGTTATATAATTACACTGGCGGCTATGATGGAAAGGAGTAAATTGAAAAAAAAAGACCTGGTTTTATGTTCTGAAGGAATAGTGGAGCTTTCCAACGGAGTGATTACATATAGAAAAATTATACATAGGCCAAAAATAGTCCTTTTACACAATGCAATGGACAGGGACATTCGTCTCGCCCGGAGACTATCCGAAAAAGCCGAAGAATCGTGCATGATATCCAGAGCGTTAAAAGGAAATGTAATTATTGAAATTAATCCTTCAATTGTAAAAGGAAAAGAATTTTAGCCCTCCCTTTATTCCTAGGTTACCCCTCTCTTAAAATGAATACAAACCATACTTATAAGAGAAAGTAAACTATGGAGGTGAGCAAGATGGCAAAAAGAAAAACAGATCCTTCAACAATCGGCCTTGGTTCATCACAGCCTGAGGGTCAGGGAACAACAAATAGGGAAACAGGGTCTTACAAAGCTGACTCAACTCGCAAGAAAAAGAAAGCCCACTGACCGACATGTACGGAAAGATTGAAAAAAAGCTTTTATGAAAGGAATGGTAAGATGGACCGTACGATTGGTTACCTGCGAGAAATCCTTTCTAACTATACAGACCAATATCCTGAGGCACAGCAAATTTACGATAAAATAAAGCACGGAAGCTTCCCAACCGAGGAAGCACTGGTGAACGACTTGAACCACGGTGAAAGAGCGCTGCTCAATCAAATCCTTCCAGAGGAAATAAACCATGCCAAGGAAGTCCAGGATGACGAGCGTTATATCCAATTAAACGAGGTATATGAGTTGCTGCCTCTTTAAATTAACGAAAGAACCTTGTCCTCTAGTTCAATCTGGACAAGGTTCTTTCTCGCTGCCATAACGCGGCTTAATTAGCCAGCCCCTGATGCTGGACGAAAAAGCCGTCACAGCATCAGGGCTGACCAGAGGCGTTCGCTTTTCTAGTGCTCCATTTCGCTGAGGGAATCCATGTGGCTGGCAATCATGGCAATAATGGTACCAGCTTCTTCCTTGCTGAACATAAAATTAGTTTCATCTTTAATCATATCTTCATCGTCGGTATAGATGCGGTTGATTCTCCTTAATACACCGTCACCTGTTTCCTGTACAACACCGAACTGATAGGTTACTTCAACTTCGTTTTCCTTATAATAAGCGGTAACCTCAGGTGTTTCCCATTCGACATCGATTTCAAAAAGCTCAGTGTCGGACTCATCGTCCAAATCGTATACATATTCAATATCATCTGACTCACCATGGTCATCATCCATTTCATAAACTACATCCGTCTCATAAGGGGCATCCATATCAAATTGTTCATCCATGTCATCATCATCCATAAAGTCATGGAAACTTTCATGGACTGCATCAACGATATCCTCGATATCAGTCAGGACAACCTTGCTTGCTTGAATCAGTTCAGGATCGACGGATTCCATGTAGAATTCTTCATTATGAGGATCAAAAAACAGCGTGCAAAAATATGCTCTTTCGTCATCGTCCAACTCTGTGTAGAACTCGATTCTTGGATGTTTTGCCCCGCGTTCTATGGTCATTCCACCCTCTTGGTCGAATTTATCACAGATTGATTCAAGATGATCCTGCAACTCTCCGCTTACTCTGTCAAACCATTCTAAAGACATCCTCATCCCATCCTTTCAAGGTTATCGATTTTATTATTTCCGGAACAGAACGAATCTTCCCGTTCCATTTAAAACCAAAGTTGTTTGCAGGGTTTAGGGATATTCTAAATTTGAGCATAAGAAAATGCTGCACCTAAATTTCGATGCAGCAATATAAGTACTATTCATAATCATTACCATTTTAGGTTAAGTAGTTTGTTTCTCCCGGTTATAATAATCAATGCCATAAAGGCTTCCTTCAGCTACCATCTCGTTGTCAGGGATATCATAAGGATCTGGATAGGCTGCTTTTTTAATGGTAGGTTCTATATTTTTGTTTTGGTCCTTACCCATCATTTTCATGGCCTGGTCACGCATTGAATTAATCAAGTCCATTGCCTTCTGCCGATTATTTTTCTTCCGGAAGTAGGCCGCACCTGCTAGCCCGGCTCCCAGCATTAACAGTTGATTCCTTTTTGCCATAACAATCACCCTCCTTATTTTCCATATTATTTTTTTTACCCTTTTTCTTCCCTTTCAATCGTTAAAATCCTTACATTCTTATTACAAAGGAAATGTCACAAATAATTCACACTTTTTCAATATTACTAAAATTTACCTGTTTTATACCAGCTTTAATTATTTATAATAGTTTTATATTTTAAAAGGAGTTGAAATGGTTGAAACAACGTTCGAAATTGATGTTGAAATTTCTTCCGCTCTTTGTGGCGTTACTTTTAGCAGCAACTGGGTATTTATGGTATATACAGAGCGCCAGCAAACCGGTGCCTGTTTCTTTTTCAACAATGGTTCAAACCATTGAAAGCCAAAATGGCAAAACAGTATCGCTCGAAGAAAAAAGAGATGGAACGTTAACTTTGACAACAAAAGACGGGCACTACATTTCAAATGTTCCTCCTGGCAGCGAATCTGTTGATAGAATTATAGAAAAATATAATGTAGAATATTCGTTTTCAAATAGCACTCCTTTCGGTAAATGGATTCTAATTGTACTGGCTGCTGCTGCAGCAACTGGGGCAATCATTTTTCATAAGAAGGGAAAAGAAGGGTTTGGCACAGCGAGCAAGATGAAAAACAGCCTCGCAAAGGCACGTCCCCTTCCATCTATCACGCTTGATGATGTTGGTGGAATCCCAGAAGAAATGAAAGAGGAAATCTTTCAAACACTTGCCATCTTAAAAGATCCTGAACGTTCAGAGAAGATTGGCATTAAGCCTCCAAAAGGCATTTTGCTATACGGACCCCCTGGTACCGGTAAAACCTTGCTTGCGCAGGCTATTGCAAAGGAAATGAATGCCTCATTCTTCTCTACCAGCGGCTCAGCATTCAATGAAATGTATGTTGGCGTTGGAGCGTCCCGTGTCCGCAGTCTGTTCCAAAACGCCAGAAAGCAATCTCCTGCAGTTGTCTTTATCGATGAAGTGGATGCACTTGCGGGTAAACGTAAGCCGCAGGGCGGTGGGGATGAGAGTGAGAAAACCCTGACTGAACTCCTTGTCCAGCTGGATGGCGGGCATAGCAATGATGGCATTTTGTTCATCGCAGCAACAAACCGGAAGGATATGCTTGATGAAGCGTTCCTTCGTCCAGGAAGGGTAGACTTTTCATTTAATGTACCGCTTCCGGATACGAAAGGCCGACGGGAAATTATTGATATCCATACACGCGGTAAAAAACTTGCGTCTAATGTAGTAGCATCATTTGATACGCTAGCAGACAGCACCTCCGGATTCTCAGGTGCAGAACTGAGTTCTCTCTTTGAGACAGCAAGCAGACGCGCTGTACGTAACGGCCAGGATATGATCGAGAAAAGCGACCTGGATTTCGCATTGGACCGGACTATTTTAGGAAGCACTTCAAGAACATTAAAGGATCCAGAAACAAAACGCAGGGTTGCCATCCATGAAGCAGGACATGCGCTGATTGCAGCATTAACAAAACCCGGCTCCGTCCGTAAGGCAACCATAATCCCACGGGGCGAAGCCCTTGGTTATGTAGCACCTATTCCAAAGGAACTTCATTTATCGACCCGCAGTGAACTGCTTGATCAGGTAAAAATGATCCTTGCCGGCGGTGTTGCTGAACGGATGTTCCTCGGGGAACATAGTGTCGGTGTAGGCGGGGATGTCATGCAAGCGAAGCATGTCATAGAACAAATGGTTGAGATCGGTATGTTGCATGATGGTTTCTCGCTAACCTTTAATAAAGGAGCAAAAGAAGCAAAAATGCAGGATATTTTTGATGAAGCCCTACAGGGCGCTGAAATGCTCATCGAAAGTAACCAATACCAATACAATCAGCTTGTTGAAGCCCTTCTGCAAAAAGAAACACTTGAAGGCAGTGAGGTAGAAGAAATTGTTAACGGCGAAAGCCACGTGCCAAGCCTGATTAGCTAAGGCTGTAAAACCGATCTTAATAAAAAGAGGATGTTCCATTAAATTGGACATCCTCTTTTTTTACATTGGCCTGAATCTATTGAAGCAAAAGCTCACCTGTTCTTTTATAATCCGTCAGGCTGTGAGAAGTTATTTTAGACGGAGAAAGTGCAAACATTGTATCACCAATATAAATCAGGCGTTCAATACCCGTCCCCCATTCTTCGTATAGCGGAAGCTTTCCTTCTTCTATATGTGTAATTCTGTCCTGCAATGTAAATCCGTTAGTTTTATCAACTGTAAACACAAGGGCCCCCTGAAACGCCAGCTTTTTTTCTTCTGAATTCTTTACATCGCTGTATATGCTGACAGGAAAAGCAAACAATCCTGTTTTTTTATTAAAAAGCAATGCCCTATGGTCATAATTTAACGGAGAGCTGGTACCGTTAGCACCTATGACTTCAGAAAACTTTTCCTTTGGTTGCGTTACATCCGTAACATCAAATAATGTTATTGCCACAACAAAAGGGGAGACGTTTGATGGTAGAAGTCCTTCTTCAAACCATATTTATATATATGATCAAAACATGAAGCTGACCGGCCGGCTCGAAAACCTGGCAAGGGGTGAGAGAATATATTCTGCAAGATTTATGGGTGACAAAATTTATGTGGTAACATTCAAGCAGGTTGACCCTCTGTTTGTCATAGATGCAGCCAATCCAAATGCCCCAAAGGTGCTCGGTGAACTGAAGATTCCCGGTTTTAGTGATTATCTTCATCCGCTTGATGAAAACCATCTTATCGGGTTTGGCCATGATACGAAATTGATAAGCCAAAAAGGCGGCAGGGAACCGCTAATCCGGACGAACGGAGTGAAACTAACTAAAATAACCATTATGTTCATCCATTGAAAATTGGTTTAAAAGTGTTCCCTTTACTGTAGCTGTTTGCTGAAAGACTATTTTTGTTCCTTTTATTGCAAACTTGTATATTAATGTATCAGGATTCCATATGAAGTCTTGTTTCCCTTCACTATTTGAATTGTCGCTTACAGCGAGATATATGTTTTCTTTTGACATATAAAACTGTTCCCCGCTGCCCAGCTGTGTTGTAATCTCTGCTTTTTCAGATGGCTTAGTCAAATCAAAGGCAGATAGTATAGAAAAGCCTCTCTCCTGTGACTGGGGAAAATAGCTTATTTTATCATATTTGATCTTCTGCATCCTCTGTCCGTCTGCAGTATCAGCGTATAATGGGCGCAGGTCAGCATCTCCCTTCTCAAGCATCGTATAATCCGGATAATAGATGGAAGCAATATATAAGATCCCGCTGATTTTCCGGGATGAAATCATATGCCCTTCCTGTTTAACTTCTCGTGTATTTACTGGCTTCTCAGGGTTTTTCATATCATAAACAATTGTTTTTGTGAATTCATAAAAGGGCCTAGAGATCTTATCCTCGCTGTTCTGCCGTTTCTGGTACTTCCAATCTCCGCTTTCATTACCGATTACAACAAGCTGATTCTCCTCCAGGAAAATGGACTGAGGATAAAATTCAGTGTTGTACCGAATCTCTCCCACCTTATCCATTGTTCCTTTATCGGTTTTTATGATACTAATCTTTCCATCGACGAGATGATAAATATATTTCCCATCGGTTTTGACAGTGTCACCCTCCTCAATACCAGCCACCTGGACATTTGTTTCTGAACCATCAGCATTTTCATTTGATCCGCCTGCTGCACTATCCGATTTTTCTGCTGACTTTTCTTCTGATGACCAAAATCTTTTCTGATCTTTTTCGCGTTTTAATATCGTTAGAAAATGTTCATTCAAACGTTGTTTGCTGCCGATTACAGGAAGCGACTGCTGGACTGTAAAACCTATCTCCTGTTCTGAGCCAAGCCTTCGCCCTGCAGTTGATTTTATCTCCTTCGAGATGTGGAGAACATAGCTTTTGGATTTTAAGCTGTAGCCATCCTTCGGCGGTAAAATTACTACTGTCTTTCGAGAGTAATCGATTGACAAACTGGTATTCTGGCGCTCCCCCTTTTCATCGGTCACATAAAAATGTTTTTGCGTCAAACTGGAATTGTTGATTTTATCAGTAAACATCACTTTCCATGAATGGTTCGTCAACACTTGATATGGAACTTTAGTGTTGAATTCATTTATTAGCTTCGGCTTCCCCGACAGGAAAACATACATCAATGCGACCAAAAGACACATGGCTATCCCGGCAACAGAAAAATATATTTTTCTCATACTAACGCCTCCTACCTAACTGACGGAGGCTTCCTACAATACGTTACACAATCTATTGCATTGTTTTAAAGATCTTGAAAAAGGAGATATAAAAGATAACAAATGAATCATTGGAAAGGAGCAGCTATTTATTTATGCATGAAGAGTTCTTGGAATTAAAGCAGCGCCCCTATCCACCCCCTGCTTCGCCTTGGATTTTAACTCAGAAATGGAATCATTTATTGTTCATGCACTGGAAGGCCTCAAAAGACCAGTTAAATTCAAGGCTTCCTCCAGCCCTGGAGCTCGATACTTTTAACGGCGAAGCCTATATAGCCATCATCCCCTTTTTGGTCGATGGAATGCGGGCAAGAAATCTTCCGGAAATCCCGTTGTTAGGCTCGTATATTGAGCTGAATGTAAGGACTTATGTGAGATATAAGGGCGTACCAGGGATTTATTTTTTCAGTTTGGATGCAAACCATCCCCCTTCCGTGGCCGGAGCGAGCATATTTTTTAGCCTGCCCTACCGCAACGCAGCAATGGAAATCAGGGTGGATGGGTCATTTATCAATTTTCGCAGCAGCCGAAATCATCCAGGAAAAGAAGCGTTTGACTTTTATGCAGCTTATAAACCGGTGTCGGACATTTATATTCCTGAAACTGGAAGTCTGGAGCATTGGCTGTTTGAAAGGTATTGTTTTTTTACTGAACGAGGAAAATCGATATACCGCGGGGATATACACCATGACATGTGGCGGGTTCAAACAGCAGATTGCCAAATTAAACAAAATACGTTGGATTTCTCACTGCTAGATGAACCTCTTCTGCATTATTCAACCCCGAAACAAGTATTCTTTTGGCCGTTGGAGAAAGCGGGCGACGTTAGCGAAAGGTAAAGTTTTTTCCAAAATTGTTTGGATAGTTCCGGGAAAACAACGATTCACTCCTAGAAAAAGAATTTCGATCAAGGTTTGAAATATTAAACTTGAGTCTGTTTTTTCAGCTGGATTTGTTTATCCTCATTCCAATTCAGGTATGTAAATAATGAGTTTCTGGATACTAAGAGAGCGATTATTTTGTGAAATGGCGGTGATTGGATGAAACTATTGGATTGTATTATCATCGGCGGTGGCTTAGCCGGTCTGCAGGCAGCCATTCAGCTTGGAAGGTATAAGCATGACACGCTCGTAATTGATTCAAACAGCGGACGCTCGACGCTTTGCCATTGCTATCATAATATTCTTGGCTATCCAAATGGGGTCAGCGGAGACGAACTTAGGAGGCTAGGCCGCGAGCATGCGTCCCAATATAATATTTCGTTTACTGAAGATTTTGCTGTATCCCTTCAGCGGGACGGAGATTCATTTGCTGTACAGACTGAAAAGCAGAAGACCTATTCAGCGAAGACTATTTTGCTGGCTACTGGCATTAAGGATAATATCCCTCCTATAAAAAATCTAAAACCCTGCCTGGGACATACGGTATATCTATGCCCCGATTGCGATGGCTACGAAATCAAAAACAAACGTACCATAGTGCTTGGATCGGGTAATTCAGGTGCGGGAATGGCTATTGGCTTAGACTATTGGACAAAAGATCTTATTTTTCTAAACCACGATTCTGCGCCAATTGACACCGCCCTTTTAGAGAAGCTGAAACAAAACAATATTGAATGTATTGATGGAGCTATTCAAGAGGTTATTGCAGAAGATGGTTCCTCCTTTAAAGGAGTAATTTTAGAAAACGGGCGCACCGTGGAAGGAGATCGCGGATTCATTTCATTTGGAGGAAATTCTGTCAATACAGATCTGGCAAAGCAAATTAGTGTAGAAATAGATAACGATAACAAACATGTTGTTGTTAATCCTCGTACTAAAGAAACGAGTGTTTCAGGGGTCTGGGCTGCCGGTGATATGACTGTCCATTCAGAACAGGCAGCTATCGCCATGGGGGATGGGCTTCAGGCAGCCATTTGGATTCATAAAACATTATTAAAAAAAGAAGAAGATTTAAGTTAAACTTACAAATTATTCCCTGTCTCTTTGGAGGCAGGGTATTTCATTCCAGAAACATAACTGATTGAAAAGAGTTGTTGGGGAGAAAATAACCGGGAAGCTGATTTTTGCTGTAATAAACAAATGTTGATAAAAATGCAGCCAGTTCAGATTCATCACGATGCTATGGAGGTGGCACCATGGATAAATTAAAAGAGCGTGATATTATTGCGATTCAAAATGAACAGGGAGAAGAATCAGAATATGCTGTTGAAGCCCTTTTTGAAATGAATGAAGGCAGTTATGCCTTGTTAAGTTCTGGTGAAGATTCTTTTTTAATGCGTGTTGAATCAGAAGGTGACCAGCAATACTTGGTTAATATTGATGATCCTGATGAAAAAGAGAGTCTGCTGGATGCTTATTTGCTGGCTTCCACGGCTGATTATGATGATCCAAGAACCCGCCCATGACCGAAAACAAAGATGTGATTGACCTATCTTCTAACAAGAAAAAAATAGATGCAGTCATATCCACAATTTCTTTTACGAAAAACCTGAGATCAGCTACTGCTGAGGAATGGTTTATTTTTATTCCTCCATATCTGGATCCTTATACTGGAGGAGCGGCCGGAAAGGCGATTATCCAGTATAACCTGTATGGCAATAGAGATGTTTATATTAACACGACGATTATTTTAGACGATCCTCAATTACATGACATCAATGTTCATAGCCTGGTATACGCAATCGCAGATGAAATTGTGAACCGGCTTGTCGGATATGCCGATACACTGCTGTCCGTACATGCCGGGGCCAATTCTTACCAGGCTGAATATGTGAATGAATAATCCCAATTTACCCGGAGGTGTATCGACCATGCTTAAACAAGTAGCGGACAATATTAAGGAATATGCTGTTCCGTTAACCGGTACCGCAGACCTGGATGTGCTGGTGGATAAAATAGGTGACGCTAGAATTGTACTTCTTGGTGAAGCATCACATGGGACTTCAGAATTTTATCAGGTGCGTGCTGAGCTCTCAAAAAAACTGATTAAGGAGAAAGGGTTTTCTTTCATCGGTGTGGAAGGTGACTGGCCGGCTTCCCAGAAGGTTAATCGATATATAAAGGGCTATAATCATCAGTTCAACAGCGCTGAAGAGGCGCTGCGTTCCTTTCAGCGCTGGCCTTCATGGATGTGGGCAAATCGGGAAATGATCAATCTAATTGAATGGATGAAAACATATAATGAGAGCGGGAGTGCCAAGACAAAGGCTGGATTTTACGGTATTGATGTATATAGCCTCTGGGAATCAATGGAAGAGGTCATCCGTTACCTTGAAAAAATAAACTCCCCTGATTTGGAAACGGCCCGGCAGGCATTCTCCTGTTTTGAACCATTTATGCGGGATCCGCAAAAATACGCCGTTTCTTCGGGGATATATTCAGAGGGATGCATTGATGAAGTGACTGCCCTTTTAACACAAATCAGGACGAACGAATCGCTTTATCCTAAGACCGATGAGATCAGCCTTAATCTAAAGGTCAATTCACTGGTCGCTGCCAATGCTGAAAGATATTACAGTACAATGGTTCTTCATGATGCAATGTCTTGGAATGTCCGTGACCTCCATATGGTGGCAGCACTTAATGAGGTAATGGACTTTTACGGAAGCGATGCAAAGGCCATTGTCTGGGAACATAACACTCACATTGGGGATGCAAGAGCAACAGATATGGCCAGAGAAGGAATGGTTAACGTTGGTCAGCTGGTACGAGAACAGCATAAACCAGGCGATGTGTACGCTGTCGGTTTTGGCACGTACAGCGGCACTGTTATCGCTGCCGATGAATGGGGCGTTAATCATGATGTAAAAGAGGTACCGCCAGCTATATTAGGGAGCTGGGAGGATGTAATGCACCGCACCGGCGCCTATGACAAAATGCTGTTCTTTGATGATAACAACCGGCATCTCTTCAATGAAGCGATCGGCCACCGGGCCATCGGTGTCGTATATAACCCGGAATATGAACGGTTCGGCAATTATGTGCCATCTGTCATGTCTGAACGGTACGACGCCTTTGTTTTCCTAGATCAAACAAAAGCACTGCAGCCGCTTCAGCTTCAGCCATTTTTGGTATAGCCAAAGAATGTGTATTCGAAACCAAGGGAACGTTTGATTATGGTGCGGTCGATCCCACAAAGTTTACGCATTGTTTCATTTTTCGCTAACGGATCCTTTCGTCTATTGTAAGCACTGAGATTAACTAACTGCTTAGAACGTAAGAAAACCTTGTCGTATAAAAGACAAGGTTTTTCACATTCCGGATCATCAATCATCACCTTCGACATAAGGATCATGCTCATAAGCCGGCAAATCGCCAAACGCAGTCATAATCCCTTCCTCATCAAGCTCATTTTCATATTGTTGGTGTGCCTTAGTTGGGAAAATGGTGATATTTCCTTCCATATCGACACCGACATAATTTTCGTACGCCTCCACATATCCGCGGTATTCATCATATTCAATCAAAGTATCATTATAATCACCTGGAGGCCGGTAAAAATCCGATGGACTTTCTGACGAACCAAACGTTTCAAGCTGCTGCCACATGTCTTCGGCATCAAATGCAACATTCTCATCTTCTTCATCCTTTTCAAATTTTCCAAAGGGCGGCATCAGCACCCCTTCTTCGATTGGACGACTGTGCGAAACGCGGTGATCAGGAGTATGGTCCACACAGAATAGAGTTGAAGGCAAAGCCTCAAGCCTTTCCAGCGGGATATCTTCCCCACATGTTTCACAGCGGCCATATGTTCCTTTTTCTATTGCCTCAAGAGCACGCCTCAGACCAAACATTTCAAATTGGTAGTGCTCACTTAACCCCATATCTTTCTCCCGTTCATAAAGATCTGACGCTTCGTCACCGGGATGTTGGTCAAAGCTTGACAGCTCCCCAATTGATTCATGCAGAGTTGCCCGCTTTAAGTTCAAATGTTCATTACCCTCATATCTATCCTCTACATCCTTTAATGAATTCTGCAATGTTTCCCGAAAGCTTTCCAGCTGTTTTGCAGTAAGCATATTCGCCAGTCCCTTCAAATAGTTTTCTCTCTTACTATTGTTCACCATAATAGCGGCAATCATAAAAGGGAAAACTTGCAAAGACAGCAAAAACCCCCGAATGTTATCGGAGGTTTCTTATTTACGTTAACGTCTGGCACGGCCCTTTATGAAATTAAATACAAATACAACGGCTGCAACAATAAGAAGCAAATGGATCATTCCGCCTGCGAGATCGAATACAAGACCGACAATCCATAGAAGTAAGAGGACACCAATTATGGTCCATAGCATTAACCTTCACTCCTTCAAAATTGTGTGTACTAGTATATTCCCTTATTGTAGTGCCCTCAAACAAAGGCTGTGATTTTCTTACAACGAGGTATTGTAAGTTGATACCGGCGGGTTCACGAATATTATATCCTCATCTTCGGGATCCACTCCCTGTGGAATTTGCAGCACAGTCCGCAGTATTGTTTCATATTTTCCGTCGCTTACAGGATGATCTTCAGGTAGTGTAAATTCAAATGGGATACACGTTTCTTTTTTCGCAGATATTCCTTCAGGATGCTGTATTATAATCCGTGAAACTTCCTTTTCGTGATAGGAGAAATCACTATCCTCTTTTTCTGCTTCATACCGCACTGCCAGCGTGAGGACTATCGCTTCAACTTCTTGTCCAGCGGCTCCTCCCTGAATGACAATTTCACCTTCCACTGTTGAGGAAGGATACAAGGCTTTACTTTGAAGAACTGTATCGACCTTTGCGTTTCCGATTCCTATACTTGATAAGAATTCCCGCCACATTTCAAACTCTCCTTTTTGCCATGATTAAATGCATTGTGCATAATATCCCTGTTTTTTCTAATAATAATACAAAATCAAAATCGGGGTGAAAAAATGAGAAAAATAATCGTAGCATCATTATTGATCTTTATATTTACTTTAATCTCGTTTTCCTCTTCATCATATGCTGAACAGCAGGAATCCAAAACAAATATCCAGTTAACTAATACCCAAAAAGCCGAACTGGCAAAGCTTAATGAAGAAATATTGGTAAAAAAGAAAGAACTGATTGGTAAATACGTGGAATTTGGGATTATCACTCCAGAAAAAGGCGCAAAAATAAGAGCTCATATGGATGACCGTTTTGCAAGAATGAAGGAGAACGGTTTTATTTGTTATCGTATGCATTGTGGTCACAAGGGAAGACACCAACTTCATAATCAACAATCCAAAAATGACCAGAATTAATACGAATATAATTTCAAAATATTGAATAACCTTGTCAGAATGACAAGGTTATTCTAGTTTATTGTATACCTTCCTTGCTGCAGCACTTTCCTGTTTTCGGATATTTCACTCAAGCTATTCAGCGTTGGAGTTCTTTACTTTAGTCGGTGTTTTTATTGTATATGTTTTATTATTTCTCATTAGGAGTGAATTTTATTTTTCCGTCTGCCCATCAACATACTTTCCATAGTCAGGAATTGCCATTTTATCAAAATTCTCGACTAAGGTTTTCAGACTTTCAGAAAGAAGTTTCCCCTCCATCGGAATGCCGTGCCCGGTTACTGCAATGGCAGGCTTTAGCGCTTCAAGCTTTTCTACAGATTTCCGTGCACTTGGCCAGTCGGTCGTAAAATACCGTGGCGGTCCGCTTATTTCTTGCTCCTGTGTCAGCACTTTATATAGGTATTCCTGTTTAACGGTTACACATGCATCCCCTGCAATTAAAGCCCGGTCACTTTCGCGAAAAAGTGAAATATGCCCCGGTGTATGGCCCGGTGTATAGATCCATTTCCAGCCCGGCATAGCTGGCACACTGCCATCCGCTGGGAGAAACGCTGCCATATCCCCAATATCAATACCATCATTGGGAAACATGCCAGACATTTTAGCGACCATTCCGCCTTCAACCCCCATATCTGGTTCAGGGTAGTCCTGTTTCCCTGTTAAAAAAGGCATTTCCAGTTCATGAGCATATACCTTTACTCCCCAATGTTTTGCGAGCGGTATCAACGCCCCGACATGATCAAAATGACCATGCGTCAATATGATGGCTTCTGGCACACTTCCCTGTCCAAACAATTCTTCTGACGCAGCTATGATATCATCCGCAGACCGGGGCATTCCTGCATCCACCAGCACCCAGCCAGTTTGCCTTCCTGGTGTGCCAACAAAGCAAATATTGGCTACCTGGATTGTCATGCAGTGAATATCCGCTGTTACCTCCACTTTATCCCCGCTTCTTATTGTTGTAACCGGGATAATTTTTTTGTCGATGTTATTATCCATGAAATTCCACTCCTTATACGCAGTCAATAAAAATAAATCACACCGTTTCTCTTCTCTAGTATTAGGTTCGAAATGAGACATTATGTGCTTTCTGAATGGATTGGGAATTACTCATTAAATACCCAAAAATATGTGACATAATGCATCAAACACGGCCTTTCAGAACGGCCCGGAGAAAGTCTTGATAAAAAAAAAAGGGTGAACACCTGCCACAGTGACAGTGTTTCACCCTTCTATCGCTCATAAAAATGGATCATGCGTGCTGCAAAAGCAGCTGCCCATTCCATCTATTCATGACTAATTGACCTAAAATACATCCTTTCTTATAAAAGCAAAAAAGGCAACAAACAGGGCTGCGGCCCACCATGCGAGCAGCACAGAGATCGAAGAAAGCAATGTCATACCTTCAATTGGAGGAGCTATCCCGTTCAGGTATCCAGTAAGCTTCAGGTTAATCATGAATAGATATTTCGCTGAAGTCCAGGAGGAAACCATGTTTGCCAGCACCGCGCCAGATACTAGGGCTGCCAGCATAATCCCCATTCCAGCTGCTGTGCTTCGCACCAGAACGGAAACCATAAATGATAGCGTCGCGACAACCATTGCAACAAACCAAACAAGCCCAAGATCCATCAGCAAAAACTTCCACTGGCTTACCAGTCTTACCTCCGAGGTGTCAAGATTGCCATTTTCAACAGTAAAGCCAGTAAGGATTGGTGCATTTAGGCCTTTGTAGCCAAAGATCAGACCTGACAGGAAATAAGAGATTAATGCTGTCATGGCAACAATTGCTGAAACGGCTAAAATAAGAGCAATGTATTTGCTGAGCAGAATTTTCCCTCGCTTTACCGGCCTTGTCAGCAAGAGTTTAACAGAACCAAGTGCATGCTCAGACGATACCATATCGCTTGCAATGACCAAAACCAAAAGCGGGATAAATAAATCACTTGAGTTTTCGATAAACATACGGACAAAAGTAGGTGCACCCGGTTCGGAAGGGTTAATATTGTTATCAAGATAATATTGCTGCTGCTTCATGCTGATTTGCAGCTGTTCTCTCCATTCATCTGATAATCGACTGGAGCCGAGCCTGTTTTGAGTATCAATGATCTGCTGCTGAAGGGAAGCCCTCCAGTCAGATGTCCCTAGTTTTTCTCTTTGGGTTTCAACACTTTTCATTTGGGCGTATGTGAATAAGCCCACCAGAATAGCTACAATAACTGCAATAACCAGCAAACGTTTCTTTGCCAGCAGCTTCATTATTTCGTTTTGGACCAGGTTAATCAATCGTTCTCCCTCCCGTCAGCTCAAGGAACAGATCTTCCAAAACAGGCAGCTTTCGGTTCATTTCAAGTACAGATACTCCGTTTTCCACTAGTTCCCTGTTCCAAGCTGCAGCTTTTTCTTCAGCATATTCTGTAATGATAAGACCTTCCCCAGCCTCTGCTGGCTCGGTATAACGGCTAAGGATTTGCATTCCTTTATTATGTGGATCCAGGCGCCAGACTGCCTTTTCTTGATTATCCAGAAGGCTCGACACTGAGCCGACCCGTATTACCTCTCCTCCTGCAACAATAGCAACCCGATCGCACAATAGCTGGATCTCACTTAGCAAATGGCTTGAAACGAGCACGCTCAGCCCCTGCTGTTCGGCAAGCTGCCGGATAAATTGCCGCATCTCCCTAATACCTGCTGGATCAAGTCCATTGGTTGGCTCGTCCAGCACTAATACCTTTGGGCTATTGAGGAGGGCCTGGGCAATTCCAAGCCGCTGGCGCATGCCTAAGGAATAGGTTTTCACCTTATCATGTATCCTTTCCTGAAGGCCAACCAGCCGGATAACCTCATTCATTTTGGCGTCTCCCACACCGGGTAGCATCCGCGCAAAATGCAATAAATTATCCCAGCCGCTTAAAAATGGATAAAGCTCCGGATTCTCAACAATGCACCCTAAATAACGCATTGCCCGGGTAAATTCCTTTTTTACATCATACCCGCAAATCTGTATTGAACCTGAAGTTGGTTTAATCAGGCCTACAAGCATCCTGATCGTGGTTGTTTTACCCGCACCGTTCGGTCCTAAAAAACCAAATACTTCCCCTTCACGGAGCTCAAAGGAAATGCCTTTAATTATTTCTTTTTTACCGATCTTTTTTCGAAGGTTTTTGACTGACAGCGTAACATTTGACATTACTTTACTCCCTCCTGCCTTGAAAGCAGCGCTGCAACACGATCGGCAATCATTTTATATCCATCCCTGTTTGGATGGAATTTATCAGAAAAAAGATAATCATTGACGTTAAGCTGAAATAAGTCGAATGTTGGAACAAAAATAGTCCGCGGAAATTCAGAGCTCAGCTCTGCACTCCTTTGATTCCATTCGGTGACGGCTCGCGTTGTCAGCTCTGAATCTTCCAGTTCGATAAATGGATTATATAGCCCAATCAGATAGATAGCAGCTTCACTGTTAATAGAACGTACTGTTTCAAAAATCGATTGTATATTAGCTGAGTAAATATTTTGCGCCTTTTCTATTTCTTTTGGATCAATGTTCATTAAGGTTTGTCCGCCTTGAAACAGGTCATTTCCGCCAATAGTAATGAGAACAGCATCCGCCATCCCAATTTGGCGCTGGATTTCCTGCTTTTTAACCTGTTCTTTTAATTGCGCTGAACGCTGGCCGTTAATTCCAATGTTATGGATGATTACCTGTTTATCTGAATCCCTTTTTAACTGTTCTGAAACAATTCCTACATATCCCCTGCCGGTTTCATCCCCCGTTCCACGGGTAAGGGAGTCACCTAGCGCAATGATGGTCATTGCTTCATTTTCTCTCGTCTGAACAGCCGTTTCAGTGTCAGATGCCTTTATTGGCTGCGGTGCTGCACGATAATAATCATACAACGCCCAGGATAGGCTAAAAATTAAGATTAACGTTAGCAAAGCAGAAAATACAGTGAAGCTTACTACACTTTTCCGGTTCAAATGCATCTTCCTTTCAAAAACTTTCTCTTTCTATTTAATCACATCATAACCATAGAATAAAAAAGTAAGTTGTGAAGAACAAGGCGACAGCGAGCTGTTCAGAGGAAGAACGACCGAAATCGTCAGTCTCTAACTTGGAAATTGCCAGCTGCCTTCGTTACTTATTACCACTTGTATAATCAGTTCAAAACAACAAAAAACAAGCAGTTTACTATTACCCGCTTGTTTTTTCCTGATTACTATTTTTAAGGCGCTTTTCCATGAGCAGCTTTGTGCTTTCTTTTGGGGTCCAGCAGTTGAATTGGTAGTCCGGCTTCGTTCCAAATCCTAATCGGGAGCATAAATAAGCAGTTTTACCCTCTTCTTTTTTAACTCTGTAATGAATACATGAAGCACAGCAATGATATGGATTCATAACCCGATTCTCCTTGTTACCCCAGTTTGACAGTCGCAGCTGGCTTTTTCATTTTTTTATCAGCAGCTGCCATCCATATTGACAGAATAAGCCCAGCGCCAGCCAGAACGGCAAAGAAAAAATAAACAGCATAAATATGAAAAGACTCATAAATAACCCCTGACACAAATGTAGAAAACCAGTTGCCAAGGCCGTTGCCAATCGCAGAATACATTGTTACAGCTGTAACCGTAATATGATCAGGCATGATTTCACGGACATACCGGAGACCGGCCGGAATAAATAATCCTATTGAAAAACCCTGAAGGACTGCTGATACATAAACAATTTCCAGGCTTGGCTGTGTAAAATAAAAAATCCATCTGACTAAGGATACAGCGCTGGCCAGCACTACGACATTCATAATGCCAATCCGGTCGATCATCCTTCCAGCAACCTGCATAAATGGAATCTCAGAAAGAACGGCCACTAAAAAAGCAATGCCTATGCCTGTATACGTGCCTCCCCTGTCTTCAATGAATAATCCAAAATATACATTGTTCGCCAGGTTAGGACCAAAAATCAAAAATGTAATCGCAAGAAAAATGACAAACTTCCTAAGCCGGAAAATTTCCTTAATTCCAGAAAAGATATTGCCCCTTGCCTTACTGTTCTCATTAGGCATTCTTAGAGACAAAACAGAACTAATGATAAAGGCAGCACTGAATGCGTAAAAGATAACAGATAACCCCAGGTCAGTCTCTGACAGTCTTCCTATGATAAAAACCGCCAGCCCAAAACCGATCGAGCCAAATAGGCGGATATTTCCATAGTTCAATTTTTCCCGTGTGGAAAATTGAAGTGAAATGCTGTCTGATACCGGAATAACTGAACTTTGGAAAACGGCTACTAATACTGCAATAGCAATAAATACATAATAGTTATCAAACAGCAAATACGTAAGTCCAAACAGTCCCGCTAACACAGTTGTAAACGTCAATATCAATCTTGGCTTTTGTGTAATATCGCACAGCATTCCCCAAAGCGGCTGGAAGAATATCATGATAACAGGCCCAATGGATAAAATAGTTCCGATCTGATATCCATTTAAACCTTCCACTTCACTGAAATAAAGGCTCAAAAACGGATACAGACTGCCCATAGCAAAAAAGGCAAATAAATAATAGCCTTGCAAAGTATATGTTTGTTGTTTTACTTTCTTCTTCAAAACGGCTTCTCCTTAAAGTAATTCAAAGTTGTTTTTTGATTGGGCTCCTTTCGGCGGTGTGTCGCCGTGCAAGAAAGTTTTCCTGCCTTACTATACCGAAAATGTATATATGTTCTATTTATTTTAGGCTTTGTTAAACATGCCTGTTGGTTTCCGCTCCAGGTACTCGCTTCCCGCTGGCGGTTCGGGAGCTTCCTCGGCTCCTGCTTGCGCTGCGGGGTCTCCATTGATCCGCTTTTCCCGTGAATTGGTTTTCCCGAATAAACACCGCACGAGAAAATGAGGATGGATTTTCGACCGATTAACCTGTCTCGGCTGGAAGCAGTATACTAAATGTGGTTCCCTCATTTAAGCGGCTTTCAATAAATACCTTTCCGCGGTGGCTTTCAATAATCCGGAAGCTGACCATCAGGCCAAGCCCATTGCCATTTTTCTTGGTAGTGAAGAAAGGCTCACCTAATTTCTTTAGCTTCTCCACCGGGATTCCAACACCTGTATCCTTGAAGGCAACATGGACTGCCCGGTCTTTGATTTCTACCGTAACGGTCATTGTCCCGCCATCCGGCATAGCCTCGATTCCGTTTTTAAGGAAGTTAAGGAATACCTGCTTTAAGCGGTTTTCATCACATGACACTTTAATAAATGATTCCTTGGATTCAAGTTCCAATTTAACTTTCTTTTTCTTTGCCTCAAATTCAACCAGAGACAGGACATTCTGTATAATCGGAATAATATTGCGCTCTTCGAGGTCAACAGTTTGCGGCTTAGCCAGCACCAAGAATTCTTCCACAATAGAATTGACCCTTTCGATTTCATCAAGAATGATATCGAAATATTCACGCCGCTCTGGACTGGATTCATCCAGCTGCAGAAATTCTGCATAGCCTTTCATTGATGTAAGCGGATTGCGGATTTCGTGGGCAACCCCCGCAGCCAGCTGTCCAACTGCCGCGAGCTTATCCTGACGGTGAACCATTTCTTCGGTCTTTTTTCTTTCCGTAATATCATTGCGGATTGCTAGATATTGGTAAGGTTTATTACTCTCATCCAAAAACGGAACAATGGTCGTAGCGACCCAGTAAAATGTACCGTCCTTAGCCCGATTTCTAATCTCACCTTTCCATACACGACCGCTCGAAATTGTATTCCAGAGGTTTTTAAAAAATTCCTTGGAATGGTAGCCTGAGTTTAAGATTCTATGTGTAGAGCCAATCAATTCATCACGTGAATATTTAGATATCTCGCAAAACTTATCATTGACATTCGTTATGACGCCACGATGGTCTGTGAATGCGACGATTGATGATTGATCCAGCGCAAAATGAATATCCTTAATATCCTTTAGTGAGTTTTTCAGTTCAATTTCCGCTTTTTTCCGGTTTGTAATATCAGTCCGAATGGAAACGTATTGAAATGGCTTTCCTTTTCTATTTAAAAACGGGACGATCGTTGTGTTCACCCAGTAAAAGGATCCATCCTTTGATCGATTGCGAATTTCGCCGTTCCATGTTTTCCCTTGGCCAATCGTTCTCCAAAGCTCTTTAAAAAATTCTTTGGAATGATAGCCTGAATTAAGGATGGCATGATCCTGGCCAATCAATTCATCCTCCGTATATTTTGAGATCTCGAGAAATTTATCATTTACATATGTGATTTTCCCCTTTGGATCTGTTATTGCGACAATTGACGATTCATCGAGTGCAAAAAGTAAATCCTTAACGTAGGTATCACTTGCTGCAAGTCTTCTGCTCATCAATGTGCTAGAGCTGACCAAGCCGGCAAGAATCAATATGGAAACGAACACTGCTATATATATCAATAGCGAACTCTGTCCACCTGTGATTTCTGCAGATTCCTGATAAGTCATCGCCCTTGATAGCAGGAAATTCCCTTCCACAATGGCTCCAGAAATGATCAGCGCTCCTACAGGCTTTAGCCATAGCTGATGTCCCTTAACTAACCGGCTGGAACCGAAAAAAAGCCAAAACGAGAAATAAAACATTCCTAACATCATTAGGACGGTTACGGTTAAAACTGGCATATCATATTGGATGCCTGTTTTAAGTGCTGTTATCCCTACAATATGGTTTGCCAGTACAGCCAATGTAAGCAGAATACTGCCTTCAACTAAATGAAAGGATTTAACCCTCCTGTTCGTGATTGAATAGACAGCCATCCCTGAAAATGAGATACCAAGAATCATAGATAGAAACATGAGGGCAACATTAACAGAAATCAGATCCTGAACAACCGCCCCAAAAAAGTTCATAGCCCATATTCCAATGCCGAGCGAAAAGGAGGAACCAAGGAATAAAAACCGTCTATTTTTTTCCTTTGTATGAATCAGTGTTATCAGATCAAGCGCGGTGTAAGCTGCTATATATGTCAAAATGACCGCTATCACAATCAATATCGGGTTTGATGAAAAAGTCATTGTTTCCACTAGCTTATCACGCTCCCCTTAAAAATAGTCTATCTTATTGTAATGGATTGAAAAGTTCACGGAAAGGAATTTTTTATACCTGATAAGCTAGTTTAAAACATGGAAATCCCGCCAATTCTCCGGCAGCATTCGTATATATCTGCTAGTGAGAAAGCGGTCGTCTACCAAGAAAATTTTTCCAGCATCTGTTTCCGATCGGATCAGCCTGCCGCCGGCTTGCAGTACTTTATTGATTCCTGGAAATACATAAGCATAATCATAGCCATTTTTCCCATATTTCTGAAAGTAATTCTTAATAATGTCACGTTCAAAGCTTAGCTGAGGCAGGCCAACCCCTATGATAACCACGCCATTTAGCCGATCACCCTTTAAGTCGATTCCCTCAGAAAATATTCCGCCCATTACAGCAAAACCCAGCAGCAGCCCATTACGCCCTTCACTAAACGAACCAAGGAAGGTTTCCCTATCCTGCTCGGTGAAGAAAGTATCCTGCACCAGCACCTCCGCTTTTGGATTAATAATCATGAAAGCATCTTGCACCTCACGTAAAAATTGATACGAAGGAAAGAAAACAAGATAATTCCCTGTTTCTTTGTTTTCGATTTCTTTCAGCAAGTCTACAATAGGCTTTATGGCCGCTGGGCGGTCTTTGTACCGGGTTGATAGAGGCAATATAGAAACTTCCGTTTGCTCAGCACTAAAAGGAGAGCCGATGGCAATATGGTAATCTTCCTCACCTCCACCAAGCAGCTCAGTATGGTAGGCGAGCGGAGCCAAAGTGGCCGAAAAGTGGACCTTAGCACAGAAACCCTTTCCCATCCGTTTTAAATGAAGTGAAGGGTCAAGGCAGAACAGTTTCATACTGACTTCATTTTTTGTTGCCTCTGCATAGGTAACAAAGCTTTCGTCAAACAATTTTGCTATTCTTATAAAAGAATGCACCTGAAAATATACTTCCAGGAGGGCTGAGTCGTTATTTGAGTTAACAATCAAAACGGACTCCGCTGCCTCCGAGAATTTTTCCAAAAGCGGCAGAATTTCATTAGGAAGCTGCTTTGAAACCAGCTTTTTTTCCTCACCACATTGTTTTTTTAGCGCAATAAAGTAATTGTTGATATTTGAAGACACTTCAAAAATTGCATAGTTGTTTCCTTTGTATTTCCTTTGCAAATCCAGGAATGCTTTTTTATGTAATATTGCAGAAAACATGTCTCTGCCACGTTCCACCAGATTATGTGCCTCATCTATCAGCAGCACAGTCTGCCGTTTTTGTTCCTCTAATAACCGTTTTAAGGATACCCGGGGATCAAAAATATAATTATAGTCACAAATAACCGCATCACTTGCAAAAGCCGCATCCAAAGAAAATTCGAACGGACATAGCCTGTGTTTTAAGGCATATGCTTCTATAACCTGCCTATTGATGAGGCCTTCGTTCATAAGAAGATCCAGCAGAGCATTATTCAAACGATCATAATAGCCCTCTGTAAATTCACAGGATCCCATGCTGCAGGCTTCATTCCTATTAAAGCAAATTTTATCCTTAGCGGTTATCACAACAACCTTCAGTTTTAGTCCGGCATCCAGCATTCTTGAGAAAGCATCTTCCGCTGCCTTCCGGGCGATCGTTTTTGCCGTCAAGTAAAAGATCCTTTTAGCATGTCCCGCGCCAATGGATTTCACTGCCGGGAATGAAACACTAATCGTTTTACCGATCCCCGTCGGAGCATCAGCAAACAAGCTCCTTTTTTCCTCAATTGTTTTATAAACTGCTCCTGCCAGTTTACGCTGTCCACTCCTGTATTCGGGAAATGGAAATTCAAGTTTTGCTATGCTGTCATCCCGTTCGGCGATATGGTTTATTCTCCACTTGGCATATGGATAAAAACCTTCAAGCATTTCAATGATAAATTGCTGGAGCTCTGAGGAGGAATAGATCCGCAGGAAGCTTTTCTGTTCTTCAGAGACTGTTTGGTAGTAAGTTAATTTAACAGTGATCTCGCTCAGGCCGTGATCCATCGCATAAATATATGCATAGCATTGTGCCTGAGCCCAGTGAACGGGATAACTATACTCTTCAATGTTCACTAATTCGCCGCCAGTGGACTTTATTTCTTCGACCGTGACTCCATTACCACTAAAAAGCAGCCCATCACACCGGCCCTCAAGCGTGAATACTAATTCTTCATACGGAATATCTGCTCTAAGGAATACCTCACTTTGATCATTGCCACTGTATTCGTTCTGTACCTTATTATGTGCCTTTGTCCCTTCGGAAAACGATACCGCCGCCCTGAAGCGGGAAGAGATACTCCCGCTGCGGTATACATATTCCACAAGTGTTCTGACTGATAGCCTGTACAGCATAAGGTTTCTCCCCCGCTCCATTGATTTATCTCCATCTTAATCGTTGGTCTATAATTTTTAAAGCCACACTGCTATTATATAAGTCAAAAAGGCATACGAATCTGCTGGTATGGTGGAAAAAACAGAAAATCCAGATTAAATGGCCTGCGCAAAAATGCTGTCGCTTATGATTTCGTTAGTTGGATCGGACAAACCTTGCACTTATAGGAGGCTTTATCAGCGTTTTACAATAAAAATATGTCGGGTCTAGGCTGAAAATGATGTAATTAGCTGCTCGCTCGTGCTATTAAAAAAGGAAAAGGCACCTTTTCCAGGTGCCAATCAAAAACCATTCTATTATGCTTGGGTAATTCTTGGATTATTAATAGCCTGGAGCATTTTTGTACTGGCGGCCATTTCACTGCCGCAAAGTGGACAAATCTGGCTTCCTTCTGTTCGAAAATTATCACGAATCCAGCCTTTACATGTATCGGAAGTACATTCCCATACTTTCGTTTCTTCCGGTGGTACTTCTTCAACATTTTTGCGATTATACATGCGTCCCACTCCTTTACGTCATTTGGTTAGTGCATTAATGCCAAATCAGCTCTGCATATAAATTGGACGAAATAAAAACTATACCAATGCTGACGTCTTTCTTTATTATAACACAACTTACCAATTTTCAGGAAGAAGTCCGTTCACAAGAAAAGTGCAGCCGGTCGAAATGAAAAAACGGCTTAAATCGCCACGTCCTCACAAAGCTAATGCTTTGGTTTGTGCGATGGATACTGCCGTAGTGTTCCTTGTTATGTTTGTCTGGCTTTATTTTACTCCTTAAAAAGTTGCTGGGCACTGAAGCTGGATATAGATGGAAAAATCCCCCGCTGCTTTCATTAGCAGCGGAGGATTTTTTTATTTTAAAGTAGCATTTACCGGTCTTGCCAGGATAATTCCTGCACTAAAGACCGGTGATCATAGCCTTCGATTCATAAATGAAGACTAGGGAGAGTATATCGCGTTTCAACCTAAAACAATGAAAGCCCTGCCTCTCTCTCATCCTTACGGTTCCTAGACCGCGCCAGTAGAATCAGATTCAAGCATTTTATTAAAGGTGAAGACGTTCCAACCGTTAATGATTTTTACATGGATAAAAGTAATTAAGGAGTTATATGAACGAAGAATTTCATCTGCGGAAATTGTTTACGGACTTCTGCATCACCAGCAGCTTAAGACTGTGGGAAATCCGTATGTGCGATACTAAATCACATTTGCTTTAATAAAATGTTCATGCAATTTACCCTCCTAATGTTCTTTTCCCGTTCCTAGGAAATATAAACATCAGAAATTGAATTGTAGCACGGTTATTTATATTTGTCAAAGTAATTTAGGAACTTTAATCGCGCCAGCAATCCAGAGTCACTCCAACTTTAGGATTATTTGGAAAAATTTTATAGTGAAAGTCGTTTGCTGGTGATAGAATGTTAGCTGTAAATATTATTTAAGGACCGAAACTTTATTCTCCTATAGACGACTAATTTTTACAGGAGGTTTGACATGAACAGCAAGCTCCAAGAGTTATATGATAAATATCACCAAAACCTTTTTCAATTTTTATTTTATATGGTAAAAAACCGGGAACAGGCAGAAGACCTGGTTCAGGAAGTATATATAAGAGTTTTGAATTCTTATGACCGATTTGAAGGACGGAGCAGTGAAAAAACATGGATTTTTTCAATAGCACGCCATGCCGCTTTGGATTATCTCCGCAAACAGAACAGATGGAGTCAGCGAATCTTTTCAGCATTCGATTTAACGAAGCGGCCAATCCTTGATACTTCCCCCCTACCGGAAGAAATCGCTGTCCAGAACGAAATGATCCAGCAGATGTACCGCTGTATGGACAAATGTACCGTTGACCAACGCTCCGTGGTGATTTTGCGCTATATTCAATCACTAACCATTTCAGAAACTGCCCAAATTCTTGGCTGGACGGAAGGAAAAGTCAAGACCACGCAGCATCGGGCCATTCAGGTGTTAAAAGCGAACATGAGAGAATTATCAGAGAAGGAGGAATCCATCGATGAAAAAATTCAATTACGAAGATAGTGATATAGAAAATATTCTGCAACAAATGCCTGAGGTCAGAGATAACCGGAAAATGCTGGAAATTTTGGAGCGCGCTGAAAAGCTCTCCAAAAAACGGAAGGGTTTGGGCTGGGTAATGCCTGCTGCAGCATCTGCAGCGGCCATACTGCTTTTTGCCTTGATCAGTACATCTATCTTTCAAAACGACAGAAATAGAAACACTGCTGGCCTCAACTCTAAAGAAGACGCTTCTACGGCAGCACCTATAGAAAAAAAGGCTTCATCAACGGAGAAGCGTTTTGTTATAATGCCTGATCAGAATTTCATAACATTTTCGATTACAGGCATGGATCAGGCAGGGCTCATTATGCCACTGAATATTCCAGTAAGCATGGCTGTAGAAGAAAATGCTTCCCCTGCCGTTCTGTACACTAAATACATTGACAAGATGAAAAATGAACAGTGGGGACTGGCTCCGCTGGATTTTAAAAACCATGCCACATTTTCTGAAGCTTCTGACGCCAATGGCAATAAGACACTTGTGGTAGATATGATAAAAAACAGTTCCTTAGGTGTATCATCGGCCGGGACCGCCTTTATGGATTCTCTGAAAGAGTCCTTCCGCTGGCACGGATATAACCAAATTGAGTTTCAGACTCAGGGCCAAAAAGGTACAATTCTAGGCAATACCGAATACACCAGTATTCCACTTGTCGCTGAAGGAAAAAAAGCTTATTTCCAATATATATATGGACAGGATTATCCGTCGTTTCTCGTTCCATCGCCGGATACTTATCCCGACTTTTCTAAGGCACTGAATGCCATGGAAAGCGAGCAGTTTACCCTCCAGGCACCACTCCATGCCCCTATCCCAGGCGGGGTGGATATCAGCAATATATTGATTGAAGGCAGCCATGCTGAAGTTAAGTTTACAGCTGATAGCGGATTAATGGACAATGAAACCTTCGTGATGATGCTCGATGCTATCTTGCTGTCCGCCAAAGAGTTTGGTTTCCGGACGGTAACTTTTTCAGGTGCACAGAATGCCAACATTGATCAAATCGGGACTATTAAACTCGGCATGCCAAATGAAGTTCCAGCAGCCCCAAATCCTGTTCAATAAGATTTAATGAACAATTCCTTTTAATAATAGAACGATAAATACTGATATGAACAATTTGATTCAGAACGGAAACCGTGAAAATGGCAAAGGTATTGAAGTAATATTTTATCGGGCTAGATTAAAAAGGACCCTGTCACATGACGGAGTCCTTTTTTGGTGAAAATGAATATGTTTTCAGGCGTTTTTCGTTATCTAAAAGTGCGAAAATCATTTCTTATTTGAGGCAATTCCCGAACCTCTTCCTTCAGTGCTCCTCCGCACATCGGACAGGAATGATTATCCATGACAAATTCCTGGCGCATCCAGCCGTTGCACAACTCGGATTCGCAGGCATACACAACTGTTTCTTCCATTATGGTAACCTGTTCTTCTGCATTCTTCTTAGCAAAGTACATGAGCAGCCTCCTTTTGTCGGCGTTCCTTGTTAAACAGGGCGCTACCGCTTCTTTCGTTAGTATATTCATTTTGCTCATGTTTTATTTGCCGCAATAGGATTAGTTACACTTTAAGGAGTTTTTTGAAATGTGACTGCCGGGTATTTTACAAGAACTGCTTTGATTTGAAAATAACTGATATTTTCAGGCAAAGTCTCTTTAATAGGTTTTAGCTTTTCAGCTCCAATGTTCCTTATGGCATTAATTATTAGCTCCTGCTCTGAATTACCAACAATCTGTTCCCAATCCAGAGGCATTTCTTCCTGTGCACAGCGAATAATATGGTTTTCGACTGTTACCACTGACAGATTAAGCTGTGCAGCAATTTCATCAAATGAAGCACCGGAGTTATATAGTTTATAAGAATCCAGATAGCTTCCTTTTTTTACTTGCTGTTTCGTACTAATGCTTTGAATTGGTTCTGCTTTTGCAACAGGATTTTGACTAAGATAACCACTGATTGCCTTGAGAAATGCTGCTCCATACCGTTCTGCTTTTTGTTCACCGACTCCTTTAACCTGAAGGAATTCCTCCTTGGTTTGAGGCTGTTTTAAGCTCATGTCTTTTAAAGCAGCGTCTGAAAAAATGATAAACGGCGGTACTCCTTCGCCGGCCGCAAGTTCTTTCCTAACAGCCCGAAGCTTTTCAAACAGAACGTCATCAGTCTGAGCAGCAGTGATTGTAAGTTGCTGCTTCCTCAGTACCCTTTCCTTGTTTAGCAATACCTCTTTTCCCAGGTTGGTTACATCAAGTACGGGGTATTGCCCTCCGGAAATTCCGATATATTGCCTGGAAGCGAGAAAATCAATGAACTCTGCTATTTCTTTCGCTGACCTCTGTTTCATAATCCCATAAGTAGATAGTTTATCAAATCCAAAATCAGCTATCTTCTTATTTTTTGACCCTGCCAGTACCTGGCTGATCAGTGTACGGCCAAACCGTTCACCCATTCGAATCATACATGACAGAACCATTTGAGCTTCTACGGTAACATCCTCTACAGACCGAGTATCAAGACAATTGCCGCATCGGCCGCAGGGCTCGGAATTCTCTTCCCCAAAATACTGCAGGATAAATGATTGCAAACAATCTTCCGTATGGCAGTAATCCTTCATTTGGTTCAGTTTTTTCAGTTCTTGCTCTCTTCTAGAATCAGAGGTACTTGATTGGTCAATAAGAAAGCGCTGAACTCTAATATCCTGAGCGGAATAAAGCAGGATGCATTCACTATCAAGGCCATCCCGCCCTGCACGGCCTGCTTCCTGATAATAGCTCTCCATATTTTTGGGCATTTGATAGTGAAAAACCATTCGTACATTCGTTTTATTAATTCCCATTCCGAAGGCTGATGTGGCAACCATTATTTTGATATCATCGTTTAAAAACAGTTCCTGCTGGCTGGCACGCTCAGATTCATTCATCCCGGCATGGTAGCGGCCGGCCTTGTAGCCCTTTTTCAATAAGTACTGATAAAGATTATCCACTTCTTTTCTCGTTGCTCCGTATACTATGCCGGATTCCTGTTTGTTTTTTGACAAATAACGTTCAAGGAATGTTAGGCTGTTTTCATCCTTTACAACTGAAAATGATAGATTGGTCCGTTCAAAGCCGGTAATGATTGTATTCTCTTCCGAGATGCCGAGCAAGCTGCAAATATCCTCTCTTACCGTAGGTGTAGCAGTAGCGGTTAACGCCAATACTCGAGGATTACCAGGCAGCTTTGACATCAAAGAGCTGATCTTTAAATAGCTAGGCCGAAAATCGTGTCCCCATTGAGAAATGCAATGTGCTTCATCCACTGCAACGAGGGAGATATCCAATTGCTTAAGCTCTTCCAAAAAGTAAGGAGATTCCAGCCGTTCAGGAGCCATGTAGATTAATTTGTAGCGGCCCTTTACCGCATCATCCAGCCTTTTGCTTACCTCTGAAGCGGTTATCGAGCTATTGATAAAGGTTGCCGGGATTCCAGCCTGAACCAGTGAATCTACTTGGTCTTTCATTAAGGAAATGAGCGGGGAGATAACGAGAGTAGAGCCAGGGAGAAGCAGTGCAGGAATTTGGTAGCATACCGATTTACCGCCGCCAGTCGGCATAATTCCTGCAGCGGGAACACCATCTAAAACAAATTCAATAATTTTTTCCTGGCCAGGCCGAAACGAGTCATAGCCAAAATACTTTTTTAGATACTCTCTTGCTTTTTTAATCAAAACTTATCCCTCTATTCTTGGTCGCGTCTTATAAAATCATTAGGTAGCGCAAACTATGGTAAGCAGAATGATATAATTGTATCGCTTTTTTAATGATTTTTCATTAATTTAAGAGATATAGGTTAGAATCGGCCGATGGATTTTTACGCTCGTTTGTAAGGGGGTATAACTCGGGAGTAAGGTACTAAATAAAATGAAGAACTTTGAAAAGCGGGTTTGTTTTTTAACTAATATTGATGATTTTTACAAGAGATGTACCCACCTTGACTACTTCTATATAGTTTTTCAGCAAGATTTTAAACAAAAACATCAACTTCTTTGTTGTTTCAGTAATCATCATTAAAACATACCGTTCTGGGTACCATTCTTTTTTTATTGCTTTTGCCAACTTTTTACCTTTATCGCCAACTACGAGGATTTTATCAGTGAATCAATTTCACGACAATTTCCGAGATCCAAAATCAGGAAAAACCCCTCATGTCTTGTAAAAGAGCCGCTGCAGTGTTCCATCAAACACTGCAGCAGCTCTTAATGAAACAGCTTGTTAAATTCATCTTCCCAATTCCCCGCCCGAAAAAATGAGTCGGAGGCAATTTCTTGAAGCAGTTTTATTTTCTGATTAGAATTAAGTGAACTCTCTATAATTTTCTTTCTGACATCAAATAAAAAATATGTAAATTGTTCATATTCCTGGCTATAGCTTTCTTCCAGTTCACGCCTTAGTCTGACCGCCAAAGAAGGGCTCGCGCCGGAAGTTGATACTGAAATTGTAAGCAGACCCCTTTTAAAAGCTGCAGCCGTATGGAAGCTGGAACCTGCCGGATCATCTGCGATATTGACCAACTGGTGTGGTTTACAGGCCTCTTTGACAGCCTGATTGATTTCACTGCTATTTGAGGCAGCTACTACAATATAGGCATCCATCGTATCCTCAGGTTTAAATTCCCTGCTATGCCAAATGCATAAGTTTTGCTCCGTATGCCGCACCAATTTTGACGTCAGGGATGGGCTGACGATTGTGACATTAGCCTCTGCTTCCAGAAGTCCCTGTATTTTTCTTTCTGCAACCTTACCGCCCCCAACCACAAGTACCCGTTTGCCTTTTAAATCTAGCATGATGGAATATCCGCTCATAAAACTTCTTCTCTCCTTGTTTTAGGATACCGCTTTGCCCATCCTTCAATTAAGAAAAGCGTTCTTCCATTTTCATTCCTGCTCCATTCATAGCTGAAGTTAAGATCAGGGACGGACTTGCTCAGCCAATTGAATGATGCTTTCAATTGTCGGTTTTTCCGCTATTTCTACATGATCCTTATAGAAATCGTTCAAGGCTGCAGCTGTTTGCTTTCCCATTACCATTGTTTGTTTTCCCTGTAAAAAAGCTCCAAAATTTTCTCCGAGGTTGGTCAATCCCTGATCCAGCCCTCTCACTGAACTACTGCTTGGGAAGATCACTGTATCAATATCCGCCTCTTGCAGCATTCGTTCAAACAACGGCAAATATTTATCATCCATTACCTTATGCCCAGTGATCCAGAAATCACAGGAACCGAACTGCTGTGTAAAAGAGAGTTTATCGGCCAGCATACTCTCCTCCCCAACAATCAGAACGTTGTCTTTATCTATTTGTTCCTTCGGTAATGCTGAAAAACCATGATTTTCAATAGCAGAAAGTGTTGTTGAAGATCCATACAGGTCTGCAGTTATCTTTCTTATATCTATTTTTCTTTCTTTGAGCGTTTTAAAAAAAGCATCACAGCTCCGTGGTGAAGTAAAGAGGATCTTCTTGAAGCCCGGCAGCTTTTCAAGCAGCTGCACATCCGGCATAACTATTTCATATTTCCATTTTGGAAATTCGATTACATCCGCTCCCCGTTCTGCAAGCCTTTCAGCCAGTTCACTTGCCCCGCTGCTGCTTCGTGCGACCAGAATTTGCCTTCCGAACAAAGGCTTTTTTTCAAACCAATTCAGCTTTTCACGCAGTGAAACGATATTACCTACAAGTGTAATGGATGGATTGTTGAACTTTTCTTTCACGGCTAATGCAGAAATGTTTGCTAAATTTCCTTGCAAAACTTTTTGTCTGCTGTATGTTCCCCACTGAACAAGCATCACAGGGGTATCAGGAGCTTTGCCATGTTCAATTAATTTTTCGCAAATAAACGGCAAATTGGCTATTCCCATGTAAAATGCTACCGTATCAATGCCATTGGCTATCCCTTCCCAGTTTAAGTTGGGCTTTCCATCCACTGATTTATCGTGGGCAGTCACTACAGCGAATGATTCGCCAAATTCCCTGTGTGTCACAGGAACACCGGCATACATTGCTGCGGCTATCCCGGATGTTATCCCGGGAACGATTTCATACGGCACTTCATGTTCAGCCAGGAATGCAGCTTCTTCTCCTACCCGGCCGAAAACTCCGGGATCACCGCCCTTAAGCCGGACGACCCTTTCAAATTCAGAAGCCTTATCTACCATAAGCTGGTTAATCGCTTCCTGCCGTAAAAAATGTCTGTCAGGCAACTTGCCGCAATATATGAATTCACACCCGTCAGGAGCAAAGTCTAGGATTTTTGGGTTCACCAGCCGGTCATATAAAATGACTTCTGCATTTTTTATAGCGTTCAATCCCTTTACCGTTATCAGTGAAATATCTCCCGGACCTGCTCCCACCAACCACACTTTTCCTTTAATCATATAATGCCTACCTTCCCGCCAAGCTGCCATTTCTTATTTTTTGGTCTATATATTCATCTTACATTAAAATAAACACCGAATCTCCTAAAACTTCAATTTAAAACCACTTTTCCCCTTCCCAGATCAGTATCCTGTTACCTGGTAATACCGAACAAAAAAATATAAAAGCCCCCTACGCTATAGTAAGGGGCAATCGATTCAATTGAGGAATCACTTAATTAATGGAATCGGCGGCAAGTAGCAATTAGCTTAAAAAACAAAAGCATTCATTTATTCCCGCACCCTAAATTTACATTCATTTAGTTATTGGAGCCTTCAGTGGCAGCTGGGTTTCCTTGAGGTGTTTCAGTATCCGGGGCCTGTTTTGCCCGCTTGATAAAGAATGCAAGGATAAGGGAAACTGCAACAAGTCCAGCTGCAACCAGGAATGCATCATTAATACCTTCCAGCATTGCTTTCATGCCAATTTCCTGCTTCATTTGTGCGATCTGATCCGCCGTTGGCTGAGCAGTTAGACCCTTCATGGCCTCTTTACCCAACTCTTCGGCATGCGTTTCTGTACGGTTGGACATGATCGTTACTAATAGTGCAGTACCAATAGCACCTGACACTTGGTTCAACGTATTGTTCATGGCAGTTCCGTGTGGATAAAAACGTGGTGGCAATTGATTTAGTCCATTAGTAGAAACAGGCATCATTACCATCGACATACCGAACATCCGCACCGAGTTTAAGATAACGAGGTTAGTATATGATATATCAAATGTCAGCCTGCTGAAGAAATAAGTAGTTATAGCTGTAATAGCCAAACCAATGATTGATAATATTCGTCCCCCAAACTTATCAAACAATCTTCCTGTAATCGGAGACATAAGCGCCATCACTACTGCTCCCGGCAGCATCATTAATCCTGCATCTAGCGGTGAAATCCCGCGCAGTGTCTGAACGTAGATAGGGATTAATAGCATTCCTGAAAACAGGGCCATGTTAAGGACAATAGTAATTGCCGACGATAACGCAAACATAGGGTATTTGAAAATTCTAAAGTTAAGCATTGGCTGTTCCTGCTTTAATTGGCGTAAAATAAACCATACCAAGGCAATGACGCCAACAATAATAGTTAAATAAACCTGCTTGCTATCCCAGCCTTTACTTCCGGCAGAGCTAAAGCCGTACAGCAATGAGCCAAACCCTACGCTTGATAATACAAGCGAGAAAAGATCGAGTCGAAGATCAACTTTTTCTTTTTTATCCTTAAGAAGAAAAAGACCTACTAATAAAACGATAATCGCAATCGGTGTGACAAAATGGAATAGCATTCTCCAATCATAATGTTCAATAATCCAGCCCGATAATGTCGGTCCAATTGCCGGAGCAAACATAAGAATTAGTCCAAAAACCCCCATGGCTGCACCCCTTTTTTCAATCGGGAAGCTTACCAGCATAACATTCATTAATACCGGCATCATGATGGCCGAACCGGATGCCTGAATCATTCTGCCTGATAGCAGCAGCGGAAAGGCATGGGCAAAGCCGGAAAGAATGGTGCCCAATGTAAACAAAACCATCGCTACCAAGAATAGCCGCTTTACAGAATATTTTTGAATAAGAAAGGCGGTGGTCGGAATCAGAATCCCGTTAACGAGCATAAATCCTGTGGTTAGCCACTGAACGGTCGATGCTACAATATCCAAATCCTTCATAATCGAAGGAAGGGCAATATTTAATAAGGTATTGTTTAAAAAAGTTATAAATGCTCCAATCATCAGCACCGCAAGCATGCCATACGGCGGACGACTAGGAGTTTGAACGGAATGGTCCATATTTTCCTCCCATGTACTTATAGTTCATCTTTTTATACCAGCATTATACGCAAAAAACATCATATACCATGTGTTCATAAATTGCAATTCAAAAAAACCTGCTCTATAACTAGGTTTGTATTAATCGACTGAATCCTGTACTATGATTTTTATACTGGCATTCCAATTCCATTAACAGGTGATAATATGAATGAGAGAAAGCAGCATGTTATAAAAGCGGCACACCAATTATTTATTGAAAAAGGTTTTCAGGCGACCTCTATTCAAGATATTTTAGACTATAGCGGAATTTCAAAAGGAACATTTTATAATTACTTTTCATCAAAAAACGAGTTGTTACTCGCACTTTTTAAATCCATTCTTGAAAATACTGAAAAAGAGAGGAATGAACTGCTTATTGGTCAGGATCCTGCTGACATAAAAATCTTTATAAAACAGGTTGAATTACACTTGATTACTAATAGGAGAAAAAGATTGATTACTCTTTTTGAAGAGGTTCTTGTTTCAAATGATGAAGATCTCAAGCAGTTTATGAGGATTGGGCAAGTAAAGGTGCTCCGTTGGCTATACAAACGATTCATACAGATTTTTGGCAAGGAAAAGCAGCCATATCTGCTGGATTGCGCGATTATGTTTATGGGTATTTTACATAATAATCTCAAATATAACGCACGGGCAAACGGATCAATTATTAATTATCACCAAATCGTCCGATATAGCGTTGATCGAATTGCTGGAATAGTAAAGGAAGTCGCAGAAGCTGGTGACCAATTAATTCAGCCAGAACTTTTAGAGAGCTGGCTGCCTGAAAGCAATTCAGCCAACCCTGCTTTCAGGCAAAGGCTTCGCAGTATAGTGCTATCAGTCAAAAAAAAGCTTAGCAATTGTGGGGATCAGTTTAGATACGTAGAACTGCTTAATTTTATTGAAGAAGAACTTCTGCATTCTAAAACCCCTCGAATGTTTCTGATTGAAAGTGCCCTATCTTCATTGAAAGCAGGAAACCTGGATATAAGTGAGCTGGAACAAATAGTGCATAGCTTATCTAGCGAGACGAAATAAAGGATATTCCATAGGGTTTTTAAAAAACAAGCAAGAATGGAAGTTCGCTTGCCGAATGGGAGGGATCTTCAGTGAAAGTAATAGCAAAGCTGGTTATCAGGTTTTATAAGCTTTTTTTGGTTGGCTGGATCTTGCTGACTCTAGGTCTGGGTTATTTTGCTCTGCAGCTGCCAGGTCTTTTGCATGGAGATGGATTTGAGACAAATGGCGAATTTAAGAAGGTTGAGCAAGAACTAACGGAGACTTTTGGAGTCCCAAAATCGACCATTCTTTTATTATTTGAAAAAAAAGCCACTGAAAAAAATGCAGATTTCAATAGGAGAATCTCGGAAACACTCACAAGCATCCAGGATAAAAAAATAACCGAAAAAATTCAGTCGCCCCTATCGGATGATAAGCTTAGAAAGGATAAGATTTCCTATGCTGTTCTAGCCTTTGATGAAGAACAGGATGAAATGAGGGATCAAGTAGAACATATTCGCGGCATAGCAGGCAACGATAAGCATATAAAACTTACAGGTCCGCCTGTTTTGAATCTTGATATTAACCAAGCGAGCCAGGATGACTTAAAACGAGCGGAATTAATTGGGCTCCCTTTTGCTCTTTTAGTGCTGCTATTTGCGTTTGGCAGCGTTGCAGGATCCCTTGTTCCAATTATCACAGGTGCCATTACTGTTATGGCATCATTCGGAGTGCTAACTCTTCTTAGTGCCAATATTCCATTATCCATCTTCATTTTGAATGTTGTCCCGATGATTGGCCTGGCACTCAGCATTGATTTTTCCCTTTTGTTTATCAATAGATACCGTGAAGAGCTGCATGATTCCCAACATGATGTCGCGATTGAAAAAACGATTATGACAGCAGGAAGGTCAATTATCTTTTCAGCTGTGTGCGTGTTTATCGGACTAGCTTCTATGCTGGTTTTTCAAATCGATATATTTAAAACGATATCGGCGGGAGGAATGGTAGTTGTCGGAATCGCAGTGATTTCTTCTCTTTCCCTGCTCCCTTCCATTCTATTGCTTTTAGGCGACCATATTAACAAATGGATGCTGCTAAAGCCGAAAGCCGGGAATGAAAATGGCTGGAGAAAGTTTGCCTCCTTTGTCATGAGACGTCCCGTCATTGTCAGTCTGGCAGCATTCGCTGTTTTGCTGGTTTCCATTATACCGGTAAAGGATATGACACTCGCCATTCCAAAAGCCGATTCACTTCCTAAAAGCTATGAATCCAGGCAGGCATTTGAGGATATCCAAAAAGAATTTCCGGAAAGCAGCCGTAACACTGTTTATGTTCTCGCCAAGCGAGATCAAGGATGGAAATCTGCTGCCGGACTTGAGCAATTAAAAAAGCTGGAGGATGAATGGAATCGGGACTACCGGGTACAGTCAATCAGCTCTGTCTTTACCGCCGCTAACGTAAAATCAGCAAAAGAACTTAGAATGGCCCTGGAAAACCCGCAAAGCCAATCTGCATTGGAGCCTGTAACCCAGAGTTTTATTCAAGATGAAATGGCCATGATGCAGGTCCATTTAAAAGGCAATCCTTCATCTGAAGAATCAAAGGATTTTGTGCGGGAATGGAGCAGCAAAGACTTTGACGCACCGGTATTGGTCGGCGGCCAGGCAAAATTCAACCAGGAAATATTCGATGAAATATACAATAAAATCGGGATTGGTGTTTTGATTATCCTGCTGTCCACCTACTTTATATTGCTTTTAGCATTCAGATCTCTCGTTATTCCGCTAAAAGCCATACTCATGAACACTATTAGTCTCAGCGCCACCTTTGGCGTTCTCGTCTGGATCTTTCAATACGGGCATTTTGGCATCCCGAAATCAGACATAACACTGATTATTCCGGTCATAGTATTTTCGCTTGTATTTGGACTGAGCATGGATTATGAAGTGTTTTTGATATCGAGGATTCACGAGATTTACCTTGAAACCCGCGACAACCACTTTGCAACCGTTGAAGGGCTCTCCTCCACAAGCAAAATAATCACATCCGCTGCACTGATCATGATCGTAATTACTGGGGCCTTTGCCTTTACTGGCGTAATGCCCGTAAAACAAATCGGTATTGGAATCGCCATCGCAATTTTCATCGATGCAACCATCGTTAGGATGCTGCTCGTACCTTCGCTAATGAAGCTCCTTGGCGACTGGAACTGGTGGCTTCCATTTACAGGTGCAAAAAAACAAGCACGAGGATAGGAATAAATTATTGTAGTGGATTGCTGCTTATACGAAAGGTAGGCTGTAAGAGGAAAATTTCAGTCTTTTAGTATAACGTCCCTTTTCAAAGAGTGAATATGAAATTTCTGCTAGAAACGGAAACGCTTAAGAAACTAAATATTCTGCGTTAGACGATTAAATTTTGGGTTTTGGCGAGGAAATCCTGCACTTTGGCTAGTAAATAGTCCGGTGCTGTTACTGAATATGTTCAGGCAGTTTGATTTATCGGCTTAAACATCTATTTGGTCAAGTAAATCACTTATTATAGAAAGTAAAAGTTCTGATTTGGAAAGTATTTCTTCAATTTTGGAAAATAAATCTGCCATTTTAGAAAGTATTTTTTCCATCCGTTAAAAAAGGAGCGGGTTACAACAATATGCCCACTCCTTCTTCTTACTTAGAATTAATCAAGCACCTTTACAGTTACTTGTTTTGTGCCCCAGTTTATAGCGTCTTGTTGATTTGGAATGAAAACATCAATTTTGTTTCCTTTGATTGCACCGCCTGTATCGCCGGCCACTGCATTTCCATAACCTTCCACATATACTTTAGAGCCTAATGGGATGACATTTGGATCTACAGAGATAACTTTAGCATCCGGATTGTCCTTCAGGTTGATTCCTGTTGCTGTCACACCACTGCAGCCTTCACAGCTAGCTGTATAAGCAGTTGCTTTTACAATAATTTCTTTTGAATCAGAAGACTGAGCCGGTTGTTCAGCTGCTGGACGGACCACAGACTTCTCTGCCTGTTTTTCCCGGACAGGTGCTGACTGTTTTGGCTGAGCAGGTGCTGGTTTTACAGTTGCACTCTGATTTTGCTGCGCAGGCGCTGGTTTTGCTGACGCCGGCTGCTTTACTTGAGCAGTTGCTTGCTGCTTTTCCTGCGAAGGAGCCGTGGATTGCTGTTTATGCTGAGCAGCAACAGTTTCTCCCACTGTTGCCGGCCCCGCATAAACACCCTCAGTTATGATCAGCAACTGCTTTTCAGCAAAGATACGATCTCCGGTTAATTGATTCCATTTCTTTAAGTTTTCTACTGTTACACCGTAAGAACACGCAATTTCTGAAAGGGTGTCACCTTTTTTAATAGTGTAATATTCCTCAGCTGAGACCTTCAAGCTATCTCCAGGGTGAATGATATCAGAAGATAAATTGTTCCAAGATCTAATATCGTCCACTGTTACTTGATATTTCTCAGATAGTTTCCATAGACTATCTCCCTCTGCTACCTTCACTTCCTGAGCTGATGCGTTCGCACCAAACGCTGTTGTGAATGCTGCTGCCGCCGCAAAAGTTAAGATTGATCTTTTCATATTAAAACCCTCCATTTTCTATGTAAATCGTACATTGTTTATTCTGTTTGTTCCCGATTATGAACGCTTATGTACTTCCGATCGAAATAAGCTAACAAAAATTATCTTAACATACATTTTTCTGATCCAAAGAACAAACAGATGAAAGTCTTATTACAAACATTTCATTCAATTGACAGCAGAATAACAAGATAACAGAAAATTGGGATAACATTACGATGATATTTTGCAATAACAGAATTTTACTAAATGTATTTTAGGCATGAAGACAAGTGATCTTTACATAAAATGAAAATAGATAAATTAAATCAAAAGGAGCATTTTTTAGTGGCTGAATGGATTTATCCGATGACCCAGACATCCAATGATTCCCTCAGATTTTTAAGGGAGCGGGAAGTTCGTCCATTTATTAAGGTTCAGGGAAGCGGTAGAAATTTCGAAGAAGAGCGGGGCCGACAAAAGATATTCTAAGTATTTATGTTAGAAGCAACACATACATTAACAAGAAAAACCTTGAACAGAGGATGAATCCCACAGTCAAGGTTTTTCCTTTTTTATTATTCATCCTGTTTCTTATCAATGGTGTATGACCAGCCATCTTCCTGATAAATCTTACCGTCCTTCATCAGTTTCCCAAGAGCTCGTTTGAAAGCTCCTTTGCTCATACGGAAATGGAATTGGATGTCCTCGGGAGAGGTTTTATCTCCATATGGCATCGCACCGCCTCTTCTGAGTAAATAGGTATAGATCGCTTCTGAATCATCATCCATTTTTTCCTGTTTAAAAGGCAAAAGTGAGATGTTAAGTGACCCATCGTCTTTTTGATCAATTACACGGCCTTCCACCAACTCTCCAAGCCTCGGCTCACTTTTGCGCTCACTTTCGTGAAGAAAGCAGCGGTAGCCTTGCTCAGAGAAAACAAACGATCCGACTTTTAACAAACGGTACACATTGCCTTTGATCGTTTGGTTCCATATACCCTTTGGTGCCGGGACCGCTTCCCGCTGGATAATATCTTCTGTTGCCAGCTGGCCGAACAGCCTTTCCTGCTTGTCCAGTTTAAGAGTAATAAACAAGCTATCTCCTTCTGCGGGCCACAAGCTCATGATGGCAGGCAGCTCATCAAGTGATACGAGAATATCTTTTACCAAGCCAATATTAACAAATACACCCAGGTCCCGCTTAACACTTACAACCTCAGCCCAGCCGTATTTCCCAACTTGCACCTCTGGAATCCTCATTGTCGCCGCCAGTCGCCCTTGCTTATCATAATAAATAAAAACTTTAACTTGATCTCCGATTTCTATATCATCTACGATCTCACTGCGGTGAAGCAGTACGTCTTCCTCTCCGTCCGTAAGGTAAAAGCCAAAATCCGTTCCCCGGTCCACTTCCAATGTTACTTTGTATCCCGCTAGTATCCTGTTCATAAAAATGATTGTCCTCCTACTTGGTACCCCATTTTATATCCATTTTCCAGTTTACCCATTTTATTGTTTTTCATCATCTTCGAATCTACCATTATTTGCAGGCGCTGTATATACAAAAATCCTTCATGATTTTCTCCATTTTAATTTAATCCAGGTTCTAGCCTACTCGCCTAAATGATATACTTACTCTTCAAAATGCTAACTACTCCTCAAACTTTCTTCATCGGCTACTGCTTTTAAAAACAGGTTAATATCAGCGTCTAAATACGTACTTTCTAATAGTGAAGCGGTTAATGATATAATCTTGGTAATTATAAAGAGGAAGGAAAAATGTCTAATGCAGGAAAGGTTATATTATTCGCAGCCGGATGTCTTCGCATGGGAGACAAAAATAGTATCATATGGAAAAAAGGGAGACCTTTATGATGTGATTTTGGAAGAGACAGCATTTTATCCTGAAGGTGGAGGACATCCTTCTGATACTGGTGCTATTGCAGGACTTACAGTGAAGGATGTGTTTAAGCAGGATGATGTCGTTCATCATATTTTGCCTTCCCTGCCATCCGCTGAAAAGGTAAGCTGCCAAATCGACAGCCGCCGCAGGATTGACCATACTCAGCAGCACACCGGCCAGCATCTTTTGTCAGCGGTCTGCATTGAGCTTTTTAATGCACCTACAGTAAGCTTCCACCTGGGAATTGAAACTGTAACAATCGATATTGAGATTCCTGATCTAACTTTCGACATGGTAAAACAGATTGAACAACGGACAAATGAATATATTTATCAAAATCGAAAAATTAATACCTATTATGTTACGGAAGCAGAACTTGAATCACTGCCTATCCGGAAAATGCCCAAGGTCAGAGAAAACATCCGCATCGTTGAAATTGATGGAATTGACGTTTCAGCATGTGCTGGAACACATGTAAAACAAACAGCAGAAATCGGTACTTTAAAAATTTTAAAGACAGAAAAACAGAAAAACAACACTCGGGTTTATTTTATTTGCGGTTTCCGCGCAATTGCTGATTATCAGGAAACCCATGATACAGTTATGGCGTTATCAGCAAAATTCAGCACCAACAGGAATGGATTAGCGGATCGTATAGAAAAACTTCAACAGGACCAAAAGAAGCTGGAGAAGGAAAATGCCATCCTAAAAGAGCAACTTTTAGCTTACCGTGCAGAAAAAATGCTTTCCAGTACTGAAAATGGCTTTTTGATACAAAGTTTTGATGATATTCCATTTAAGGAAGTGCAACTGCTATCCACACAAATAATTAAAAAAGCAGATATCGTTGTTTTGTTAGTTGCCGAAAGTGAAAACAAGGTTATGCTTGCCCATAATGGATTTTCTGAAGTTCATCCCGGCCTGATTTTCAAGGAAAATGTTACAGAATTTAATGGAAGAGGCGGCGGCAGCAACAAAACCGCCCAAGCTGGCTTTCCTTCAAAAGAAGACTGCAGCCGCTTTGTTCAGCTCATTTCATCCATGCTGGGTTAAGGATGAGATATTTGCCTTACGTGAATAATAGAATACCTCCCGATAAGCCCTAATGTCGGTTCAATCACTAGCGACAGGGATGTCATTTCGGAAATTCATATTTTTTCGATCAATAAACACCATTCACGGGGACCGAATCCCACCGAAAAGAGGATCCGGTCCTTTTTGGTTCAACCCACTGTCGACTTAATATTCTCTGCGATTCTACTAGTGCAAAGGCTCTATCAATAAGATTTAAATGGTTACCAGAAAAAAACGGAAGCTCCATATAACACTGCGGTAATAACGGCTGCAATTAATGCAGGCTTTAATTTGTAGCGGGCATATTCCATAACAGATAAATTGAGTATCCTTGCAATGGTGTTTGTATCATCGCTCAATGGAGACGCAAGAGCACCGAAAGTCCCGCTGGCAAAAACAGCGCCTATTACTAGCGGAAGATAAATGTCGGCTGAGTGCGCCAAAGTTACTCCTAACGGCATGAAAATGCCCCATGTTCCCCAAGCTGAACCAATAAAATATGATAACACCCCTCCAAACAGAAACACGAGCGGCACCACTACGGACGCCGGAATCCATCCAGCATGATTTGTTACAAAGCTTGAGAACCCAAGATTCTCAGTTACGGAAGCAAGTCCCCAAACGATCGCCAGCAAGATGATGACAGACATTAACTCATTTCCCCCGGCAATAAAGCTATTTAATAAATCTGATGTTTTCATTTTCTGCAACCGCAAAAACAAGAAAGTGAAAATGGAAGTCAATAGGAGGGATATAAGCATTGCATCCATGACATCCGCTTTTATGAATGCTCCGATGAACCCCTTTTCTTTTTTGTATCCATCCCACCAAGTGAGAACTAATGTTAGGGTCACTACTAAGAATAGAGGCACAAGCAGATTCCAAGGTTTTGAAGGCAACTCACTGCTTACTGCGGGATCACAGTTATGCCAATCATCATCTTCGCTGTCCGGCTCTTTACCGATTTGATTCGGGTCACTGTTTTGTGTCGACTTCGAATGATGGAAAAAGCTTAAATATATACCAAGCAAAATCATGACAATAGAAAAGAAGTTAAATGGAATGCTTTGTATAAATAATCTGTAAGGATCTGCATTAATTTGTTCATTCTTAACTGCAATGTCAACGATCGATGTCATATAACCCACAAAGGCCGTAGCAATCGGAATCAGGACGATTATTGGTGTGGCCGTAGTTTCAATCACAAAACCAAGTTCTTGTGTTGACATTTTCACTTTCTTCAAAAGAGCACGCATAATTGGGGCAATGGTTACAAAACGAAAGCTTGGTGCGGCAAAAGTTCCTATTGTAGAAAAATATGTGAGAATGAGAGCTTGTTGTTTAGTGTGTATCCTTGCTGAAGCCTCTTCTACGAACCCTCGAATCCCTCCAGAGACCTTTATCATGCCAATTAAACCTGAGAACGAGTACAGAAACAACAGTATTTTTATATTATTAGAATCAATCAGCCCCTCCACTAAAAAACGGACCATTGTTTCAAGGCCGCCAACGAGCGAGGGCTCAAGCAAATAAGAGCCAGCCAACAAACCTGCAAACAAGCCTGGCAGAACCTGCTTTGTTTTTATAGCAATTGGAATCACCACTAAGAAAGGTATAAATGAAACCCATTCATTCTTCAAAATCTTCACCCTAACTATATGTACTCTCGTTAGATTGTGAAGGATAGTCATAATTATGCATTAAGCTCTAATAACCTTTTACGCATTCCTTATTCGTTGGATGTACTAAGTTAGTCCATCCCACCATTTCCATAACGGATTATAATATTTGATTTCATGCTCCTTGCCTAAAAAAAGAAAGCCCTTTAATGTAAGGGCTTCCACTATATTTTAAGAGCGGACCTTCACCGAATAGCGAGTAGTCCTTTCAGTGTTTTTAGTAACTGCGATGACGCCAGCATGCGCATCGCTTACCCCGGCGTCGGTTATCGCGTTCATCGTCATTCCGGTCGTCGTGATGCCGGTTATCGCGATGCCGGTTTCGGTTATCGCAATCATTGTCATGGCCGATTCGGCTAAATGGAAAAAGTTTATTTTGATTTAAAAATTTTGGTCTTTTTTCTTTATCCCGCCTTTTTGTCATTTCACATCCCCCCTCTCTAACTAATGTATTCAAGTGTTTAAATAGAAGTTAGACAAGCACCCTAAAAAATGGCGGATTTTTTAAAGTATCGAGGGTGATTCCGAAAATGTTTCTTAGAGGCTGTCTCCTGGAGAATGCAGAAGGGTCCGACTACTTAAGACAACCAATCGCTCTCTTTAGATTTTTCGGCGAAGAAATTCGTTATCGACTTTCGATGTTTTCAATTCGCAGCGATACTCATCTATGTGAACTAGTATGATAGATGATAATCCTATCCCGTCCCCATAATGAGCACAATGTATATGTAACAATCAATATCAATATAAGGTTATGCACGAAAAACAGGCCCCCCCATGGAGATGCCTGTATATATTAATAATCCGAAGAATGTAATCCAGCCGTCGACATGATATACCGTAACGGCTCCGTATAAGGTATTTGCCAGTTTCAGAAACACACTTACAAGCGTTTTATCATTCCGCGTAAGAAGCAGCAATGCTGGAGGCAGGGAGATAGCTTTATCAGATAAAATAGGAGCTAGCTTTTTTCCTGTATAAATATCATGAACGGTTTGATTTCTTCAACTAAGCGAAACAATATACCTATTCCGGTAAAAACGCATCTGCAATACAAAGAAAACAAAGTGCATGCTTTTTTCATCGATTCAGTCCAGGCAAGTGTATTCAGGCCAGGATGATTCCACCCTCCTCCATAATACGCCCGTTTATTCTTTCGTATAAAACACTCATTCCGGCTCTACTTTTATTTTTTCCAGTCCAGTTTTCTCAAGGAGATTATGATACTTATCCTCCACTTCAACAAGCCTTGTAAAGTATTCTTCCTCACTATAGTTTGCATCTCGCGCTTCTTCTTGAAGCTCCCGGGCAGCAAGATAATAAGCCAGCTTATCCCAGAACACCAGATCTTCATAGGCATTTATAATCTTTTGCAGTTCATTTTCATAATCTTCATTCATTTCAAAACCGCCAGCTTCTTTATCAGCAATCCCGTTCACTTTGAAGGCACCAGCAAACGAGAGTATATATTGATGAAATTTGTCGTATTCCTCATTACTCATTTCCGTTTCGCTTGACCCCGCCATCCAGGTGCCGAAGGTCGTCAGCTTAAGCAAGGTTTCGTACTGTTTTTTTGTAAACTGAATATCCATTTTTGCCCTACTTTCTACGTTTATTATGACTTATCCCTCGTGGTTACTGAAGATGTCTTCATCATGTCTTTTGCTTAATATTCTCAATTTTTTACGGTTTTCCTTTGAAGCAAAAATAATATCAAAATCATAATCATCAGTATATAGCTATTCAGAAGCAATATCGAGCTTTAGTCTTTTATGGTTAATCTCTTGTTTTTCCCCTTTAATTTGGACAGCATAATTCCCCTTCATGTCCGGCCCTTTATACACAATCCCATATTCTTGTGTTGAGGGGATAGACACACTACCTCCCATTTTATATACAGTCAGCTTCTCGGCACCGTTTAAGAGGAGATTGAGAGTATATGTCGAAATTATTTAATAAGCACTATTAGGAGGTCAAACATCAATGATAATTTCTAAATCAAAGCGGATGGATTTATTTCCATCGTCCATATTTACAGAACTGGCTGAATATAAACGGAATAAAATACGGGATGGCAAGCAGCTGATTGATTTAAGCATCGGCAGTCCGGACCTGTCTCCTCCCGATTTTTTAAGAGAGGAATTGTCCCGGCAAACATCCATCGGAACCAATTATGGCTACACCCTGAACGGGACGGCGGAATTCCATTCAGCAGTCGCTGATTACTACAAACGCAAATACAATGCAAGCGTTGATCCTGAATCCGAGGTTCTGCTGTCGATGGGTTCACAGGACGCACTTGTCCATTTACCGATGGTATTTTGTGATCCAGGAGATATAATCTTCGTGCCAGATCCAGGCTACACCGCGTATGCGACCGGAATTTCACTTGCAGGTGCAACCCCTTATTTTATGCCTTTACAAAAAGAAAATGGCTTTCTGCCTGATTTGTCAGCAATTCCTAAAGAGATTGCGTTAAGGGCAAAAATGATGATTTTGAATTTTCCTGGCAATCCAATTCCGGCAATGGCTGATTTTAATTTTTTCACAAAGGCTATTGAGTTCGCAAAACACTATAATATCCTGATTGTTCACGATTTTGCATACTCAGAATTATATTTTGATAATCATAAGCCTATTAGTTTCTTGTCAGTACCCGGGAGCAAGGATGTTGCTATTGAACTTAATTCACTTTCAAAAAGCTTTAATTTGGCAGGCTGCAGGATTGGCTACGCAGCCGGCAACCGAAGCGCGATAGCCGCATTGCAGCATTTTAAATCAAACCTTGATTATGGTGTGTTTCTCCCAGTTCAGAACGCTTCAATTGCTGCAATGAAATATGGGGATGAGTTCAGTGAACAAAATCGCAAGGTGTACGAACAGAGGAGAAATGTATTGGTGGAGGGTCTTCGTTCACTGGGCTGGAATGTTGATAGACCACAGGGCGGGATGTTTATTTGGGCACGTATTCCAGAGGGTTATTCTTCATCCGGATTCGCCTATGAATTAATAGACAGAACCAATGTGGTTGTCACTCCCGGTAACGCTTTTGGGCCAACAGGAGAAGGCTATGTCCGCATTGCCTTGGTGCAGAATGAAGCAGTGCTCGCAAAGGCTGTAGATAATATCAGTACGAGCGGAATTTTTGATATCCAAAGGGTTTAATACAATGGATGATTCATTTCAGCAAAGAATAAAATGAAAAAAGTCGCTTGGGCAGCGATCCAGGCGACTTTTTTGCAATTACACTCTTACACGCGAGAGCTGTCCTTATTTACCCAGCTCGGTTACACAAAAGTAGGCAGCCTTGTCAGTATCAACAACATAATAAGAGCCATCCTCGGAAAATTTATAGTATTTATTTTTCTGAATGCTGCTGATTACCTCAACCGCATCCGTTGCTTCTGTTTCATGTGAGACACTTGTATTTCCCTCAAAATTAAAAGTTACTTTTACCTTCATTGCTGCTCCATCCCCTTCAAGTTTTCCGTCAAACCAGCACATATGTATATAAGCGGCTTGCCTTTTATTACTTATTACCTTTAGTGTCCTGTATTAAACATGAATATGGGCCGAGAACTGGAATTTACCCGCTGTCTAAAGTATTCAATACAAATCTCCCAGCAGAAAATCACTTTTATTTTTCCCTAAAAAATATAGCCTGTTCAAAGGACGCGTCATTGTTACATATAGCAGCTTCACATCCAGCTCGTTGCGTGAGATCCTGAGGTAGCTAGTTTTGATGTTTCTTAAGCTGATCAATTTCTTTTTCCATATCTTTTATTTTTTCCTTTAAACGGAGGTTTTCGGTTAAGATTTCTTCTTCAAGATCTGAACTGGAATTCAGGGTAGGAGACGGGCTGCATGAGGTTAGAAATAATAAGCAAACCAACAATAAAGAAAACAAAACAAATTTCAATTCCCCACACCTCTCCCTATTTTCATTTAAGACATCTTTATTTCCCTCATATAAATAAACGAGACAGGAGGAGAAAAGGTTTCATTTTTTTAGAAAACTCAAAGAATTTCTTAAGTGCAGATCCATTTCCTTTAAGGTTGGTTTACTGCCTCACATCAAAAACACTCTTCCAACAAGAGATTTTCACGGATTCCGCTTGAAAACATGGTTTTAACATGCTTTCCATGCTATAATTTGAAGGATAATTTTTTTGGAGGAATGTATTTAATGATTACAGTTCAAAATGTCGGCTTGCGTTATGGTGACCGTAAGCTGTTTGAAGATGTTAATATAAAATTCACACCCGGTAACTGCTATGGCCTCATCGGTGCAAACGGTGCCGGTAAATCAACGTTTCTGAAAATTCTTTCCGGTGAGATTGAAGCGCAGACAGGCGATGTCCACCTTGGCCCAGGAGAACGTCTTGCCGTTTTAAAGCAGAACCACTTCGAATATGAGGACCATGAAGTTATGAAAGTTGTTATCATGGGACATGAAAGATTATATCAGGTTATGCAGGAAAAGGACGCTATCTACATGAAGGCTGATTTTAGCGATGAAGATGGAATGCGTGCTGCTGAGCTTGAAGGAGAATTTGCTGAACTGAACGGTTGGGAAGCTGAATCGGAAGCAGCCATCCTTTTAAAAGGATTGGGAATTGAAGAAGATCTGCATACAAAAAGGATGGCGGAACTGACGGGTGGCGAAAAGGTGAAGGTTCTCCTTGCTCAGGCATTGTTCGGCAAGCCAGACGTACTGCTTCTCGATGAGCCTACAAACCACTTGGATATTAAAGCGATTCAGTGGCTGGAAGAATTCCTGATTAATTTTGAAAATACCGTTATCGTTGTTTCGCATGACCGTCACTTCTTAAATAAAGTATGTACCCATATTGCCGACCTAGACTTTGGAAAAATTAAAATTTATGTCGGAAACTATGATTTCTGGTACGAATCAAGCCAGCTTGCATTAAAACTTGGCCAGGAATCCAATAAGAAAAAAGAAGAAAAAATTAAAGAATTACAAGCCTTTATTGCCAGATTCAGTGCAAATGCTTCCAAGTCTAAGCAGGCAACTTCTCGTAAAAAGCTGCTCGATAAAATTTCTTTGGATGATATTCAGCCTTCATCCCGTAAATATCCTTACGTAAACTTTACTCCTGAGCGGGAAATCGGAAATGATCTGCTGAGGGTTGAGGGTATTTCGAAAACGATTGACGGTGAAAAGATCCTTGATAATGTTAGTTTTATCATGAATAAAGGTGACAAAATTGCTCTTGTTGGCAGAAATGAGATTGCACGAACAACGCTGTTCAAAATCCTTGCAGGTGAGATGGAGCCAGACAGCGGTTCCTATAAATGGGGCATTACAACATCCCAGGCATATTTTCCAAATGATAACTCCGAATATTTTAATGGCAGTGAATCAACTCTTGTTGACTGGCTGCGCCAGTTCTCGCCAAACGACCAAAGTGAAAGCTTCCTAAGGGGCTTCCTTGGCAGAATGTTATTCTCTGGAGAAGAAGTTCTCAAGAAGCCTAGTGTTTTATCAGGAGGAGAAAAAGTCCGCTGCATGCTTTCTAAAATGATGCTTAGCGGGTCAAATGTTCTGCTTCTCGATGAGCCTACGAACCACCTTGATTTGGAATCTATCACAGCATTAAACAACGGCCTGATTAACTTTAAAGGTTCCATGATTTTTTCTTCACATGACCACCAATTCGTACAGACAATCGCTAATCGTATCATTGAAATTACTCCCAAGGGAACCGTCGATAAGCAAGTGTCTTATGACGAGTACCTGGATAACAAAGAACTGCAAACTCAAGTTGCGGAAATGTACGCTTAACACAAAAAGCAGAAGCGCCCTGACATTGGAAGGACAGCTAAGTGCGCCAGTGTTGTAACTTAAACCATGTTACAACCTTCGTCCTGTGGCAACGCTGTCCCGATCCACATCCTGTACAAAGGAACGTCGGCGTTTGGCACGTCCTGTGCAAGTCCGGCAAGTATAGACAAACGCTGACAGAAGGCGCTTTTTTCCTTCCGGAGCGATTGGCTTATGACCAGGGTTGTTACGGCTTGTGGTCACAACATTCGAGGGGCCGTGCGCAGGAGCTAGACATCTTTACTGGTTAAAAACATTCAACCTTCTAGATAAATTTTGAAGAACCTTGTCTTTGGACAGGGTTTTTTCTGTTTCGGATTTTCCGGTCCCAAAGTAAACTGTATAGCGGATTTATCCCCTGTCTTTAGTAGTAAGGTTCTCTGCTCTATTTTTCATTCAATGGATTATATTTCCTCTCTTAATTGGTGTATGATAGAGATACATTGAATTTATTTGTTGGAGTTGAAAGAATGCCTCAGTCAAAATGGTTTAGGTTTGGTTATGGAATTGCTTTGATTTTGCTGATTATATTTTTAGGTTCGCTTGTTGATTTTATTTTCACCCCAATTGCCGTAATGGTAACGACTTTATTCGCCCCAATCGTTCTTGCAGGTGTGCTCTATTATTTAATCCGGCCGCTGGTTAATTTTTTATCAAAATATATACCCCGTTCTCTATCAATATTGCTGATTTATTTGGTAATCATCGGTTTGGTCACGGCTCTAGTATTTGTTATTGGACCCCCTCTCCAGAAACAGGTCAGCTCATTGATTGACAATACGCCGGGTTACGTTAATAAGGTGCGGGAAATCGTCGTGGATCTTAGCGAAAATGAATACGTTGACCGATTTCAGCAAAATGACAATTTTTCAATTGAAGAGCTCACAGGGCGTCTTACAGATAATGTGAACAAATTCCTGCAAACAGTCGGCAATAATTTAATGAGTTTTATCTCAACGCTTACCGGTATACTCGTTCTGGTTGTACTTATACCGTTTATCCTGTTTTACATGCTAAAGGATGGCGAAAAGCTCCCGGGTCGCATCCTGAATTTTGTACCGGCTGCACACCGTGAAGAAGGCAGAAAAGTACTGAGTGATATGGACAATGCCTTAAGCTCTTATATCCAGGGTCAGATCTTAGTCAGCCTTCTTGTCGGTATCCTAATTTATATTGGATATTTAATTATCGGGCTCGACTACTCGCTGGTGCTTGCGTTCATTTCGCTGATTACCAATGTCATTCCATTTGTGGGTCCCTTCATCGGACTAGTTCCGGCACTGGTAGTAGGTTTTCTTGATTCACCAATGACCGGAGTATGGGTAATCGTCGTCGTACTGATTGTCCAGCAGCTTGAAGGCAATCTGATTTCTCCTCAAATAATGGGCAGACAATTGGATGTCCACCCTTTAACCATTATTCTTTTGTTAATGGTTGCTGGGAGCTTAGCTGGTTTATTAGGATTGCTGCTCGCAGTGCCAACATACGCTGTATCAAAAGTAATTGTTGTGAATACTTGGCGTTTCATCAAGCTAAGACGGGCGGATGATAATCTGGCCGCCAAATAGATAAGTTTCAACAAAGAAAAAGGCAATTAACAATTTCCTGTTTTAAACCGCCTTTTTCTTTTTAATCACTTATAAGGCAGCTGTAATAAACCTAAACTGATATCATAGGAGGCTTGAAGATGGAAATGCACGAAGTAGAAGCAGTTTTCGAGGAATATGCAGCTGATTTTTTGTTTGAAAAATTCCGTTATCAATTGTATGTGTCTGGATTGTTTGATCAGCTTGAGGAAAGTGAGGTTCTTTTAGATTTTCTGGAGGCGTACTCTTTTGACGAGAAAGATTTATTGAACTTTGATGAGTTTCGCTATTTTTTTAAGACATTTATGTATTTTCACGGCAAAAATAAACTGGCCAGCGATTCATGGCAATCTTACTTCTAATTTACATGAAAGAACACCCCTAACTGCCATGAGGAATTGCAGAATCGCAGACAACAGCAGCTCAATGACTGCCATTATTCCGGTTGCATGCATAAGGCTAACGCTTGAAAATCCAGCTGTAAGCCAGCCAGGATATCTTGTTGCAAAAAAACCTGAAACCCCCGCTAAAGCATACAACACACCGATCCATTCTACAGGCACAGACGCAGCCTTTAAAAGCGGCTGATCAAACTTGTTAAAAACAGTACCTGCTGGAATGAATACCAATGTTAATTTGATAGACATGAACAGCAGCTGAGGTGTTTTCCGAATGACCTTAATCCCTTCCTTTACAAATAGGAATGGATTAATCAAAATTTATGTTGCAATATCTGCTTCCTTCTCCGGCACTCCAGCCTTTGAGTTTTTCGGCTTTAGTGTTAGCAAAAATACCATGGCAATGATGCACACTGTACCGGCTGCCTGCCAAATGCCGAAAGGGACACCCAGCCAAAGTACAGAAGCAACTACTGAAGAAAGCGGCTCTGAACAAGATAGAAGGCTAGAAATTTTAGAATTGATTAACCTGAGGCTGTCAATAAACAAGTAAAATGGGATAACGGTTCCAAAAATAATAACAAAAATAATTAATAGATATTCTTTTATCCCCCAGCCTGTCAGGTCAACGGAAAAGGGTGATTGAAGAAACGAAATTGCCATACCGCCAATCAGCATACCCCAGCCCACCACTATTATGGAATCAAACTGTTTAACAAGTCTTTCTGAATACAAGGTATAAAAAGCGAGAGCAAAAGCCGAAAGGACTCCCCAGAACACAGCAAGTCCTGGTACTATTAGGTTTTCAGCGGAGCCATTAGTCAGCAGCAGGAAGGCTCCAAGCAAAGTGAGAAATACTGCAAGCACTTCAAACAAAGTTGGGACTTTTCTCAAAATCAGCAAAAAATAAACTAAAATAAAAACAGGAGCAATATACTGCAGTAAAGTAGCTACAGCCGCATTCCCTTCATCGATAGCAGCAAAATAAGTATATTGGACACCTAGCATCCCAATAATTCCGAAAATAGCAAAATGAAAAATGGAAAATTTGTTTTTCAAGACATCAAAGACCATTTGTCTCTTCTTCCCCAACAAGGCCATAGCCAGGAAAATTAAACCTGCAATCAGCATCCTGACAGTAACCAGCCAATCCATTTCCACCTTCGCTTCCTGAAACAGGTTTTGTGCAGCCGTCCCTGACAAGCCCCATAGAGATGCAGCCACAATTACCATTAAATATCCTTTAAAATTGTGCATTGATTTTTCACCCGAATTCCATTTACTGTTAAAGTCAATAAAAACATTATACAACAATAAGGCTAAAATTTCAGAAAAAAACAAAAGTGAACTTTCAAAAAATACGAAGAAAGTGCACAACCTATTCGCGAGGGTTTGCTATAACGAAGATGGGGACGGCACTTGATTCATTATCTCTATAAGCCGCGCATTTTGATACACAGTTCCTCCTTTTCCTTTGGTTCAGTAACTACAATATCCCTTTTACTGAATCTCATTTTCAAAGAATAAATTTATTTTTCACGGAATTGGTTCTTGTTTTACGGAATTTTTTTCATTCACGTTTTTCTACTTATTATCATTTCGCCAAAGTCAAAAACCCTGCTAATATCTAAGCAAGGTTCTCTAATAGCTCTTTAAAAAATACTTAATGAGTATTTCTTGGATAGCAGTTCCAGCAGTTTCAAACCGGCGATACTGTTTCCTTTTTCATTGAGTGAAGGTCCAGAAATCCCGATGCCATACTTCCCAGGCACAGCACCAAGAATGCCACCGGAAACGCCGCTTTTGGCTGGAATTCCGATCTTAATTGCAAATTCCCCTGCTTCGTTGTACATTCCGCATGTCACCATAAATGTTTTGCAAATCCGCGAAACATCAACTGGGATAATCTGTTCTTTTGTTTCAGGATCCTTCCCGTCAAGCGCAAACACAAGCCCAGCTTTTGCAAGGTCAAAGCATGTCATTTCGATGGCACATTGTTTAGTGTATAAGCTCATTAGTTCTTCAACATCTTCATCGATTATGTTGTGCTGTTTTAAAAAGTAGCATAATGACCTGTTTAAATGAGACGTTTGCATTTCTGACTCGGCTACCTCTTCGGAATAGCCGATGTTGGAATTACCTGATATCATCTTCGAAAATGCCAGCAGCCGGTTGAACCGATCCTCTGTAGTATTGCCTTTGATTAGATGAGTAACCGCCAGTGCACCGGCATTGATCATAGGATTCAACGGTTTTACCTCGCTCATTGTCTCAAGCTTTGCAATTGAATTAAACGGGTCACCCGTCGGTTCCATGCCGACCTTACGAAATACTGCGTCCTCACCATGATCAATTAATACAAGTGCCAGGCTAATAATCTTGGATATGCTTTGCAATGTAATTTTTTCGTGAATATCCCCTGCTGAAATACATCTTCCATCCGGATATTGAATGGCCACAGATAATTCATCAGGGTTATTTTTAGCAAGCGCTGGAATATAATCTGCCACTTTACCTTTCTTAGCATACTCCCTCGCTTCATCTACAAGCTTCTGCAGTTCTTCGTTTGATTGACATAACATTTTTCATCACCTTTGCTAGTTTGCGCAGTAGAATGTGGATTTATGTTAAACACCGATTTCAGCCATATTCATGGAACTCTTATTGACTGCATTAAACTGTTCTGCAAAAAAACGCCCGCTTATGATATTTCAAGTTACTTCGCGTGAACCATATACACCTTAAAGACCATTAAAAATAAGCGGCCTGCACGAGAAATGGCGTACAGCCCTTTAAACGGATGGATGTCAGAATTTTTGAAATTTAAACCAATTTACATAAAGCTTTATCTTCTATGGATAATAATCTAAAAAAGAAAAAAACATGATAGGGTTAGGCTTATCATCTCAATAATTGTATTTAATCTAATTGCTTTCTGATATTTTACACATTTCTGTAGGCTATCGTATTAACCATATTTGCAGGATTTGATTGCCATTTAATCTCTTAATCGTTGTCAACGATTAAAGCCAGGTATTTAAAATATGGAAAGGGCAATGAATAAGCTCTGCCATTGCATGGCAACAATATTGAGAATAAGAACCATCTATAGGAGAAGAGGAATTTGAGATTACATGACGAGTCCAGAAATACGGAGCATTTTTACCAGCAAGTAGCACAAATCAATGAAAAATATTTTGAGTTTTGGAGAGAACATACATTTCTGCAATGGGAATGGTGGTTATCTGTGGGGCTTTCGATAATTCCGTGGATAATTTGGTGGAAATATATCAATAAAAAAAGTACTGCCCGCTACATGTCTGCTGCTTTTTTCATAATTATTATCTCCTCATGGCTTGATTTTTTTGGAGTTGTTAATGGACTATGGTATTACTCTGGAATAGTAATACCAACAATCCCCTCTTATGTCCCGTGGGATCTTTGCTTAATCCCCGTAACGATGACTTTATTTATGCAATTTAAGCCTCATGTTTCATCCATTAAGAAGGCCATAGTCTATGCTTCGCTGGTCGCCTTCGTCGGAGAACCGGTTTTTGATTGGATAGGGCTTTATGAAATAGTCAATTGGAAACATATTTATTCTTTTCCTATTTATGCTATTATTTATCTTACCGCTGATTGGATCACTAAGCGAAAGTCGTTTGGACCAGTACAATGAGGATTCTTAAGTGTAGGGGTTTATGCCCTGTAAAAACTATACTATTCTGTGAACTATTTTTTTTATGAAATAACCCACAGCTAAACCGATCGGCAACGATAAAATAGGAAGCCAGATGGGTCCTATTAACACTCCAAATATTTTTAACGTCGGGGAATAAATCAAACCTACCGTTATAAAATAAGCGGCAAACACAAAGGGCAGAAATGAAAACTTGCTTTTTCCTCCGCCGGCATCTTTATACGCATCCCACATTGCAAACATGTAAAGACAAGGATAGAACATAAGCCATTGGTAATTTGTTTGCTCGATTGATTCTTGTACCCTTCCGTAAAAGCTTAATATTATGACTTGATTAAAATTGGACCGAACATTAATTACAAACTCAAGGGTGACAAAAAGAAAGCCTTTGAGCAGTTTTCCATTCAATAGTTGGCTAAAGCCAGGTAATGCTATACTCCAAAGAATAACTTCTAATAATTTCTCGTTTCTTTTATCGCTCATGTCAATCTCTACCACATTAAATCCGTATTGGTTTATCATTGGGGATAACTGATAATTGTAAATATTCATAAAGATATGTAACATTCCGCCAGAAATTGTAAAAAAATGTTTCCATTTGAAATGCCTCCCAACTATGTTGTTTCACTTTTTTAGTTAAAAAAGATTTATTTTAGTTTAACCAAGATGGATTCGTTCATACGTTTTATAGAAACTGTCTCGAATAAACCGATATTCATATGGCAAAACTTCATATATAAACATATGGGGGGAAAGTCATGTCAAATATCTTTGAAGCGTTAATCAATACCATTAAAACTGCAATGGATGAAGATACGCAAACAAGATTGCATACAGGCGAAGTAACATTATGCTGGCTTTATTACACTAGCATGAGCGAGGCTCTTGGCTATGAAGAAGATGCCCTTAATATGTCTACAGACGGTGAAGTGCTAGAAATGTTAAACGATGCAATCAAAACTTGTGGTTCACAGGTCAAAAGACTTGAACAATTTTTAATGAGAGAAGGAGTGCCTCTTCCTGCAATGCCTGCCAGAAAACCTAAAAGTGATCCTGAAGAAGCACCTCTTGGTGTAAAGTTAACTGAAAATGAAATAGCAAATGGTGTTTCAGCCAAGGTAGCTTATATGAATATACAATGTGCAACTGTGCAATCACAATCGATCAGAAATGATGTAGCCTTAATGTTCATGGAATTCCAGGCAGAATTGTTAACTTTTGGAGCCACTTTAAAACCTTTAATGAAGAAAAGAGGGTGGCTAAGAATCCCACCCTATTACTATCCTCCTGGAGTACCGGAAAGCTAATCTTTCTGGTACTTTTTAATTGATAAACAAGTATTCCTTATTGAAAATATACAGATGTCAATTAACATCGCTATATGTTAATTAGAATGAAGTCATATTCCTACCAGAAAAAGGTTTCATAGGCCCAATTGGCGCCATAGATGAAAATCCCCATAACGATATTTACCCAACCGGTGATTCGGGCCACTCTATACTCCTTTTTCATTTTTGCCACCTTATATGTACCCGCATCATAACGTAAAATAAAAATTCCAGTGACAATGAAAATAATGACAAGGTAATTTATATATCCAATTTGAACCATTTTTCTTCCTTCCTCGGAACCCATTTTTGGAAGTTTACTACTTTGATTTCATACCTACAAGTCTGATATCCGTTTTACAATCGACTTGGACCGTTAGATTTTCGTATTCCCTATGCCAATCTTCCAATGTCCTTACATTCTCTTTCCAGTAATTCGGTTCTTTGGCACGGAAATGTTCACCGAATCCATAAATGTCCGACTGGTCTTTTTGCGTTTTTTTGATTAGCTGTTTTATTTCTTTCTCAATTCCTTTGCTAAATTGTTCTTCGATAGAGTTAATGGCCTTTGGATTAAGGGGTTTTTTGGCGTTTTTATCCTCCTCAATTTCAGAGATCATAGCTTCATAATGGGCAATAATCCGAACATGAGGACGACCATTCTTAAATGAAGTTTTTACTTTTACGTTCCTTTTAGTTGCCCGGACAAGTAGAAATCCGTCTATTTCAGGTGAGTCCACAAAGGTGCCGTATCCCCCTTTTTCCTCCCCGAGAATACCCATGAACAATCCAATTTCTAAAGGATTGGTTTTTCCAATCATTTTATCCCCCTTGAAATAAGCCACCCCTTTAATTTGGACGTTTTCTTTATTCTTTATATTTAAATACGGTAGATAGGCATCCTGGGCATTACTTGAAAGGATCGACCAAAATGTTCCAATAAAATCACTTGGAAACTTCCCAATATCAACGGCATCGTCCAACACTGTGGAAAGGTAAAGGGCAGGGACCCTTTCTAACTGGGGGGCCATCTTCATGAATTTATCCGCCTTACCTTCGCTAACCACCATCCAGGCCGTTCTTCGTATTTCCGGGTTTCGCTTTAGATAATCCATAAATCGGTTTACTCCTTCACGGGCTATCTCTTCACTAACAACTATAATCCGCAAATGACCAAGAAAAAGTTCGTCAGCCACTTGCTGCTGTAAATTCAACATCGCTTCGTCTATTGTATGCCCATTGACACTGACTACCCATACAGGCGATTGATCCCCACCTCCACCGCCGCCTGTAACCGGCCCAAGCGGAATCCTGCCAGGCAATGCAATTTGTGCACTTATTCGAATCAGAGGTAGATCTGATAAATCTGCCGTTTTCCCAGAATGTGCAATTTGTATTTCTTCTTTTTCAGCCTCTTCTTTATCTATTGAAATGGCCAGAACAACTGCCCGGTCATCTATTTCATCACTGTCCCAACACCCAGTCAAAAGAGTGCATATCATAATGGGTATCAAAATAACAAACCATTTACGTTTTGGCAGCAGCACTCCTCTTCCCCCTCTTTCTGCGGATTACATCAATGACAAGGAGCAAGCATGGGTAAACAATAGTTAGGATTAATCCCATTCTGCCGACGACCTCTATTGTTTTATACATTTGAAGAAGGTTTCCTGGAAGCATAGAGAAAAGAAAGATAATCGGCAGCAAGGAAAACGAAAAAATCTTATGGTCACTTAGTCTGAATATACCAGTCAGTGCGTAACAGGTAAATGTGTATCCTGAAAATAGAGTAGTGAAGACGGCTGTGACCCAAACGGCCAGGAAAACAACATCGAGTCTTTGTAAAATATTTCCTGGAAGAGAAGTGGTTCTTGCCAATTCCAATGTCGGCCAAAGGAGCTTTTTCGTTTCTTCTGCCCCAAACACGGCTAGACTTGCCACTACAAGCATAAATAATATAACACCTGCAATCAACAAGCCTGCGGTGCATGCCTTCATGGCCCTTTTTGGTTGTAACATCGATGGGATAATGATTGTCAGGACAAAAGACCATTGGCATAACGCTGCAATTGTTAACGATCCCTTAAACATATCACCCATGTCCCCCCCCAGTAACGGCTGTAAATATAGGAAGTTGGCATTTTTCAGAGACAGAACTACTATTATTACTACAGGCGATAATATGACAGGCAGATAAAAAGTGTGGATATAAGCAAAAATATTTAAATCATTACGTGACGTGATAGCCGCTAATAAGAGCATAACGATTACGGTAACTTCGATAGGTGTTTCCCTCAAAATCGCCGTAATAACGACGGCACCAAACTCCCTTGCACCTAATCCGGTTAAAAGTGCAAAAAATAGAATGACAATGATATTGCAAAACCTTGCAAGCCATTTTCCAAGAATTTCTTCACTATACCCAATAATCGTCTTAGTTGGGTGTGTCATTCCCAGCTTAGTGATGATTAATAACGCAAAAAGCGAAATAGTAATCCCTATTAATGTAACAATGGGTGCGGCAGTATTCCCAGCTTTAACTGCAAAGAGCGGTAGAGGAAGAACACCTACGCCAATAATTGAACTAATCACAACTGCAGCCGTTTGTATTTCGGATATTTTTTTTGGAGTATCCATTACTGATATCCTCCTATCGTTATTTTCCCTCGTCAACGGGACCTGGCACACGTCTGCGATCCCTTAGTTCTTGTGTTTTTGCTCCCACACGGTTTTTGTCTTGTGCTTGCAAAAAACCAGGCCTGTTTTTCATCTTCCAAAGTGGACCGCGGACAACCACATCTTTCATCCCTTCCTTATCAGGCGGGGATACAGGACTCATATAGGGAACCCCAAACGATTGTAACGAGAGCATATGGTTTAAAATCAAAATGGCGCCGATAACTACACCATACAAACCAAAAAGACCTGCCAACATCAAGATTGGAAATCTTAGCATCCTAAGTGCAAATGCTGCCGTATAAACGGGAGTAGCAAACGAACCAATAGTAGCGAGAGCGATTACGACCACAGTAACCGGGCTTGCGAATCCTGCCTCAACAGCAGCCTGTCCAATTATGAGAACACCGACTATCGATAGAGCCCCTCCCACTTGCTGAGGCAAACGAACAGTTGCTTCCCGCAGGATCTCCATTGCCACTTCTATGACCAATACTTCTATCACAGCCGGAAAAGGAACCCCCGCTCTCCCCCCAGAAACAGCTACAGCAAATTCCGTCGGCAGCAGCTCAGGGTTAAAAGCAATAAAAGAAACGTACAAAGAAGGAAAAATTAAAGAAAACACAAGAGCCATAACACGTATGATTCTTATAAAATTGCCCATTAAAAAACGATTGGTATAATCTTCAGTTGTTTGATAAAACTGGCTAAACACCGTAGGCAATAACAGTGCAAAAGGAGACCCTTGGGTTAAAATAGCTACCCTTCCTTCGATTAAGTTTCCGACAACTCTGTCAGGTCTCTCTGTAGTTTGAATTTGCGGAAAAGGTGAATAAGGATTATCCTCGATAAATTGTTCAATAATTCCCGAATCCAAAACTGAATCAAATTCAATCTTGGACAGGCGATCTTCAACTTCCTTAACCAGTTCAGGATTAGTAATCCCTTTAATGTAGCAAACTGCAACTTTTGTCTTGGTTAATTTTCCTATCTTAGTGGTCTGTATCACGAGATCGGGAATAGGAAGCCGATATCGCAGCAGGCCTATGTTAGTACCTAATTGTTCAACAAAACCTTCCCTCGGCCCAAGAACGACCAGCTCTGTACGTGGTTCATCTATACTTCTTTCTTTTAATTTACGGGTGCCGAGCTGTAAGCCCACATCTTGCCCCTGAATCAAAATAATTGTGTCACCTAGAAAAAGATTGTCGATCAGAACATCCCACTTTGTTTCTGTTTTAACCCTGCTTTGATAAAGTACCTCCTTTATAATAACGTCAACTAACTTCGATTCATCAGGCAGGTTTTTCTGAATATGTTCTGGAGGATACATTAAGGGTTTAAGAATATCGGTATTTATTTCAGAGGGGTTTGCCTGCTCCGAAAAATAACACAAATACGCCGGGATACTTCCGAATATATAAAAGTCACGATATACAAAATCATCGTTCTTTCCTAATAATTCATTTATATAAGTAATCGAATCTTGTAAGTCACTACTTAATTTTGTTTTTTCGTTGCCATTTTGTTCTTGAGGACTTGTTTTCAGCTTTTTTCTATTCTTCCGAAACAATGACAAACTTACACCACCTTTTAAGCAGATATGGAAATATAATGAATTACTATTGAATTAGCATATCTTGTTTTAAGTAAATTATTCTCTTTATGGAAACGTTTTAAGTTAGGTCTTATAGAATTGAAAAATACAAATAGCCCTGTAGAGGATGACAGGGCTTTACACTTTAATATAATGTTTAAACATTAAACTTTAATCGGAAGAACATAAAAAAGAATCGCAAAGAAATGGGCGACAGAACCACCAATCACGAATAAATGCCATACGGCGTGATGAAAAGGAAATCCTCGCCATACATAAAACACGGCCCCCACTGTATAAAGGATACCCCCAATAACAAGCAATGACATCCCGGCTGCCGGCAGCGTAGAGGTAAGCGGCTCCCAGGCTATTACTATAAGCCAGCCCATGACTATATAAAGGATAGTGGATATGTATAGAAATTTTTTAACAAAGAATGCTTTAAAAGCAACTCCTGCAATTGCGATGCCCCAGACAATCCCAAGTAATGTCCAGCCAAGTGCACCATTAATTACGATTAATGTAAACGGTGTATAGGTGCCCGCAATGAAAATATATATCGCAGAATGGTCAAAAATCTCAAAAACATCCTTAGCCCTTCCTGGTGGAAAGCTGTGGACCAGCGTCGAAGCCACATACAGCAGCAGCATGGAAACCCCATAAATGACAAAGGTGGTAATATGCCAGGCAGTTCCTTCTCCAGCAGAATATATAATCAGGAAAACCAGAGCTGCAACACTGAGCAGCACGCCAATACCGTGCGTAATTGCATTAACCAGCTCTTCCTTTTTTGTATACACATGTGTATCAGCCAATCCGTTCGCTCCCTTTTAGCATAGAATAGATTCATTATACCCATTCCGCTGAAAAAAAGAAAAAATTTTTACCCAAAAGAAAGGACCCTATTTCGAAACAGGGTTCCCTTTCAGTTTATATCGCAAAGTGATGTCCTCCTATTTTTTTGGTTACTTCCCTTGTTCTTATCCATTTATCATCAGTAAGATCAGGATTGAAAAAATATAATGCATCACTATTAGGTTCTTCTAATGCTTCTTCAACTGCCCGTTTTGATTCCTGGTCGGCAGGTCTTCGAATGCTTCCATTGCTAACAGGCGAAAACTGGTTTTCCTCGTATACAACTTCTGAAACTGAGTCTGGGAACTGTTTAGCTTCCATTCTGTTTAGCACTACAGATGCAACGGCTACCTTGCCTTCAAATGGTTCTCCCTTTGCCTCAGCATGAACTAAACGTGAAAGCAAGTCCTTTTCAGCTGCTGTCAGCTCTACAGTTTCCGTTTCGGCCTTCTCATTTGATACGGTTTCTTTATGTTTAAGTCCGCTGTTCTTTTTATCGCTAAGACCAGCAGTAAGTGGAGTATCGCTGGAGCTTTGTGAGGTGAAGGCCATTGATAGCAGCGTAAACGTGAGCAGAAGTACGCTCACCATAGCGTTTCTCATGGTGTTACCCCCTTTTTTTCGTTACCATTCAGGATAGCAGAATCCCAATAGAAAAACATTATTTAATAATTGGGTACATGGTAAGGATTTAGTTAGATTGCAATACTTTTGGTTCTCAGGAAGTATTCCCCATGCTTAATAAGCCGACAATTGTGTTTGAACAAATTGCAATCTCAGGGGGATTTATATATTCTAGCGAGGTTTTTGATTGAATAATCTCTAGACTGTGACCCATAAGTTTCTGCGTTCAAGACCAGCAAGCAGGAAAACAGCGACAACCCATCCTCAAATTGGTCCGAAGATGAGAAATATTCGAAAAGGCCATAGCCAGCGAACACAACTCCCCAGAAAAAGACAGAAAGAATGAGAATTGCTTTACGCCCGAACTTGTCGGACAAATATCCCCGGAAAAACTTGAGAAAACTCCGACCAGTGAGCAAACTGCAAAGATCGCACCTGTCATATCAGGGGGAACAAACTTAACCTGAGTTAAATAGATAGCAGGAACGGTATGCTCATAGAGGTAGCCAACCGGCCAAACATCGTTCCGATTTTCGACGGACTTATATGTTTTAAATTGCTTACATTTCTTTCACAAGAATTCACAAGAAATTTCAAACGGTAAATCGGCGTCCTGATTTAGCCGAATGTATGATTATTACATTAAAAAGAGATAACACTAATTAATCCATAATAATTTGGATAGCTAAATTTTTCCAAAAACAAAGAACGGGAGGACTGCTATGGCTACTGCCAGCATGATTACTGCCACCGCTCCTCGTTTGTTTTTTTCTTTCCATAGGGCGACAGAAAAGCCGACAGTGTATATGAAAGTGGTTACTATTACCAAGATGATCAATATATGCATTTCTAATCCCTCATGTGTTTAATATTCGGAACTTTTGTCTGTTTCCCGAAACCAGTAAAAAAAATGTTTACAGTTACATGAATGTCCATATCCGGATATGTTTTCATCCAATCAAAATTTTTATATTCTTTAATCGTAAGGAAATATTTTCTGGCATCCAAGGATAGCGGAAACGGACACCCTTTGAATTCCTGTTGTGACTTAGCAATTAATCCGTTATATTCCCGTTCAAAATCTACTTTGATCTGTCTCCTTAAAATCTCTCTTTTTCGGGTATCTTTTGTATAGTCGACCATGGACCTGTCAGATAGAACGTCGACGACTAAAGGAACTTTGATCCGAATTTCCGGGGTGCTTTTTTCCAAATTCATGGTAACTTCATTATTCTGTTTTTTAAGTATTCTGACCGCAAGCCTGTACTCCTTATTGAATGGGTCGTGAATAGTAGACAGTACATCTTTAATATCTGTCGTTTCATCCAAAACAGATGCAATCCTTGTTTCCTGGCCATTTAATTTACCTATCATGACCCCTTCCTTAAAAACAGCAGCGCCAGCGAATTGTGTTTTATTTGCATCGCCTTTCGCATTGACCTCCCCTGCCATATATTCATCTTCATGCCTTGCTGGCGGATCTTTTGCCGGCTTAGAGGTAGTATATATGGCTAAAAACAAATCGGCATCCTGTTCGGTAATCTCATAGAAGCGATGGAAAGTTGAATCCGGAAGCATACCGGTTTCAACCCCTCTTGTAATCATAAATTGGAAATACTTATGGGGCCTGGTCTCCAATTGAGGTTTATTATTTTGCAAGTACTCACTTGCATCCTCCTTTGAAATTGCCAAATAAGTGTCCCGGCGGATTTCCCGATCCTTTGTTGTATCATAGAACCAGCGAATGAAGTCTTTGCGGCTGGCCAGCTCCTCTGACACGACCATGATTTGGAGCATCTCGTAGGTTAATTGCTTGGATACAACCGTATTCGCTGTGTTTTTAGCTGTTATGAAATCACTCGAATGAACCGTTATCGTCTCTTGGGGAGGTTCGTCTGTGCTGCCTCCCACCAATGAACCAACCTCGGGGTTTGCAATTATATATGTAATCTTTAACTGATTTTCGCGTTCCGACTTATCAAGTCCCATTGCAATTACATATGCGCGCTGATCTACCTCTTTCAAGTCATAGCACCCAGCGAGGCAAACTGTAAATAAAAGTACTAAGATAAGTAAAAGGGTTCTATACATGATTCTTTCTTCCATGTTTAAACTCTCCTTTCAAGCTTGCAATCAGCCAAAGCAGAATCGGCAGGAAAAAAAATAAGGGGCTCAGGAAATTGAATAAATACCTGCGAAGCGTAAAAATGGTATAGGTAGGTGGTTCCAAAAGCATCCCAACACATAGAAAGACCAAGGCGAGTGAAGGAATAATATATTCAAAGCTTTTAATCCTGAACAAACCTCCGAAGAGCAGCGCGTTTATATATAAATAAATTGAAAATCGGACAAAGGATGCAATAAGCCAAATTGGAAAAAAAAGTGTTTCAATGTTTGTCAAAAACTCCCCGAGTGTGATGTAGCGAATGGTTTCATGAAATGGATAATTCATCATTTTTACCGGAATGTAGTCAAATAAGGCAAGATAAATCAGGAAAGCAAGACTCAATTCGACCATCAAAAAGATCAGAACGAACCAAGTGCCTTTCTTATAATCCTTAACTCTTGCCACATAAGGAAATATGAGCGCCATATATAGAATATCCACGTAGATAGCCGTATTTAATATGCTTTCTTTCATTATTTCACGGGGACCGGATCCAAATACAGGGAAAATTTTACTGAAATCCGCATCAGGAATCACGAGAATAAACGCTAAGAACAGGAATCCGATTACTATATAGATCAATAAATAGGCAACAGATCCGATTGCTTCAATCCCCTTTTTGGCACCAAACACACATGCGGCCATAAGCACAAAATAAATAATGATTGTTGGTGTAGCGGGAAAATACATTGTTTTAATGATGTCCACATAACTTCGGGTATCTATTACTATCGCAACCGATCCGATCAGCCACAATAGCAGCGAAATCAGAAATCCAATATGACGCCCAACCAGACTTTTGTGGATCTCATGCAGGTTTTTATTTTCGAAGTGTGAAAGCAGTTTGTTAAGGAGGAAAACGGGCAGGAAGATGATCAGCCCTGAAAGTATGGGAATCATCCAGGCAGAGCTTTCCAGGTCGTCAAACAACAGGGCGGGAGTATCATCAGAAAGCTTGGTTCCAACCATCATCATTAGAATGGCACTGTATTCTTTTATGCCTATTTTCCCTTTATTGTTGTCAATCACGAATTACACTTCTCCCTTTTTAATGCTGTCTTTTGGTTTCAGATAACCTGGGCGGAACCGTTCCGAGCCAATCCTCTTTCTGGTAACGATATCTTCCGATGATCTGTATGTTGGTGTATATGGAGCAAGGTATGGAACCCCGAATGACTTGATTGAAACCATATAAAAAAGACACAAGATAAATGATGCTGTGAGGCCATAAACACCCAGTATTCCAGCTGCAAAGATAAATATAAATTTCATTAGGCGGACTGTATAGTTCAAATTTACATCATTAATGGCAAATGAAGTAAGGCCTCCTAGTGCAACAATAATAATAACCAAAGGACTAATGATATTTGCTTGTACAGCGGCCTGTCCCAGTATTAGGGCACCGACAATTCCGATGGTTGGGCCAATTGGGCTTGGCACCCTTAAGCCTGCTTCCCTGATCAATTCAAACGCGAATTCCATCATTATAATTTCTATAATGGCGGGAAACGGCACCTTCTCCCGTGTGGCTGCGATGGCCAGCAGCAAATCAGGCGGTATCATTCCAGAGTGATAATTCGCTATCGCAACGTATAATGGGGAGATAAATAAGGCAATAAATAAGGCAAGAAATCTTAATAGTCTGGTGAAATTCCCATATGGATAACGCAAATAATGTTCCTCAGGGTTGTGAAAGTGTGCCCAAAAAGTAGTCGGTACTATCAAACATGCCGGAGAGCTGTCTAACATAAGTACAATATGCCCCTCTTCCAAAAATGCCGAAGCCCTATCCGGCCTTTCAGTGTACAAAACCGTAGGGAACAGCGAGCTTTTCCGCTCTTCGATCAACTGTTCTACAAAGCTGATGCTGTGAACTGCGGCTAGATCCAGTTTGGAGATACGGCTTTTCACCTCGTTTAACAGTTCATCGTTCACTAAATCCTTAACATAAAGCATGAACAACCCGTTATTGGACCTCTTTGATATAACCGTTCTTTCAGCAACCAAGTTTTCATCACGTATGAGCTTGCGTACAAGTGATATATTTATGATAGCTTTTTCTGTAAAGCTTTCCTTCGGGCCCTTGAGAACTACTTCATTTTCCGCCATGCCAATCGAACGCGACTGGAAGTTTTGCATTTCCATAAGATAGCACTGCCTGTCGCCATCAACAAAAAGAGCTGTAACCCCGCCATTGACTTCATTTACAATGTCTTCTATTTTTTGTGCCGTTTTTAACGTTTGGGCGCTGACAATGTTTTCAATCTTCCCGCTGCCGTCCGAATGGTGCAGAAGGGGATGAAGGATTCTTTCTTCTATATCAATTACATCGCTAATCGAAGCAATATAAAGAATGGCCGCATTACGATTAAGCGATGGAATGGTAATCTCACGGATTTTCACATCCACATTATCAGGCACAGTGTATAAATACTTGAATATTTTTAGATTCTGGTCAAGTGTTTCCTTGATATTTTGCTTTTTTAAAGCAATATCTCCATGTGAGGACACTTCGGGAGGATTTGGAGTTGGAGTCTTAATTTTTTTCAGAATCCGTTTGAAAATTTTTCTGCGCATGCAAATTCCTCCCTGCCTTAATATTCACTTAGTAAGTGTTTCCTTCCTGGAAATAAATTATCAGCTTTTATGCGATGACACGTTCTACTTTTCCATGTGAAACGGGACTTATGTGGGTAGTATCGCAGCACAGTATGTAGATCATTTGTAACTGACATTAACCCCTTCAGCAGAGAAAATATTGATAATTACGCGGCCGCCCACTACTTTTGCCAGTATAAGAATTGGTTGGTTTATGTTATTTTGAAATTTAAAATCTGGTCCGTTCCAGCTGACTGTAGCATCACGTCCGAATGGTACATAAGGAACCTGCCTGGTATGGCAATAGCGCTCAACAATTTTTAATCCTGCCTGATCCACCGCATTAAACAATGTGGAAGAAACCTGGCAAATTCCGCCGCCAATCCCTTCTGAGAATTCTCCGCGGACGATCACCTTTGCTTTCATGTATCCCCTTGCTGCAGTCCTTTTACCAACAATCTTGTTAAACGAAAAAGTTTCCTGAGGGAATAACACATGATTATTGAGGGCCTCTGCCGCAAGAGAAATATTATTGGTTCGGTTTTTGTTGTATGAATTAAATGATGAAACAAACTGCCCAATCTTATGCACCCTGATTTCTGCAAGAAGCTCTTCGTCTACTTTCGGGTGAATCGGCTGTAAAGGAACTTCCAGTTTAGAAGGACCGTTCCCATAATAATAACGTAAAAAACGATCGCTGAATTTTTCACGGTACAGCTTATGCCCTGCCACTCCAGGTATAATATGTCCACTCTTATCAATATAAGCATTTTTGGGTGCCTGATACATTTCTTTATCCATTAGTTCGAGAAATTCAAGATACTTTTCAACATGTATGGTTGGTATCTCAGGTGATGGATGAGTAAAATCAGAACGGTTTACACGATTTACTTCTGTTTCTTTATGAAGAATTATCAATTCATTAGAATAAAAGCCCAGCTGACTTAGTAAGAGTATTCCAGTTAAAAATGGTATTTTTAACAGCCGGCCCACCTCCCTGCAAGTTCTAACGGAATTAAATTCTGAAGATGTATACAAAAAGTATTTCCTGTTCATCTAGTTTTATCAAAATGGCAGACAGAAATGAGCTTCCATAAATTTCGTTAATTATAGAGTGCACATTTCGAAAAAGATAAATAAAAGAGGTGATTCAATTGTGAGGACAGCTTTATTTTTCCTTATCTTCTATTTCTTAATAAGTGAGCCGGCAAAAGCCGCCCATCCCTTAAACTTTATAGAAAATTATGACAACCCTATCAGTTTTAAGGTTGAAGTGCTGCCCTGGGAAATAACCAATGACATATTGCCTAAGGGTACGGTCTTTACCATTATAGATGTAGAAACCGGCTTACAATTTAAGGTTCAAAGACGAGCAGGAAGGAACCATGCCGATGTGCAGCCTTTAACGAAGAAAGATACAAAAATTATGAAAATGATTTACAACGGAAGATGGAGCTGGCAGAGAAAAGCGATAATTGTCCTTGTTAACGATCAAATGATTGCCGGTTCCATGCATGGGATGCCACATGGTGCGGGTGCTCTTACAAATGGTTTTCGCGGACATTTTTGCATTCACTTTTTAGGCAGTACTACACACCGCTCACGAAAAACAGAGCCATTGCATCAATTGATGATCTTAAAGGCTGGCGGCAAGCTGGATGAATATATAGATAACCTTACACCTGCTGAATTAATAACAGTGTTTTCCCACGCTGTTAATTTGCATGATATGACAATCATTCATCAAATTTTGGACTCTAAAAAGAATGATATGAAACTAAAACAGGACCTGAATCAAATCATATATATGTCGGCAACAGTGCTGCATCATGAAAATATTAACGATACCATGATGCTCACTGAAATACCGGTAAAAGTGGAATTAAAACGGAAAAATCAGCCTAAGGAAAGAAATGTAATTAGCTTTGTAATCAGACGGAGTAGTTTGACCGACAGGTGGTATCTTGATGGCAGCTGTCTAGAAAGAGAGTTCAATCCACCGGAAGAAATGGACAGGGAATAAATTCTCTTTCCCTTATCTATTTGGCCATAAGGGAATTGTTTTGGATCTAAAGTAATCCGTATTAACAAACTTAATACAACCAGATTTGCTAAATTTCACATTGTAGTTTATGTAATTTAAAAGCGGTAAGCAAAAAGACAATTAACTGTGCATATCCATAAACCGCTAGCTAAGACAGGAGCGTTTCCATGACTGGAAAATTTTATAAAGCATAAAAAAGCCTGTATCGTTAATTCTAACTAACCAACGATACAGGCTTATAACGTTTGTACTCTTATTTATTTTTGTACATTTGCATAAAAGCTTCTAAAATTTCAATACCTTGGAACGTTAATAAACTAATGGCAGTAAACGAGAAAAATCCCATCATGATAAAGCGCATCCACATCATATAAATTATCCTCCTTTGCTGATAAAGTAATTACCTACTTATTCGCAAAGGACTGAAACCAAGATAATTCCCCTGAAAAAGAACAGGTGTGAGCAATATAAACCTCCTAATATTGCCGATTTGAAGAGAGCATAGAACTCGGGCACCCTGGATTACGCTTATAAAAATGAGACACGGTATGCAAAGCTGCCGCTATTTCTTGCTTTCCGACCTGATCACTGGAGGTGTTATCATTACTGCACTAATTTGCTTTCACATTATTTATCAATTTTTTATGAGCTTATCTAAAAATCTTCACACCTGTTTTATCTGTACGCTCTGAAAATACCTTTTTTGGACGTATATAAGCCTTGCTGATAAGGCAATCCCGGCTGCAAGCAATCCTGCAGTCAAGCCGATCCAATAGCCTGAAGCTCCCAGCTTGGTATAATGGGCAAGCAAATAACCAACCGGCAGGCAAATGAGCCAATAGGCGATTAAAGTCATGATAAAGGCAATATTGACATCTTTATATCCTCTCAATGCTGCCAGGGCGGTTGCCTGGATGGCGTCCGAGATTTGAAAGAACAGTGCGTAAATTAAAAAGTGGGCCGTTAACGCGATTACGGCCGTCTCGTTTGAATAAATGGCCGCAACTTCATACCTGAAGAAAACTACGAGCAGGCCTGTTACAAAGGCAATTAAAATGGAAAGGTTAATACCAAGCCAGCTGTAGGTTTTTGCATCCTTATACCGGCCGGCTCCTACCTCAAATCCCACTAGAACGGTTTGCGCCATTGAGATGCTCATCGGAATCATATAGATGAATGCAACAATATTCAACGCTGATTGATAGGCCGCAATCGTCGTAATATCATACTTACTGATTAGAATCATTACGACTGCAAATATGCCCGATTCAAAAAAAATCGAAAGTCCCATCGGCACACCAATTTTTAAAATCTCAGTGAACTTATCGGAGTCAAATTGCTTAAAGGCAGCTAACGTTACATAGGGAGAAAAAGGTTTTTGTGTCTTTACGATGAAAGCCGTTAGCCCGGCAATTAGCCAATAAGTAATGGAAGTTGAGTAACCAGCCCCTGCCCCGCCAAGCTCCGGAAAGCCCCAGTTTCCAAAGATAAGTACATAGTTTAACATGAAATTGACAGGGAGTGAAGACAGGAGGATGATCATCACGATTCTGGTTTTTCCCAGTGCATAAATAAAGGATCTTAGAACATTAAAAATAAATAGCGGAATGATTCCATACGCCAGACCGATCAAATAATCACTGGCGATCTGCTGAACATTGGCATCCAAATCCATTATCCCCAATATCATTTCCAAAAAGAGAAATCCGGCCAAGATCACCAACACAGCAATACCTAATGCTAGGTATACTCCATGTGCCAGCACCACAGACACTTCCTTATCTTTTTTCTGGCCAAAACGCTGTGCAGCAATGGGTGATACGGCAAGCAGTATCCCGCTTAGCCCTGTAAAAACCGGATTCCAAATCGCTGAACCTATCCCCACCCCGGCCAGGTCAGACGGATTGTATTTCCCTGACATAACAGTATTGAAAAAAACCATGGAAAACATCCCAAGCTGGGTAATTAAAATAGGGATCAGCATAATAATTAATTGCTTAATCTTCTCTTTGTAAGTAAATGTTTCATACATAAGCAGCTACTCCTTGAATAGTAAAAAATAACAGCAAAAGTTAATTATATGCCATATTGCCTGCTTTTAAAATATCCCAATCATGTATTTTTTTGTATGTAATCTTGCCATTAAAAGAAAATTATAGATGAAGATATTGGGATTCACCTGGAAAGGACTGCACGCTATTTAAACATAGGGAAGCCCAGATAGCCATTTTCAGTTCACTGGCATGCCTTTTTTCTTAATGGATTCATTTTTGATGTTTTTTGTAAAGATTTTTCCAAATTAGCTTTTTAGGAGACCCCCTGGCATTTTTTAGCAACCATTCAAATGGTATAAACAAAACCGATTCAACGACATTACCTTCGACGGAAAGACGCCTTATGAAAGGATTCAATATACTTGAAAAGTTCTTGGCCTGTAAATGTAACCTTGCCACCTTTTTGCAAACTAATATACATGGCCTGATATAGCTCGGGAACCCAAATGTATTGATGGGTATAATCTTTTAGAAGAAGATAACCGCATTTTTCCCAAAATCGTATCCGTGCGATATTGTCAATAATTTTTTCACTTTCAACCTCAATCAGAATGGTATCAAATTTCTTATGTGCAACGGCCCATTCCCTTATGTATTTGTTCAATCCCTTTCCGATGCCGCGGTTTTGATATTCCTTTTCAACGGCCAAATAGTCAATCAGTAAAATCCGGGAATCTCTTATCGATCCTGTCAACGCCATCGCAACGGTGTGTGTCCCTTCTATTACAACATGCAGAGAACAAAGACGTTTGGCAAACATATTACGGATGATAGTTTCAGGCTTTGGTGAATGATTCTTAAATGCCTCAAAGTAAATATCCTTTACCATATCCCATAAATCTTCGTTCCATTGATCAGTTGTAAGGAATTCCATAATGTAAACTCTCCTTTATTACCCTCTCGAAAATAGCTAAATGCTAAGTTGAATGCCTTATAACTAAAAGTTACAACCTTATAACTTATATGTATTATCTGCCAGCTAAGTGTAAGAGATAACATATAAGTAAATTCTTTATTAAGGAGTTGGTCTTTATGAATCATACAACAATTACCCTGCAGGAGATAATACAAGCTCATCAACGTATAAAAAATTATATAAGACATACACCTTTAGAGTATAATGTTGAATTTAGCCGTTTATACGGAGCAGAGGTTTATTTAAAATTGGAGAACCTCCAGGTTACGGGCAGCTTTAAGCCCAGGGGTTCCTTTAATAAGCTATTGGCTTTAAGCCATACGGAGCGAAAACGCGGTGTTATTGCTCCTTCCGCAGGCAATCATGGAATTGGATTGGCTTATGCAGCTAATCAATTAAAGGTTCCAGCGCATGTTTATTTACCGAATGAAGCCGATCCAAGCAAAATAAATGCATTGGAAAGCTATGGTGCCGCTATTACTTTTTTTGAGTCGATTGCGGATGCACGGCTGGCAGCAGTAAAAGATGCCCAAGAAAAAGGCTATACCTTTCTTTCCGCCTATAATGACCGTTCAGTGGTTGCTGCAGGCGGCACTGTAGAATTAGAGATTTTAGATGATTTATCTGATGTAGAGGTAGTCATCACCTGTTTGGGTGGCGGGGGACTTACACCTGGGATTTGTGTGGCTCTCAAATCGATAAATCCGAAATTAGAGGTATGGGGAGTACAAACAAAGAATAGTCCGACATTCGCTGTTTGGTTTCAACATGCTAAAACGGTACCTGTGAATTTAAAGCCATCGATAGCGGAAGGATTAAGCGGACCAATCGAGCATCATACTATGACATTTCCTATCATCCAAGAACATATTGACCGAATCATAACAGTTACAGACGAAGAGATTATGGAAGCCATGACTACTATGCCGAACTATCAATATATTATTGAACCTTCTGGAGCAGCAGGATTAGCTTCATTAAAACAAAATGGCGGGGAATTAAAAGGACGAAAAGCTGCTATTGTCGTTACTGGCCGCAATATTTCTTGGACCAGGTTCAGTTCTTTCATTTCCAATAGAGTAAGTTATGCTAAGCAATAACTCATCTCAGTTCCCTTAAAGCCATCATTCCTCCAGCTAAAACGGAGGGATGATTTTGGTTGTCCTGCCGTTATGTTCAGCTATTTCCAAGCAGTTTTTGATAAAATAAACATCACATCAACTACCTCTTACTGAAAGCCTCTCCCCTTTTTCCGGCACGAATATTGGGATTTGCTTTATTTCATTTGAGGTGAATATGCAGCTTACTGGCATCGGCGGCATGAATGTTAATTAATTTTTAAAGGAACTGAAAAACAATCTTTTTTCCTCCGAGCACAAAAATTTACCAATCTCAATAGGCGGCTGTAAATAAAAAAAGCCCGCCGCAGCGAGCCCCATCACCCTTCAACTATTTTGATATAAAACTCCCGCTCCCTTGGTCCATCAAATTCACAGAAATAGACCCCTTGCCATCTGCCAAGCAGTAGCCTCCCCTCATGGACAATCAAATGCTGGGAAGCACCCATTGCGCTCGCTTTCATATGTGCAGCCGAGTTTCCTTCATCATGTTTATCCTGCGTTAAGTTCCAGGGATACATTTCATCAAAGCGGCGAATCATGTCGCTTTTTACATCCGGATCGGCATTTTCGTTAATGGTGATCCCAGCTGTAGTATGGGGGCAATAGACAATAGCAGCAGCTTTGCTGAATCCTGCCTCTCGGACAAACTCTTGAACTTCTGTTGTGATTTCAATCATTTCGTCTCTTTTTGAACTGGAAATTTTATATTTTTTAATCATCAACTTGTAACCTGCCTTTTGTAATTAGTTTCTATCTATCCTTTACCCCAAACTGGGTTTTTGAAATCAATCTCCTGGGATGGTTTCTGTCATAGCTATCCGGCAGTAGCCTATTTGGTTGGGATCAGTCCGCTTTACTTCCCTTCTTTTTGCTTAATTTAAGTCTTCACCACCAGTTTGTCCATTTCCCTTTGAAAAACCGTACCTTCTTCTTTGTTGAGTAATTTCTCTTCATAACGCAATTTATGATACATGTTTTTTAACTGTTTAGTCTTATTTGTTGAAACCTGTTTATTGTATTTGTGGAAAACTGTTGATTCTAACTTATCGTTTACAAAATGTTAAAACAAGGTATTTCAACCTAAATTTAATTGTTGTTCCAAAAAAACTGTACGTTTTTTACCATTCCTTTAGTCTTATATCCTCACAAAATAATAGAGCTAAGTGAAGAGTCTGATTTGTCTGATTTTAGCGAAAATAAAAAATGCACCGCCACTGTAATAAGTGACGATGCTTTTGGTTCTTAATCTATTATCCTTCTAGTAAAAGCTGTTCTGGATCTTCAAGCAATTCTTTCACATTTACCAGGAAGCCTACTGCTTCTTTACCATCAACGATACGATGATCATAGGAGAGGGCAAGATACATCATTGGTCTGTTCTCCATCCGCTCGGAATCAATAGCGACTGGACGAGTTTGAATTTTGTGCATGCCAAGGATTCCTACCTGAGGTGCATTTAATATCGGCGTTGATAATAATGAACCGAACGTTCCGCCGTTTGTGATCGTAAATGTACCTCCCTGCAGGTCTGAAAGGGCAAGTTTATTGTTTCTTGCTTTGACAGCAAGCTCGCCGATTGACCGTTCGATATCGACAAATCCCTTTCTATCTGCTTCTCTCACAACCGGTACAACCAAGCCTTCATCAGTGGAAACAGCCACACCGATGTCATAGAAATTCTTTTTCAGGATATTCGCACCCTGAATTTCAGCGTTCAGCAATGGATATTTCTTCAGGGCGCCAATTACCGCTTTTGTAAAGAATGACATGAAACCAAGTTTAACTCCATGCTGTTTAAAGAAAGCATCCTTGCGGCGGTTCCTCAGCTCCATAATGGCAGTCATATCAACCTCGTTGAATGTGGTAAGCATTGCCGCGGTCTGCTGTACTTCCACCAGACGTTTTGCAATAGTCTGGCGTCGGCGAGACATTTTGATAACCTCGATACGGTCATCAGAAGTAACAGATGCTGCTTGGGCCGGTACAGGTGCTGGCTTGGATGCCGGAACACTTTGCTGTGCAGGGGCACTTGCGGCAGCCTCCACATCTTGTCTTCTTACTCTGCCAAGAGGGTCGGCAACAGATACCTCGCTTAAGTCGATCCCTTTTTCACGGGCAAGCTTTCTTGCTGCCGGTGAGGCGATTGGACGCTGGCTGCTCACAGGTTTTTCTTCCTGCTGTACTGTTGCCTCATGTGGTACAGCTGATTCAGGCTGAGCAGAAGGCGCAGATGTTTCAGCTTGAGACGGCTGGGATGGAGATGCTTGGGCGCCGGCTTCATCTACGATGGCAATTGCCTGTCCAACTTGTACCGTATCCCCTTCTTCTGCAAGCAACTCCTTCAGCTGTCCAGCGTAATCTGAAATGATTTCTACGTTTACCTTGTCTGTTTCCAGTTCTACGATGTAATCCCCTTTTTCAATTACATCTCCCGGTTTTTTCAGCCATTGGGCGACTGTCCCTTCAGATATCGATTCAGCTAGCTCGGGTACCTTTACTTCTGCCATCTTACTTTTCCCCCTCTTGATTACGAGTTATTGCTTTCGTTATGATTTGTTGCTGTTTCATTTTATGTGCATTTGGATCACCCTCAGCCGGGCTGGATCTACGCTTTCTTCCTACATAAATGACTGGGACTATGTCGTTGCAGGCACTAATCAGACGCGGTTCCACAAATGTCCATGCACCCATATTTTTTGGCTCTTCCTGGACCCAGAAAATTTCCTTCAAATTCGTAAACTGCTTCAAAAGTTGCTGAATGTCCTGGTATGGGAATGGATATAGTTCTTCAATCCGGATGATGTGCAGCCAATCCAGATCTTCACGTCCCGTTACTTGAGCGCTAAGATCGACCGCGATTTTCCCTGTACAGAAAACAATCCTTTCGACTTTTTCCGGATTTGCTCCAAGCCCCGGCTGCTGGATACATGGTTTAAAATCTCCCTCAGTAAATTCAACAGGGTTTGATGATGTAAGCGGGTTTCTAAGCAGGCTCTTTGGTGTCATAATGACAAGCGGCCTGACCTCTTCCATTTCAAGTACCTTTGCCTGTCGTCTTAAAATATGGAAATACTGGGCTGCAGTGCTAAGGTTTGCAACCGTCCAGTTATTTTCTGCAGCAAGTGACAAGTATCGCTCCAGGCGTCCGCTTGAATGCTCTGGCCCTTGTCCTTCATACCCATGAGGCAGCAGCATAACAAGCCCTGATTTCTGCCCCCATTTAGCGCGGCCAGCAGCAATAAACTGATCAAAAATTACCTGTGCTGTATTGGCAAAATCTCCATATTGCGCTTCCCAGAGAACGAGTGTTTCCGGAGAGAAAACATTATATCCATATTCAAATGCCAGCACAGAAGCCTCTGAAAGCGGGCTATTATGCACTGCAAACGAAGCTGCTACACCTTCCAGCTGATGCAGCGGAGAATATTTTTCGCCTGTAGAGCTGTCATGCAGCATTAAATGACGCTGGGCGAAGGTACCACGCTCTGAGTCCTGGCCTGTTAAGCGGATTGGCGTCCCATCCTTAAGAATGGTAGCAAATGCAAGCGTTTCCGCCTGGGCCCAGTCGATCTTGCCGTCCGTACCGAACGCATCCAGGCGGCGGGACAGGATCTTGCCGAGTTTTTTATTTATCTGGAACGATTCAGGCCATTTCACAAGATTTTCATTTACGGCCTTCAGTTCATCATTGGTAACTGAGGTTTCAAACTTTGGAATACCGTGCTCGACTGTTTCCGGCGGATTCAACTCATTAGCTTCCTTTGGTTTGTTGCCGGACACTTTGCCGTAAGCCGTTGAAAGTTTTTCCTCTACCTGTGCTTCAATTGCTGCTACTTCCTCACTTGTCAGCTCTCCTGCCTGAAGAAGCCGCTGGGAGTATACTTCCTTCGTTGTCGGATGTTTGTGCACAAGCTCGTACATTTTTGGATTTGTTACTAATGGCTCATCCATCTCATTGTGTCCAAAGCGTCGGTACCCGATTAAGTCTATGAGGAAATCCTTTTTAAAAGCAGTGCGGTATTGGTAAGCAAGCTGAACTGCTGCCATGCACGCTTCCGGATCATCCGCATTGACGTGGACAATTGGGATTTCAAATCCTTTTGCCAGATCGCTTGCGTATTTTGTAGATCGGGAATCTTCGCTCTCAGTGGTAAAACCGATCATATTATTAGCGATTATATGAATGGCTCCGCCCGTTTGGTATCCTTTCAGCCGGCTAAGATTTAGTGTTTCAGCTACAATTCCCTCGCCAGGGAATGCAGCATCGCCATGGATCAGAATGGCAAGTGAACGGGAAACATCCTGTGCTGGGAAACCAGCTTCCTTTCTATTTTCTTGAGCAGCTCTTGTGTATCCTTCCACAATTGCTCCTACAAACTCAAGATGGCTTGGATTATTTGCAAGCGTCAGTCTGGCTTTAATTGTATTTTCCCGTGTGATTTGCTTATCAAGACCTAGATGGTACTTTACATCACCGGTCCACCCATAGTTGATGCCAATAGAACCTTCAGAAGGTACTAAATCCTTATTTGGTGAATGCTGGAATTCAGAGAAAATAATTTCATATGGCTTGCCGAGTACATGGGCCAGCACATTTAACCGGCCACGGTGAGCCATCGCAATATTGACATTAGTTGTGCCATTTTGAACAGATTCAGAAATGATGCCATCCAGGAGCGGGACTAACGTATCCAGCCCTTCAATCGAAAATCGTTTCTGGCCAACATAAGTACGGTGCAGAAATTTTTCAAAGCCTTCCACTTCATTTAAGCGCTTTAATAGTAAGCTCTTTTTTTCTTTGGACAGCTTTGGAAAAATATTTCCTGATTCCACAGCATCCTTAAGCCATTTTTTCTCGTTTAAATCATTTACATGCTGAAACTCGAAAGCGATTGTACTAGTGTACCGGCCTTTCAGGTATGTAACGGCTTCGAATGCATTTTTAAGGTCAGAAGGCGGATTTTCCATTACAAAAGCTGCCGGGATACTTTTTAGATCCGCTTCAGTCAAATTGTAATTTGATAGCTCTAATAGCTGTGTATCCATTTTGCTTTTTGTCAGCGGATAGATATCAGCTGCGTGGTGGCCATATGTACGTATATGGTCAGCTAATTTAGTCGCGGCAATGATTTTCTGGATATCCGGCAATCCTGCCTGAGGAGCATTGATTGCATGTGTTGCTGTAATGCTTTCCTCTTCATTTTTTCTACTACCTTCTAATACCGGAGCACCCCATGCCTCAAATAAGGCTGCAAGCTCCGGTTCGACCGCCGCTGTATCCTGCAGGTATAAATCATATTGCTCCATAATATAGCCAAGATTCGGACCTGCAAAGCTTTTCCAAGGATCAGCTTTTTTGTTGGTCATTTCAAAAACCCCCAACTTTTCTCAAAATTAGTTAGTAATTTACACATTATTTAGAAATAGTTATTTAAAGCGAAAATTCTTAATAATTAAGTATAAAACGCTTCCAGAAATTATATTACATGATTCTAGTTAAATATTCAAAGGTTTCTCACTTTTTTATAATAGAAACTAAAGGGTTGACCTGACATTTTTTATTACTTTAAGAAATAGTATTTAATTCTATTTGTACCTGCTAGATTTTGAAGTATAAAAAAATGAATGCATACCAAATATTCTGCTTTCGTCCCCATCCCAGCTTTAAAGGAATACTAACTGCTCATTCTTAAAATTTCCAAGCAGAAAGGCTTAAATTTCCGTACTGGAAGCTGCGATGAAGTAATTCAGGTTTACGCTTATGGTTACCTGCTCCCATAGCAATCAGCAGAGGGGCAAAATGTTCCTTTGTGGGCACAGCCAGGCTGGCAAATGGGGCAATCTCCTCAAAGTTCAATAAACTTTCCATATCCCGCTTCAGAAGTTTTTCCTCGATCCAATGTTCAAAAGTTACTGCCCACCCTTCAGCAACCTCCATTCCCACAATGAATTGCTCAGGGTTGTGGACTATGCCGCCACTGCCGATAACCAGCACATTTTGCCTCTTTAAAGATTTCACTGCCTTTCCAATCTTGTATTGGGCCTGGTTTGAGAGGGCCGGGTTTACCGAAATTGATACAACTGGAATGCTTGCATCTGGATACATGATTGATAAAGGAACCCAAACTCCGTGATCAAGGCTTCTATCATTCTTTAACTCTGCCAAATAACCTGACTTCGCAAACAACGTAAGCAAATGGTCGGAAATATCTAAATCTCCTTTTGCCGGGTATGTAATTTCATATAATGAATCCGGAAAACCGGCAAAGTCATGAATTGTACTATGGTTTTGTACAGCTGTAACCGATAGGCTGCAGCTTTCCCAGTGGGAGGAAAAAATGACAATCGCTTTAGGTTGATCCATGTTTGCGGCAAGATTTTTTAAAAATTCTGTATAACTATTATTTTCTATAACAAGTGATGGAGCTCCGTGGGCTAAAAACAAAGAAGGCATCATAAAAAAACTCACCGTGTCCTTTCTAGCGTGAAAAATGAATCCTCTATTCCTTTTTCCTCATGAGGCTTTGTACTAAACATGGATAGGCCAGAAAGAATGCTTATAATCCAAAGAGAAAGACCCTGCTCTTTTATTAAAAAGACAGGGTTAAAAGTGAGTTTTGTATTTTCTGAAGAACAGAAATTGAATAAGCTTACTTAGTTATTTGGTTTTTTTGCAAAATTTCTTCTGGCATAGCATAGCCCGCGTTTTGCAATATGTGTTCAAGCTGTTTAGCGGCTGCTTCAATTGAGTCTGCATTGACAACAGTAAGCCTGTCGGCAAATTCCTTTTCCTTATGGTTGTATCGTGTATCATAATAATAAACATACAAAAGTTCAATCAGCTTCCGATAATCCTCATTATTTGCTGCACGAGTTATCTCCTGGATTATCTCTGGGTTATTGATCCTTTTTAAAATATTTCGAAGGGCCAATTCAACTTTATCCTTGAACCATTGCTCATCCTGAAACTGTTCTACATACTCTTTATAAGTCCGTTCCACCCTTTTTTCGAGCGATGCTTCTACATGGATGTGGAGCGCGTTCTCCCTTGCGGCCACCATAAAGTCTGGCTGGACCGCATGCCCGATCCGCTTGCTTTCCGCCTCCATCAGAAAATAATCTGCGTCCTTCAGGTTACGCAGTTCCTTAAATAGCAAAGAATCGAATATCTTCTGATTATGAGGTTTTCCAAGACCAAAAGAGCCGAAGACAGATCCGCGATGGTTCGCAATTTCCTCCAAATCGAGTACCGGGTACCCTTTTTCACTCAGACTCTTTAAAATAAGGGTCTTCCCCGAACCGGTCATCCCATGTAACACAACAGCGCGGGCAGGCAGCATATCTTCCATTGTTTCTAAGATATACTTCCGGTAGGCACGGTACCCTCCTGTTACCCGAGCAACGTTTAAACCCGAAAATACAGCGAAGCTTGCAACTGATTTACTTCTCATGCCGCCGCGCCAGCAATACACCACAGGTTTTTTGCCAGTTTCTATTAGTCCTCTGATTTCTCCGAGCAGTTGCGGCAGCTTCGGCGCTACCGTTTCCATCGCCCTCCACTTGGCCGCATCTGAGCCTTCCACTTTATAGAGCGTTCCTATTTCCTGTCTTTCCTCATTTGTAAACAGTGGTATATTAATTGAATCCGGGATGGATCCTTCCTCATATTCAATCGGTGAACGAACGTCTATAGCAATAGCGTCAGGGTGCTGCAAAAGCTCTTCTATTGTCCATTCCTTCATAGCCATTGCCCCTTTCCTTAATATCATTATCTATTATAAACCAGAAATCCCGCATGACAAACCCCATGACCCTTTTAGTAAAGAAACAGCCTCTTTTGAAAAAAAGCTGTCATTACAAATTACATGCTTGGAGTTAGCCAATTCAAGATTGTTTGTGCTCATTAAGCATTAAAATATTAATGGTCCGTTTAAAGAGTTTTAAGCTTGGCGAGCGTTTTTCCCCGCTTCTCACAACTGTCCAGCCCGTTATTTGGCTGGTGAAAGACCCCAATCTTTCGTCCTCTTTCGAATGTTCAGGAATCGAGAAAGGCTTCAGGCAAGAATACTTATTGGCACAGGAGCATTCGTCCGCCAATCTCGTATTGAATCTCTTTTAGCCTGCAATAAAACATAAAAAACCTCTCCTAATGAATCCAGAGAGGATAATAAGTTATTTTTTCAGACAGAAAGCATTTAGAAAAGAACACTAGAATAACTAGACATAATTATTCCCTAATGCAATTTTCCAGCTAAAAAACATTTTTATGATTTAAATGCCGAAAAACAGGGTTAGTAATTCATTTCTCAGAATTTTATTACCTTCAATATAATATCGTATTTAGAAGACACATTGGCACAGCTTCCAGTAAAGCTACATGGTAATAGCGTGAAGTCCACCACGGGAAGCAAAGGAAATTCTGCCAGTTTCCTCAGAGACTACAATCGCTACCGCATCGGTATGTTCAGTAATACCCATCGCCGCACGGTGGCGGGTTCCAATCTTTCTTCCTTCAGAAATTTGTTTCGATAATGGCAGGACATTGGCTGCAGATACAATAATATCTCCCCTGATCAAAACCGCACCGTCATGCAGGGGACCACCTGGGAAAAATATAGTTTCCAGCAACTGCTGGGTCGTTTCCGCAGAGACAGGGACACCATTCTGTAAAAAAGGATCTAGAAAATCTTCCCTCTCAATAACGATCAGTCCTCCCTGCCGTTTCCCCGCCAGAACTCCTGCGGCTCCTGCAATGCTATTTCCCTTCTTTGTATATGGAGAGAGATACGACTTTAAATAAAAAGACGAGGCCAAACTTTGAGCTGTCGAAATAGACTGTGAAAGTTTTTCAAACTCTGTAAGCATACAGCAGTCATCTGTCCGTAAATGTTCGGTTAACCCTTCCGACATTTTCGTTATACCTTCGAGAAGCGGTTTAACTTCCTGTTTAAATATTTCCTGAAGCTCTTGATAATTACTAATATGCATGTCTATTCACCCTGATTTTGGTTTAAGCATTTTGTGATTCATAAGGATAGGTTACACATTAACTGGAAATTTTAATCATACTTTCATACAAGTCCTATCTGCACAATACATCACAAAATTTATCCTATCATATCAAAAGAGGAAATAATTTTCGGCATTTAGTTCAAACGGTTAGTGCACTTAATAAACTATGCAAACCCTCCCAGTAATAGATTTATAAAAAAAAGCTGGAATAATGTCAATCCTGCTATTTTTCTATTTTGATCTCGGGCTTCATGATTTATCGCTCTTTACAGCACATTAAAATACCTTGCTTCTGGATGGGAAAATACTATTGCTGAAACAGATGCTTCCGGTTCCATCATAAAGCCTTCGGTAAGCCTGATTCCCACTTCTTCGGGGTGGAGCAGCCTAAAGATTTTCGCCTGGTCTTCTAGGTCCGGACAGGCCGGATATCCAAATGAGTAACGCTGTCCGGTGTATTTTGCTGAAAATCTGTCCTTCATTGTCATATCGATCGGATCAGAAATTCCCCACGCATCTCTCATGAGATGGTGCATTCTTTCTGCGAACCCTTCTGCTGTTTCGAGAGCAATGGCCTGGACGGCATGGCTTTTCAGGAAGTCACCTTCCTGTTTCCAGTGTTCAGAATGCTTGCGGATACCTTTTCCGGCTGTGACAACAAACAGGCCAACATAGTCCATTTCACCAGAACCTGCAGGTTTTACATAATCAGCAAGACATAGATGCGGTTCGTTTTCCTGGCGCGGGAAATCAAAGGTCTCCAGGATTTCCGCTGTATTTTCAGGATCATATAGATGGACTTTATTCCCCTCGCTCTGTGCCGGGAAAAATTGATATATTCCGCCTAATGAGTGCTCTTCATCCTGTTGCAGAAAAGATATGAGCTCATTCGTTAAACTATTAAGGGCTTCCGCTTTTTCATCTCCTTTTTTCAAAAGCTCTTCAACCTTCCCCTTTAAACCCAGGTGATGGCCGATCAGCATTTGTTTATTTATATATGGTTCTACAATACGAAGCGGATAATTTTTAAGAACATGACGTTTTAGATCCAATGGTACAGGAACTGCGACTTGGGGAAGAACAGCACTCCTTGTCGCCACAGCCACTTTTTTCGGCAGTTCAAGCGTGGCAATCTGTTCATTCCTTGACCTTCTCCGTTCTTCCAGCTCTTGAAGGTGAATATCACGCTTTTTTTCATCATGGAGTATGTTTGTTACATTGAGCCCATCCATCGCATCTTTAGCATATAAGACTGATCCTCCATATTCTGGAGCAATTTTCAGGTCAGTAAACTTCCTTGAAAGCGCAGCTCCGCCGACCAGAATTGGGAGGTCAATGTTGGCCTGTTTTAAATCTTGTGCGGTTAGGACCATTTGCTGCGCTGATTTCACTAGCAAGCCCGACAAACCGATCGCAGTCGGGTTGTGGGTACGGACCGCTTCAATGATTTGGTTTGGCGCAACCTTGATTCCGAGATCAACGACTTCAAAACCATTATTGGACAGAATGATATCAACAAGGTTTTTACCAATGTCATGAACGTCCCCTTTTACAGTTGCAAGCAGGATTTTCCCCTTTTTAGAGCCCGCTTCACCCTTTTCCATCCTCGGTTCCAGATAAGAAACAGCAGCTTTCATTGCTTCCGCACTCTGCAGCACCTCTGCTACAATAAGCTGGTTATCGTTAAAAAGCCTGCCGACCTCAGCCATGCCCGCCATTAAAGGTCCATTGATGATATCGAGCGGCTTATCCCCTTGTTGCAGTGATTCCTCAAGGTCTTCGGTCAATCCTTCTTTTGTACCTTCGATAATGTATTGAGCCAGCCTTTCTTCTAGCGGCAGTTTTTTTCCTTCAGATTTTTTTTCAGGCTTTTTATCCCGGTAATATTCTGTAAATACCTGTAACGTTTCCTTAGATGTTTTAAAAAGCAAATCTTCAGCGAGCTTAATTTCATTTTCAGCTATTAACGCAAACCGCTCCAGCTTTTCAGTATTGACAATTGCATAATCAAGTCCCGCCTTTGTGCAATGGTAGAGAAAAACGGCATTCAGAATTTCCCTGCCGCGGGGCGGCAAGCCGAATGATACATTGCTGACCCCAAGTATCGCCAATGTATCCGGGTAGGCTTCTTTTATCATCTTTATTCCCTTGACCGTTTGTTCTGCAGCACCAATATACTGCTCATCACCTGTTCCAACAGGGAATACAAGCGGGTCAAAGATTATATCTTTTGGATTCACACGATATTTATTAACCAGAAGATGATATGATCTTTCAGCAACTTCAAGCTTACGTTCAGCAGTAACCGCCATTCCCTGTTCATCGATTGTGCCGACAACAAGAGCCCCGCCATAACGGTGCAATAGAGGAATAACAGCTTCAAAACGTTCCTCTCCATCCTCAAGATTTATCGAATTGATTATCGCTTTACCCTGGGAATTCTTTAGGGCTACTTCAATAACCGCTTCATCTGTGGAATCTATGACCAGAGGCACCTTTACTTTTTTTACTGCCTCCTGAACGAATGTACCCATGTCGCCAAGCTCATCTCCGTCTGGATCAGCCAGGCAAATATCAATGACATGCGCACCCTTCTTCACCTGAGCTCTGGCAATTTCGGCAGCCTGCTCATATTTTTTTTCACGGATCAATTCCTTGAACTTTTTTGAACCGATTACATTGGTCCGCTCCCCAACAAACAGCGGTCTCATGCTGTCATCATAAATAAGCGGTTCAATTCCTGATACGGCATGGGAATGGGAAGCTTTAGAAACATTCCTTGGGCTGAGGCCTTCCAGCTCTTTTCTCAGCTCGCGGATATGGTCGGGTGTTGTACCGCAGCAGCCCCCAACAATATTAACCCATCCTTTTTCAGCAAATTGCTTAATCTTTCCCGCTAATGAAAAAGGGGATTCATGATAATGACCTTCTTCATCCGGCAAACCAGCATTCGGGTAGCAGCTGATTGCGCTTCCGGCTATTTCAGACAGGCTTCGCAGATGGTCTGTCATAAATTCAGGCCCGGTGGCGCAATTGAGGCCAACCGCAATCGGCTTCATATGCTCGCATGAAAGATAAAAAGCCTCAATCGACTGACCTGCAAGAGTAGTCCCCATCGGTTCAATTGTTCCGGAAATCATGATTGGCAGTTCAAAGCCTGCAGCATCAAAAGCTCTTTGAATACCTGTAAACGCAGCTTTCACGTTTAGTGTATCCTGGCATGTTTCCACCAGGAGCAGATCGACTCCGCCATTAATCAGCCCTCTCGCCTGCTCTTCATAATCTTCAGCCAGCTTATCAAATGTGGTACCGCCAGTTACAGTAAGAGTTTTGGTTGTTGGCCCAATTGCCCCTGCCACATATCTTGGCCATTCAGGAGTAGAGAATTTTGCTGATGCCTTCTTGGCAAGCAGTGCAGAAGCAATGTTTATTTCATATGCCAGCGAGCCAAGGTTGTATTCATCCAGGACGATTGCGGCAGCCCCGAAAGTATTGGTCTCAATTATATCTGCCCCGGCTTCCAGATATGCTTCATGAATTTGCATAATCGTTTCAGGCTTGGTCAAAGACAAATACTCATTGCAGCCTTCATATTCCTCTCCGCCAAAATCCGCTGCTGTCAAATTGGCCTGCTGAATCATGGTACCCATTGCACCATCAAGAAGCATTATTTTTTTACCCAGCTGCTCTTCCAAAGAAATGCTGCCTTTTTTATTGCCCGATTGAACCTGACCTGTATTGCTTAAATGATTGTCCAGTTGAACTGCCATTGCTGCATTACTCATGTGTTGCCACCTCTACTAATCGTTTATTGTCAATTGTACGAACATGCTTAGTAAGCTCGGCTGTCATGTCATACCGCAAAAATGGAGTAATGAAATATAATCCGTTAAATCGTTCAGCGGCTGCTGCCGCAAGGCTTTTTGCGATTGCCATTCCCTCTGCCCGTGCTTTCATAGGGTCATTTGCTGCGGCTGCCATTGCTTTTCTGACCGGCTCCGACAGCGTAATCCCCGGTACTTCATTATGCAGATATTCCGCGTTTCTGCTGCTGGTGAGCGGCATGATTCCAAGGAATATGGGGGTTTCTAAATGTTTTGTAGCCTGATAGACTTCTTCAATTTGGTTTTCCGAAAAAACCGGCTGGGTAAGAAACGATTGTGCACCGCATTTAATCTTCTTTTCCATCCGTTCGACCGCCTTGCCAAGATAACGGACATTTGGATTAAATGCCGCGGCAATCCTAAAATTTGTCTTCCGGCCAAGCGGCTGGCCTGAGTAAGAAAGCCCGTCATTAAACTGTTTAATGAGAGATATTAAATCAAAGGAAGACAAATCATAGACAGAAGTGGCTCCTGGAAAATCACCGATTTTTGAAGGATCACCTGTAACAACAAGAATTTCATTCAAGCCCAGCGTATCAAGTCCCATCAAATGCGACTGCAGGCCGATCAAATTCCTGTCCCTGCATGTAAGATGTATGAGTGGAATGTTTCCTGTTTTATTTTTAATCAGCATACCGAGAGCACCATTACTGATTCTCGGAGTTGCAAGTGAATTATCAGCAAGCGTAATAGAATCTGCACCTGCCTCATACAGTGCATCAGCACCTGCCATAAAATCTTCTATTCCAAGCTTTTTTGGCGGATCCAATTCTATTAATATCGTTCTTTCATTCTTCGCTTTATTAGCTAATGCTACTGTTGTGTTAATGTTGCCAGCTTCAATGATTTCAATTTTTCGCGGTCTGACCGTTTTTTTCGAAACAGGTTTAAGAGTTCCGATCGCCCTTTTCATGGCTTCTATATGCAGAGGTGTTGTACCGCAGCAGCCCCCAATGATCCGAGCTCCCTGCTTTCTTAATTCAAGAGCACTTGATTCAAAATATTCCGGTACGGCGGCGTATACAAGCCGCCCATCCACAAAATCCGGCAAGCTTGCATTTGGGTAAACAGCAAGGTGTGCATGAGCAGGCAGCGGCACTTCCTCCAATGAGCGGATCATATGATGCGGGCCCAGCCGGCAGTTCACTCCAACAACATCAGCACCGATTTCTTCCAGCCTGGAGAGTGCTTCACTTAAATGTACACCGTTTTGCAGATAGCCAATTTCATGCAGGGAAACATTTGCGATGATTGGAATCTCTGTCTCACTCCTGGCAATTTCCAAAACGGTTTCGATTTCTTCCAGGTCATAATAAGTCTCCAAAATTAACCCGTCAGGCTGAGCCATTAACAGGCTATACAGCTGTTCACGAAAACTTCTCTTGATCTCCTCAATGCTCAGGTCAGATTTACGGAAACTCCTTGAAGCGCCAATCGTACCAAAAACAAAAGCATCCTTTCCTGCTGCCTTTCTGGCAATCTCGACCCCTCTCCGGTTGATTTTGCTAACCTTGTCCTCAAGTCCATACCTTTTCAGTTTGATATAGTTGGCTCCATAGGTATTGGACTGTAAAATATCAGCCCCGGCTGATACGTAAGCTGAGTGAATCCTTTCGATCCGGCCAGGCTCCTGAATATTAAACTCCTCATAACATTGGTCAATCCCATTTATAAAAAGAAGTGTTCCCATTGCTCCTTCACCAATCAGAATTCTGTTTTGCAGTTCGTATCTAAAATCCACTTCCATTCCCCCCTCTTAGAAAAGTGCAAGCATCCTGATCAACATCCTGACAAAAGGAAACATCACTAAATTCTGGCAGGGTTCCAAATGTAAGACCATTTCAACCCTAGTCCTGTACCAAACGCCAGCACATCCTGGCAGAGGAAGAACGGCTAACGCCGCCACTTCCTCATAAAGCTGTCGCTTTGTTTCGTACGATGTTTCACCGCCGCCTTAGTTCCTTTGTGTACTTAATCGCTATTATTGTACTTCTTAAAATAAGCTTTTTACTACACGAAAAAAGTTGCTGGGCACTTAAGCTAGACATCCGCAATTTTAAAAAGTTGTCCTTTCTTGTCTTATAAAAAAGGCCTTCAAAAATGAAGGCCCTCGTTTGTCAAAACCCTCATCTATCAAGCAATGCTTGCTGGAATTAGCACCTTGGCATCCGCCGGTTGCTGAGGCTTCAAAGGGCCAGTCCCTCCACCTCTCTCGATAAGATTATTAAATTTTCGGCAAATTCAAAAAATGATTACATTTAATTTACAAGAACTATGGAAAAAATTCAATACTTTTTTATTAAAATGAAAAAAACTTGACCATTATATAGGAACTCATATTGAACATTATGAGCTCGCCGTTAATGGAAAAAGAGAATGCAGAAACTTGACAGGTTATGTTTTACTCATTCTATTTGAGTGAATAATAGTGAAAAAGCAAAAAAAATGGGGGTGAGAAAATGCTTGAAGCTTTTGCAAAGCAATTTTGTAAACCTGAAGGAATGCTCGGCAAACTAGCAGGGAAAATTATGGCGGTGGAAAATCGGAAAATAAACCGCTGGACATTGGGCAGGCTTGGGATAATGCCAGGGGATTATGTTCTCGAGATCGGGTTTGGCCCGGGCTTTTCATTAGAGGAAATCTGTCGGAAAGAGAAAAATGTTATGGTGGATGGCGTCGATGTTTCAGATACAATGGTGGAGACTGCTGCAAAGAGAAATGAAGCTGCCATTGAAAATGGGGATCTTAGGCTCTACAAAGGCGATGTTTTTACCTTGAAGCAGCAATGCCATCAATATGATAAAGTGCTCTCTGTTAATAACTACCCTCTATGGGAGAAACATGAGGAGTCATTAACAAGGATTCATCAATTAATGAAGGACGGCGGGCGGATCGCAATTACTGTCCAGCCGCGCGAGGAAGATGCAACCCCGGAAAAAACGATGGCCCTTGGAATTAAGATAGAACAGGATCTTTTTAATGCAGGCTTTCGCGATATCTCAGTTAAATTTAAAAAAGTAAGGCCCATGCTGACAGTATGTGTGACCGCTGAATGTAAAAAACAGGATATACAAACCCATTAAGCCAAGCCTAATGGGTTTTTTTCTATGCTTTATTTTTTGATTGAAGCTTTTTTCGTTTCTTTTCCAAATTATTGCGCCACACCTCAGCAAGATATCCCATTTCCAGGAGTTTTTCAATACCACCCAGGCCATCTTGGCCTTGCAGGAGGATTTGGTTAGCATAAAGGACGCTAACTTGATCCTGCTTCCTATCCATTAAATGAATGGACTGCCCTGACTGGATAGCCCCTTCAGCAAGCACCCTTCCGAAATAGCCAGTAAAACCTGTTTTTAATACAGATTCCAGAAACTCCGGTACCCCATTATTGTGAGAAATTTTCGCGCAAGGAACACGTCCTTGAGTGATTTCCACAATGGCACCGCCTATCCGGTAAACATCTCCAATGAATACTTCTTCTTCCTTCATCCCTTCCACTAAAACATTTTCACCGAAAGCAGGGGCTGACAGTGTCCTCCCCCATTTAGCTTCCCAAAAGCTGTAATGTTCGATTGGATAAAAACAAATCGCCCGGTCCGGCCCTCCGTGGTGTATCTTATTCGCTACTTCGTCTCCATCTAATCCGTTTACCGTAAGGAATGCTTCAGCAACTGCTGGCCGTTTGATTGCTGTTTCAATTGTTGCTGTCTCATAATGTTCCTGCTTTGGTTTCCCTACATGCAGTGAAACAATGTACCCCATCCTCTTTCCCCCGCTCTTCCGTGACAGATCTTTAAACTTATGTTATCCTTTAGTATATATAAATCCTGATAAAAAGGCCGTAAATGTTGCAGCATTCACGGCCTGCAGATAGACGTTCCCTCAGGGGATCGGCCTATTATCGATAAATAGACCTCTCCCTCAATTTACGGTCAAGGGAGGTCTATTTTTTGTTATGAAACGATAAAACAGCTATCATTAATGTCGCAAAGGAAAACATAGCCATTAAAGCTTCAAACATTGTCATAGGCATCACCCCCTTTCCGGGGTTAGCCGACCGCCCTCGGGGATACTCTATCGCAATTCTATTATAACATATTTAACAACAAAATCGAACAAGTGTTCCTTTTTGTTGCAAAAAAGTGACTTTTTCCCTAAATTTGGTTCATAAATCTCTTATTCTGAGATAGTTCTTAATGAGTCAGAATCTATTTCTAATTCCTTTATCCCTGGCCCTAGTTTACCTTATTTTGGCATTATCCCGCAATATTAAGCACTGTATCGCGAGAATTACCATAATCTTAATGAAAAAGCAGCCATTCATTATAAAAAGGGACTTTTTCAAAGGTCTGCACGACCTTAGAGAAGTCCCTAATTTATTAGCGAGGTTCTTTATATGATTGAGCTTGCTGGCTATCGGCGAATCCTTGTGTAGTCGGATCCTGAACATTAGTAAGAGTGGCCAATACTCCGAAAACAGCGTTCACGACTGCAAGTACCCATCCCTTTATTTCCTCAGTCAGTTGAAAATCTGTTAGGCCAATTGCATTTGCTCCAATCAATAGTACTTCGGCCAGGATAAAAAGCTGAGCTATGAATCCTGACACCCAAAAACGGTTTTTAAAGCGTACTCCCCAGTTAATCATCGTTTCACCCCCTAATTTACGGCGGCAAAGTTAAGAAAAATCTCGCCTTGATTTGCTGATGTTCAAGGACTTGAACGCCCTTCTCTTTTCAAGTGGTTAGGGGGAGTCCCTGTCCTATTACAGTATAGTTTTGATCTTGTTTTTCGTTCATAAATTCTTCTTTATCAGCAAAAAAAGGCTCTTACCACGCCTTAAAATTAATGGTCTTGGGGGTTTTATTCGCAAGGACAGTTAAATGATTGCATGTTTAAAAAACTGATGGTAGAATGCAGGCGCAATATATAGTCAAAATAACAACGAATCCTCCTATATATTGAATGATCACTATAGTTTTTCCTCTTCTTTCGCTCTCAATGGGCTAATTTTTTTGTTAACCAGTCAACTTTCAGCAGCTTAAAAAGGCAAGCGGCTTTACTTTACTTGAAATTTTGATTAAAAATGTAAGAAAGAAAAAGGATGATAGGAAGTGATGAGAGTGATACAGGAATTTAAAAAATTTATCATGCGGGGAAACGTGATTGATCTTGCAGTCGGGGTGATCATAGGGGCTGCTTTTAGTAAAATTGTGACCTCGCTGGTTGATGATGTATTAATGCCGCCAATAGGACTGATAATTGGAAAAGTAGATTTCAGCGATTTATTTATCAGTCTTTCAGGAGAGAAATATGATTCACTGGCAGAAGCCAAGGCTGCAGGTGCCGCTACGTTGAATTATGGATTATTTTTGAATAATATCATAAATTTTTTAATCATTTCTTTAGCCATCTTTATTATCGTGAGGCAGGTAAATCGATTTCATAAAAAAGAAGAACCAGAAACTCCTTTGAAAAAACCCTGTCCAGAATGCTTCACAGATATCCATCTTGAAGCGAAAAGATGCCCGTCCTGCACCACTTATTTAGCTGAGCCCTCAGGAGAGTCTTTGAAGGTGTAAGGAGACTCAATAAGAAGGATTATCTTGTAAAAACATAAAATGAACTTTCCTGAGGATGAAAGAACACTTTCCGGATGAAACCAAATAATCTTGTAAAGCCCTAAAAGGCGTTTTTTGCAAAAAAAGCCGACTTAATCATCATTGAGCCGGCGTTTTTCATCATTGCCCGCGTAATTCTGCTTTTAGACCCCTCTTTTGTTTCTGGTATTCATATATCCGCAAACCAAGCCTGCAGAGTATGAGCCATGCAGCTCCAGCAGCGAACCCGGCGACTACATCACTCGGATAGTGAACCCCCAGATAGATCCTGCTCAGACCCACCATAAAAATAAGGAAAAAAGCTCCGGCCCCAGCGACAACCTTATAGCTGCGCATTTTAACAATTTTAATGACTATGATGGCCAAAGTTCCATACAGGACTATTGCCCCCATAGAATGTCCGCTGGGAAAACTGAAGCCATGTTCTCGTATTAACGGAAAAATATCTGGACGCTCCCTTTGAAAGACTCTTTTTAGCATCTTATTAAATATGGCACCGAGGCCAGAACTTAAAGCGAGATAGACCGCATAACTAACTTTTTTATATATTACTAACAGTGAGCAGGCAGTTATAACGGCTATCATAATCCAATCATAAGAGCCCAAAAAGGTTATGGCTTTCATCAAAACCGTTACCTTTTCAGAAACAAAACCTTGGACAAATCCGATAATCCTTGAGTCGAATTCAATCAATTGTTTCTCTTGTATTTCTTCTGCAAGTTCAACAAAAATTACAACATACGTCCAGAACAAAATTAGAACGGCAATGACATAAAGTATCTGCTGCTTTGTTATTGTTTTATAAAAGTGCATTAAGATATTCACCTGCTGTGCCTTGGATTTGCTATTTTATACCTCGCGGCTATGGCCGCCAAACCCTGGACATTACAATTGGCTGGACTTCAAACATGAATTGGCAATCTGCGCGGATATGACTGAAAAAAGGCGATTATTGCTTTCCGTTAATGGATTTTTAATCCGCTATTGAAATAGAGCCATATACTGATGTTTCGGCACCAAACTTGAATAGCATCATAATCAAATGGTGCCAGAACCCAACTTTAACAGTGCCATAAATATGGGCTGGCTTCAGTAAAGATGGGCCTGCTGCAAAAATGGTTCAACAAAGCCTTAAGCTTCCTTCTTTTCTCCAACAACCTTCTTTCGAGTTGTTCTTTTCTTGACTGCTGGCTTTTTGACTGGAGCTGTGGCTGGTTTTGTTTTATCAATAGAAGCCTGAAGTGCTGCCATTAGATCAGTAACCTTTGCAGCCGCTGGCTCTCTTTCCTTTGGTGTTACTGCTGCCACACCATTCTTCTTCGCTTCAATCAGTTCCAGAAGCGCCGTTCTGTAGTCATCATTGTATTTTTCAGGTTGAAAATCGGTTGTCAGCTGATCAATCAGCATAATGGCCGTAGCGGTTTCTTTGTCAGTTACCTGGTCCCCTGAAGGAATATTGGGGACGTCAACCGCCGGCCTCACTTCGTCCGGATAATGGATAGTTTCCATCAGCAGTGTATTTTGATAAACACGCACCACAGCCATTTGCTCTTTAGCACGAATAACAATTTTGGCAAGCCCGACCTTTCCTGAATCCTCCAATGCCTTCCTTAACAAGGAATAAGCTTTGGATCCTCCGTCATTCGGTGATATATAATAACTTCGGTCAAAATAAATCGGATCAATTTGGTCTATTTTTACAAAATCTATAATCTCAACTGCTCGAGCCTCGTTCTCCTGTTTCAGCTTCTCTAAATCCTCATCCTCCAAAACGACAAACCTGCCCTTTGTATATTCAAATGCCCTTACGATGTCTTCCTTTCCAACCGGCTTTTCACAGACCGGGCAAATTTTTTCATATTTAATCGGAGAATGGCATTCCTTATGCAATGTACGCAAGGAAATATCTTTATTTTCAGTGGCTGCGTGAAGCTTGATCGGGATATTTACAAGCCCGAACGAAATACTTCCCTTCCAAATAGTGTGCAAACCCTTCACCCTCTTTTTTTTCATTAGTTTCCCTTTGCCGGGCAGCTACACTCCAGAAAACTTTTGGGAATAACGCAATATTTAGCAGTTTTTGTCCAGACTATAATCAGTAAGGCTAAAACCTGTCAGACATTCCTCCATTATTAAGAAATCAATGCACTATAAATACAACCAAAACGGAAACATTAGAAAGTGGGTTTTTTCAATGAAACCAATGCTTCCAACACTGGCACCTGATCCTCCAATAGGGGGCCAATGGACTTATGAGGTCAAATACGACGGTTTCAGGGCCATCCTAACAATTGACCAAAACATCGGTGTTTCCTTAATAAGCCGGAACGGAAAACAGCTAATTGATATATTTCCGGAAATCTCATCCTTTGTTAAAAAAAACACAGAGATACTGGCGGATTTTGTGCCTTTGCGTCTGGATTGCGAGTTAGTTTGGCTCGCCAACCCTTTTAGCTCGGACTTTTCGGAAATACAGTGGAGAGGACGTCTCCGGGCAAAACAAAAGATTCAGGAAGCTACATCTATGTCCCCATGCCGGCTGATTACCTTTGATTTACTTGAAATCAATGGAAAGCCACTGACAGCAATGACATATACCGATAGAAAGAAATTACTGGCTGATTTTTTTCAGGATGTTGACTGGCCGGCTTTTCCGGATCCTCTCAAGGAAGACCTTATTCAGCTTGTTCCAGCCACTAAGAATTTTTCTGCCCTTATGGATAAGGTTATTTTGTATGATGGTGAAGGAATTGTTGCCAAACAGGACAATGGCTTATGGGAAGAAGGCAAAAGGACAGCCTCCTGGCTTAAGATAAAGAACTGGAAAACGGCTGCCTGTTTCATAACCGCCATGCACAAAGAAAATGGCTATTTTTCGCTGGGAATATTTAAAGACGGAGACATCATGGAGATCGGACAGGTTAAGAATGGCCTTCCGCCACATGAAAGAAGTTCGCTTGCTGCAATCGTACGCGGAAATTCATATGCTGAAAACAGCATGTACCATTATATTCATCCCTCAATATGTATTGCGGTCAATTTCCTCCATGTTTATGATGAGCAGGAGCTGCGGGAACCACAGTTCAAGGAATTCCTGATGGATATGAGGCCCGAAGAGTGTACTTGGGAGCTATTTTGCTCCAGCCAGTACACTTTTCCTGAGTCTGTAAACATTACCTCCCGCGACAAACCTATTTGGAAAATAGGATCGGAGATATTTACAAAAATAGATTACCTTCATTACCTCAGACAAGTTTCGCCCTGGTTTTTGCATAACCTGGAGGACAAGCCGGCGACTTTGATCCGATATCCTCATGGTGCCGGCAGTGAGCGGTTTTATCAGAAAAACGTCCCTGAATATGCCCCTGATTTCATTAAGACCTTTAAGGAACATGATATTGAATATATTCTTGTTAATGACATCCAGACTTTGCTTTGGCTCGGAAACCAGCTTGCCATTGAATTTCATGTTCCGTTTCAAAAAGCAGGCCGGGTGACTCCAGATGATATTGTCCTTGATCTGGACCCGCCGACACAGGAACAATTTGGACTGGCTGTGAAAGCTGCTTTGGAAATTCGCAAGATTACCGATTCACTCAGTCTTCACTCCTTCATTAAGACATCGGGAAACAGAGGGCTCCAGATTTATATTCCCCTGCCTTTTCATTCATTTTCATACAGTGATACAAGGAAATTCACTGACTTTCTGGCAGACTTTTTGACGAATAAGTTCCCGGATGATTTTACAATTGAAAGACTTAAGAGGAACAGAGGGAATAGGCTATACCTTGATTTTGTCCAGCATAGTGAAGGGAAAACCATTATCGCCCCCTATTCACCAAGAGGAAACGATTTCGCCGGTGTAGCTGCGCCTCTTCACTGGGACGAGGTAAATGAAGGACTAAAGCTTGCTGACTATAACGTATACACAGTACCAAAGCGGCTTCGGACAGTAGGATGCCCCTTTGCCATGATGGAAACTGCAAGAAACGAGCAGCCCTTTACAGATATCATTAATTTTTTGAATAAGCAGTGAAGTGAGAATTTCACTGCTTGTTTTTTGTGCGCCGCTTGCGGTGTTATCATGCGATGAACTGCTGCCGCAGCGTTGGTTACTCCTGTGCTTTAAGGCTCAATTTCCTACGGAAAAACCTGCATGATTAAACTATAGAAAAAAAGGTAGCTGTATTTTACTACTAAAAAAAGTTGCTGAGCGCTGGAGCTTGAGATGGATAGACACTTACGTTCGTTATCTTACCATCTTATAATTTGCTAACAAAACGAGCAAAGGCGGACATTCAAGCAACTGTATGTCCGCCTTCTATATCACTTCATATGTTCTGAAACAAATTGTTTTGCATATTCCTGCAGCTTGGCATATTTGCTGGTTTCTTCTTCAAAAATTTCTTTATTAACCAGCTTAAAATTCTGAAAGTCTGCCGGGTTTACTTCAATCTCTGCCCTATATTCATATGTTCCATTTCCAATAAGATCGATCTGGTATCGGCCATTTTGCTGGTGGACCATACACTTTACCATGCCTCCGTCATTGTAAACAGAAATTTCTTTTTCCGTTTCATTTAAGCCGTTAAGACATGTAACAAGGCTTGAAGCACTCATTGCCGTTCCGCAAGCATTGGTAAATCCTACACCTCGTTCAAAGGTCCTCACAAAAATATGTCCCTTCTTCAGCTCATGTACAAAGCTGACATTTACTCCGTCAGGGAAAAGATCATTTGGTCCATTTACCAAAGTAGCTATATCCTTCTGCACTGACGATTTAAGGACATCACTTTCCACAATAGAAACCAGGTGAGGGTTAGGAACAGCCAGCGCTGTAAAAAGCAATGTATCGGAAAGTTCAACAATTCTCTCATTTTTCAAAGTTTCCCAACTGAGATTCAGTGGTAAATCTTTAACATTAAAAGATACTGGAGAAATTTCAACCTTAAAGGTTGGGATACCATCAAAGATTTCCTCTGTCTTTTCAACAGCCAGATTTGCCTTCATTGTTTCAATGATTAATTTAGATTTCCGAAGCTTGTCCGATGCATATCTGGCGACACAGCGAAGCCCGTTGCCACACATGGAGGCTTCTGAACCATCTGCATTGAACACTCTCATTCTCGCATGGGACTGTTCACTTGGCATAACAAACAGAATGCCGTCGGCTCCAAGCAGGCTGGTACGGCTGCACAGGGCCATGGCAAGGCTGCTTCTCTCATCTTCATTAAAGGAAATATCCCCTTCCATCTCGTCAATGATGATGAAATCATTTCCCGAGCCATGGCATTTTACTAATTCAATATTCATCATTATTTACTCCCTGTCTGCTAATCTTTTTGCTGCACAAAACATTTTTAACTATCTATAATTAATGATAATAGCATCAAGGCAAAGGAAGTGCCAACGTGAAAGTCTATTCGAAATGGAAAAAGTCGGTTTACTTATTTAACTTTTTTATAGCTGATACGATTGAGCCTGCATCCGATTCTGATTCCAAACAAGCTCTTGTCACAACCTCTGTCCTTACGGTGGAAGGCCAGGAAATTTGGTCTGGATCCATCAGGGTTGCCTTCAATGAGTTTGGCATTTTTCCGGTTCCTGAGGATTTGCAGGCGGTAAAGGGGCCAGACTCAATGAAAAGGATGCTATTGATCGAACTCCGCCGCTATATCAAGCCTCAATGGCGATTTTTATAATTGCTGATTCTAAGCAAAAGAGAGTAATCGTCTAAATTTAGAGGAGGAGCGGCTAAGATTGCCCCGTCTTCACAAAGCAGGTCCTATGTTACCTGCGATGAATCGCTGCCGAACCATGTGTCCTGTGGTGAAACAGGCACTAGCAGTTCAGTACGTCTGGGCTTGAGCTAGAGATAGACCCGCTATTATTATTTTCCGCAACGTAAGAATTTTATTTAATCCAATTCAGAATTTTTACCATTTCATAAAGCAATTAAAATGGCTACTCTTCATAGAAAGATAACCTTTTGCCAGTATGAAGACCGGATATTGAACACGTAATGCAACAGCCCTTTGGTTGCTTTTTGGCACACTGTATTTTTATATTGTACTGCTGGTCAATCCTTCGTCTTCCCTTTTCAGCAGATGGTTTGCCCAGTCCAGCGATTTTTTATAGTACGTAAAAACATCTGCTTCTGTGAGATCCAATCCCAAACATCTCTTCTCAATTCCATCCCAGTTTGCTTTTTCGACATCTATAACTAAATCAAGGATGCTTCTGAGTATATTTTGTTCGCCAAGCAGTGCGCGGGTAATGTCTTCATGAAGCGGCAAATCCTTTAGCACGTCCTTCATTGGCAATGAAAGGATCGTGTCCATAAGCGAAAACATACCCGCCATAAAATACCCTGCTCCAACGGCGGTTTTCTCCAGATGCTTACCAATGCTTTCAGACATTTTCCCGCGGGCCAGGCAAATGTGTATTGTTTCTTCAAAGCTTTTCGGCCTGTCTCCGGTCATTTCTCTTACCGATAAGACGTATATCCATTTTTGAATTTCAACTAGCCCAAGCATTACAATTGCCTGCCGGATTGAATTAATCTTATTCCGTGGACGAAATGCTGGTGAATTGATCAATTTCAATAATTTATAAGAAAGGGATAAATCCTGTTCTATCAGTTCTGCAATTTCTGCAATGCTTGGCTCAGCCATCGCCAGGTTCTGAATGATTCCGTAGTAAGAATGAAAATATGTGGGAACATCATGTGTCGACACAATGACTGGCTTTGAAAAGAAATATCCCTGGAAGTAATGGTAACCGCTTTTCCTTGCTTGCTCAAATTCAGCACGGGTTTCCACTTTCTCTGCGAGCAGCTCCAAATGCAGCAGCTTGCCGAGGGATTCTATCCGCCTCCGGTTTTCTCTGGTGGTATTTCGGAAATCAACCTTGATAATATCTGCAAAACGCAGCAAATGCTGTGAATACGGATTCTTCTCGTTAAACACATAGTCATCAAGGGCAATCAGGTAGCCAAGTGACTTTAATTCCCTGCAAATTTTTAAAAGGTCCTCGTTCAACGGAACTGATTCCAATATTTCAACTACAATTTCCCTTGGCCGGAAATAAGTCGGCAATCTTAGCTGTAGTAGTTTTTCTGTAAAATTAATAAAGCAGGGCTTTCCATTAGAGAGCTGATCAATGCCTATATTAAGAAAACTATTCACAATTACCTCTGCAGTTGCATGATCATGATTAACGCTGTTATATGCATTTACAATACTGCTTCGATATAACAGCTCATATGCATGAACTTCTTCCCTGCGGTTGAAAATAGGCTGCCGGGCGACAAATACTTCCATTAAAAAACCTCCACCAAATTCTAACTATGGAAATCTCCCTTCATTTTACCTTAATTTTAACAGGTATTTTGTCGAAATTTGCAAAGTCGCTGTAAAACCTGAAGAAAAATGAAGGTTTTGCACAACTTTTGAACTGAGACAAAGGTCACTTTTTATTTTTCCGCTAATAACTTTTTGAAAAATAATTATCATATCATCTAAAAAGAGGGAGGGTTTCAATCATGATAGTTTACAATTTAATTGTAGCCATTCACGTCATAGCTGCCATTTGCGGGCTTGGGGCTACATTTGCACTGCCTATTTTAATGAGAAGGATACAAACTGTCAGCCAGGCAAGGTTTGCCATGACTGTATATGATGGGGTAGAAAAACTGGCCAAAATCGGGAGCATTACACTTCTTTTAACCGGTATAATACTTGGAGGATTTAATACAGGCTTGTTCACAGAGTTTTGGTATATTGCTTCCCTCGTCATTTACGTAGCAGTACAACCAATAGTTGCCGTAATACTCCCAAGAAAGCTGTCTGAGCAGATGAAAATACTAGAAGACCATAAATCTGAGGAGTTACCCGTTGCTTATATACAAATTGGCAAACAAATTGCGCCATATAATACAAGTACTCAAATAGCGGCTATTGTACTGATTGTGTTAATGGTACTTAAGCCTTTTTAAACGCAAAAAAGCATAGTACAATCAGGAAATCCTGTTTGCACTATGCTTTTTTGGTCAAAATTACCCCATTATATGCACAAGGAAATTAGTCAGAAACAGCCCTGCAATAATATACATGATGATTGAAACTTCTTTTGCCTTGCCAAGCGTGATTTTTAATATTGGGTACATAATGAACCCCATTGCCATCCCATCTGGAATGCTATAGGTAAAGGGAATGAGCGTAATCGTCAGGAAAGCCGGAATCGCATCCGAAATATCCTTCAATTCCAAATGTTTGATGTGTTGAAGCATCAAAATCCCAATGATGATTAATATCGGAGCAATCGCGCTATCCGGTATTACTTTTATCAGAGGAATAAAAAAGATGGAAAGCAAAAACAAAATCCCTGTTGTAACTGTGGTTAACCCAGTCCGTCCCCCAGATGCTACACCCGCTGCCGTTTCCACTGTTGCAACCGTTGGGCTGGAGCCAAAAACTCCGGATAACAAAACCGATAAGCCTGTAGCCTGGAAAGCCTTTTGAAATAGTTCCGGTTTTTTTATACTGTTTACATGTCCATGAACAAGGCCAATGTTCTCAAACACCAACACCATCGTCAATGAGAAAACTGCCGTCCAAAACGGCAGGCTGGCTGCTTGTTCAAACGAAAAGGCTGCAAAAACCTCTCCGTACGCTTTGAAATCCGCTTGCTGAAACGTTAGCTGTGACAGATCCAGGGTTCCAAACATAAATGCAATCACACAGCCTGCAACAATTGTGATCAGAAAATTGCCGCTTATATTCCTGCTGAAAAGGACAAAGGCAATGATAATGGTAAGGATGGAAGCCATTACCTGAGGCTGGCTGAAATCACCCAGCGCCAGAATTGCAGCTTCCCCTTGAACAACAATTCCTCCCTTTTCAAGTCCCAGCAGAATCAAAAACAACCCAAGCCCTACCGTAATAGCTTCTTTTAAAGAAGCAGGGATGGCATCACTTAGCACTTTTGTAAGCCTGCTGAAGGAAAGAACGGTAAAAATTAATCCGGAGACAAATACCACACCTAGAGCTGATTGCCAGGAAAGGCCCATGCTTTGTACCATAGTATAGGAAAAGAAAGCGTTAAGGCCCATGCCCGGGACAAGAATGATCGGAACATTTGACCAAACCCCTACTAATATACAGCTTACCGCAGATAAAAGAATCGTTGCCAGTATTGCGCCATCTAATGGAAGGCCTCCCTCAGACAGAATTAATGAATTCACCGCAACAATATACAAAATCGTAAAATAGCTGACGAATCCTGCAAGTACTTCACGCCCGAGGCTAGTCCCACTATCCTTTAGTCTAAATACCCTCTCTAATAATGAATTTTTCATGCTCCACCTTATTCATTTGTATCCCTCTCCCACCCGTTTGTTTACGTGACAAACCACTATGTGATTTTAGCAGAAAATGAACGGTAAGCAAGAAGAATGCTTAAAGTTTATGTTATAACAAAGTTTCCCCTGTGCTTACCGCTATTATTAGTTGCATTTGGATTAAGCCTGCTACTATGATTTCTAATATATGTAAGAAACTTCATCGGAAGGAAATAATTTTTCTTCAAAGGAGTTTTTTTTAAAAAAGATTGGTCATACCTTTGTCAGTTTTTTACAAGTAACTTCTTAAGGCACTAGAACGGACACGGAATCATTGATTTATCGGAATATAAAAAGGACAACCCGAGTGATTACGGGCCGTCCTTGTGCAGCATAGACATTTTAAAAGTACTTAGATAAAATTAGTCTTTTTGATAACCATCAACAACTACATCCAGTTTACCTGTTTTCGGTGATACCACCAAACCATGAATTGCTACATCTTTTGGCAGCAGCGGATGGTTTTTGATGATGCTGACGCTGTTCCGCACACTGTCGGATACATCATCGAACCCTCTAAGCCAGTGTTTTAAATTAATGCCGGAGTGTTCTAATGTAGATATTGTTTCCTCAGAGATTCCTCTGTCGACCATTTTCTCGAGAAGTGCGTCTGCATTAATAGCCGACATGCCGCAATCATAATGGCCAATAACGAATACTTCATCCGCCTTTAATTCGTATGCAGCCACCAGAACACTTCGCATGACGCTCCCAAAAGGATGGGAAACAACCGCACCGGCCGTCTTGATGAATTTCACATCGCCATTGCGGATATTCATTGATTTTGGCAAAAGTTCTACAAGCCGTGTATCCATGCAGCTTATAATGATCATCCGCTTGTCTGGAAACTTGTCTGTACTGTATTCCATATATTCTTTGTTGTTGACAAATGCTTCGTTGTACTCAAGAATTTCATTCAGTAAAGTCAATTTTATCACCACAGTTTATGTATTTACTTTTTATTATAGCAGAGTCTACAGAAAAAATCCCTTAAAAAGCCTTAATTGCTCCGATGGTGAAGGGCCGCTGCGCAAAATCCAAGTATCGCAATTTTATCATTATACGTTGCGCTGTTATGAAAGGAAAGGATAGGAGTATTAGCATCCTTAAAACGGTTTCCCCATTCGAATGGCATCCATCCTGTTTTATATGATACGAGCTTTATCCCATCTGCATTAGTCATTTGAAATTCCTGCAGCAGGCCGCCCGCATAGGCAGAAATCCATGGTTTGCCCTCTGGATTAACTATCATTCCCTTTAGCCTGAATAAGGATTCCTTTTTTGCTTCTCGATAATAGCCAATGTTATCGCCGTATTGGTTTAGAATAACTGCTTTATTGAAAAGCCCCCATTTAAATTGGTAAGACCCAATGAGTGTTCCATCGCTGCTGTATAAACCATATCTTTTTGGAAGCAAAAGTGAAACCGAATTAGGGATCAGCCACATGTACCATTTCATGTTTAGATCCCGGATTTCTCCGACGGCGTTGCCATTGGGAGCAAACAGGACCGCCCGGAGCGTTGGAGCCGGCAGAAATGCCAATAAAAGATGACTATGATCCAAAAGTTCACTTTTTTCAGTCAATGGGCACAACAAACGTTCAGGAATTTCCTCAGCTCTCGTATCGAACATTCTGAATCCTATATAATTTGCGATGCTTAAAATAATAAACGGCAGCATAATCGCCAGGATGTTGCCTGACAAAACGCCTGCCGCATGTAAACCAAAGAATAAGATTGACAGCGTGAGTGAGATCCATGCAACTTGAAAGCAAATTCCAGAGGTTTTTCTGTAATACTGTCTTATATCCATACTCCACTCCCCAAGAGCCCAAAGGTTCGGGCAGTTACTCACAAAATTATATGAGCCTGAACATGGGAATAGTACCTTTTCTAATCTTTAAAGACAAGCATGGATTACAAAATCCTGAAAACAAATGGGATCCTGTATTCTACTCCTTCAGCAGCCTTCACGGCCCCAATGATGGTAAAAATGAACCCTAGCAGCGCGACTATCGGCAACAACAGCCACCCGATGAAGATTAAGGTAAGCAAGCCGCCAATAAAGCCATACAACGAATAGGAAATCAGAAAATTTAAATACTCCCTTCCATGATAATCGATGTATGCTGATTCATTTTTCTTGATAAGCCAAATGATTAGCGGCCCGATAAAGGCCGTAAAAAAGCTGATTACGTAAATCGCTGCTGCCAGCAGTTTTTCACTTTGATCCGCCACATTTTATCCCTCTCTTTCTTCTGTTTTTATTAGGATAACTTTTTCGTAAGGTTTCATTTTATACCCATTCACCTTACTGAAATATAAGCATGTTAAGAAAGGTTATGCATAAAAATGGGAAAAGGATGTCCAAATTATAAGAAATTAGGTGAAGAAATTGTTATCTGAATTTCAGGCATTTATTCTCGGAATTATTCAGGGACTTACCGAGTTCCTGCCCATTTCAAGCACGGGCCATTTATATTTAGGGAGACATTTGTTCGGTCTTGATGAAGCGGGTCTTACCCTGGATACGATGCTGCATATCGGTACCCTGATTGCCTTGATCGCTGTTTATAAGGACGATCTGTTTACACTAATGCGAAAACCCTTTTCCAGGCTGACCTTGCTTCTTATCGCCGGGACGATTCCTGCGGTGTGTGCCGGACTGCTGCTTGGCGATTGGTTTGATTCACTTTCGAAATCCGGAGTCACAATCGGCTGGGAGTTCGTCGCCACAGGGTTCATTCTTTGGTTCGCAGACAGCGCTAAAAAGGGAAAAAAGCAAATAGATGACATCACGGTTAAGGATGCACTGATTGTAGGCACGTTTCAGGCTGCGGCCATTATGCCGGCACTGTCGCGTTCAGGACTAACGATTGCGGCGGGTTTGTTATGCAAATTCGACCGCGCGACCGCAGCCTACTTTTCATTCCTATTATCCATCCCGGCCATCACTGGCGGTATAGTCCTCCAGCTTGGCGATGTCATAAGCGGGAAAGCGGAACAGGTAAGCTTTATCGGACTTCTTGTTGCTACATTGTCATCTGCCTTTTTCGGCTACATTGCTGTTGTCTGGATGATCTCTTATCTTAAAAAGAAGTCACTAAAAGTCTTTTCCGTTTATGTTTGGGCTCTGGGAGCAATCGTTCTGGCTCTTCAATATTCGGGGAAGTTTTAGATGGTACAAAGAAGAAGTGATAGTGACTGGTTGGGAAAAACAAGCAATGTTCTTTCTTATCAATCTCTTTTGCCCTTGCATCTACAAAAAAAGAAAGCACATTATGTAGTCTGATTTCCATGATTTGCTTTCCCCTTTTTATGCCTAAGAAAATATAAACAGAAATAAGTTCCAGATTTAAAATTCTTCCATTCTTTTTTCTAATACTTCATGTCTTAATAAATGATGAAAGCAAACATTCAAAGTATGAAAGTGGCAAGGTTAAATAAGCACCAATTTTTATATTACAAAACCAAAACTCTGCTACTGTCAAATACTCTCTAATCGATCTATTTTCATGCGGTATCCAGAAATAACTTTAACTTATTTCAGTAAAAAAAAGCGGCAAAACCCCTGTCCTTTCTAAATATTCCGCTAAAAACATACCGGATCAAAAACGGGCAAATTTTGGCGAAAAAAATATTATATTTACCTATTTTCTTTTTGAAATTTTTTTAGTATTATACTTTCGTGAGGTTAATTTTTTCTATATTAACTTTGAATTTTTGAATACAAACAATATAGGGAAGGCAAATGGTGCGCCACCGGATTCTCCGGTTCTAGTGGGTTCGATTCCCACCCCGAAATTTTTTGATGCTCGTTTTAAAAAATTTCGAGGGTGGAAGGCAGACGCATGAGGACTGCCCTCATTTTTGGAGGGGAAAAAATGTTAAAAAAGAGAGAATTCGCCGACTGTCATGTTCTTTTTGATTTAATGAAGCATCCAGATGTCTTCCCTTTCGTGCGCCATAAAGCACACTCATACGAAGAATATGTGTTCGTTACAAAACATAACATAGAGCAAGAAGGAGCCGGCGAACTAATTTCCCGGACAATCCTGGATGAATGGGGATCCCCAATCGGGACAATATCCCTTTTTGATATAGAGGACAAAGCTGGATTTCTCGGCACTTGGCTTGGGAAGCCGTTTCATGGCAAGGGCTATAATTCTATCGCCAAGGAAGCATTTTTTAAAGAATTATTTTTTGAGCTGGATATAGAAACAGTCTTCATGAGAATCAGGAAGGTGAATCTCCGTTCGATTAAAGCTGCGGAAAAGCTTCCATATGTTATAAAAGCCAATGAATCACGGCAATCACTGTATGAAACACTGAATAGCATGGAAGACATTTACGATTTGTATGAAATCCCTCGAGATCTGTTTCACTTATACATTATGCGCCAGGACAGCAGCCAGGACGACTCACAGCAGCTGCTTGAGGCATAAGCTTCCGAGTGCCTTTTATCGCACAGCCACAACCCTGTCGCCATCGGACAGGGTTTCTTTTTGCCTTTAGAAAATTATTAAATTATCGAGTTGTGGTTAACCTGGGTGCTATGCTTTTGTTTAGTGCTCTAAAGGAGAATCCTTCCCCAATTCGCGTTCTGAGGACCTTTCGGTTAACATCAAGTACTCCAATTCTTCATTCGTAAGAGTTTCAAAGCGTCCATCAGAGAAAATAACCTGAGTCTGGTTTGGATTAATACGATTCATCGAATACTCCATAATAAACTCCTCCCTCCATAGGTTCTTATGTCTATCTTCCACAAAGGAGAGCATTTTCATAACAGTTATTGTTTAAATTGTATAATAAAAACCTGAAACTGATTATACCTGTTTCAGGTTTTTCTGCTTTACTGCTTATTCTCAATTTTATCTGCATAAAGGTTTCTGAGTATGTAAGTTTTATACGATTCAAGCTTTCTTCTTTCAATTGGATGCTTTGTAATCCCCATTGCTTTTAATTGCTGGATGAACCAGCCTTTTGAGTATTGGTACGCCATTTCTTCTCCCCCTTGAGAGCTTGTCTGCTATAACGATATGCGGGAAAAAGCTTAAATATGACATTTTATTTTTTGGGCTGAACAAGACTTACCAGCATTTTATACATTTCATCTGCTCGTTTAAATCCACGGAACTCGTTTATCCGGGCAGAAAAATTACTTCTGCGGCTATACAAATCTGAAATCTCTTTGAGGAGTGCGGTCCCAGTCAGCGCTTCCTCCTTCAAAATACTTGCAAAACCGGCTTGTTCAAAGCTTTGTGCGTTTAGGATCTGGTCACCCCTTGAGGCTTTCGCACTTAGTGGGATTAGCAGCATCGGTTTTTGAAGTGCCAGGAACTCAAAAATGGAATTTGATCCCGCACGTGAGATAACAATATCTGCGGCAGCCAGAAAATCAAAAATTTCTTCATGTACGTACTCAAATGCGGCATATCCGGGCTGAATTAAATCACTGAACACATTTCCCTTTCCGCAAATATGGATAATCTGATAAGCCGCAAGCAGCTGCGGCATTATTTCAATGATTGCTTCATTAATCTTTGTCGCCCCAAGGCTGCCTCCCATAATAAGCAGAACAGGCTTATCCTTTTTAAATCCGCAAATCCTTTTGCCCTTCACCGCATCACCTTTAAAAATTCGGTCCCTAAGGACAGCTCCTACATGAATCGTTTTACCCATGGGAAGAAAGCTTGCCGTTTCTACAAAAGTGGTGCAAATCTTCGCTGCAAAAGGGAAAGCAATCTTATTCGCCAATCCAGGCGTAATATCTGATTCATGGATAATAACCGGAATTTTAAGAAGCTTTGCCCCTAGGACGACTGGAACGGACACGAACCCGCCCTTTGAAAATATAAAATCAGGGCGTTCCCTTTTTAAAATTCGAAATGCTTGGCCAATTCCCTTGATTACACGGAAAGGATCCTTGATATTTTCAATTGAAAAATATCTTCGCAGCTTCCCAACCGAAATAGAATGATACGATATGTCCGGAAACTCCTTTTCAATTATTGTTTTTTCAATTCCTTTCTCGGACCCAATATACGTCACCTTCCATTGGTTTTTAAGGAATTCAGGAATGAGCGCCGCATTAACTGTCACATGGCCTGCTGAACCGCCCCCTGTAAAAACCGCCTTTTTATTCAAGAATGCTCACCATCCATCAGCCCTTTCTCCCTTAATTATAGCTTTGTTCTTGATGCGTAAGCGCCCTTTAGATGAATCACATTAACCGCCACAAAATTTACCAGAATCTCCAACTAGAAACTCTCTGATAACTCTGCTATTATAAAAATTTCATTGTATATCTTTAGGGGGGCGTGTTTATGAATCAAGCCATAGAATCAATAAGTGAATTAATTAATGCGAAAATCTGGATAGACATTGTAATTTCTCTTGGAGTACTCTTTTTGTTTCTGGCTATTAGAAAGATATTCACTACATATGTATTTAAAATAATCTTGCGTTATGCTCAAACAAGGAATACAGAAACACTTGCTCAAGTCCTGCTCGCTTTCGAAAAACCGTTCCGCTGGCTAATTGCTTTCCTTGGCATCATGCTGGCCATTAAATACTTCCCGTTTGAACTGATAGCAGAATCAACAGCAACGAAGATTATCCGAACCGTTTTTATCATTCTTGCAACATGGGGACTAATAAATATCAGTGCGATATGGTCCATTCTGTTCCCTAGGGTAATCAAACGATTCGACCTTGAAGTGGACCAGATTGTACTTCCCTTTTTCACAAAGCTGATGAAGGTGATTCTATTTACTTTGTGTGTTAGCATCATTGCTGAGGAATGGGGCTTCAATGTTAATGGATTCGTTGCAGGACTCGGGCTTGGCGGTCTGGCCTTCGCGTTGGCAGCCAAAGACACTGTCAGCAACTTTTTCGGCGGGTTAGTCATCATCACTGAAAAACCTTTTACAATCGGAGACTGGATCAAAACCCCAAGCGTCGAGGGTACAGTAGAAGATATTTCATTCCGGAGTACCTCGGTCCGTACGTTTGCGCAGGCACTGGTTACTGTGCCTAATGCAACCCTTTCCAATGAGTCAATCACCAACTGGTCGAAGATGGGGAAACGGCAGGTCGCTTTCCATTTGGGGCTTACTTATGATACTCCAAGAAAAAAGCTGGAAACGGTTGTGAGGCGGATCGAATTAATGCTTAGCGAAAACGAGGAAGTCGATAACGATACGATCCTCGCACGCTTTGACCGCTTTAATGATTCAAGCCTTGATGTTTATCTATACTTTTTTACAAAAGCAACTTCCTTTAAAGATTATCTGGATATAAAAGAAGATGTAAACTTTAAGATTATGGATATATTGGAGCAAGAAGGTGTAAGCATTGCTTTCCCTACCAGAACGCTTGTAGTCCAGAGCGCTTCCGCAAACGTGGAAGAGGAATTGCTAAAGCAAACCCGGCAACAGGGCTAACTTGATACTTTTTTTAGACTGCCTGCATTTTGCCGGCGGTTTATTTGTTAGATAAGAAATTATACTTCTTTAACACGGTACAGGTGTCCAGCTCCAGCACCCAGCAACTTTTTTTCCGTAGGAAAATAAATCAACCCTCCCAGAACTTAGCCGATGTTCCTTTTACCAGGGTGCTTGCGCTTTTCTTAATTATTGGAGCAAAATAGAAACAGGTTGGATATGTAAGATGATATAATTCCATTCATTGAAATTTAAACCCCGAGGTATAAAGATTATGCAGCAAACGTTTACGATTAACGAAAAGCTTAAACAATTCATCTTGATTGTTGTCCCCATCCTCGTGACCCAGCTTGGAATGTTTTCCATGAACTTTCTCGATACAATGATGTCCGGAAGATTCAGTGCCGCTGATCTCGCTGGCGTGGCCATTGGAAGTTCTATTTGGACTCCGGTTTTTACAGGTTTGAGCGGGATATTGCTGGCTATCACTCCAATTGTTTCCCAGCAGGTTGGTGCCAAGGACACCAAATCAGTCCCTTTTTCCGTTACACAAGGTGTCTATCTGGCAGTCTTTATGTCCCTTATCGTTATTATAATCGGAGCTTTTGTAATAAACCCTATCCTTGATGGAATGAATTTGGATCGGAAGGTGCGTACAATCGCTTTTGACTATCTGGTCGGGCTTTCTTTTGGAATGATTGCCTTATTTGTTTTCAATGTCCTTCGCTCATTCATCGATGCGCTGGGACAAACGAGAATTTCTATGATGATCACACTGATTTCACTTCCAATTAACGCTTTACTAAATTACATGCTTATATATGGAAAATGGGAATTCCCCCAGCTAGGAGGCGCCGGAACCGGCTACGCCACGGCCATAACTTATTGGCTTGTCACCATTATCGCTGCAGCAGTGATTATGAGGATGGAGGGTTTTGCAAAGTATAAAATCTTTCGGAATTTTTATAGTGTCTCTTTAAAAGAATGGAAGGCAATTCTTAAAATAGGAGTACCTATCGGTTTTGCCATATTTTTTGAAACCAGTATTTTTTCTGCTGTTACTTTGTTAATGAGTACCTTTGATACTGTTACCATTGCCGCCTATCAGTCTGCCCTTAATTTCTCATCCTTTCTCTATATGGTTCCGCTCAGCATTTCTATGGCCTTAACCATTGTTGTTGGATTTGAAGTGGGGGCAAAACGGTTGAACGATGCCAGAGTATACAGCAGAATCGGCATTGCCATGTCCATTGTTCTCGCTGCATTATCTGCTGTCGGCTTATTCTTTTTCAGGGAACAGATTGCCTCTGTTTACACCGAAGATCCGGATGTACTGGCCATGACAGCCCATTTTCTTGCTTATGCACTGTTTTTCCTGCTGTCTGATGCAATCCAGGCACCAATCCAGGGGGCACTGCGCGGTTATAAAGATGTCAATTTTACTTTCCTGATGTCGTTTATTTCATTTTGGGTAATTGGCTTGCCAACAGGTTATCTTTTCGTCCATTTCACCGGCTTGGGGGCATCAGGCTACTGGATTGGACTAATAGTCGGACTAGCCGTGGGTGCCCTCGGAATGTCCAGCCGCCTTTATTACATCCAAAGGGTGAGATATCGAAGCAATGCCAGTTAAACAAGTGGCCCGTAAAGCCTTTGAATAAATACTTTACGGGTTCTCCTTTTGAACATCGTTCTGCGGAATTTTGCTTTTATTTCATCAATCCTAGCTTTATACCTGCTCCGGCATTTATTTAACCTGCCTTCCGGGATATCCTATCCTGCTAGTTCCAATTTTAGAAAGGACTTTTCCCCAGTAATCATCTATTGGTGTTTTACGTTCGTTGCACACTATTTCAATAGAATTTATTGTAAAACTTCTCATTCACCATCACTCCCTTTTGCAGAAACCATAACATTGCCTTTTTTTATGAAAAATAATGACAAATTGTGTTATCATATGTCATAACCTTTTCTTATTATTCAAATAAAAAAAGCATGCCACTCGGCACGCCCTCTTTAATCTTGATATATTTTTCCAAGAACATCCTTGCCGCCGGTTACCGGAATAACGCTGCCGGTAATAAAATCCGAGCGGCTGTCACAAAGAAAGGCAATCATCCGAGCAAGGTCTTCACCGGTGCCAGGACGGCCTACAGGGACATCCTTATCTGTCTCCTTCTGGGCATCCTCGATACTTCGCTCCTTCCAGCCCCCATAAATATCTCCAGGGCATACCATATTTACAGTTATCCCGTTTGCCGCTTCTTCCATTGCCAGTGTTTTGGTCAGTGATGTTAGCCCCGCTTTTGCGGCGGCAAAGGCCGATCGGTAAACCCAGCCGGGAGCTGTTTCGCTTCGTTCGAATCCTAGCGTGATGATTCGGCCCCACCTTTTTTCCCGCATTAACAAAACGGCTTCCTTTGCCAGATAAAAAAAACCATTCAGGTTGCCGTTGATTAAATAATTCCATTCCTCCGAGCTATAATCCGCCATGGATTTCCGTTCGTGGATATACGGACCGGCGTTATGTATTAAAATATCAATAGTGCCCATATGCTCTTTTACGCATTCAATTAAGTCATTGCAATTGCTTTCGTCAGCGGAATCACTTTGAAACGCAAATGCCCTGATGCCGAATTTCCCTTCCAATTCGGTAACAAGCTCTTTCGCTTTCTGCTCGCTTGTACGGTAGGTTACTGCAATATGATTGCCTGAAGCAGCCAGTGCTTCAGCAGTTTTCTTCCCTATTCCAGTTGCCCCGCCAGTAATTAATGCCACTTTTCCATTCACAAAAGTTTACCTCTTTTATTTGATGATATTTTTGTCTATCAGCCTATTCATATTATACATAATTTTATCCCGCGGGCTAAAAATAATGCAATGCAGGAGGTTCGGTATGCTTTATATTTAACTTACTTCTGTTTAGGAGGCGTTGTTTAACATTTCTCAGCTAATACTGGTTTCAAAGAACAATATTTCCTGATGAAGGATTATTTTCATTCCGATGCGGCATAAGCTTTCTTTTCATTATTGGGTATGATGTCTGCAATATTTATGCACACAAGAAAAAAACCTTGCCGCGTAAGGGCAAGGCTTTCTCTGGCTTATGACTATTATTTTCCGATGAACATTTGTGTCCAGTAGTTACCGCTTGAAACATGGCCTACACCAATGTGAGTGTAGCTAGAGTTCATGATATTTTCACGGTGTCCAGGGCTATCCATCCAAGCTTGTACTACCTGTTGTGGAGAAGTTTGACCTTGAGCAATGTTTTCTCCAGCTGAGCTGTACTGGATTCCGAATTTCTTCATCATATCAAATGGAGATCCATAAGTTGGGCTGTTATGGTCAAAATAGTTTTTATCCTTCATATCCTGAGATTTCACACGAGCAACTTTGCTTAGCTCAGTATCTAATTGCAATGCTTTTAGTCCTTGCTTCGCTCTCTCAGCATTTGTTAATTCAACAACTTGCTTTTCAAATGCACTTACTGCAGAAGTGTCTGCAGCTGCCGGAGCTTGCTTTGGTGCAGCAGCAGTTTCCTGTGCAGCAGGCTTAGCTGGTGCAGTTTGCTTTTGTACTGCCGGCTTAGCTGGTGCAGTCTGCTTTTGTGGCTGTTGAGCTGCCTTTTTTGTTGAAGGTGCAGCAGATTGATAATTATATACTTGTGGATTTACGTTATAATTATACTTTTGTTGAAGCTGTTTTAAAATATTATTATAATCCTGCTGGCTATTAACCTTGTAAGTGTACGTATTTACATTGCAGTTTGAAGCTGCATCAGCTTGATTAGCACCTGCACCTGTAAAAATGATAGCGGCCGCAGCTGCTGCGGAAAGTAGCATTTTCTTTTTCATGTTATATTTCCTCCTAATGAAATAGTTTTTGTCTCGCTTTCTCACAAACTCATGATAACATGCGTTTTTCGTAATAATCGGACCATCTATTTCCAGGAGGTTTAAAAAATAGAATCACTATTTTCATAAACTTTCGTTTTTATAAGTTATTCCAGTATAATGATTGTCATATCAGGGCTAGCAACGTATAGGAGAATTTTCCCTTGATTTCCGTGTTCTCACATTCAATGGAAACTATTATCCTATTTTTCCATTACTCTACTAATGAAACTGTATTGACAACTTTTAAAATAGCGTGTTTTTATGACAAATATTACAGAAAGATTACATCATTAATCTTAAGTAAATGCAGTTTTATCTTTTCATCGATTTTCATGTCTGTTTTCCTAAGGCGTCCATTGATTGTGAATAAAAGGCGATAAGGTTTATTTTTTCTTGTGCTGTAAGTGACGAATCCACAATCCGAGAAATACTCATATGGAATTTCTCGTATCTGCCTTTGCGTACGCGAGGATGGGAATTTTCGTCAAGAAGCTCCCGTTTTACGAGTTCAAACAGAATCTCTTCCTCTTTCATTTTGTCATTCTTAACTATTCGGTTGTTCCAAACCATTAGATATATCTCAAGCAGAGACCTTTCTTGTAAATGATCATTCACGCGCTAGTTCTCCTTCCCTTAGAAATGAATACATATTTTCCGTAATTGGACAAAACATAGTAGTAAATACAATAACCCAAGAGGTGAGAGAAATGGCAAGCCCGTACCGCTGTCCAAATTGTAAAACAAACAAATCTCGTTTTAATATCATTCAGCAGACTGCCTATCCTGTAAAAATGGACCCTTTTTCCGGCGAGGTGCTTCAGCAGCTGTCAAATGACGCACTTGAGCCGTTCCATATGCCCTACCGCGGACCGGAATACCGCATCCAATGCGGCACATGCGGCAATATCGAAGATGAACGGACTTTTTTGGCTTTTGGAAGCATGAAATCGCAATAAAAGTTCTCGGGCAGGGGATGGCAGTATTACGCCACTCCCTTTTTTAATCAGTGCCTTTACTCATTTCACCGGTTTATTGCTCCATATCCTTTAGCTGTTCGATTATCACTTCAGGTTCCAGGTTCTCTCCTATCACCACTAGGTTCAAAGGCATCTTCATTGACTCCTGCATAAAGAAAGGCATCCCATATGAGTATTGAAATAAATAAGGGTATTGGGAATTTTTAAAAGAAATATAACCTTTCATCCGGTAAACTGTATCAGGAAGATTTTTAAGCCAACTGTCAAAGTCCTCCATATTAATGGCATTTGAAAAATGGTGCACAATTGCCTTCAGATTCAGATGCTGGCCTATTTCTGTTTTTGCATGCTTTGCCTTTTTCTTCATTTTCAGGGCCTTCAGATCAGCCAGGGAAACGGCTGAGTGGCTGGTCAGTACAGTTGTTGCACCTGGGTTTATTCCGGCCATACTGAAGGCAATTTTGGCTGCCTCCATTTCACTGACTAAATCCTGCTTATTTAAAAGAATGTAGTCGGCATGCCTGATTTGTTCCATTAATAGCTGTTTTAATTGAGGAGAAAGGCTTTCACGATCCCTCCAGCGAAGCATATCAACCACTGTAATAATCCCTTTATATTCTAGACTTTCTGCAAATAAAGGAGATAGAATACCGTCAAGAACTTCAACGGGATGCGCGGCTCCTGTTGTTTCAATATAAATGGCATCCAAATCGTTAAGCAGCAGCTCCTGCAGCTGGCTTTCAAGCTTATCCTGAATAGTGCAGCAGATACAGCCGTCAAACAGCTCTTTTAGGGGTACATCATCTTGTATCATTCCACTATCAATGGAGATGCTTCCCATTTCATTTAAAAGCACTGCTATTTTCCTTTCCGCTGCCTTTTCCTGTTCAAGGATGTTCCGGAGCAGCGTCGTCTTGCCGCTTCCTAAAAATCCGCCTAAAATATAAATTTCAACTTTTTTCATTTCATTACACTCCTGCTACCCATTAACGTTTTTATACCATTATACACTTTGCAAAAGAAACTTTCCCTTTCCTATCCAAAGCTGAACACAAGCCTTTCTTTAACATATCCTATAATATAATCTAAAGAAATTCGTGATGGAATCTAATTATGAACAATAATTCTACCATTTTTATTACATGCTCCAACAGAAAGCTATTATAATGGTAAAAGGAAAACTCGAAAGGAAAGGGTCATATAAATGTTTTATGCCAACGTGCGTCCGCAGGGATTAAAGGAATTCCTTTTACAGCCCGGGCATGACCAGCTGAAGGAATTGCTTCTTCATAATACAGGAGAGACAGATTTTCTTGATTTTAAGTGGAAATGGATTGATTTTACGAAAATGGCGAAGCATATACTTGCCATTGCGAATTCAGGCGGAGGATGCATTATTGTCGGCGTAAATCAAACTGACGACGGCAAAATTCTCATTGACGGACTTTCAGAAAGGGAGTTCCTTGATAAAGCAGATGTTGATAATAAGCTCGAAAACCTGTTGCCTAAGTATCTCAAATACCATACAGAGGATTTTATTTTTTCAAAGCGGACCCATGCACTCCTTCAAGGCAAGCGATTTCAGGTATTAGTTATCGAATATGATCCGAAATATGTTCCCTATACATCCACCATTACCCGCGGGGAGCTCACATACGGGGCAATTTATGTCAGGCAGGGAACAAAATCAATAGAAGCAAGCAAAGATAAGTTGGTTGAAATTATACTCAGGAAAGCGGAATCTGGTGGATCTGACTATCATGAGCTGTCTTTAAAAGATCATCTGATGCAGCTAAAAGAGCTTTATGAAGAAGTGAACGCCCAGCCAAACGCAGGCTATACCGAGTTTGTAACGGATATGATTGAAAAAAAGAAACATAAAATCCAATCATTACTAGACTTGCAGAGTGAAAAAGATGTATAAAAACCGGATGGAAAAAGCATCTGGTTTTTTGTGTTTTACTCAGGAAATTTTTGTTAATATAAAAATATCTGATTCTGAGTAAGAGGGCCAACAATGAGTGAATTATTTACAATTGATTGCGGCGAGTTTATCTTGCGTGAATACATCCTTGAAGATGCAGATTCAATTTAACTCTTTCATTAGAGGAAGATATATATCATTACCTGCCAGAATGGAGAACCACCAAAGAACAACGGTTGCCATGGGTTAGTGATTGGGAAATACCAGGCAATAAAGCCTTCTTAAAACTAATATCGGAAGGAAGGCCAGAAGGTTATTTTCGATTGGGGATAGTTTTAAAGGAAACAGATAAATTCATTGGGTGGTGCTGTGCGGGACCTAAAGATCAATTACCGAAACCGAATACTGAGATATTTTATGCTATTTCAAAAAACTATGAAGGCCGCGGCTATGTCACAAAGGCAGCAAAGACGCTAATCGATTATTTATTCAGCGAAATTTTGCAACACTGAATGCACTAGCACACGTTGAAATGTTGGTTCCAATAAAGTAATAAAAAATGCGGCTTTCAATATGTTGGAGACATAGAGATTAAAAGTAAAATGAATCATCACTATAAATTAAATACAATCCGCAATTAGGAAATTGAAAGAGTAATACGAAAACAAGGACAGTAAAAAACCGCAAGAGAATGAATATTGTCTTACGGTTGTTATATGGGCTCAACTATGAATAATTAATAGCCTAAGGTGCAACCTCAGCTCAAATTTCCTTATTATTCTGCCCGCTCCGGCTAGAAAAAAATTCTGATAGAGCTTCTTGGTTTTCAGGAATGTTTATTTCAAGAACCGCCCCAGCATGCGGATAAAGTTTATCCTGGAATGTTCCTTTAAGCGGTATTGTCAGGTTTTCTGCAGACGCTGCATTGTTTAAAATGAGCTGGCTGCCGATACCAAGGATCGCATTTAACTGCATATCCGTTTCGATCATACCAAGGCCTTCTTTGATTATTCCTGGCAAAACTGTGATCCCTTCTACACTGCCAAGCCTGTTGGCAATCTCATTTTTTAATTTCAGGAGTACTTCCTGCTGACGCTGCACTCTGCCAAAATCACTGTTGTCATCATGCCGGTATCTGACATACTTTAGTATTTCTTCCCCATGAAGCCGATTTAAACCGGCTGAAGCTTCCATGCTCATGTCGTCAATCATCGTTTCACTCACCTGGACTTCTACCCCATCAGGGACCAGCAAATCGACCAAATTTTTGAAACCTTGAAAATCAATTGTAACCACATGGTCTATTTGCAAATTAAAATTGACCAGAATTGTTTCTTTAAGTAATTCTGTCCCGCCAAAGTAATATGCTGCATTTATTTTATGATAATGTTGCGGGTAACCGGGAATCTTCACGTAGCAATCCCTCATAATAGATGCTAGCTTCAATTGGTTATGCTTATGTTCATACTGAGCAACTAAAATTGTATCTGCACGTGATTGGTCTTCCCCTCTTGAATCAATGCCAACCAGCAGGAATGTCCCGGGAGGATTTTCTTTATACCCAACAGTATTATTTTGCTGGCTGTTTATTTGCTTAGGAGGTTCATCATCGCCGGAATGGTTCAGTTTGTCTGGCTGATGAGTACAAGCGGATAAAACCATCAAAAATAGAAAAACGAACTTTATTATTCCCAAGCAAACTCACACCCATTTCCGACAAGGATGAAAGTTATTCACCCTTACAAAAATTTCACTTACATTAATTTGCCCTCTTCAACGAGGACATATACGGTATTATTGGTAATTATTTCAAACTTCAGGCAAAATAAAAACCCTGCCAGCCTTTGTACTGACAGGGTAAAGTATACCTCTACGAGTTATTTGGTAATTTCTTTGTTGAGCAATTCCTGTGCTTTCTTAAGCTGTGTGTCGTTGCTGAGGATTTTATTCCTTAAACCTTCCATTAACATAAGGGTTGTTTTCCCCTTAACAACACCTGTAGCTTCAAGCTTTTTGCTTGTCTGGAATGCTTGAACAGCTTTTTTTGTTTGTTGGTCAAAGAATCCGTCAACCTGGCCAGGTGCAAAGCCAAGTGCCTCGAGCATTTGCTCCGCTGTTTTCACTTCAGCAGATGAATCAGACAGCTTCAATTCCTTATCAGGTGAAATGAAAGCAAGATTGGCATATTGCGGCAGAACCACCTGAACATCAGGTTTTATCCCCGTTTTGTGGATCCAGTTCCCATCAGGGGTCAGCCATTTTGCCGTGGTAAATTTGAAGTTTGACTTATCGTCGAAATCTTTGGCAGATTGGACAGTCCCTTTACCAAAAGTATTTTCCCCTACCAGCTGGATTCCAGCAGATTCCTTTACTGCTGCTGCAAGGATTTCAGAAGCACTTGCACTTCCTTTGTCGACAAGCACGACAACTGGGACATCCAACTCACGGTCATTTTTAGATTTAAAAACAGCCTTTTCTCCGCTCCTGTCCTCAACCTGGAAAATCACTTCACCCTTCGGCACAAACATACTTGCAATTTCTTCAGCCTGATCCAGCAAGCCTCCCGGATTTCCGCGCACATCGATTATGATTCCCTTCATGCCTTTGCCTGCCATATCATTGATAGCTGATCTTAGTTCTTGTGCCGTATTTTCTGAAAAACTGGTGATTTGTATTTTAGCGATTCCGTCTTTGAGCATTTCTGCATAAACCGTTTCAAGCGGAATGGTATCACGCGTAAGCTTGACCATTAGAGGTTCAGTATTCTCTCCCCTTTGGATTTCCAGTTCAACCTCTGACCCCTTTTTCCCGCGGATTAGCAGTACTGCTTCTGTTGAACTCATGCCCTGAAGGCTTTTTCCGTTAACGCTAAGAATAATATCATTAGGCTGCAGGCCAGCCTTTTCAGCAGGTGAGCCCTTAATTGGAGAAACAATGACAATACGGCCTTCCTGTTCCTGTATTTCAGCTCCAATTCCTTCGAATGAAGAAGAAATATTTTCATGAAAACTCTTTGCTTCTTCTTCGTTCATATAATCCGAGTATGGGTCCTCCAACGAATCGATCATTCCATTGATTGCCCCGTTAATCAGTTTATTTTCATCTACATCCTTGTAATACTCCTTGGAAAGTGTATCGTAAGTGGAAAACAGTTTATTGAATTCCTGCCTATCGCTGTCAATCCTTTGTGCGATGGGCTGTTCCGTTCCCCCCCCTAATGTCAGGGCAAGGACAGTAATTCCAGCGGTAACGAGTACCAGTGAAAAAATCAGCATTATAAACTGGAATTTTTTGATGCGGACAAACTTGGATCTGTCCTTCTGCTCTTCTTGATTCGTGCCTTCCTCCACAGTGATTCCACCACTTTCTTTGCCGATTACTGCGTTTTACTATATAAGCGCATTTTTTATTTAGATTTTTTCAACAATGTTAAAGTATTCCTCCAGCGTGAGGTCTCCATCAAAAATAACGGCTGCTGCTTCAACACCTACATACCGAAAATGCCAGGGTTCATATTTATACCCTGTTACCGATTCTTTACCTTTTGGGTAGCGCAGGATAAACCCATATTTGTGGGCATTTTCCTTTAACCACTTCCCCTCAAGAGTCATTTCAAACTGCTGGGTCAGCAGTAGCTGGTTGCTTCTGCTGGAAATATCAATTGCTAGGCCAGTCTGGTGTTCGCTCTGTCCAGGATTGGCAACTGCTTCAACAGCTTTTGCCTGGCCCTTCTGCTCAACCTCTGCCTCGAAAATGGCATGCTGGCGGTTATAGGAGCGATAGCCTGAGACAGCAAATAATTCTATTCCTGCTTGTCCAGCTTCACGGAATAGTTTTTCAAGTGCCATCGCTGCCTCATTCCTCAACAGGGCTTTTTCTTCCTGCTGATCGCCAAACGAAAAGGGGATGGATGGACGGACAAGGTCTGCTGGAATATATGACTCAGGCAATGTGAATTCTTTATTAACTAGAGCCATAATGTTATCGGGATTTTGAATTAGCCTTTTTCCGTCTGCCTCAATGACAGTATTAAAGTTGTCGGAAGGCAAAGATAATCCCGATTCTGAAGAAGCCTGCCGAGTTTCATCTTTCACCGAAATATCTTCCCGGTCGTCCATTTCGATTCCATCTTCCGCGGCACTAGAAGTCTTATCATTATCCTTTGCCGCCGCTGAAGGACCTTCATCGTTCTGCATTTTAAAGTGAAATGGCTGGCACCCTGACAGTAATACCGACATAACCAAGAAGAAGCTAATCGTCTTTTTTTTCATGATGATTTCTCTCCCCGTCTTCTAGGTCATTGAATGGCAGCGTCAAGTGCCACTTCAATCATTTCATTGAAGGTTGTTTGCCTTTCTTCTGCGCTCGTCTCTTCCCCGGTAAGGATATGGTCGCTTACAGTCAAAACAGAAATGGCTTTGCGGTTATATTTAGCTGCAAGCGTGTAAAGAGCTGCGGTTTCCATCTCGATCGCAAGAATTTGATATCTGGCCCACTTCTCCAAATCACTATTTTCATTATAAAAAGAGTCTGCCGTAAAGACGTTGCCTACTTTAAGCTGCAGCCCTTTGGCTACTCCTGCATCATATGCTTTTTTTAGCAGCTCAAAATCTGCAGTAGGAGCATAATCCACTCCGCCAAATGTTAGGCGATTGATCTGGGAATCAGTTGATGCGCTCATCGCAAGAATAACATCCCTGACCTTTACATCCTTTTGGATTGCCCCGCATGTTCCAACGCGAATCAGGTTTTGGACATTGTAGCTTTGCATCAGTTCATGGATATAGATAGAAATTGAAGGAACACCCATACCAGTTCCCTGCACGGAAATTTGCTTTCCTTTATATGTACCGGTATATCCAAACATATTTCGAACCTCATTATAGAGCTTTGGATTTTCCAAAAAGGTTTCAGCAATATATTTAGCTCGGAGCGGATCTCCAGGCAAAAGCACCGTTTCAGCTATCTCATTTTCTTTTGCACCAATATGTACACTCATTTTCATTTCCTCCTTAACAGGTATACCTATCATACTATATCATACCCGCCTGGCAGATGAAAAACTACTTTAAACCCCTCCTTCATGAAGAAAGGGAAAACATAAAATACAGTGCAGTGCAGCACCTGAACTTTGATGGGGAAAACGGCTAATGTCGCTACGTCCTCACATAGCAGCCGCTTTGTTCGTTCGATGCCTCGCTCCTATTGCATTCCTTGTCCTATACGTGGGGGCTTATTCTGTAAAAAAGCTGCTGGGCGCTGGAGCTAGACTTCCAGAAAAGCGAAAGCGCCCTGGTCAGAGGAAGAACGGCTAAGATCGCCACTTCCTGTGGCAACGCCGTTCTGACCCACATCGTGTGGGCCTCCGGCAAGCATAAGACAAGCGCTGACAGAAGGCTGTTTTTGCCTTCCGAAGCGCTTGGCTTATGACCTCGAGGGGCTGGGCGCTGGAGCTAGACATCTGTAGTTGTTAAAAAAGTTATACTTCTTATCATTCAAAAAAGGCTTCGCTGCAGCGAAGCCTTCCGTGAATAAAACTTTCTCGTTAAGCGTGAGCCCTAATAATGGAATCGAGCTTATTTTTCATATTGGAAATATCCGATGTACTCAGTACTGTCCTTACCTTTGTTTCATCCATTTCCAGTGCTTGTGCAAACAAACCAGCCAGCCCTCTTGCTTTACGGTCGACTTCCAATAGGACTTGCACCTCATTCTCTGATTCCCGGAAGAATACAAGCTCCAATTCATCAAGCCTTCCTCGATACGGTCCGCTAACCGGCACAAATTCAAATTCCTGCACAAATGGATACCTTCTTCGCAGACGGTGAGGTGCTTCCTCACAATCGGCATTCTTCAGTTTAAAACCAAGCTCCGTCAAGGACAGAAGTACGGAATGAAGCAAGGCATCAGGCTGGACGTGGATGAAGTCCTCATCAGTGGGATCTACTGCATTCTTGATATCCAGCCCTGTGGATATCCATACCTTTGTTTTGCCATAGGTTAAAGGTGTATCAAGCGGCAGCCGCAATTGAAAAGGAATTTCTTTTTTCATATTCGGAGCCACTTCAAATGGTGCAGTTAAGCGAAAGGTTTCGAAAACTGCTGTTTGTTTAATCTTTTTGTCATCATGCTCACGGATATATGTAGTAGCAAGTTTAAGGTGAATCTCTTCAATTTTTTGGGCGATATTCCCTCCCTGTACCTCCACAACTCCCTTAACATAATCACCGGGATAAAAACGGTCTTTCTCCAGACGTGTGTCTACCTTCGCACTTCCGATGCCAACACTCGCCAGCATCTTATTAAATAATGTCATTCTGTTTCCCCCTTAAAAGAAATTACTAATTCTCAATTATATACGAATAAACCTTTTAAAGGTTTCACGGCAAAACTGCCATAATAAAACGACGGTTGCACCGTCGTTAATAAGGGAAACATTAACTGGCATTTTTTTGTTTCTGGAGTTTAATCCTGGCTGCTCATCTCAATCCCACAGTTGCTAATGAAGTGTTTGCCAGGGCTCTGATAGGTTATGATACTTCCTCCGCTCAGAAGCTTGCCTGCTTGTCACTCATCCATATCCTCGTCGATGATGCACTTTTCAATCAGGTACTCGAATGTAATATCCGCAAGTTCTTCCAATTCGTCGTTGGAAGGTATATATCCCCTTCTAACAAGCTCTTGAAAGAAAAATTCAGCTATTTCTTCTGTGTCTATAAAAACCTCAATTTCCCGCATATCATCGCCCCCTTTGTTAAAGGTGTATGAAGACTTGGATAAGTTTATTCCACTCTTGGAAACCATTCCATTTATTAAAATCACTATTGAGACACGTACCTGATTTTAGTTTCCAGCATTCTTTTTATTTGGATAGAGCTCATCAGCTATTTTTTTAATTTTCATAACTACAAGGTTCATTACATGCTTAAACTCATCATCGCCAAACCATTTATATAGAATAGAATAGTCGTTATATAAATCAAGCAATCCATCAATTAGCTGTTTTTTTTCCTCTGTCTGCTCCATCCGTTCTGCCTCTTTTTTAAGCTTTACAACAGGAAGCTTATTTATCTCTTTTGTTACTGGTTTTTGGTTGATTGGATGAAGAAGCCCCAGCTTCTGAATTATATTATCAGCTCTTTCGGCATCAGCTATAAGAGTCATTTCTTCCTCGTGTGCTTCCAGCCATTCACCATCAGTAATCCTGGAAAGTTCATAAATAACATCTTCCCAGGCGTTTTCTTTGTAGCGCCAAATTTCAGTTCTGAACCCCACAACTTTAAAGTAATCCTGGCCATAACCTTCTACTTTTACTAAATCACCAAAAAAGAATTTATATTCAATATCAATATGCTCCTTAACCTCACCCTCGAACTCCGATATATGCTGAAGGGTGTTTTCCATATATAGTCCGTCACTGAAATTTACTTCGTACACATAAGTCTCATTAATGAATTTCACATCGGTAATCTTTCCGACAGTTCCATACATCGTGATAACGACTGTGTCATCTTTTTTAAATTTTGGCATTTTCTTTTTCCCCATTTTTACATCCCCTCGGGCACTGTTCATGAAGTTTAAGTATGATAGTATATGCAAAATGTACGATACTCGCCATTCAACTTGAACCTATTGGGTGGTGGAATGTCCGCAGAAAAAACTGTTTGCACGGCACCCAAAGTAAAACATTACAAGAAATGATTTTTTTCTGTTATAAGGAAAAACGCCAGAGATGAATTAATCCCGGCGTTTTTTTATTTTTAATAATTTTATAAAATTTTTAGGATTGTTCATGCTGTAGATATAGATCCCAGGCATGGTCAAATGTAGCCATATTATTTATATAATGTCCGTTCATCTCAAGATAGCTGCTGATTTCATGGTAATCAGCGGATTGCTTAGGAAAAGAATGATCTGTATATGCTTCGTTCGCAAATCTGGCGAGTTCAGACTTATCATCCGGCTGACGGTATCTCATTAAAAAATGGTAAAACGATTTCAAATCCCAAGCCCCCTATGCGTTATACGCTCCAGCATCATATGCCAGCCTTTCTCAAAATCAGCGGTCATAAGCCAGCATACGTTCGCAATGTTTTGGTTATTAATATAACGGAAGAATCAGGATTCGTCTACCGGCAATCCCGTTACCTATCTCACCAATAAAAAAGGACATTCTCCGTATGTATAATTGGAGTATGCCCTTAATTTAAAGATACGAAAGTATTTATTTATTACGAGTAGAGATATTCCAGTTCCAGCTTCCAGCAGCCTTTTTGATCTTAGGGCGGAAATTGCACCTATAAGTTGATGCACAAGCGTCCAGCCGAAAGAATCGTCGGGCAGAGCTATCCTTATTGCCACCTGCCGTCCTTTGACATTTCCATTAAAGCCCAAATAACATTAAACATGAGAATCGCTATTGTCACCGGTACCGCAAATAGCCAGTTTTTCCCATATTTTTCTTTGATAATGCCTACATAATAACCGCACAAAAATAATACAAACATCGCAGCAACCATCATAATAACCAATGCAATATACAACCTGTTCACCCCTCTATTCCTTTACTTTCCTTAAATATATTTTATAAAAGGAGACTTCGGGAGAACTGGACTTGAACATTTTGTGAATATATGAAAAAACATTTGAAAGAAAATGAACTTAAGAAGAAAAATCAAAATAATTCTTCTTTAGCAGTCGTGGCAATGCCATCAGCTCTTCATAACTAATTGTTTTTACTATCTTTTTTGTATCTATTAAAAACAGCTGATCCTCAATAGCTTTCGTTATTTGATCTGTCTGATAGGTCATTCCACATCCCATGCAGAAGACAGCGGGTGTTCCGGTTATTTCAATAGCCCTGGTTCCGTCCGGGAGTTCCCAATATACTGTATCTTGCCCTTTCCGTGCCTTACTTCCACACCAATCACATATCATCTTCGTCCCCGCCTCCTTTTGTATTTTTTGAGGTGCTGACAGTATCAGCTTTTTGGTCTACTGATGGCTTTCTCTGCTGTGCCAGATATTTCTTCTCCTTCATTTCATCCCGTTTTTCCCGTTTATCTTTCAGGGAAATATGAGAAGGATCTTCCTTATACTTATGGCGTCTATCCAAACGCTGCAGATCTTCCGGTATTAAGTTGAACCTTGTTTCATTCATCACGGCAGCAATTCCTGTGTTCGATTTTTCATTCCCATAATCTGGGTATATTTCTTTAAAATAGTCCTCGGCACGACCGGCAACATAGTTTTCGGGCTCTGGATATGAGGTAATAACGCCCTCAAAGTTTCTTAAAATGACTTTATCCGGGCTCTGCGAAATCAGGTAGTTTGGCTGAAGGGCGATTTTTCCTCCGCCGCCTGGTGCGTCTACGACGAAGGTAGGTACGGCATATCCCGAGGTGTGTCCGCGAAGCCCTTCGATAATTTCAAGCCCTTTTGAAACAGGAGCCCTGAAATGGCTGATGCCCTCCGATAGGTCACATTGATAAATATAATAGGGTCGGACACGAATTTTCACTAAGTCATGCATGAGTTTTTTCATGATGGCAACACTGTCATTGATCCCTGATAGAATGACAGATTGGTTGCCGACAGGAACACCGGCATTTGCAAGCATTTCACAGGCTTTTTTCGATTCTTCGGTAATTTCAATGCTGGTATTGAAATGGGTATTCAGCCAAATAGGATGATATTTCTTTAATATATTGCACAGATTTTCCGTAATTCTCTGTGGAAACACTACTGGTGCCCGAGTCCCTATCCGGACTATTTCTACATGGGGAATTTCACGGAGATTTTTTAAGATATACTCCAGTATTGTGTCATTGATAAGAAGGCCATCACCACCGGAAATCAGCACATCCCTGACCTGAGGGCTTTCCCTGATATACCCTATGGCAGCATCAAGCTGCTTTTTCGGAACACCCATGCCTATCTGGCCGGAAAAACGCCGCCTTGTGCAATACCTGCAATACATGGAGCATTGGTTCGTAACGAGGAAAAGAACCCTGTCCGGATAGCGGTGAGTCAGTCCAGGCACAGGGGAGTCCTCATCTTCATGCAGCGGGTCTTCCATATCATATTTTGTTTTATACATTTCCTTAGAAATAGGTACAGATTGCATCCGGATCGGGCAGCGCGGGTCGTCGGGATTCATTAGTGAAGCATAGTAAGGAGTAATATTAAGGGGAATTGTTTTGACCGATATCCTGACTCCTTCCTCTTCCTCTGCTGTCAGGTTAATTATCTTCTTTAAATCATCAACCGTCCTGATTGTGTTGGTCAGCTGCCATAGCCAGTTGTTCCATTGTTCATCAGTGACATCCTTCCAAAGTTCGAACTCCTTCCAGTGCTTTTTCGGTTTATATAAATCATGCAGCATGTCGATTCCCCCATTAGGTTTGTTACTTATATCTAATGCAAGATTCGCGCCAATTGTTTACCCTTATACATATAAAAATACAGACAGACCTAATACTCTACAAAATAAAAAAGGCCGTTCAAACGATATGTTTGAATTAGCCGTTCATGACCTGCTTGCAGGTATCGTGTTATCTTTTCGGATCATTTTCAAGCATTTTTTGCTGAAAATCCCCTTCCATGCCATGCTTTGCAAGCTTATACTGGAGCGTTTGGCGGGGAATGCCCAGCAGCTTCGCCGATTGCAAAATATTCCCTCTTGTTTCAAGCAGTGCTTTGTTTATCAATTCAAGTTCAGCCGCACGGAGCGCATCTCGCAGAGAAGGAAATCCTTCTGTACCAACTTGCTTTTTTCCCTCTGCAGTAAATGAACCGGGCAATTCATAGGCAGTAAGCACGTCAGAATCACATACATTCATCATGTATTCAATCGCATGCTTCAGTTCCCTTACATTGCCGGGCCAGTGGTAACGGGCGAACACAGCAGAAACTTGGTTATCTGCACCTTGTATTTTCAGATTGAGCTTTGTATTAAATTGGGATATGAAGTGCTTTGTCAAAAGCAATATATCAATTGGACGCTGCCTTAAAGGAGGAAGCTCGTAACGCAAAACATTCAGTCTGAAAAACAAGTCAGATCGGATGATCTTTTTTTCTAGTGCTTCTTCGGGCGGTATATTCATGGCAGCAATCACCCGTACATCCACCGGAATGCTCGCGGCCCCGCCTACCCTCCTTACCTGGCCATCCTCCAATACCCGAAGCAGCTTTGCCTGAAGCTCAACAGGCATGGAATTTAGCTCATCAAGGAATAAGGTGCCTCCGTTTGCTAACTCAAATAAGCCTGGCCTGTCCAAAGCCCCCGTATAACTCCCTTTTGAGGTTCCGAATAATAAGCTTTCAAGCAGAGATTCTGGAAGGGCGGCACAATTCTGAGCAATAAACGGCCCCTTTCTTCTAAAAGACTCATTGTGGATACCCTGTACAAAAAGCTCTTTTCCTACACCGCTTTCCCCATATACAAGCACAGGAGAGGATGTTCTTCCCGCTTTTTTTCCTCGCGAAATCACGGTCCTGAATCCAGGATCAGCCGTAATAATCGACTCAAATGTATAAATTGCACCGTTGTTTTGACTCTTCGGCTTTTCTTTCCTTTTTATTTTGCTTTCAAGGTCAAGAAGCCTTTCAGAAAGTATCCGCAGGCGCGAATAATCTTTGGCAATTTCAACAGCCCCGATCAATTCTCCTTTAACATATATGGGAAGGGTCGTGTTCATTGTTTCCGCTTTTTCCCCGTGAAGATTAAGATACGATTGGCTTTCATGGTAAATTGGCTTGCCCTTGTCGATGACCTGAAGAAGTGTGGAAGATTTTCTGGTCAGGGAAGGAAATACTTCAAGCAGCGGTTTCCCGAGCACTTCATCAATTTTCATCCCGTCAAGACGGGCCGCTACTTCATTATAAAAAATGGTTTTTCCCTGTAAATCAATTACATGGATACCTTCGTCAATCGATTTTAAAATCGCTTCCAAAACCTCATGCGTAATAATTAAATTTTTTTCCGGCACCATCCCACTCCTTGCTTAACAAAATAAGAAATGTACAGTTTTTTAAACAAGTACAGATGTCTAGCTCCAGCACCCAGCAACTTTTTTTACGAAGTAAAATAAAGCCCCTCGAATGTTGTGATCAAATGCCGTCACAACCCTTTGTTGCGATCAAGTACCATCGCAACCTTGGTTATAAGCCAATCACTTCTGAAGGCAAAAAGCGCCTTCTGCAGCGTTGTCTTATGCTTGTCGGAGGCCCACATGATGTGGGTCAGAACGGGCGTTGCCACAGGACGTGGCGACCTTAGCCGTTCTTCCGCTTCCGCTGCCACGATGTACTGGCGTCGACGTTTGGCACAGGACGGAGGTTGAAATGGCCTTAGATTTCAACCCTGCCAGTACTTAGTCGACGGTCCTCTGCTAGGGCGCTTCCGCTTTTCTATACTTGTTTACATATATATGAGACACTGCCGGAAAATTGTCACTTTTCTGCCCGATTTTCGCCATCATTTCGGATTTTTTACCCACACATTCATATCTTCCAGGCTGCTAAAAATATAACAGTTGTTTGCGAGCCGGCCACCATACAGATACCCGAGCTGATGCAGAGCTGCATTCATCCCGAAGGACAGGGAGCGGGCAATGGAATACGTACAAAAAATCCCCATTTGCGACAGTTCTTGTTCCAGGCCTGCGATAAGGAGCTTCATTAAGCCAAATTGCCGGTGTTCTGGCAAAGTTGCACAGTCTGTTATTTCCGCATTGAAGTATGTACGGTTAATTTCAGCTGAAGCAGCGCTGATGATCTGATTGTTGTACTGGTAAATGTAAAAAACGGTATCTCCTTCCATTACCTCGCGAATATAATCAGGGCTGTTCATAGGGACTGGATAAACTTGAAATACGCTCATATAAAGATCTGCAAGCTGCGGTGCATCAGACAAGTCCGCCTTTCTGATTGCGTATTCAGCAGGAGGAATGGCCATAGGTCCCCCTGATGGGAGCTTCTGAACATTTTTTACGATTTCATCTTCCTTTAACCAATTCAGGCTATCCCGACGAACTGCTTTAAAATACTTAACGAAAAAATAGGCATCACTTCCGGCAAAATATTTTGCTATTACCGCTTCCAGAGCAAATCCGGCCGATACCAATTGATTCAAATTTTCACTTCTCGCTTTAAAAATTAGTTTTTCCGCACCGAGTTGTTCCGCGAAACGCAAAGCTTCAATCAGACATCGTCCAAAATGGCCACGATAATCATCTACCCTCACCCGCTCATTAAAAGGGTCGAGATAAATGTCTATAGTATAATCAGGGCCATGCACTAGTTTATGTTCAGATTTTTTCATAACGTTGTGCAAGTAACAATGGCAGAATCCAGCCTATTGACTCCATTGCCCCCAAACACTTTAACAGTATTAAAAGGGCCCCTCTGAACATTTTTCCCCTTACTTTGTTGCGATTCCCTCGATTTCAGACTATAAGTTTCCTTTAATGCAATCGATTTTGCCCGGTTCATTATTCCTTCCCTCCTCTTATTTAACTCCTGCTTCCCCACACCAATCAATTAAGGTGCAGGCAATGATTTCTGCAGACTTAAAGATTTTACTGATTTCGATGTATTCATTTGCATCATGTGCTACAGCAGTTGTTCCGGGACCAAAAACAACGACAGGAGTGTCACCGATATTCGATAATAGCCCTCCGTCCGTTCCCCATGGAGAGGCTTCAATTATTGGATTGTCACCTAAGACAGAAGTATAGTTTTTTGACAGTGCTTCCATTAGAGGATGCTCCAGCTCAAGGCTTCCAGGGAGCCATCTTGCACCGAACCATTGCAGTTCGACCGTCTTTGCGACAAACCATGGATCCTCACTGTTTAGTCTGCTGATGCATTCTTCAAGATCTTGTTCAGCTTCCTTAACCTTTTCAATTGGGGCAATGCCCATCCTGCCTTCGATTACTGCTACATCAGGAACAGAGGACGGCCAGTCACCGCTTGAAAATTTCCCGATATTAATCGGTATCGGGATTGGAATATTTTTATAAAGCGGGTGGTTCAGCCTTATATTTCGTGCCTTTTCAAGCCGCTGTAACTCAGCGATAACCTTCATTGCCTGTTCAATTGCACTGACACCCTCATATCTTGTGCCGCCATGGGCAGACTTGCCTTTTACTGTGATTCTGAACCACATCGACCCCTGCTGCAGAGGGAACAGCTTCATATTGGTCGGCTCCGGAATGATTGCACCGTCTGCCTTATAACCGCGCAAAACGGTTGCCAGCGTACCAGCTCCCCCGCTTTCTTCTTCAATCACACTTTGGAAAATGACATCGCCCTTAAGATCAATCCCATTGGCAATGAGTGACTCAAGGGCAAGCAGCAGTGAAGCCGTTCCGCCTTTCATATCTGTTGATCCTCTCCCGTAAACCCTGCCATCCTTGACTATTCCGCTAAACGGATCATCGTGCCAATCTTTCAGATTTCCCTCCGGCACAACATCTATATGGCTATTTAAAATAATCGATTTCCCCCCGCCCTTTCCGGGTTTTACCGCTGCCAGATTCGGATTGCCTTCAAAATGGGTACGGTCACAATGAAAGTTTGCATGGCTTTTTAGTTTATCATCTCCAATTTCCCACAGATCAATGGAGAGTCCAAGCTCCCTGCATTTTTCCACGACGATTGCCTGAGCCTTCCCTTCCTGGCCTCTCTTGCTCGGTTCCTGTACGAGCCTCTGCAGGAACTTTACGCCAGTATTTGTATTCTCACTCAGCCATTTTTTTATTTTTTCCTTACTATCCATCCAACCCCTCCTCATAAAAAGCTGAACCACTATAAATTTTAATAGGTTAATGTTCTTAGGCTTTCTGAGATTCCGAATTGTACTTCTGTTCTAACTCTTATTTCATCAACTGAATAATGGCTGAAAATATCACTCAACAGCAGACCTTCAGGAGTCACTTCGAACACAGCCATTTCCGTGATCACCATCTGTACACATGACTTGGCTGTTAGCGGCAGGGTACACACTTCCACAATTTTTGAAGAACCGTTTTTGTCACAATGATTCATGACGACGATTACTTTTTTTGCTTTTGCAGCAAGGTCCATTGCCCCGCCCATTCCCGGAACTCTTTTACCGGGCACTATCCAATTGGCGAGATCCCCAGAACCACTCACCTGTAAAGCTCCTAAAATCGTAATATCAATCTTTCCGCTCCTGATCATCCCGAAGGCAGTTGCACTATCGCAATAAGATGCTCCTTCCTGCAAGGTAACCGGATATCCGCCCGCATTGCAGAGGTTTGAATCTTCCTGTCCTTTAACCGGTGATGGCCCCATCCCGGTTATCCCATTTTCGGCATGAAACATGACCGTTTTTCCTGAAGGGAGGTGATTAGGAACAAGCGAAGGAATCCCGATTCCCAGATTGACAAGCATGCCATGCTCAATCTCCTCTGCAGCCCGTTTGGCGATTTTATTCCTTATTTCTGCTCCCAGACCCACTTCCAATTGACCCCCTTTGACGGAATAATATAGTCTACAAACACTCCCGGGGTAATGATCCCCTCCGGGTCCAGCTCCCCGAGTGGTACTATTTCTTCGGCCTCTGCAATGGTAATCTTTCCTGCCATGGCTACAAGCGGGTTGGTGTTCCTGGCGCTTTTGCTGAATATTAAATTCCCGTATGGATCAGCCTTTTCGGCATGAACAATTGATACATCTGCTGTAAGGGCCGTCTCTATCAAAAATGTTTTCCCATCCACTTCGCATGTTTGCTTATTTCGCCTTACCACTTCAACATCAGCGCCTACATCCGTCAAGATTCCCCCCAGACCCATTCCGCCTGCACGGATGCGTTCAGCAAGTGTTCCCTGTGGCGAAAACTCTATTTCCAGCTCGCCGTTTGTCATGAATTTGCCGGCATTTGGATTGGAACCTATATGGGACACTATTAATCGTTTTACCTGTTTACTGGTGACAATCTTTCCTATTCCAATATCGGGAAATCCCGTATCATTTCCAATCAGTGTAAGTTCCTTTATCTTGCTTTCGATGATTGCGTCAACCAGTCCCGGCGGCGTTCCTATCCCGCCAAATCCCCCATACATAATCGTCATGCCGTCTTTGAAAAATCGTTTAATATAATCAATTTCCGTAATTTTTTGAAAGGTATTGGCAAGCATCTGCTCCACTTCCTTTATGCTTCACTGAGATAGGAAGCGCGAATAATCGTTTCTGCCTCCTCCAAAGTTTTCCTCAGCCTGCGGACAAGCTCTTCACATTCTCTTTTAGTGATGGTCAGGGGAGGAGCGATTATTACGGCATCACCGCCTATACCTTCCTTGCCTGCTGCTGAAGGATATAGTAATAAACCGTTTTTAGCGGCTGTTTCAATGATTAAAGATGTAATCCCTGCTGCAGCTGGGAAATGTTCCTTTGTATCTTGCCTGCGGACAAACTCAATACCAAGAAGCAGCCCTTTCCCTCGAAAATCCCCGATAAACCGAAAACCAGTGAGAAGCCGCTTGATCAAACTGCTCAAATATCTTCCCGTTTCCTCCGCTTTTTCTGCTATCCGATTTTCATCAACATAATTCAATACCGCAAGTGATACTGCGCAGGATTGCGGATTGGCACTAAATGTATGTCCGCTCATAATTGATTTTGACCCATTCAGGATTGGTTCTATAACCTTTTCACTGACAACAGCGGCAGCAATCGGGGTATATCCGCCGCTCATGCCCTTTCCAAAGGCAATAATGTCAGGCTCAGCACGATAATGATCACACGCCAGAATTTTTCCAGTCCTGCCAAATCCAGTCATGACTTCATCAGCAATAAATAAAATGTCATTCTCATCGCAAATGGCTTTTATTTTTTCAAAATACCCCTCTGGAGGCGCTATCGCGGCGCCTGCTGCTCCAATAACCGGTTCAGCAATAAACGCCGCGATTTGTTCGGACCCAATCCTTTTAATAGCCGTTTCCAGCTGGGTGGCACAAGCCAGGCCGCAGGAGGGATATGTGCTGTTAAAAGGACATCTATAGCAATAAGGTGCGTCAATGGCCGGATAATCCTCCAGCAAAGGAGTAAACCTTGCCCTTCTTGCCACATGTCCTGACATGGAGAGAGCCCCAATCGTAATGCCGTGGTAGCTCATCCACCGAGAAATAATCCGGTGCTTTGTTGGCCTGCCCTTTTCCTGCCAATGCTGAATTGCGATTTTCATAGCCGTTTCCGTAGCCTCTGATCCGCTGTTTACAAAAAAGCTATATTCTAGCCTTCCCTTCGTCATCTCAGCAATTTTTTCCGCAAGCTTTTCAGCAGCTTCACTCGTAAATTGCGAGCGGTATACAAAAGAAACCTTACTTGCCTGCTCAGCCATCGCTGTAATGATTTCCTGGACACCATGACCCAAGTTTGCCGTTACCGCACCCGAGGATGCATCAAGATAATCCCTGCCTTCCTTATCAAACAAAAAGACGCCCTTCCCATGGCTAATCACCGGATAGTCAGCATCTAGCACCGGTTTAATTAAGTATGATCCGTTCATCACACACTTCTCCTCTTTTCCAGCCGTAACGCAAGCAATTTAGTAAATTGTATGTACACCTGAAAGGAATCTTGCTTAGAAAGTAAAACTTCATGATGGAAGGGCCAGGCGATATTTCAATTGACTGGAAATAGATGATCAAAAAAATAGAAGTTCTCTAACGAATTTGCTGATTAAAAAAAGTGGATAAAAGAGTTTATGATATTGACAATGTTAAAAAAACAGGTTAGCGACTAATTCAAAAAGCAAACGCCTATTTGCGGGAACGAAAGTCTGATATAATAACAAGGTTAAATTTTACTTAAAGGTGATTCTATGGCTGAAGAAACAAAAGAGTATAATGGTTATGATACAACGATTCTTTATGACTATAATGAATATCCGGACATTAAAAGCGGCCGTTGCGATAACTGCGATAATGCCCAATTTAAGAGCTCTGTAAAGAACTTTATATATGTGAGAGAATGCCGAAATTGCGGTATGAAGAAAAGTATTTGACTCTTATGTAATTTTTTCTCCTCATGGCCCCTTTCAAAAAGGATTCCTTTGAGTGCTGCTGAAAGTTCCCTTTAATCTATGTTTGCTCACTCTACAGTTGCCTTCGCTTCAATCAGCAAACCAACATAAGAACGCATGCAATTTTCATTAATAGAATTTGCATGCGTTTTATAATGGTAAGAGAATATTTTAATTGGAACATCGCTTCTGTCAGCTTTAACAGAAGCTGTTACACCGACAGGAACCGGAGCAAATGGATGTACATGGCTAAAGTTCACATTTGCAATGACAGATACCCCAGCTAATTCCCGTTTTGAAGAAATATTCTTATCCAGTGCATACTCTGTCATCCCGCTGTTTTTCAAAAATAGTCCCATCCCATCCCAAGGCCTGAATACTTCCGGAAGATGGAACAGCGACTGCAGATCCCGGTCAAAGGTCAGCGGATGACTCCTCAATAAATAGGATACAGTCTTTAATTGATGGATAAATTCAAGACCCTGCAATAGGTTTAACACACCCAAATTTACTGCCAAACCTTGTCTTCCGCACTCCCCAAGTCATTTGGCATTTACAGTTGGCTGTAGTGTAATTTCTACAACTGGCATCACACAAAGAAGACCGGCTCCAAAAGGATAGCCGGTCACTTTTTAATCTGTTTATTAATGGACGAAGGACGCACCAATAATTATTAACAGGATGAATAAAACAACGATTAACGCAAATCCAGATCCAAATCCTCCACCATAACCGCCGCCGTATCCACAGCAATATCCGCCGTATCCGTACATACTATCCGCTCCTCATCTTGTCTGAATTGAGATTACACTAATAACCTATGTAATATTTCCCTGCCCTGTCTGTGCATTCGCCCATTTCCCCAATAAAAAGTAAGTCAAGATTTCCCTTTTTTACTTTTTAACTGCTCAGCCCTCTTTCTGTTTCCAAGAGAATTGCCCGGGTCATTACCCGGAGGGAATAATTCGTTTTAAATCATAAAATCTCTATCAAAACAAAATTCTGCACTGTATTAAAAGACACACAAAGCACTTGAAAATATGCTTACTATTGCAGGCAAGATAATGTATAATTTCATATCAGTACTGTTAAAAGCGGATAGGGAATGTGCCAAAAATACTTGCTGCGGTCCAAAAAATTTGACCGATAAACGCCCACTTTCATCTGCAGAAAAACAGAGCAATAATACAACGTTGGGGGATACGAAGTGAAAAAACGTTTTTTTCTTAAGCTTCTTTCGATTACTTCAGCAGCCATGGCCATTGTCATACTTTTCATCCTATTCGGAAGCACCGAAAAAACGTATGGATTTGATAAAAATAGCAGTGTGTATGAAAAAATGAACCAAAGAAAACCGGTTTCGTATCTTGTAATCGGTGATAGCATCGGACGCGGATCCGGCGCAGAACATCCCGCAATGCGCTGGTTTAAAATCCTCGAACGCCGGTTTTTTATAGAAAATGGCATCCGCCTGAATGGTGAATATATTGTTCAAAGCGGGGCTACAGCCTTCGAAGGCCTATACAAGCTAACCAGTCATCAAGAAAATAGTCCAGTGGATTTAATTTTTATTGTGTTTGGTGAAAATGACAGAAAATATATGAATGCAGACGAATTCGGCCGTATATATGAAGCATTGATAAGAGAAGCGAAAGCATTGCATCCAAATGCGGAGCTGATCACCATAACAGAAAGCTCGCTCACCTTCGAAAATTTCGCGAAGCAAATAGCAGCAATTTCGAGCCATTATCAGGCTTCAAACATCGATATGCGCCCTGTTTTCCGGGCAAGCGGTTTTACAGCAAAGGAATTAACAAGGGATCTTGTGCATCCTAACGGCAAGGGTTATCAGCTCTATTCAGACACAATTTACAGTAAACTGTGGAATAACGCAGGAAACAGCAAGAAAATAGCTCTTCTGGCGCCACCTTTGTATGATAATAGCTTTCAGGGATTCCATGAAATAATAACACCGAACCGGCAAAACGAATTCGTTCCACAAGGTCTCTTTCTGGCATCCAATCACATCGGTGCCATTGTGGAATATGATTTTACAGGAACATTTGTAGGAGCTAAAGTATTAAGGGGACCTGCTGGAGGCATCTTCAATGTTTATATAGATGACAAATTCGTCACTTCCTTAAGCACATGGTGGCCTTTCGATAAAGAACGGGCATTATATATTGCAAGCGGCTTGGCGGACGGACCGCATAAAATACGGATTGAGGTCTCTGAAAAAAACTCACCATACACCACAAAAACTGAAACATTAATTCGAATCTCCTCTATTATTACTAACAAGACTCAGTAATTTTAGAGTTTTTGGAGGAATTGCTTGCATGAAAGTTTTACTGAAAAACTTTATTAACGGGATCCTGACTATTGTCCCTATCATTTTAGTGATATATGTGGTTTTCAAGACATTTACTTTCCTTGACAGCCTGCTGGGAAGCTATTTGCGGCCTATCTTAAAAGAAACCTATATACCTGGAATCGGTCTGGTATTAACCATTGCATTAATTACGTTGCTTGGCTGGCTATCAACGCAGCTCATTACCGGGTCACTAATTAAATTGGCCGATCGCATTTTAACACGTATCCCTATTGTCAAAACAATCTACTCATTCATTAAGGACACTGTCCATTCTTTTCTCGGCGATAAAAAGTCTTTCTCGAAAGTGGTACTCGTAACTCAGCCTGGATCAGAACTAAAAAGCATCGGGTTTATCACAACTGAAAACCTGGAGGAATTTTATAGCCCATTAAAAGAATATGCAGCCGTTTTCGTTCCGCAAACCTTCCAGGTGGCAGGCTTCACCTACTTTGTTCCAAAAGAGTTTATTGAAGTCATTGATGTAACACCAGAAGAAGCAATGAAATTTGTGCTTTCCGGCGGCTTAACAACCAAATAGTACGAATAACCCGCAAGCCAAAGGCTGCGGGTTCTATTATGCTTATTTTTAGAAGTAGCCTTAATTTCAAACATGGATAATATAGAAAAATATTACGAAAATCAAAAAAACAATCATACTTAAAACTGTACGTTCACTATCTATTAAGATAGTAATCTTTACCCGATTGCCGGACAATCCTTACTTCCAAACATCCTCAGCAATCTCAACCACATGACGAAGCTTATCCCACTGCTGTTCTTCAGTCAGAAGATTTCCTTCTTCTGTTGAAGCAAAACCGCATTGCGGACTTAGGCAAAGCTGGCTTATATCAACAAAACGAGAAGCTTCATCTATCCGGCGCTTGATTTCTTCCTTGCTTTCCAAATCCCCGAATTTAGATGTCACTAATCCAAGCACGATCTGCAAGTCAGGACGCTGTACGAAACGAAGCGGTTCAAAGCCACCAGCACGGTCGCTGTCATATTCGAGAAAGAACCCATCAATATTCAGGCTGCCAAATAACTTTTCCGCTACAGGCTCATAGCCTCCTGATGAAATCCATGTTGAACGAAAATTGCCCCGGCAAATATGCATAGTAATCTTCATATCTTCCGGACGGTCCGAAACCGCGTCATTTATTGTTTTAAGATACAATTCACTGAGCTCATCAGGATTCAGGCCTTTAGCACGAAGCTGTTCTTTTTGCTCTTCAGAACATAAATAAGCCCATGAGGTATCATCAAGCTGGAGATAACGGCATCCAGCCTCATAAAAGGAACTGATTGCTTTTTTATAAGTTTGAGCCAAGTCACTAAAAAATTCATTTTGGTCGCTGTATGCACTTTTCTCTATTTCGCCCCGAAAATGAAGCATGCTTGGACTTGGAATAGTCATTTTAGCAGAATGGTCACCGGAAATACTATGTAAAAACTTATAATCTTCCAGCATTGGATGATCGTTAAAATCAAGTTTACCGGTTACTTTAATAGAACGGGATTTTGTTTGTTTTTGATGAAATTGAATCCCGCCTCCAGTCTGATATCCTTCTACACCGGTGAGGTTTTCAAGGAAATCAAAATGCCACCATGACCTGCGGAATTCTCCGTCTGTTACTGCCTTCAGACCAACCTCTTTCTGCTTTTCAACAATTCGGCTGATCTCTTCGTTTTCGATGGCCCGCAGCTGATCTAACGTAAGCTCGCCTGCTGATTTTTGCAAACGTGCCTCTTTTAACCGAGCCGGTCTTAACAGGCTGCCAACCTGGTCTGCCCGAAACGGAGCTTGCTTTAATACAGTTGTTTGATTTGTGTTGTTCACCATGATTCATTCCTTCTTTCCAAATTAAAAATAAAAAGCTCCTCCTGTTAAGGAAGAGCTTGGTTTGCAATCTCTTCCTCATCTCTAAGATCACCATGGTGTTCTTACGGACTTGGCACCATTCTGTAATCTTACAGCGGTTGCCGGGCTTCACAGGGCCTTTATCCCTCCACCTCTCTTGATAAGGAGTTATCATATAATTTATAGTATTCCTTTTTTTTAGTCATACGTCAACCTTTTAGAGAATAAAAGTACTTGAAACTTTTTTTATAAGGCATACGTAATGTAATAATATACATTTTTTTCCTACTAGTGCGATAGATAAAATAAAAAAGATATATTAATATTTAATGGTAGGTACTATTTATCCAGTCAAATTAAATCATATGAAACGGAGAAAATAATCCGCTGCCACGAACTGTATGGCCTTCATACCCTCGTTAATAATGCCTACAAATTTAGTTTTCAAGTAAAAAATAGGTTTTTACAGCCAAATTATATTTTTGTAGAGGATCGTAATCACCTGGAGCGAATTATTAGTTTACTAGATGGACAAGGTATAAAGGGCATTGAATTGAACTGAAATAATTTTATTCTGTGAGTTCCATTCACAGCCAGCATTTTCAGCCGTGATTCGGAAGACTTTACATTGAAACTATCAATATCCTGCCGAAAGCAATCAAATGCCAAAACACATATTTGGAGATGATGAAATGAAAAAGAAAGTAGTACTGGCTGGAGGAACAGGGTTTATAGGAGAGTATTTTAGAAAGAAGTTTTTAAATCTTGGATATGATATAAAAATGATTTCCAGGCATTCTGCTCATATTTCATGGGATAATGAGCCCGTAATCATAGAAGCTCTGGAGAATGCTGAGATCCTGATCAACCTGGCCGGCAAATCGGTAAATTGCCGCTATACAACCAAAAACAAACATGAAATTATGAAATCTAGAATAGAAACGACCAACATTCTAGGAAAGGCAGTATTGGCTTGCCAAAATCCTCCCCGTTTATGGATTAACTCAAGTACTGCAACCATTTACCGGCATGCGGAAGACCGTCCGATGACAGAAACAGATGGGGAGATCGGCAAAGGCTTCTCTGTTGATGTAGCAAAAGCTTGGGAAAAGGCTTTTTTCGCATTTAATTTGCCTCACACTAGACAGATTGCCTTGCGCATCGCCATTGTACTGGGACCAGAGGGAGGGGTCATGACCCCGTATAAAAACCTGGTGCGATTTGGCCTTGGTGGAAAGCAAGGTTCTGGAGACCAAAGGTTTAGCTGGATTCATGTAGAAGATCTATTCCGGATTGTTCTCTTCCTACATGACAAAGAAAATATTAGCGGAGTGATCAATTGTTCTGCTCCTGAACCACTTTCCAACCGGGAGTTAATGAATCAATTAAGAATCGCAATGCATGTTCCATTTGGTCTGCCATCTCCTAAATGGCTTCTTGAACTGGGAGCAGTAGTAATTAATACAGAAACAGAATTAGTTTTAAAAAGCCGCTGGGTAATTCCGGAAAGACTTGAAAGTCAGGGTTACGAGTTCACATTTCCTAAGCTTCAAAATGCCTTGGATGATATACTGCACAATGAAAGAAAGTTGACTAATGATATATAACAGGCTTACCGATCCCTTTAACCGGGTATTAGCCTAAGTTTCAAAGCGAATTCTTGTGACCCTATCGATGAAAAATCGAAAAAGGGCGTTGATACGCTATTTCACATTCAAAAGGTATGGTGCATAGAAATAACGCCATCCTAATGAAACCGTCCACAATGAACGACTTGAAAAGTTTATCAAAGAGACCTAATGCTTACCCACGACTTGCCGGCGTCACCCCATGCTGACCGGCTTACAAAAAAACCGGACCCAATTTAAGTCCGGTTGGTAATTCATTCTTATTTTTGAGTAACTGTCAACAAAACAGTTTCTCCTCTTGTAAGTGTCTGTTCACTTGTTTTTTGCAGGCCGCCAAAATCGTCGCCATTCGTGATGATGATTGGTGTAACTGTACTTTTTGCCTTTTCACGAATCAGGTTTAGATCAAAGGAGATTAGCTTGTCCCCTTTTTTTACATTATCGCCCTGACTGACATGAGCTTCAAAGCCTTCACCGTTCATAGATACTGTTTCAAGACCGATGTGAATCAGGATTTCGATCCCATCTTTGGATTTGATACCAACTGCGTGCTTAGTAGGAAAAATCTGAACGATTTCGCCAGCTATCGGTGCTACTACAACACCTTCGGATGGATCAATAGCAAGTCCGTCCCCCATCATCTTTTGGGAAAAAACCGGATCTGGCACATCTGTAAGCTGAACGGTTTTACCGGTCAAAGGTGCAGCCAGTTCTCCTGTGAATGGTTCACTTTCTTTTTTCCCAAATAATTTCTTAAACATAATCAATGTCCTCCTATTCGATGCTGTTCATTTCTGATAATGATTAACCTTAGGAAAATAATTTTTTATACTCGCCGTATCCTTCCTTTTCAAGCTCGCCGGCAGGTATAAACCGCAATGCTGCTGAGTTGATGCAATAGCGCAAACCGTCGGGACCGGGGCCATCAGGAAACACATGACCTAAATGAGAATCCGCCGTATTGCTTCGTACTTCGATCCGACGCATGCCATAGCTTAAGTCCTCTTTTTCGAAAACTTCCTCAGCTGCTAGCGGTTTGGTAAAGCTGGGCCACCCGCAGCCAGCATCATATTGGTCTTTAGAAGAGAATAAAGGCTTTCCTGAAACGATATCTACGTATATACCTTCCCTTTTATTATCGTAAAATTCGTTTCTGAAAGGCGGCTCAGTACCATTGTTCTGAGTCACTTCATACTGCATTGGTGTTAGCTTTTTCTTCAGTTCCTCTTTGTTAAACTTAGACATCTTACTTGCTTCCCCACTTTCTTTCTAAAAATCCAGCCCTGCCTGATCCATGACGGTATGCCTCATAATGTGCAGGATTTTTCTGGTAATAGTCCTGATGATATTCCTCAGCAGGATAGAATTCCTTGGCCGGGAGGATTGGCGTGACAATGGGACTGCTGAATTTACCGCTTACCTCAAGCCTTGCTTTTGAACGTTCAGCAGTTTCCCTTTGTTCTTCATTATGGTAAAAAATCGCGGTCCGGTAGGAATCTCCGCGGTCACCAAACTGTCCGCCGGCATCAGTTGGATCAATCAGCTTCCAGAAAAGTTCAACTAGCTGTTCATATGGATATATTTCAGGGTAGAAAGTAATTTGCACGGCTTCAAAATGGCCTGTCGTATCGCTGCAAACCTCTCGATATGTAGGGTTGGGCTTGTGTCCTCCTGTATAGCCGGAAATGACCGACTCAATTCCTGGCTGCTCATGAAATGGCTTTACCATACACCAAAAACAGCCGCCTGCAAAAGTTGCCAATTCTGCTGCCTCAGGCATTCGAATTATCCCTCCCAGTAAATGATATTTCTTTAACTATTCCCTATCTAAAGCATTTTAACGCTTTTTTACTGGTAAAGAAAGTTTTAAGCTTTTTAAAATTGCACTTACCGGTGATCACAAAACCGACAGCTTTTTATCATCATGTGAGTATTCAGTTCATGCACTGGCCACAGTACTCTCACAGCCTGATTTTATCAGTTGATCTGGATCTGTACTTTTTACACGACGCACTTGCCCAGGTGACTTTGCATATTCTGGTTTGTAAAAAGAAGGGAGGAGATCAACACTTGTCAAGGAATCCTGATGTTTATTTTCAAAAAGCCAATATGTATCAGATGCTTGCCGAATATTATAAATACGTAAACCCTGAACTACATGTGAAGTATTATTATAAACATCTTAATCATTTAAAAAAAGCCACCCAGAGCTTTAGAATCAATGCCTGGCAGCATCAGTTCGTACAGCCCGTCCCTGGGAGACTCCGATTCTTGCACGCCTCTCCAGATGCCCCAAATGTAGACGTGTATCTGGATGGAATGCGCATACATCAGAATGTAACATACTTGGAAACTGGTGACTTTTTGCCGCTCCCTGAAGGGCAATATCAATTGGATATTTATCCTTCAGGTCAAATGATTCACACGATTGTAAGCAGTAAAATTACAATAGGCAGAGGCAGATTCCTTACAGCGGCTGTCACGGGGCATACTGACAATCCCCGCTTGGTTACCATAACCGAAGATTCATTAATCCCTGCCGGAGAGGCCAAAATAAAATTTATCCATTTAAGCCCTGATGCACCATCCCTTGATATTGCCGTTAAAAAGGGAGATGTCATTTTTCCAAATCTCTCATACCGCAAGGCAACAGATTATTTAGGGATTATGCCAATGACTATTGATTTGGAGGTACGCCTGTCTGGAACTGCTGATGTTGTACTTAACCTGGAACAGTTCCAATTTAATAAAGACAATGCCTATTCTGTCTTTTTAACCGGCCTCACCGGACAGGATCCTGGGCTTAAGCCTCTCATTCTCACCTCATAGACGATGTTCAAACCGGTGCTGTCCCCTCCACCGGTTTGTTTTGCTACTTTGGAACGGAAAGAATAAAGGAGATTCGGTCATTTTTCAGATTAAATTCTTCAGCCTTGACCCGGACATTACTTTTCAGCTTCAGATTTTTCAACGAAAGATAAACCTTTTCCTCATTCGGCTGAATGCTCACCCAATTAGGCATTTTGTATTGTTTTTTTATGAAGCTTAAAATATACGAAACTGGCAGATTCAGCTGCCCGAGCGAAACGGACTTTTGCTTTAATAGCAAATTGCCATTATCTAATGCTTCCGGCTCAAAAGTAAGCTTCATCTTAAAATCCCGGCCAAATGCCGGAACAGTCCCGAATAATTCTACTTGATCAGCCAAGATGACATGATAATCAACTGGTCCAGTCAAGCCTTCATTCTCAAGATACCGATTAATCAGGATATTGAGGTCACTTTTATTGGTACGGACTTTAAATTGCACATCCTCATCATCTGCCCAGCTATTCTGCTTCAGCTCATTTTTATCTGCCGGCAAGCTAATAAGAATAACAAAAAGGGCGATAGCAATTATATTTATTAAGAGCAAACCAAAGAACAATGTCCTCCATTTTTTTCCTCCTGCCATCCGCAAGCCCCCTCTGCTTCAGCTGTATTATTTGTACGCATATTCTTTGATGGAATACTGCTCCATCTGTCTATATATTTGAGTTGCTATAAGTTCATAGCCTCTATCATTTGGATGAAAGTAATCCTCTGTGAACAACAAATCTTCCTTGGAATTTTTAAAAACATCACCAATCTGAATGAAATGCGTGTTTTCAAACCCTGAGAGCACCGCTTCACTGCTGGAATTCCAAGCACTCATAATAACGTCCAATTCACCGAGGTAGCGGGAGAATGGGTTATATAAGCCTACCAGGTAAATTTCAGCATCAGGATTGCTGCTGCGCACTTTAGCTATTATGTCCTTAAGCCTTGATTCATATTCAACCCTTGCATCAATAAAAGGTTCCATCTTCAGGTTCATGATGTTGTCCCGGACAACCTTCATAACATCATTTCCCCCGATAGTGATTATTACTGCATCGCTTTTCTCTATTTCCAGCTTCAGTTCGGCTGTATTTAACCGCTTCAAAAGCTGGTCTGTACGGTTCCCCTTTATTCCAAAATTGCTAATATCAGCTGAATGGAGCAGGGTTTCTTCCACCAGCATCGTTTCCAGGTATGGCAAATAGCCGCCATTTCTCTTACTGGAACCTACTCCTTCTGTCAGGGAATCACCAATCGCCACAACCTTTAACGGCTCTGGAAAAAAGGACGCAGGTATAGCTTCTTTCGTCCGTAAATCTATTTCGCTTTGCTGCTGATGTTTCGGTTCGTCCAGTAAAACTGCCGACTGCCTGTTACAAGCAGCCAATGTCATTGTGCATATGAATAAAAGGAATATTTTCCTGAACATTAAATTCACCTGCCCATTACCTATTTATATTATATCACCTGGCTAAAATTCGAAACCCAGGCGATATTCTGGTCCCTAAAAGATAAAGAGGCTCTATCCCGCATCCATGCCATTAAAAGGCATCAGTTCTCCGAATTTCAGAGTGGCTGACTTGTTTTAATGGCAGTTTTGCTGGATAGGCCCCTAATTACTTTGCAATATCTTGATATGTTTAACGATTTCGTCAAACGGCATTTTATCCAAACCTGAATAATAGTTGATTATTTTTCCTTCTTCATCCATCAGATAGAAATCTGTTCCATGTATTACCTGGTCTGAGCCTTCCGGTTTTTGCACAATAGCCTTAAAGCTTTCCTTGGCTAAACTTTCAATCTCCTCCTGCTTGTATCCAGTCAGAAAATGCCAATTTGAAAAGTCAGCATTGAAATTTGAACCAAATTCTTTTAAGACCTCAGGTTTATCTACTTCCGGATCGATAGAGAAGGAAACCAATTCTACATCTTTAATTCCTTCATCCTTCAGTTTCTCCTGTAGCTTGGCCATATTTGCTGTCATTGGAAGACAAACATCTTCACAGCTTGTAAAGATGAAATTCGAGACCCATACCTTGCCTTTCAAATCCTTTTTCGAAAAAGAAGCACCTTCCTGGTCAGTAAAGGCAAAATCCTCTACCGGCCAATTTTTTGCGTTTGGCACTTCTGTTTTTCCGCATCCAGATATCAATAATAAAACACCTGCTGCTAATATCACTGCTGCTAGTTTTATGTTTTTCATTTATTCCACCCTTTGGGACTAGTTCATATCAATCTATTTTAACAAATGGCTCATAGTGTGGAAAGGAAGATTTTCCTCATAATTTATGGAACTTTAATAAAAATTCCTTGATAGATAACGATTCGCTTATCTGCGTGAAAATGTGACAATTTATAGAATCTTTTATGATTGGAGCAGTTCTTATTGTTTCTATGATATGATTAGCATGCATTTTGGAAAAATATTTGGCAGGTGACTTACATTTATGAAAAAAATCTATGCAAAAGCAGGAACCATGCTGCTATTGTCTGCATTATTCCTAGGCGGATGCGGAACTTCTCAAGATGAAACCAAAACTGCAAAGGAACACACCTCTAAACATGAAGCATCCGGCGGCGCCCACCAAGAACACTTACCACATGGAGACCTTAGGGAAGAAACAGCGTCAGCGAAGGAGCTTCCTGGCTTTTTACAGGATAAGGACGAAGCAATGGGTGTAATTTATGCTGCTGCCGGCCAGAACAAGGAGCTGCTGGAGAATATCCCGTGCTATTGCGGCTGTGGAGAATCTGTCGGACATCGCGATAATTATGATTGCTTTATTCATGAAAATAAAGAAAATGGCGCTGTTGTTTGGGACGACCATGGAACCCGCTGCGGAGTTTGCCTCGAGACGGCTGCTGAATCTATCAATCTATACAAATCTGGAAAAGGCATAAAAGAAATCCGTGATTATATTGATGACAAATATAAAGAAGGATTTGCAGCACCAACGCCTACACAAATGCCTAAAGGGTGAACCAATTAAAAGCGCTGGTATCCTTGAACTTCGTCGTTCAAGCAGCCCCTGCCTTACATTATGGCCGGGGCTGCTTTGCTGTATTTATAAAAAAATGAGGCTACTGACATTATTGCGTCAAAATGGATCTTAATTTCCGTGACAATATTCAATGTGACAGCTTGGACATTTGCGATTTATTTCGAATAATACATGAACCCCACTGCGCCTGGGCCGGCATGAGTGCTGATGACAGGTGTTGTGAAAACTACTTCAACATTTTGGAATCCGCTATTATCAATAATTGCTTGTTTTAGTTTGTTGGCAAGCTCCTGGCCATTTACATGAGCAATTCCCACACCAAGAATTTCCTTTCCTTTAGTATCCTCCATAAATTGTTTAAGCAACAGCTTTACAATCTGTGATTGGCTTCTCGCCTTTAATGCCTGATTAAGTACACCATCTTCGAGACGGGCAATGGGTTTAATATTCAGCAATGATCCAATAAAACCGGCTGCCTTGCCAATCCTTCCACCCTTAACCAGATTTTCCAGTGTATCTATCGCAATATACAGTGTGGAATTTCTGCGGATTTCTTCGAGCCTCTTGATGATTTCCGCGGTTGATTTTCCGCTGGCAGCCATTTTTGCTGCTTCAATGACTTGAAAGGAAAGTGCCTTCGAAATAAACTTGGAATCGAACACTGTTACTTTTGCTTCTGTCATCGTTGCAGCGCTTTCAGCCGACCGGACCGTACCGCTCATGCCGCCAGTCATATGTATGGAAATAATTTCACTGCCATCCTTGGCAAGCTCTTCATAAACCTCTACAAACTTTCCCGCTGGAGGCTGAGAACTTTTGGGCAGATCGCTTGCACTCTTCATTCGGGTGATAAATTCTTCAGGAAACATATCAACTTTATCTAGGAAGGTTTCACCGTCAATAGTAATTGACAGCGGCACCATCGTGACTCCATACTCTTCTAATTCCTCTGCCGACATATCGGCAGTTGAATCCGTAACTATTTTAACCTTAACCACTATTCCACATCCCTACTTTTTACACTTATATAATATTATACCTTTTCAGATATGTGTTTCAAACTACTAAATAGCGGTTTTCGACTATTTATCTCACGAAAAAAATATTATCGCTGCAATAGAAAAGCACCCATAAATATAGGTGCAGGTGTTAGGCATTATTCTTTAATTCATCATGTTGAAAAAGCTGCTTATAAACGGGCCATTTTAGAACCTGCCTTAAATGGTCTTTAAACGAATAGACTTTTTTAGCATCTGTCGCTTTGTAAACGGTCCTCATTAACATTTCTAATCGGGCTGAAATCATAAAGTGATAAGTGTTATCTTCCTCCAATACTGGAATGTGGATAATTTTAACCTTCTGTCCAACAGCATTTTTGAACTCCAGGCTTTTTAATAACAAAATATCAATCCTCTTTTTCACCGTTTGATTATATTATACACGAAATGTGTGTCTTAAATTGTCAAAAAGCGCTTAATTGCAAAAAAAATTTATCCCGCTGCATTATGCAACGGGATTTTTTATGAGAAAACTATTCTATTTTAAACTGGCCCACCTGATTCATATTGTTCTTCCATTAGTTGCTCCCGCTTGGCTTTCCGTTTAAAGACAATCTTTGAAAGTGTAATGCTGATTTCATAAAGGAGCAGCAGAGGAATCGTTACCAATATGTCTGACATTATATCCGGCGGCGAAATGACCACTGAAATGACGACAAGAACGAAGTATGCATATTTCCTAACCTTCTGGAGGACATACGGGTTGATAACCCCAATAGATGTCAGGAACATAACGACGACCGGAAGCTCAAACAATATGGCAAATGGCATGGTCATGTGCAGTACAAAACGGAAATATTTGTCCGCAGTAAAGTTCGTTACAAACATGTCGCCGCCAAGCTCGACCAAAAAGTTCAAGACAGTCGGGAAGATTACAAAATATCCAAAAGCAAGTCCGGCAATAAACAAAATAAAAAGTGCTGGAATATAAGATAATGTCGCTTTCTTTTCAATCGGATTTAAAGCAGGCTTTACAAAAAGCCAAATCTGGGTAGCGAGAACCGGTATGGTTCCTGCAACCGCAATTACAGCGGCTAGCATAAAATAAACCCAGATGATGTCACTCGGACCTAAGACCATTAATTTTACATCAAGATCCTTTACAAACCATTTATAAATATCCTCTACAAATATAAAGCCAACAATAAAGAATGCTATGAAGGATAAAGCTGTAAAAATCAGACGCTTTCTTAGTTCGTCCAAATGTTCTATCATGTTGATGTCTTTTTCTTCCATTTTCTCACGCCTTCTTTAAGTGAATTGCTAATACATTGGCTATCCAAGCAGAAAAGCTAATGCGATAAACCGCTGGGCACTATTTTTTTGCATAAAATAAAACCCATTAAAAAGGTGTAAGACTGTTTCATCTCACACCCGAAAAACTTTCAAATATATTATTTGACCACTTTCTTCTTTTCTTCTTCAAATTCATCCATCACGTCGCTAGTAAGCTCGCGGGTAGACTTTTTAAATTCACGCAAAGTTTGGCCGAATGCGCGTCCAATCTCTGGAAGCTTTTTAGGTCCAAAGATAATGAGAGCAAGTACAAGGATTAAGATCAAGCCTGGTATGCCGATATTTGAAAGCATGCAAACATCCCCTTTTGATTTGTGTGGCCGTTGCCACTTACTAGTACCATTATAGTATTTTTCAACGGGCAATTGTTCACTATAACAGAATGTTCATAGTAAATTTACATTACCTAAATAAAGTACATGGGCCATTTAAAAACCCATTAATATTCTATTCTATTTTTTCCGATCGTGCAAGGGTTGAAAACATGCCTGCAGCTAACCCGTTAAATTAACAAATGAAATAAATTGCTATCCTTATTCACTTCCATAAAAGGGAAACCCTTTTGAGCCATCCGGTTGATCAAACCTTGATAATCCTGCCGGTTCTTAAGTTCGATCCCCACAAGGGCTGGCCCGCTGTCTTTATTGTTTTTCTTTGTATATTCAAATCTGGTAATATCATCAGTTGGTCCAAGAACTTCATCAAGGAACTCTCTTAGTGCACCTGCCCGCTGCGGGAAATTTACAATGAAATAATAGAGCAGTCCTTCGTATTGCAGGGAACGTTCTTTTATTTCCTGCATTCTGCCGATATCGTTATTTCCGCCAGAAATGACGCAGACAACCGTTTTTCCCTTAATTTCTTCACGATAAAGGTCCAATGCGGCAATAGACAGCGCGCCTGCCGGTTCTGCCACGATTGCATGCTCGTTATACAATTCCAAAATGGTGGTGCAGATTTTCCCCTCCGGAACAAGCAGGATATCATCTATAAGCTCCCTGCATATTTCAAACGTTTTTTGCCCAACACATTTAACAGCAGCTCCGTCAACAAAGGTCTCGATGGATTCCAATGCGGTTATCCCGCCCTGTGAGATAGCTGTTTTCATCGATGCAGCACCAGCAGGCTCCACACCAATGCAGCGGGTTTGTGGGGAAATTGTTTTCAAGTAGGTGGATAAGCCGGCCATTAAGCCTCCCCCGCCAATTCCTGCAAAAACAAAATCGATCTGTTCATCAATATCATTCAGTATTTCGACTGCTACTGTTCCTTGCCCAGCCATTACTTTTTCATCGTCAAAAGGGTGGATGAACACCATTTTGTCCTTCTCTGCGCACTCTACCGCTTTTGAAAATGAATCGTCAAAGGTATCCCCAACTAATTCAATCTCCACTGCTCCTTTTCCGAACAGCTCTACCTGGTTGACTTTTTGCCTTGGCGTCGTGGCTGGCATAAAAATCTTCCCGCGTATGCCTAATTGCCTGCATGCATAGGCTACACCCTGGGCGTGATTGCCGGCACTCGCGCAAACAACCCCGTTTTCAATTTTATCTGCAGGCAGGGATTTTATTTTATGGTAAGCACCTCTCAATTTAAAAGATCGTACATGCTGTAAATCTTCCCGTTTCACATAAACACTGCATCCATATTTCTCAGAAAGCACTTCATTCTTCTGAAGAGGAGTGTGTGAAACAAGGTCCTTTAGCTGATTATAAGCAATCAGGATGTCTTCAATCGTAAGCCACTTTTTTACAGAAACGGTTTGAGTCATTACCTTCTCCTCTATCCTGTGAATTTTTTACCCCGACTGAAATCAGGTATTATTAATCTGTAAATTATAACACTTTATAAGAACAGTTCAACTTATTTTTCAAAAAATTCACACACCTGAAAGCATTTTTGTGGATAAGGATAAAATTTGTAAATATAATAGTAAAAGGTAAGCGTTTGCATTTATTGAGTAATGAGGAATAAAAGGGTTCATTTTAAATTGGGGAGGTTTAAATAATGGAGTTTTCCCTATGTTCAACTGATTGTGCCCTGCCTGTCGAGATAACAGTCGATGATGACAATGGCAGGTACATGATACGAAAAAGTGATTCAAGCGGAGAATTTTTCAACACACCTGGTGAATTAATCACTTGGGTAAAGCAAAATTTGTCGGTCGAGCAGTTCTGTACCCCTTTAGAATTTTACGAAATGATCAAGACCCTCACAGATTACGAAATGAATAACTTTCAAAATAGTTAAACTTATTTCATTATAAAAAATCCTGAACCTTCATTGGGCAATCAATGATGGCCAGGATTTTTCTTTATAGGCAGGAGATATCCCTGTTTCTTTATGGAATGCTTTACTGTTAAACTCGCCTGTTGTTTTCCGCTCTAGTGGCGGTTCGGGAGCCTCCTCGGCGTTTGCCAGTGGGGTCTCCCTTGACCCGTTTTTCCCGCAGGACGTTGAATTGGCTTCCCCGAATAAACACAGCACAAGAAAATGTGAATGGAAAAGCGGAAGCGCCCTGATTTAGAGGACGAACGGCTAAATTCGCCACGTCCGCATGTCTTCGCCGTTCTGACCCACATCCTGTGGGCCTCTGACAAGCATATGACAGCGCTGACAGAAGGCGCTTTTTGCCTTCCGAAGTGATTGGCTTAT
>NZ_QVTE01000052.1 GCF_003429095.1 Peribacillus saganii
CCCACCCGCTATATGATACGACCTATGCTCGGCCGCACACGCACCCAATAGTTTAAGTACAGTATTTCACAAACTTTCTGCAACGATGTGAATAGCCAGTAAAAGGGAGCAAAATGGATTGGAAGGTACGGAGGAGTTAAGAGTCAAAACAATCATTTGCTCCCTAAAGATATTGATCCTAATAATGTCCAGTAAATCGGCTATTTTTCTTGTTCTCTCTGTAGTCTGGTGTAATCCACTTTGTAAAAGTCATATTTGTTCTTATCGGCCTTATCTATGTGTAGGTATTTAGGTCGTCGGCCAACCATACATATTGCAGTAATAAAAGCAACAGACAGTATAATGGTTAGCGTCCAACCTATCAATTCAATTAGTTGCATCAAGTCACCTCTTCCTGAAGTTCTATTAATTCATCCATGATGCGAACGGATGTTTCTAGATTAGCTAATAGTTCCACATTTTCCTCTTCCATGAAAGTGATTATAAAACGATGCGGAGTCTCTCCCTTTTTTAATGTGACTGAAAAAGGAACTTCATACCGGGAATAGATGTGAGTTATTTCCGGATCTTTATAATGGATTAATTCATTTAACATGTTCTTAATTTGATTAATAGCCATCTAATCTTCCCCTTGTTATCGTTGGATACAATATATAAAAGATCAAGGAAGTTAAAAACCTTGTGTGTATTCAAATAAGAACAAGTGATAGGAAATTAGGCACCTCCTCCGCCTAATATCATGATAGCCACTCTCGCTATCCTACCTTGGAAGTGCAGTTACTTTACCCAATATGTTCATATACTTAAACTAAGAAATTTGCCATCGCGTTGCGAAGTGCATGCCTAAGCACACATATTAGAGCACTCTGCAGTTATAAGAAGTGTGTTGTAGCAAAATTAAGCCTTGTTAATGACCTATGCATGCATAGTGAAGGAAATTAGGCACACTTGCAAACTCTTGATTAGGTTACTGGGATGGACAAAAATGGTTGGTGCCGTGAAAATTGCATTATCTTTTATGAAAAATAAAAGGGCCAAAATACGCAAGTAGTGCATAAAACTTGCATATTTTAAGCTCTTTAATTTTATTTTTTATTGTGTTAGTGCACCCGTTTGGTTAAGTACAATGATTCACAATCCTTTTTTCAAATAAATGTTTACAAAAAAGGACTGCTGCTTAATAATTATTTCAAACCTGCCCTCCAGGTTGAAAAAGAGATGACAAGAGAATATTATAAAAAAATCAGTCCAAAAAAGAGGGATATGATGCCAAAAAATCTTCGAAGATACAAAACAATACAGTTAAACCCCGCACACATTTTAATACTCGGTTTTATGGGCTTAATCTTTATTGGGACTTGCTTATTTATGATTCCTGCAGCAACCAAAGACAGGCATCACCTCAGTTTGATTGATGCCCTTTTTGAAGCTACTTCCGCTGTTTGTGTTACGGGGTTGGCGGTAGTTGATACTGGAACTACCTTTACTTTGTTTGGACAGGTTGTTTTACTCGTACTAATTCAACTGGGCGGCTGGGGTTTTATGACTAGCGGAATCTTAATGTTTATCGTATTGGGTAAAAAGATAGGTTTTAAACAGAGGCTCCTCCTTAAAGAATCTATGAATGCACTTTCAATACAAGGAGTCATCCTTCTTGTTCAAAGAGTTATCATCATCACACTGATCGTCGAAGCAATTGGAGCCTTTATATTGGCAATAAGATGGGCACAGGAGATGAGTGTAGGGAAGGCTGTATTCTACGGAATATTTCATTCCGTTTCTGCCTTTAACAATGCGGGGTTTGGGCTCGAACCTGATAGTTTGAGCAAATGGGTGGGTGACCCTACGGTCAATATTGTTATTACTTCTTTATTTATAATAGGTGGTATTGGATTTTTCGTTGTCGCTGATATATTTGAAAAAAGGAATATAAGAAAACTCTCTCTTCACACTAAAATAGTGTTAATTTTCACTTTAGTCCTTAATATCGTTAGTACATTGGTCATTTTTGGTTTGGAATATAATAATCCAGCTACTTTCGGAAGTTTGGGAACGACTGACAAATGGTGGGCTGCATACTTTCAAGGAGTAGTCCCTCGTACGGCAGGATTCAATACCATCGATATTAGCCAAATGGAACTTAGTTCCCTTGTTTATATGATGGCATTAATGTTTATTGGTGCATCTCCTGGTTCAACAGGCGGCGGAATCAAAGTCACAACATTTGCTTTGCTTCTATTCGCTCTTTGGGCAGTTGTTACTAATCGGGATGATGTTAATGTATTTAAACGCAGAATCCCAACCCCTCTTGTATTGAGGGCTTTGTCCATCGCTGTTTCAGGAATGCTTTTTAGTTTTATAATCTTCTTCTTACTGACGATTACTGAGAAAGGAGCAGATATGTCCGTAATCGCTTTTGAAACAGTTTCCGCATTTGGTACTGTTGGAATGAGTGCGGGGTTAACTCCAGAACTAAGTCCATGGGGAAAGATTCTAATAACAATAATGATGTTCATAGGAAGAGTGGGTCCTTTGACAATGGCTTTTGCTCTTGCGATTCATTCGAACAAGCCAAAAGTTCGTTATGCAGAAGAAAAGATACTAATTGGATAATGTATAGGGCATAGGGATATGCTCTTTTTTTATTCCTTGTTTAACTAACCTCCCGTTAATACAATAAGCAGAGCTTGACATTTGTGTATAAAAATAAGCTATACAGTTTTTCGTTGTGCAATGATTCAAAATGCTGAATGAACATACTGCCAAAATATACATTATTTAAATGCCAGAAACACATATCCCCGTTCAAATTTAGGACCGGGTTAAAATATGGTTGTTTAATTTTTGATTTGAGATACTTCACTATCCTAAAAAATATAACAATAAAATCGTTACAAAAAGGGAGTACTGTATGTTCGACAAACCCTTAGTAAGGACGGAAAACAATTTATCCCCGGTGCTAAAACTAATAGCGGTATAAGAAGTATTACACCACCTGAAGAAACTCTCCTTGCTTTACAGTCACAAAAGGTTAGCATAGCTAAAGAAAAGTTAAAGTGCGGTCCAGATTATCGGGATAATGATTTAGTAGTTTGTACTACAAAAGGAACACCCGTTAATCCTAATAACCTAAAACGAACTTTTCTTCGACTGGTTGAAGATGCTGGCGTCCCTGCCATTCGTTTTCATGATTTACGCCATTCGCATGCTACCATGCTCCTTGAGCAAGGGATACACGCCAAAGTTATTTCAGAACGTTTAGGACACAGCAACATTAAAACAACGCTAGATATATACTCTCACGTGTTACCAAGCATGCAGGAGGAAGCGGCAAATCAGATCGATGCCTTGTTCGCTAAATCTAACTAAATTACTCTGGCACAAAAATGGCACCACTCCCGCTGAGAGTGCCATTTTGAGCGCAGTTAGTAAACAACAAAAAAGCCTCAGTCCCTTGTATAGCAAGGGACTGAGGCTTCTGAATAGGATGACCTGTGACGGGCTCGAACCGCCGACCCCTACCCTGTCAAGGTAGTGCTCTCCCAGCTGAGCTAACAGATCGAAAACGTGGTAAATCATGCTTGCTAAATAAATGCATGACTTAGAGTACATATTTAATTATATTTATTTCTAATGAAAAGTCAACAGGTTTTTTCTTTCTCACTTTTGTTTAATAATAAATGCATCAGGCATTTTATTCGTATTGTCTTTAAACATGTTGATAAACTACAGAAAAGGAGGAGATTTATATGTCTTTAAAAATCCGGATTTATTCTGATTATGTTTGACCGTTTTGTTATTTAGCGGAGGCTCCGCTTAAGGAAGCAATAAAAGGCAAAGATGTTGAAATTGAATGGATGCCGTTTGAATTGCGGCCCTACCCTGCTGAAACGGTTTCCTTAAAGGATCCGCGTTACCGCCAAGGGTGGGAGCAATCGATTGCTCCGCTGGCCGATCGCCTCGGAGTCAAAATGAACATGCCTGCAGTTGATCCTGCTCCTCATACCCATTTGGCCCATGAAGGGTTCCGCTTCGCGAAGGAACAAGGCAAAGGCAATGAGTATGTTGAGGCCGTACTCCGTGCGTATTGGGAGGATGGAAAGGATATTGGGAAAATAGATGTTCTGGCAGACATAACCGAAACCGCCGGCGTGGATCGCAGCGGTATTGAAGAAGCACTGAAAGAAAGAAGATACGAACCGCATCACAAGCAGGCACTGCGCCATGCCTACTATGAAGCCTCCATTACTGCGGTGCCAACCTTCTTCATTGGCAGCCGCCGGGTTCAGGGCCTTCATTCAAAAGAAGCTCTTGAAAAAATCATTTTTGAAGAGGCCTCAAACAACAAAGGCTAAAATCTAAACTGCTTTTTAAATAGTAAAGCGACTGACGACTTTTTTCTGCACAAGACCTGGCTGTTCCACCGGCCGGGTTTTGCATTGTATAGAATGAAAAAGTCAATGAACAGATAGAAAACCTTTCATACACATTTAAGAGGATTTTCATGTTTACTATAGAATATTTATTAACTGTGGATTGTATCATTCAATAGGAAAATGGGCTACAATAAAATGCGAAAAAATTGTAAAATAAGGAGCATAAATAATGAAAGATTTTCAAAAACAATTAGAAAAGTACGCTGAACTTGCTGTTAAAGTGGGCGTAAATATTCAGAAAGGCCAGACACTTGTTGTCAATGTGTTGTTAGAAGGTGCAGAGCTTGCCCGCCTTATTGCCAAAAAGGCTTATGAAGCCGGAGCAAGTAACGTAATTGTGAATTTTAGTGATGACACTCTTTCCCGACTTAAATATGATATGGCTTCCGATGAAGTGTTTACAGAATATCCTGAACACCGCGCAAAGGAACAAATTGAACTTGCAGAAAAAGGAGCTGCTTTCCTTCATATCTTATCCTCAAGCCCTGCTTTGCTTAAAGGTGTAAAACCTGAGCGAATCAGCAGCTTCCAAAAAGCAGCAGGTGCGGCACTTAAACAATACCGCCAAATGGTACAGTCAGATAAGGTCAGCTGGTCCATTATTGCGGTTCCTTCCCAGGCATGGGCAGATATGGTTTTCCCTGAAGAGCCTGCGGAAAGCAGAGTTGACCTTCTATGGGAAGCTATCTTCAAGACAGTACGCATCGATAAAGAAAAACCGGTTGAAGCGTGGAAAACTCACAATGAAACACTGCACAAAAAGGTTGATTACTTAAACGGGAAACATTATAAAAAACTTCATTATCGTGCACCGGGAACTGATTTAACAATTGAGCTTCCTGAAAAACATATCTGGGTGGGAGCCGGAAGCGTCAACGAAAAGGGCATTGATTTCATGGCAAATATGCCAACTGAAGAAGTTTTCACTGTTCCTTTAAAAACAGGAGTAAATGGTACAGTTTCCAGCACGAAGCCGCTTAGCTATGGAGGCAACATTATCGACAACTTTATGATCACATTCAAGGACGGCAGGATTGTCGATGTAAAAGCTGAAGAAGGCGAAGAAATTTTAAAGCAGCTTGTAGAGACTGATGAAGGTTCCCATTATCTTGGCGAAGTGGCCCTTGTACCTTTCAATTCTCCAATTTCCCAGTCAAACATTCTATTCTATAACACACTATTTGATGAAAATGCATCAAACCACCTGGCAATTGGAAGCTCCTATTCCTTCTGCCTTGAGGGTGGCAAGAAGATGTCACCTGAAGAGCTTGCGGAGCATGGCTTAAACGAAAGCTTAACACATGTTGACTTCATGATCGGTTCTGCCGAAATGGATATCGACGGTATTAAAGAAAATGGCACCAGTGAACCTGTATTTAAAAATGGGGATTGGGCGTTTTAATTTGTTTTCTGTTTTCACTTTAAGCTAGCCATTTTTTAATTAACGGTAAAAAACCACCTTTTAATGCCTTTTGTTTCGGCATTGAGGTGGTTTTTTGTTTAAGCCGAGCATTAATCCCAGTTCTCTATTTCCTGTTGGTATATCTCGTGTAATTGTAAATTGCTTTTACTATTAACAATTGCATCTTCACGTTCTTCCATAATTGATTCAGGAATCATCAGCAAATGGTTCATATTAGCTGGAAGGGCTTGGTGAGGTACAGAGATTTCAGGAAATTTCTCAGCCATTTTTTCCCTTGTTGCGAGATGAAAGCCCCATAAGCCGAAGGAAGGAACAACAACAACATATGCCAAGGTGTTCAGCCCAGTTGTGCTAAGGGTTTCACCAACGCTCCAAAAGGCTACTGGGGCATCTTCCGGAGAGTTTGATTGGCAAACTAATGCTCCTTCCTTGGACAAGAGGTCTGCAATATCCTTGAATAGTTCCTTTGTGTATAAAGTACTAATGTTCTCGTCAACAGGATCCGGAAAATCTATGATAATCACATCATATCTGTCTTTGCATGAGGCTATATATTTTATGGCATCCTCGACATGAGCAGTCACCCTGCTGTCATGGAAGGATCTGTTGTTCTGGGCAAGAAGAGCCGGGTTCGTTTTGGAAAGCTCAATCATAACAGGGTCTATATCAACTAGGTCGACATGCTTCACGTCAGGATATTTAAGAACTTCACGCAGGGCAAGCCCATCTCCCCCGCCCAAAATCAGCACTCGTTCAGTAGAGGCAGCCGTTTCCATTGCTGGGTAAACTAACGCTTCATGGTAATGCCGCTCGTCCAGTGAAGAAAACTGAAGCTCCTGATTTAAATAAAGACGGAGATCATTGCCCTCAACCAATACAATGTCCTGGAAGGGACTGGATCCATGGTAGTGTATTGTATGCTTACCATAAAGCATTTCCCTTAAAGCTTTCATATCCCATTCGTTGCCCCGGTCATCCCTTAATTGAAAAAGCTCCCGTGATTCTTGGCTTGTTTCTGCCCCAGCGTCTTTAAAATTTATACGCCTCATAACAGGAAGCTTGCCAGAGCCATCACCGCGCGCTACCTCGTAAACACGCGCGTTTTCCGCCTGCATCTGAATCAGTATCTCGTTTAAAGCTGGCCATAATTCCTGTGATCCGCAAGTGTATAAATCAAAGGCAGCGTATTGATGTTCTGGCCATGTGTGTATTGAGAAATGCGAGGTTGAAAGAACGATAACCCCTGTTACTCCCTGTGGTGTAAAAGAATGAAAATATACAGACAGGATCTCCATACCAACATCATTAACCGCTTTTATTAATAAATCTTTTAATCTGCCCTCATCATTAAGAATGTCCGCTTGACAGCCATACGCATCAATGATGAGATGTTGTCCTTTCGTATCCATCAATCCACTTCCTCTTTACGTAAGATAAGTTCCCAAAATCTTGCTCAACTATATCTTTGATACTGTATGTACCTGCCCTATCATGGGTTTGTACTATTTCCTAATTTCACGCAAAAAAAAAAGCCCTTTTTAACCCGTTCGGAATCACGCACACTTTCCCAATTTCGTTAGTAGGCCTTCAACATACTAGTACAAATATCCGTTCAAGGCATTCGTGGATTTTTCTTTTTATAGGGAAAACGGCTAGGACAACGGTTTTTATAGTCACATATAGATAGAGTACAAACAGTTATTAAAGACATTGGGAAGAGGTGATTTTTATTAGTACTGTAATAAAAGTCCAGGGCAGGTATAAGGTATGGCTGAATTAACCCCGTTTCTTACAATACTTTCATTCGTCATAACAATGATTTTTATATTTTGGAGGCCTAAAGGGATAAATGAAGCAATCCCGGCAACGGCCGGAGCAGTACTGATTTTTCTTTGCGGAAGTGTTTCTTTAGCAGATATTGGAGATATTGGGACGAAGGTGACAGGAGCTGCCGTAACCATCATGGCGACAATGGTCATGGCGATAGCTCTTGAGAGTATTGGCTTTTTCAACTGGGTTGCTGCCAAAATGCTTAAGGCCTCAAAAGGTTCTGGCATAAGGCTATTTTGGCTCACAAATATGCTTTGTTTTTTAATGACCCTGTTTCTTAATAATGATGGAAGTATTCTTATCACAACGCCTATCCTGATTTTACTCTTACGAAATTTAGGGTTAAAAAATCATCAAAAGCTGCCCTATTTAATCTCAGGCGCTTTAATTGCAACTGCTTCAAGTGCTCCGATAGGGGTTAGTAATATTGTGAACCTGATTGCACTGGAAATCATAGGAATGGATCTTTATCTCCATACCGCCATGATGTTTGTTCCAGGAACGCTCGGATTGCTGTTTCTTACCTTTCTTTTATATATCATTTTTTATAGAGAAATGCCCAAGAAGATCCCTTTTTTCCCAAAGCCTATAGATTATTCAAAGTTGTCAGCCTTACATCCATTGCAATCTGAGCCTGACCGGTCAAAAATGAGACAGCAAACAAAATTGATGGTATCCGTGCTTGCTTTTGTGCTGTTAGTCAGGATTTCCTTATTCGTCGCATCCTACTATTCTATTTCCGTTTCAATGGTTGCAGTTGTCAGTTCCATTATCCTCTTAGGTTGGCGATGGTGGTATTTAAAAATTAGCCCGCTGGATTTGCTAAAAAAGATTCCATGGCATATATTCGTTTTCGCCTTTACGATGTACGTCATAGTTTATGGCCTTCACAATATTGGTTTAACCACCCTCTTGATCAGCTATATTGAACCGATCGTCAGCTCCAGTTTATTTAATGCAACCCTTGTAATGGGTACAATCCTCTCAGTACTGTCTAATATTTTTAATAATCACCCTGCACTGATGATCGGTACTATGGCTTTAACAGAAATGGGGCTTGATCCCATCACTTTGAAAACCATTTATTTAGCTAATATCATCGGCAGTGATATGGGATCCTTGTTATTGCCAACCGGTACATTGGCTACCCTTATCTGGATGCATATTTTAAGAGGTAATCAGGTGAAAATTTCATGGAGCAAGTATATCGGAGTAACCATACTTGCGATTCCTCTTACAGTCGCCTTCACACTCACCATCTTATATTTCTGGGTAGATTTAATATTTTACTAGAACACAGGAAATGTATAGAATAAAGGCTGGCTCAGTAGAACCTGAACCTGCCTTTATTGTAAAAGGAATCTTTGAATCGCCATAGAAATGATCCGAATTCGATATAGCAAAATCTGAACTATGTCAGCAGTCCTCTTCAGACAGCAGCACCTGTGTAAACAACACACGTATTACTTACCACGCCATCTTTTTAACTTGAAGGCTGTTTAACTGCTTAACTATTCGGATCGGCTTCTCGTTTCCACAGAACTGATTGCCTTTTTGTTAACATATGAAAAGGCCGATGCAGCTAGCCACGTTTGTGACTCTTTGCGAACGGCCTGATTCTTTTGCTGACATTACAGCATTTTATGTTATATTGTGAACTGTTTTTAAATGCATAAGTTTCCAGAATATCGTCTTGCCTTCAGCATTTACAAGTTCGGCAATATTGTTGTTAATATTTTTAAGGAGCCCGACTTTATTGGGATCATGGCCTAAATCAAAAACAAGCAAATGGCCTTCGAACTTTTTCAGCTGTTCTTCAAAGGAACGAGCCAGAGGCATATTTGCAGGGACCACTGGGAGATCTGCATTGTTTAGCGTATAAGGGGTCAAATTATTTGTATAAGGTGTTAACCATTTCAGATGCTGCATCGAAATACACAATGTTTTAAAAACTGGTGAATAAAATACAATATAATCGTTTAAGACATTTGTAATATACCCATGTATGGACATGTTGCCAGTTACAAAAATCTCCACGAACTGACCTTTCGCATTGGTTAGTATTTTACGATAAGAAATGGTTTCTTTTTCATTTTGAAAAGGCATTGTATTCGTAGGTTTTTCAGTTTGCTCTTCGTGACCCCTAACTTCCCGCTCCTTAATATTATGCAGATGTAAAAGCGGGATATAGAGGTACTTTCGGCCATTAAATAAAACTAAAATGTCCAATCCCATGTCGATAAGGATTCCTGAAAAGTATGTTTTACCTGAAATTTCAACTTCTACATCCTTTCCCAAGAAGCTTTTTAATCCGGTCATCATTATCACTCCTTTACTATGTGATGTTAGATTAATGGTGTATCAGCTTTATCGCTAATACACCATTAATGGAGATTGCTTTTGGACTTTCCTTATCGGTTAAAGCAGGATTTTACATTGTTTGATTTCACTAGTTTCTGGCGAATCTATAAGAAGAGTTTCGTGTTCTCCTGGCTGATCTTCTGTTAACGTTGTTATTGGAATTGTCGGAGTTATCATTAGACTGGTAATTATTGTAACCATTGTTATTTTGGTTCTGGTTCTGCATCTGGTTTTGCAAACCTTTTGCAGAGCCTTTAGGACCTGAGCTAATGCTTCTGATATGGTAAGGGTGGATGCGAAGCACTTCTTGATTGCTTACAACGGTATAGTGGCCGCCTGAGTTTTCAACAAGTACACCTTCCATCGCTTCAGCGCCACCACGGTTAATCGCTACCCACTTATGTTCCATATGCTTAAACACATCCTCAAATTTAGCTGCACTTACAGCTTCTGGATACACCATCTTCATTTGATTATTGTTATCATTTTTGTTTTGGTGCAGGCTTACACTTTTAACATGATTAATATTAAAGTAGACCATGCCATCATCATCAGTAAATAAGGCAATGTAATCACTCGCAGCTTCAACAAGTATACCTTTCTTTGATTCCGGACCGCCCTGATTGATTTTGATTTTTTCATCTATCATTAGATTCAGAAGTTCCACGAAGCTTTCGGCGTTAATGTAGTCCATTTGGTTATTCATCATTGGTATCGTTTGAGTGGAATTTGACTTGGAGTCTTCACTGATGCTTTTTACATGCTGAGCCTGATAGTAGATGATTTGGTGATTTTGCTTGTTGTTATTTTGATTGTCGTTATTATTATTATTATTGTTATTTTTCTGCGTGGAGAGAGCAATGAAATCTGACTTCACATCTAATAATACGCCCTTTTTAGACTCTGGGCCTCCGCGATAAACAGTTACTACCTTACCTTTCAAAGATCCAAGAAATGAATGGTACGCTTGCACCTCTGTTGCCATCTCATTCATAGAATTTTCATTAACCCCATTTACTTCAGTTTCAATAGCTGTATTAACTTCAGTATCAGCAGCTGTATTAACTTCAGTTTCATTAGTAACAATCACTGAATTCTCATTAGTACTCATTATTATCCTCCCTGTCCTTTATCCATATAGGTTATTTATAATGCATTATACGTATGGAGATTCTTTTTGACATAGTCACTAGCCCATTTGTGGAGCTTAAGTATTCCAATATCATCTTTTTGTATGTCTTTTCCGAAAAAATTATTGTTTATCTTCGGCTTGAAATTATGTAAAAACGCTTTACCGACGCGTTTTAATGCATTAAAAAACCTGGGACATGATACTTGTCCACAGGCAGAATAAAAATTAAATTATTTTGCAAATTTTTTATGCACCGCACAAAACGTTATTTATTTCCTAATATCTTTAGGATCATCTTTCTCCTTGAAGTAAATCCAATGGCCATCCACTTTTTTTCGTGAGAGCCGCTTCGATTTCGTTCGGAGCTCAATATACTTTGTTAAAAAGGCAAGGTTAATATGCGAAACCATTTGCTGTTCCGGCAAATCAGAATCGACTCTGTAAATGGCATATTCTAAAGCAGGAATTGCCCAGCAGTGCAGCGCCTCCTGGAACAATTTTTCCCGAAGTTTGTCCTCTTTTTCATGCAAGGTGTTCCAAAATCCGATTTCTTCATCCAAATCGGCAAGCAGATCTTCATGCAGCATTTCTCGAACTCTTTCAGGCAATAAGTATTTATTTTCACGTGAAAGATTTAGATTGTACATCCTATTCAGCCCGATATAGCCATGTTCACTGTAATTATCTCCGTAAATAAGCTCTAAAAACCGATACCACCGGTTTTTTGTACCCTTCCTAATTTTTTTGGCTTTCTCCAGATACGGCCGGATCTGCGATTTTACCATATATGCAATCATTTGCTCCGGCTCGGTTAATTCATATGGAACAAAGTTTAGCGAAAGCTGCGAAATAATCCGATTTATAATAGTATCGTCATAAGAAACTTGAAACTCCTTAACCGCTTCTCTAAAATCCATATTCTGACCACACTTTCAATATTGGCATTAGCCGGCTAAATGCAGATATTGTATAGATTGGTAATGCTGTGGTGTGTTCGTATTAAGCCAGGGGGGGGGGGGGGAATGAAAAGTCCCAAGCTTTTCCGGGGGGG
>NZ_QVTE01000053.1 GCF_003429095.1 Peribacillus saganii
CGCAAAAAAGCTGCTGAGAAAAAACTTTCTCAACAGCCTGAAAAACGCCATTATGTGGCGTTTTTCTTTTTCTGTTGCTTTTGATAACCTGGATCCCGGCTAATGCCGGTTAATAGGAAAAACCAGGTTTGCTCAAACAATTTTTGTTATCCACAACCCGACAATTATAAACCAATAAAAAAAAGAGGCTTAAACAGCCCCTTATTCTTTTTCCGTTATACTTGTTTTCTGTCTTTGTTATTCTTACGGCTTACCAATAATGTATTAAAACGATTTTCTTAGTACATCCCGGGCTATCATGACTTCCTCATTTGTCGGGATGACCATGACTTTCACAGGTGAGTGCGGATAGCTTATAAATGCTTCCTCACCGCGAGTTCTGTTAAGTGCTGGATCCCAATAGATGCCCATGAATTCCAAACCGCGCAGAATTTTTGCCCGGATGGTCTCGCTGTTCTCCCCAATTCCAGCTGTAAAAATTACAGCATCCACGCCGCTCATTCTTGCAGCATAGGAACCGATGTACTTGTGAATACGTCCGGCAAAGACTTCTAAAGCCAGCTCAGCTCGTTCATTGCCTTTTTCAGCCTCAATTTCGATATCGCGAAGGTCACTTGAAAAACCGGAAACAGCAAGCATTCCACTTTCTTTATTAAGAACATCCAGTACTTCATCAGCCGTCTTTCCCGTCTTCTCCATAATAAATGGAATCAGTGCAGGATCAATGTTCCCGGAACGTGTACCCATGGTTACACCGGCAAGCGGCGTGAAGCCCATAGAAGTGTCAATAGATTTTCCGCCTTCAATTGCAGCGATACTGGCACCGTTGCCCAGATGACATGAAATCAAACGCAGCTGCTCAAGCGGCCGGCCAATCATCTCCGCTGCACGCTGAGATACATATTTATGTGAAGTTCCGTGAAACCCATATTTTCGGATTCCGTACTTTTCATAGTATTCGTATGGAAGGCTGTATAAATAGGAGCTTCCAGGCATTGTTTGGTGGAACGCAGTATCAAAGACCGCTACAGCCGGCACGTTCCCCAGAATTTGCTGGAACGCTTTAATTCCCGTGACATTAGCTGGATTATGCAGCGGCGCTAAATCAGAAAGCTTTTCAATTTGTTCAAGCACTTCATCTGTTATCAATACTGAATCCGTAAAGATCTCACCGCCATGCACTACCCGGTGTCCTACACCATCAATTTCATCAAATGATTTAATAATGTCGTGCTTAATTAGTTTTTCAAGCAAGAGTTTAACTGCAACTTCATGATTTGGGATATCAGTTACTTCCTTTATTTTTTCATCCCCAACGGAAATGGTAAAAATAGCGTCGTTTAAACCGATTCTCTCAACAAGCCCTTTTGTAATAACTTCTTCGCTCGGCATTTCGAATAACTGAAATTTTAACGAAGAACTTCCTGCATTAATTGCTATGATTTTAGACATGAAACCGCTCCTTTGAGAATGTGCAATAAATCAGGTACAACATCTATATTAGTGTGTGTAATTTCCGCACAAAATTGCCATACTTCAAATAACCATTTAAGCATTGAAGTTAGTTTTTATCAAGAAGCGAGCTGACATGTTATCGTTTTCATCAAAAAATAATTATATTCAGAAAGTTTTATTCTTATTTTTCAGCACCAAATTATTTTTCTTCCTTAAACCAGGCATCCATATCTTTCATTATCGTTTGCATGGCTTGGCGATTTGACATTTTCGGCAAACTTACAAGTAAAGCATTTTTCGGTGCCTGTGCCCCTTCCTTTTTCTTTTGAAGTATTAAAATGCTTTTCGCAGCTGCTTCATTCTTAAAAAGGGATAATGGCAGCTGAACCATCCCTTGAATAAAGGTATGGCTTTTTACAAAGCTGTTAAGCTTAGGAGCTTGCTCTGATTCAAAAATGCTGTTGGGGACTATGAAAAATAAATATCCTCCATCCTTAATATGCCTTACACTCTGCTCGATAAATAAATGATGGGAGTATGAGTGCCCCTTATCCGCCTGCATTTCATAATCTGCAGCCCGTACATCATTTGGATAATATCCGACTGGCAAATCACTGACCACTATTTCCACCGGATCCACAAAAAGCGGCTCGAGGCTGTCCTGATTGAAAAACTGGACAGACTGCTCCTGCAGGTTCGCACCAACATATGCTAGCCTGATAAGGGTTTCATCCACATCGGAGCCAATGGCGTGAACATCCTTATCGGTTAAATGATTCATTACGGTAAACAGCAGATTTCCCGTACCAACCGCAGGATCCAAAAGTGTAAACGAAATATTCTTACTCATAAATTTCCCAACCAAATAACTGACAAACATCCCTACAGCATCGGGAGTCATCTGGTGGTTAGGCTGGATGTTTTGCTGCATCCCTTTCAAAATGGCAAGCTGAAAGCTTTTGCGTATTTCTTCCTTGCTGTATTTGGTTATCGTAATTTCTCCATAGTGTTTCAAGAGATGCTTGCGATTCAGTTCACTCACCTCATCCTGAATTACATCACCATGGAAAATATTCTCTCCAGTTTCGGCTAGCGCTTCAAGATATGTACAATCCAATTCTTCTTGTAATATATTTGCAGTTTCGTCGAACACACGAAACAATTCTTCAATCGGGGTAAAATTCACCGGCTTTTTCCTCCTGAGTTTTTCTTTTTCTATTGTAGCTTTCAGAATACAGGGACACAAGCTGCAGGCTTTTCTCATTAAAAATGGGCTTACAGCCGCCACCCAGCCTTTGACCTCTTTAAATGGCAATTTGTAAAATGATATGGGAGAAACTGGCGCAAAACGCTGGATAATAGTAGGGCGCAATCCAAATTTTAAATTTAAAGGAATTGTTTTTTTTCCTCTTGACAAATAAAAATCCCCGCCTTAAAAACGGCGGGAATTTTGTCGACACGATTATGTTGTTTTCAACTATTTGGCAGATTTAGCCGCTTCGATTGCTGCTTCATAGTCCGGGTGGTTCGTTGCTTCACTAACATATTCCACGTAAGTAACCTTGTCGCTGCTGTCGATAACGAATACAGCACGAGCCAGCAAGCGAAGCTCTTGAATATGTACACCATATGCTTCCCCGAATGATAGATCGCGGTGATCGGAAAGAGTTTGAACATTTTCAATTCCTGCAGCAGCACACCAGCGTTTTTGAGCAAATGGAAGGTCTACGCTGATTGTGAGGATTTTTACATTCCCCAAGTTTGAAGCTTCTTCATTAAAGCGTTTAGTTTGGGCGTCACACACGCCAGTATCAATGGAAGGAACGACAGAAATTATTCTTACAGATCCTTGTGTATCATTTAATGTAACTTCAGACATATCATTTGCTAATACAGTAAAATTTGGAGCCTGGTCTCCCACCTTTACTTCATTGCCTAAAAGTGTAACCGGGTTGTTCTTAAATGTAATCGATGCCATTTTATAATTCCTCCTTTTTAACCTATGTACAGTGTTAATGATATTCGGTATACCATCTTTTTGCAATTAATATACCTTTAAACAGCCTTGCTCCAAGAAAGCAATAAGCTATTTTCCCTACCATCCGATAGATTATATTCTCCATTCCTAACCTAAATCCTCTCTGCAAAAGCAAAAAATCCCTCAGCAAAATTTGCCCAGAAGGATTTGCATAAAACATTGCTCATTTGTATTAAACACATACATTCTTATATATCAAAATCAGTAGTCCTCGTCATCTGAATCATCTTCAGTTTTTTTCCTTTTAGTGGTTTGTCTATCATCTGAATTATTGTCAGAAGTTTCCCTGTTACTTTTTTCTTTATTAGATGTTTCCTTTTTCGAAGACTTCGAGTCTCCTTCTTGCTTTCCTCCATTTTTCGATAACATAGACTGAATTTTTTCCAAAGCGGCTGGAGCAATATCCAGGATTTTGTCCAGCAAATGAGTGCTCTGATCTAAATGAAGTAATTTAACTCCTTTTGATCCGACAATTAAAAACGCGATTGGCGTAATTGAAACACCGCCTCCGCTGCCTCCGCCGAAAGGCTGCTTGTCCTGGGATCCTCCCCCGCCGGACATATTAAACTCGCTTCCTCCTGCTGCAAAGCCAAACCCTACTTTCGAAACAGTGAGAATAACACTTCCATCCGGTGTTTCAACAGGGTCTCCAATGATTGTATTAACATCTATCATTTCCTTCAGGTTTTCCATCGCTGTTGTCATTAAACCTTCAATAGGGTGATTCGACATTTTCATTCCTCCAGCTTACTAATCTTTCAATCGGCCGTATCTATGGCTGAAAGAGAATTTGTTTTAAATTCAGCTTTGATGCTATTCCTTAGTTTATACAGCATGATTCCCGCTCGAATAGCATGCCCTATACGGATTTGTGCTATACAAAAAAAATCAAATTCGAGCTGTAGGCGATTAAATTCTGGAGTTACGGAAAAAGAAGGAACACAAACAAATTGTAAAAACCTGCTTATTATTCCAAGCAAGATCCCCTTAAAGCTAAGGAGTGTTCCTGCAAGCACAGCTGCCTGAACAGGATCCCCCGTTCCAATTTGAGAATGCCATTTAAACTTTATGACCTTTACGCCAGCTATGAAGAATCCGATAATTCGAAAAAGGTTCGAAAAATCAAATTCGTCTATTTCATCCAACGAATTAACCATGCTCTCCATTGAGAAATGATTTCTTCCTGCCTTTTCTGGTTTTCCGTTTTCACCTTTACTGTGCTTTGCCCCTAAGGAACTCTTTTTGTTCACATCCGGGAAATATATTTTGTAGTGAATTAGCCCAAATAATGCTTTCAGAACAATTCTGCATTGGCCCTGTTTTTCCTTATGATAGTACTTAATTTCCACTTTCACTTTAGCTAAGAGGATGAATCCTAGAACCACTAACAGTAAGGCCGGAATCAGCAACAGCCAGATCAATAGCTTCACACCCTTTATTAGGGATAGGTAATTGTCAGTATTGCGTTTAAAAAGAATAAAGACAAGCGGGCCAGAGTTGTAACCTTGTTCATATAAACTCGCTGCTGTGTATCTATCTAGGAAGATGCTTCTAGCCGAGCTTTCCTTATTAGGCAGCATCTGTAATTCACCTTATCACTCAACCGCGTCCGGCGACTGTTATATCAGCTTAATCCGACTTGTATTTCACTCATTCATTATCGTCTCCAGGGAAAAAAAATAAACCTGCTCACCTCATTCAGCAGGTTTATCACTTATACTCTACCGTTTTTCTAATACTACCGTTGTATCGGCGAATATATCATGCAATCCTTGTTTTTTCGGCAAAAATCCCACAATAATATACCCGATAAATGTGGTCTTTGAAATAAATCTACCAATCAGTTCCCTGAATAAAACCGTCCCCCACGATAAACGATTTTCCTTTAGACCAACAACCCTTAGCCCAAATACCATTTTGCCCAGCGTTTGTCCCAGATATTTGGTCATTAATACAAAATACAGATAGAATACCACTGCAGAAGCGATAGTCACAGGCGAAAAAATGGCAATATCATAATGGGTGATCCCTACAGCCTTTAAAATCGGCTTAAATACCAGCCTGTCTATACTGCCCACTATAATCAGGTCAAGTATATAGGCCCAAAAACGCATCCAAAACCCTGCAAAGAAGAGACGGTTGTCTGCGGTTTCCTGAATAGACCTTATCTTTTTCCCTGTCTGCTCCTCTTCAGGAGCACTTTGAAGCAATGGAGATTGTGACAGATCCATTGTTGTGTTTTCTTTTTCTTGTTCAGGCTGGGCCTCATCTGACCAGGTATGGTTATTTTCCGTCATCCTTATCCCCCCTATTCCGAATATAAATACATCAAACGAGGAGAATTTGATTTTGATAAAAATTTCATAATCCCGGCAACTTCCGCATTTTCTCCACCCAGCTTATTGGCAGCCATAGAAAACAGTGATTGCAGTCCCATTTCATCTGTAAAGCGGACAACCTGGGCATCCTTCAGCTTTAAATCCTTTCGAATAGCATCTGTAACATCGTCAAGATAGCCAAAATCATCAATTAAATTAACTTCCTTTGCCTGCCTGCCATCATAAATTCTTCCGTCCGCAAGCTTCCTGACTTCAGCCTCCGGCATATTACGTCCTTCCGCAATAATTGAAACAAATTGCTGGTATGAGTTGTTAATCATCTCCTGCAAGATTTTTCTTTCCGCCTGAGTCATCTCACGTGTAGGGCTCATTATATCCTTATAAGCACCACTTTTGATGGTAACAAACTCTACACCATACTTTTCCGCGAGCTTGCCATAATTCATGCTCTGCATGATAACCCCAAGGGAGCCTGTCAGAGTCTCAGGGCTAGCATAGATTTTGTCAGCAGGTGCGGAAATATAGTAGCCTCCTGAAGCCGCCATCGAACCCATTGAAACATAGACCGGCTTTTTAGTCTCTTTTTGAATTTCAAGAATTTTATCATGTATTTCCGCACTTTCCACTACGCCTCCGCCTGGCGAGTTAACCTGGAGAATTAAACCCTTTATTGCATCATCCTCTTTTACAAGCTCCAGTTTTTCCATAAACGAGCGATGGCTGTATCCGCCGCCATCCATAATCGAAGGAGTTTCACCTGTATCCTGTATCACTCCATCGACAGTTAGCACAGCAATTTTATTAAACTCATTGCCTTCCTCGATCACTTCCTCCAGATAAGGAGTTTCTGAAGAAAAGAATTCTGCGATTGCACTTTCCGTGTCTGTAAAGAAAAAAGAAGAAGCAACACTCATTATAATTGAAACAACAAATAATACAGCAGCGATACCAAGCGCTGCCCAGCGCTTACCATTCATATACCTGTCCTCCTGTCGCTTTGTCCATTACCAGTCCGTTTGAAATTTTAAAATGTTTCAAAACATGTTACACTATGTACACATTCCAATATTGTAGCAAAGAATACATCTTTTGGAAAAGAAATTCACTTTTAAAGGGGGAATACACTATGCCTAACCGCAGAAACGTTTTCTTTTACCATACTAAATCCTCAGAAATGGTCGAAAAGGTCCAGCATTTATATGAATTAGCCGAACGGTATTCTTTCAAAATTGTAAGCGATTTCCGCCAGGCCAATGTGATTGTCAGCGTAGGCGGTGACGGCACATTCCTTCAGGCAGTAAGAAAAACTGGATTTCGGGACGATTGCCTTTATGCCGGCATTTCCACTTCCGGAAACTTAAATATGTACTGTGATTTCCATTTAAGTGACACCTCCAAAATGATTGAAGCGATGACCCTTGAACAGATCGAGGTCCACCGCTACCCGACCATCGAAATTACACTGGATAATAATCCGCCGTTTTATGCTTTGAATGAGTTGAGCATACGATCTTCGATTATTAAAACATTTTTGCTCGAAGTATTCATTGATAATATTCATTTTGAGACCTTCCGCGGAGATGGCATGGTTATTTCGACACCAACAGGAAGTACCGCCTATAATAAATCCGTGAATGGTGCGGTAGTTGATCCAACACTCCCTTGCTTTCAAGTCAGCGAGCTGGCTTCTTTAAATAACAATACTTACCGAACACTTGGATCCCCATTCATTCTCGGAAGTGACCGGGTGCTAACACTGAAGGTCGTTCAGGACGGCAATGATTATCCAACAATCGGAATGGATAATGAAGCAATGAGCATCCAGCATATAGAAAATGTTCAGACGAAATTAAGCGGTAAAATCATCAAAACTGTTAAGCTAAAGGATAATTCTTTCTGGGAAAAGGTTAAACGAACATTTTTATAGAGTACCTGAAGCGAAATTATGCTTTTTCATAAGAAAGACGGAAACTCCCTGACAGAACAAAGGCAGCTAAGATCGCCCCGTCCTCACAAAGCTGGCCTTGTTTCATGCAATGTATCGCTGCCATAGAGTTCCTTGTCCTGTGCGTCGGGGCTTTATTTTTTACTACGAAAAAAGTTGCTGGGCGCTGTAGCTAGACATCATGGAAAAGCGGAAGCGCCCTGCTTTAGAGGAAGAACGGCTAAATTCGCCACGTCCTGTAGCGACGCCGTTCTGACCCACATCCTGTGGGCCTCCGATAAGCATAAGACAAGCGCTGACAGAAGGCGCTTTTTGCCTTCCGAAGTGATTGGCTTATGACCAGGGTTGTGACGGCTCTTGGTCACAACATTCGAGGGGCTGGGCGCTGGAGCTAGACATCAGTAATTTGTTAAAACACAGGAATACTTTCATAATCTAGTAAAAATAAAACTCGCCTGCGAAAAAGCAGTGCGAGTTTTTATTAGGGATTTATGCCCCAATCCTGTAATTACTTTTAGGCTTTGCAGTTCGCTTTCCAAACCATTTTACCCGTGAAAGGGAGTAAACCACCAATGCACTCCATATGAACATAAATGCCAGCAAATGAACTTTTGTAAATGATTCATGATAAAGGAATACTCCCAAAATCAGCTGCAGGGTCGGTGCTATATATTGCAATAGGCCTAGCATGGACAGCGGAATCTTTTGGGCTCCCTTTGCGAAGTAAAGCAGAGGCAGAGCAGTTACAACTCCGCCACCCATCAACAGGAGACCAGTTGAAATGGACCCGGTGAACGCTGAGCTTCCAGAAAATAAAATATAAACCAGGTACCCAAGTGCTAGCGGTGTCACCATCATTGTCTCAAGTGTCAGCCCAACTGATGAATCAGCGCTGATCAGCTTTTTTGCCAGCCCATACAGTGCGAATGTCATGGCCAGACTCAATGCAACCCATGGAATGGCACCAAAGTGAAGTGTTAAAATTAGCACCCCTATCCCGGCAAGGGAGAAGGCAAATATCTGTGCACCGCTTAGTTTTTCTTTTAAAACAACTACTCCAAGAAGTACACTAACTAAAGGATTTATATAATAACCAAGGCTTGTTTGAAGAAGATGATTTGAATTGACCGCCCAAATAAAAATCCCCCAGTTTCCAGTGATCAGCAGCGAAGCGGTCAGCAACACCCAGAATTTCTTCCGGTTATTCTTAATTTCCTTTAAAAATAACAGGAATTGCGGCCACTTTCTTGTCAGTAAAAGCAGGCATATCATAAATACAAAAGACCAGACCACACGGTGCGCCAATATTTCGCCCGCTGATACTTGGTCCAGCCATTTCCAATAAATTGGAATTATTCCCCATAACAGATAAGCTAAGGCAGCATAAAACGCGCCTTCCTGCTCATTTGATAGCTTCATATTAACCCCCTATTAGAAAAGCGTAAGCGCCCTGGCAGAGGAAGAACGGCTAAGTTCGCCACGCCCTCACAAAGCCGCCGCTTTTTTTCGTGCGATGTGTCGCTGCCGAAGCGTTCCTTGTCCTGTGCGTCGGGGCTGGGCCTGCGCTTCTACACAAAAAATATTTCTGTATTCGAAATAACTTTTTTATTATAAAGGCTGATATGATTTTTTGCTATCTTTTTCTAATATGCGGAGTCTATTTCAAAAACAATATCCCCATTAACTACTGTCATAACCGCTTTTGCCTGAAGCAATTGATCTGAGTGAATCCTGAAAATATCACTATCTAGCACCGTAAAGTCAGCGTTGAAACTTTCTTTAATTATGAACATAATTAAAAGTCGTTGCATAAGAACTCAGATAGTTTCGTACTCCAGGGTAGCATTAAACCCGACGGCATTATGAAGCAACGGCTTTTTTTGTACCAATAGAAAGCAGCGCCAGATTGTGTCCGGCACTGCTTCTCCTTGGTATATACTTATTGGTTTAAAGCTTTCTGCTCCTGCTGACGCAATTCAATGCGGCGGATTTTTCCCGAGGTTGTTTTTGGAAGTTCATCAACGAATTCTATTTTCCTAGGATATTTATAAGGTGCTGTTGTTGTTTTAACATGATCCTGCAAGGTCTGGATGAGGTCTTGGCTTTCAGAATCAACGTCTTCCCTGAGAACGACGAAGGCTTTTACAATGCTACCGCGAATTTCGTCCGGACTAGCGACCACCGCACATTCTTTGACGTACGGATGTTTAACAAGTGCATCCTCAACTTCAAAAGGCCCAATCGTATAACCTGAACTAATAATGATATCGTCTCCGCGTCCTTCAAACCAGAAATAGCCGTCTTCATCCAATTTGGCTTTGTCACCAGTGATATAGAAATCCCCCCTGAACTGCATCGCAGTACGCTCAGGATCTTTATAATACTTTTTAAACAATGCAGGTGTTTCCCTATGGACGGCAATATCTCCGACTTCGCCAACCGCACAAGGCTCGCCATTATCATTGATGATTTGAACATTATTGCCCGGGGTTGGCTTACCCATTGACCCTGCCTTAATGTCCATGCCTTTTGTTACGCCGACAAGGAGCGTATTTTCAGTTTGGCCGTAGCCATCCCGCACTTCCACACCAAAATACTTTTTGAATGTATCAATAACTTCCCTGTTCAAAGGTTCTCCTGCCGAAACGGCGCTATGGAGGTTCGGGAAGCTGAGTTCAGATAGATTATCATGCTTTGCCATCAGCCGGTATTCAGTTGGCGTACAGCATAATACGTTAACATCGTATTCGCTAAGGAGCTTAAAATATTTTTGCGGGTCAAATTTCCCCATATATACGAGTCCCATCGCACCTGATCCAAGTACAGATAAAAACGGGCTCCAGATCCATTTTTGCCAGCCAGGCCCCGCTGTAGCCCAGACTGTGTCATCTTCTTCTATGCAGAGCCATTTCGCTGCCGCAGTTTTTAAGTGGGCATAGGCCCATCCATGTGTATGTACTACACCCTTAGGGTTGCCGGTTGTTCCAGAGGTATAGGATAGGAATGCCATATCATCGCTTTTAGTATCTGCCGCAGCAAGTATATTAGGGGCATGTTTCATCATTTTATCCAAATGGAGCCAATTGTCTGCGCTGCCGCCGACTACGAATTTAAACAGCTGTGCTGTCTCCTTCAACTCAGCAAATTGATCCACATATGGATAATAGCTTATGATAGCCTTTACTTCTCCATGAGTGATACGATACTGCAGATCCTTGGCCTTTAGCATTTCTGAACTTGGAATGACGACCAGTCCAGCTTTTAGCGCGCCCAAATACACTTGGTAGGCTTCAATTAAACGTGGAATGATGACAAGAACTTTATCCCCCATTTGAAGGCCCGAATCCAATAAAACGTTTCCGATTCGATTCGCCCCATCCATAAGGCCCGCATATGTGATTTCCTTTTTATCTCCAGATTCATTTTCCCATTTCAACGCTATTTTATCCGGATCATGAGAAAATCTGTCAACCTCACTAACTAAATTATAATGATGCGGAGCAAGTAATTCTTCACGTTTCATTCTAAATCCCCCTCCATTGGTCATACCACTCCCTTATTATACAAAATTAATAAAATATTTAAAATTATAAACTTGCAATAATAGACTACCGGGATAATGGTTTTTCATTTTGATGAACTCATTACTTTACTTGAACATTGCGAATTTGTTATCTTTTCATAAATAAATAAAGGAAGCGGTCTTTTAACCCGCTTCCTGCAGCCATACTGGAAATCAGCATCTTGCTTCCTTTAATATGAATAACAAAATCATTATTAAGGCTCTGGAAATTAAAATAGCCCGCTATCTTCTTCTGCGGAAGACGCCGCACTGATCGTCAATATTTCTGTGTTGTCTACAGCTTCCTCAATCAATGACTCGAAGTCAACGAAGCTTTCATAGAAATTAACTTTCTCTCTCTTAGGCTTTGTTTTTGGATTGGAAGGTGTAAAGACTGTGCAGCAGTCCTCGTATGGTCTGTTCGATATGTCCAGGGTCTCAATATCCCTGGCAATGTCCATGATTTCTGTTTTATCCATCGTTATTAGAGGCCTAAGGACAGGAGTTGCGGTTACTTCATTAATCGCATACATGCTGTTTAGGGTCTGGCTTGCTACCTGGCCTAAGCTTTCACCAGTGATAATGGCCAATCCGTCATTCCGTTCCCGGATTCTGTCTGCTACCTTCAGCATTAGCCGTCTTGTGCTTGTCATTGTGTAGTTTTCAGGAATTTGCTTCTGAATCAGCTCCTGAATAGCTGTGAACGGAACAACATGAAGCTTGATGCTGCCGCAAACTTTTGAAAGCTTTTCCGTCAAATCCACTACCTTTTGCTTTGATCGTTCGCTTGTAAATGGCGGACTGTGGAAATGGATGCATTCCAGTTCAATTCCTCTTTTAAGTGATAAAAATCCTGCCACCGGGCTATCGATTCCGCCTGATAGCATCAACATCGCCCGTCCCGCTGAACCAACAGGAAGGCCCCCAGCCCCTGGAATAACCTCCCCTGTTACAAATACAGCTTCCTGGCGCACCTCTACCCTAATATTCAAATCAGGGTTTTTGACATCTACCTTGATTCCTTCTAAATTTCGCAGCAAATGCCCACCGAGCATATGGTTAATCTCGTCTGTTGAATATGAAAATTCCTTATCTGCCCGCCTTGCAGAGATTTTGAAGGTTGTAAACCTGCCTTTTAACGATTCACCATAACGGAGAATGGATTCCTTCATCGCTTCCGCATCTTTTTCAATTTTAAAAGCTGGGCTGAAGGACTGAATTCCAAAAATACCATGAATTCTTTTCACCACTTCCTCATGGGGGGTACCGTTCAAATAGACATACATTCTGTCCCTGTCCGCCTCCACCTGTATCGATTCGAAATCCTTTAGTGCTCGTTTTATATGGCTTTTCAGCCTGTCCACAAATATTTTTCGATTTCGTTTCTTTGTGGAAATCTCACCATAACGGATTAAAATATGATCATATTTCATGATGTCATTACCTCATTACACTTTTTAATTTGCTTACCGTTTCAGCTATGGCCTGTACCACTGCCCTGGCTTCCTGCAGAGTATTCTGGTACGACAAGGAGATTCTCACCGTACTCTCTGCGCGTTCTTCACTATCAAACATGCTATAAACCGTTTTGCTTACCGACTTTTTTCTGGATGAGCAAGCACTTGTCGTGGAAACATAGATATTCCTTTCTTCTAACGCATGGACGAAAACTTCCGATTTAATCCCAGGCAATGAGAAGTTAAGAATATGAGATACAGCTTCTGCCGGGCTATTTATCTCAATCCCATTGATTGCATCCAGTGATTCTCTTAAGTAACTGTTCACTTCTTTTAACCGGTTATTTGAATTCCTGTCTTCGGTTACCATTCGAAGTGCTTTGGCTACCGAGACTGCCCCAGCTACATTTTCCGTACCACTTCGGATCCCGGATTCCTGGCTTCCTCCAGAAAAAAGCGGAAAGAGGCGGATACCTTCTTTTATAAATATGATCCCAGTCCCTTTTAATCCGTGAAATTTATGAGCAGACAATGTACATAAATCAATTCCGCTATTCTTTAAATTTAAAGGGATTTTCCCTGCACCCTGAACATGATCAACATGGAACAATGCGTTTGGATACTCTTTTAGTATTGCCCCAATATCTTCAATCGGCTGTATGGAACCTACCTCATTATTTACATGCATGACAGAAACAAGAATTGTATCTTCCCTTAAAGCTTCTTTCAAATCTTTCGGCGAGATTTTACCATCCCTGTCAGGCTTGAGAAATGTAACTTCGAAACCAAACTCTGCTTCGAGCTGCTCACAGGCAGCTCTAACAGAGGCATGTTCAATTTCAGTTGTGATGATATGCTTGCCTCTTCCACTGCGTGAAAGAACTGAACCCTTAATAGCAATATTATTCCCTTCAGTCCCCCCTGAAGTAAAAAACACTTCAGCTTCCTTCACACTTAAGAGCCCGGCAATTTGCTTCCGGGCCTGTGACAAAAGCTTTTCAGCATTTGCACCCAAACCATGCAGCGAGGATGGATTACCAAAGTAGTCCTCCGACACCTTAACAAAGGACTCTATTACTTCACGATATGGTTTTGTTGTTGCACTATTATCAAAATAAATCAAGGGCTTCCCCTCCATTATTCATTACTGATTTGAAATATAATGAGTATTAACCAATACCCGCATCCATTAACTATAACATAGTCCCATCTAATTGTTCTAATTCTTAAAAAGTTAAACCCCCTCCTATCTCCAGGAGGGGGTTTGGGTATTCTGGGCCTTCTAAATTAACTAAATACTTCTGCCTGTCCTGCTTCAAGCCTTTTTAACGTGCCGGGTTCAACCTTTTCGATGGCAGTACCCGCTTCTTCAAGAGCGGCTTCATACTCGTAGTTCCTGAATTTTTCCTCAGCGCCGCGCAGTGCTTCAGCTACTGCTGGATAGCGGCTCCGATATCGGTTTCCATATTGGATCAGCTTTTCAGCCAGATACATTTGTTCAATGATCACTCTGGTAAAGTCATTCAATCTAGTAACCATTTTTACGGCCTTTTCAAGATAAATCTGGACAGAAGCCATATCCAGCGGACTTTCCTCAAGCTTTACTGCTGCATCTTCAAGGCTTTCCTTAGCTTCAGTTATGAATGCCTTATATTGCTCAGGCAGTCCTGGAACATTGCTCTTTGAAATAAGCCTTCCGATTTCAGCCATTTTCTTTTTCAGTTCCGTTAATGTACTTCTTGCTTCCAGTTCATCTTTCCGAAGGGCATGAAGCTTATCAGAGTAGGATTGCTGCTGTTCCTTCATCTCGCTGACAATGGACTCTACTTCTTTCATGTCATCACTCAGTACTGAAAGTGCCATTGAGCCTTCCTTTAACTTTAGTTCAAGAAGCTGAAAGCGTTTTGAAAGCTGGGCTACCTGTTTTTCTATTTTTCGTTGTGCCTCAATTTCACTTTCAGTGAGATGGTAATTTTGCTGGACCAAACTCGTTTCTGTTTTAAGCTTTTCACTTTCAAACTCAAGGTTTGAGATCTCTGTCCTTAGCTGCGTTTCACTGGTTTGGATATGCTGCCGGGCCAGTACTTCTTTTTCAAGAAGATCATAGAGTACGTTAATGCTTTCAAGTATTTCCTCTACTCCCTTTTCAACCTCTGCTACCTCTGCATTTTCTGTATAACCTTCATAAACCTGCAGCTTCTCTTCCAGGAGTGCTACCTCTTTTTCAAAAGAAATATGGCCAAGGCTGTAACCATGTGCGCTCATTTCCTGATACCCTTCCTTAAGTTCTTCAAGCTGAGAAGGGATAGCAGTCTGAATTTCTATCAGCAGCTGCGGGAGTAGCTGCATTTTTATTGCTAAGCTATCCAATCTGGATTTGATTGTCAGGACAAGCTCCCTTGCCTTCAGATAATTCCCGTTTTGAGTAGACTCCTCATATTCCTTCAGCACTTCCAATACTTCATCTAGTAGCGCCTCCAGCCTTGAAGCTGCCTTTCCATAGGTATGCCGGTGTGCAAGGAGAGACTTTTTGCTCGTCCTGTACACTTCCTTAAGATCCTCTATCTCTGTCCGGTTCTTCTCTTCGCTTCCGACCAGTTCATTCAGCTCATCCAGAATTTTTTGGATGCCCTGTTCAATTTCTTTTAATTTCTCTTCTATTTTCGTTTGTACTTGACCTGAACGCTTAAAGCGGTATTTATCTGCATATTCATCCGCATCAAACAGCAATTCTTCAACATCCGGGAGATATACGGTTATGATGGTGTCCCATTCATTTCTCCATCGTTCGAACATTTCCTCTGTTTCTCCAGTCATATTCAGCTGCTTAATCTTAGATAATTCATCAAGAACCGGTCTATTCATCACATCTAATTTCCATCCCTCAAGCCGGTCAATTTCCTTGAAATGTTTCTTTTTTAGAACATAACCCCATATCATCAACGTCAAAATGACGAGTATCGCACCTATTATGTATTCCATCGTAAGCCCCCTGTTCTAAAACAAAACCGCAACCATATATATGTCAAATTTAACAAATGTTCGGATACAATGCTTTTATGATACCATGTAAACGACAATTTTTGACTAGAAAAATGATTTTTTTTGTGAAATAATGCATTAAATTTACTATTAAAGATGGAGTGATATTGATGATTGTCGATAAGCATGTCCATAGCCCTTTTTGTCCCCATGGAACAAAGGATACGTTTGAAGATTATATTGAAAGGGCAATCGAGCTGGGGATAGAGGAGATCACCTTTACAGAGCACGCTCCTCTTCCAGCAAAATTCCCGGAACCTATTCCGGAAAAGGATAGCGGCATGAAGCACAGTGATTTGCCCAGATATTTAAAAGAGGCTGCCAGAATAAAGGATTATTTTAAAAATTCCTTAAGGGTTAACATTGGCCTTGAAGTTGATTTTATTGAAGGGTTTGAAAAGGAGACGAAGGAGCTGCTCGACGAAACTGGACCGTATCTTGATGACAGTATACTTTCCATACATTTTATAAAAGACGGTGCGTCCTGGCACTGTATTGATTACAGTGCCGATATGTTTGGAAATATCATATCTTCTTTTGGATCAGCAGAGGCGGTTTATCAGCGATATTATGACACAGTCGAAAAAGCGGTGGAAGCGGATCTGGGCATTTACAAACCAAAAAGGATCGGCCATTTGACTCTGATCCATAAGTTTCAAAAGTCTTATCCTGTTTCACAGAATTTCGACTCTCAAGTCTATCGGCTGATTGACAAAATCAGCGGCCGCAAGCTGGAGATGGATTACAATGGCGCCGGGTTCGCTAAACCTCTCTGCAGGGAGCCTTATCCTCCTGAACGGTTTGCACGGTATGCATTGGAACTCGGAATACCGCTTGTTTACGGATCAGACGCTCACCAAGCCAAGGATTTAGGACAGGGCTTTGAACAGCTGCTGCCAGACTATAGAGAAAAAGTACGAAAATCCGGCGAGAAATAAGTGTGGTACTTTAATTTGCAATACAGGGATCAGGATAGATTAATCTCATGCCAATGCCTGCATTTCCAGAAATGGATTTTTGGCGTCCGGTCCTGACAAAAGGCTTGATTTAAGAAAGCTGTTTACCTGTTTTGCATATTGATCTGTATAGTACGCTTCCTGTGAAAATATATGGAGCAGTTCGGCTGCGTATGATGCATGGATAAGGGGTGCCGAAAGAAGTCCCTTTAATTGCAGAATAAAAACAGGAATCTGTACAGGCCGGAATGCTTTTGTTCTGATTCCATGTTCAATCAAGGTTTCAAAATGATATCGTTCCCTTGCAAGATAAGTAGATAGTATTTCCCTATTTAAGTTTGAATCAAGAGAAAATTCACCAAAGATGAAACGTGCTGAAAGAAAATGTTTGCGCTGGAAGTGAAGGATACTATTCACCATTTCAAACATACACGCGGCCGATCCAATGCTCTCTGCCCTAGCAAGAGTTTCGCTCATTAACGAAGTGTATTCCTCCATATATGAAACAATACAATATTCTAGCAATCCATGTTTATTTTTGAAATAATATGAAATATTAGCCGGATTTACTCCTGCCCGCCCGGCTATATCCCGGATGGAGGCTGCATGGAATCCTTTTAAATGGAACAAATAAAGAGCAGCATCAATAATGGCTTCTTTTGTGGATGTAATATTTTTCATGCGAATTTCCCTCGCTTTCTGAGATGAAATACATCTCCTGGTCTACATTCTTCTTTTTAAGCAGGAATCCTTTAAGAAATTCTCGACAATTTAGTATCATGTTTTTGTAATTATTTGCGGAAGTAAGGTGATTAACCATGTTTAAAGTCGAATCCTATAAGGGGAATAAGGAAGATAGTTATCGTATGGTCCTAAAACAGCTGGTAGCGCTGGTTGAGGACGAAACAAATACAATTGCAAATCTCAGCAATGCATCTGCACTGCTGAATCAATTTCTTGATCAAATAAATTGGGTTGGTTTTTATCTTGTGGATGGCAACGAGTTGGTGCTTGGTCCCTTCCAGGGTCTGCCGGCTTGTGTCCGTATTCCATTTGGAAAAGGAGTTTGCGGAACCTCTGCTGCAGAACGTAAAACATTGCGGGTTGAGGATGTACACGAATTTCCGGGGCATATTGCCTGTGATGCAGCTTCCCAATCTGAAATCGTTGTACCTGTAATGAAGGATGGAAACTTATTAGGTGTGCTGGATATTGACAGCCCTATAAAAGGACGATTTGATGTAATTGACCAAAGAATGCTAGAGCAATTTACAGAGGAACTCGCTAAACATCTTTAATACAGAAGAAAAACCCCGGATAAATTCTACTGTCCGGGGTCTTTTCGTTATGCTATAAATTGGGAAGCCTGCCATTCTATTAGTGAAATTTGTTTTTAAATTTATAATTTTTCATCCCTTTAACATAATTTTCAATGAACAAGCACTTTATTCTTTCCGGAATTTTTCGCCCGGTACAATGCTTCATCTGCCCGTCTGAACAGTTCCTTTGCGGAGTCAATTCGTGATTGCTTCCAATAGGATACTCCACAAGAAATCGTTACTTTAGGAGTGGATAGCTGTTCTACTTTAAGCAGTAGCCGTTCTGCAATTGTGACACCAATCTCAAGGCTTACCCTTGGTAGATAGATTGCAAGCTCTTCGCCACCCCACCTGGCTCCTACATCAGAATCCCGAATATTCGTTTTTATCAAATTTGCCACCTGTATCAATATATCGTCACCCGTTTGGTGGCCATACGTATCATTTACAATTTTAAAATTATCAATATCAATGAGGATGAAGGTTCCTTCCTCATCCAATTTCATCGACTCCTGCATCCGCTCATCCAGGTAGCTTCTTGAATAGAGGCCGGTCAAATGATCTGTTATCACCATCTTTTCCAGTTCTTCCCGAAGTATTGCATTTGCCAGGGCAAGTGTCGAATGATAAATTAAGGATTGCAGTAGCTTAAACATTTCGAATGAAAAATAATAAGGCTCCTGATGCATAACAAGTGCAAATCCTCTTAAGTCCTCACTTTGAACCATTGGAACCGCCATTATCGACCTGTACTTTATTTCCTTTTCCGGACATTGCAGACTTAAATCACCGATAAAAAGGGAATCCTTTTCCTTGCTAATTTTCTTCCCTACATATGTGATATATTTCCGTGCAGCAGCTGTTTGGAAAAAATCAGTGCTGCCCAGCACTGCAGTTTCCGTTTCAGCAGTGGTAATCATTACAAAACCGATTTCTTCTGCCTTGAACGATTTACGAATTTGTTCCTCCATATAATTCATCGTCTCGCTGAGCCTTAAGTTGGAATTTAGCCGATGGGATGTTTCATTGATAAGCTGAAGGTCCGAAATCAGCCTTTTGGATTGCTGATAAAGCTGAGCGTTTTCCAGAGCACTGCCAGCGGTGTTTGCCAACAGGTTGATGAATTCGACTTCGTTTTTAGGAAAAACCAGCGTGTCCTGTGCGATAACTTGCAACACCCCATAGACCCCCTGTTTCCCTTTAAGAGGGGCATAAAGTACGGATCTCCGTTCTGAAATGGAATCTTCGAACTGGATAGTACCTGATACGTAGGCTTGCATAGCTGCCACATTATCACTGTCATATTCCAAATCCTTGATCGGCAAATTCTCATGATTATTATCATGGGAAAGGAGCAAATAATATGTAAAAGATGGATATACTTCCTGAAGGGCAGATATAATTTCTCCGAGAACTGCATCCATGCTCATGGACGAATGAAACTTTTCCGTAACCCGAAAAAGCTGTTTGTATCTTTTTTCTTCCGCGACTATTTTGGAAACGCTGGAGGCAGCCTGAATGAGCTTATAGCATTCGCGGGCAAACTCCTCCCAATCCTCAGAGCCAAGTCTTAGCAGATTCGTCCCGTTCTTTTCCGTGATAGCAAGAAGGCCCAGGGTTCGCCTGTCATCCATCATCGGAAGAATAAGGCTGTATTTCTTAAGCTCCTTCATTGGGAAATCGCGATAAAAAACCCGTTTGTCCAATAATGATTCGAAGTCAATGCACAAAATATATGAATCTTCAATTGAACTCTGATAACCCGGGTTCGTCGAAACTTCAACAAACAACTGCTGCTTCCAATCATTCCACTTATAAAGTGTAACCTCTTCCAAACCAAACAGGGTTTTGATCTCAGATAGCAGGCTGCCCGCTACTTCTTCATATACCAAATGGCCGTCTGCCTCATAAATCTGATTGAGGAAAGAGCTTTTTAATTCATTTATCCATTGTATTGTTGGAGGTTCCATACCCATCATCCCTACTAAAAATCTTGCTTTTTCTCTTTAATATCCGCCGAAAGGCCTATTATACAAATATAGAAACGCCATAATATAGGTATTATACATACCTATTTTGTTTGCTTATTTAAATTTGTGTATAATTTATTATAAACCTAATTCCCTGACATTTCCTGTGATAATTTTGTCGATTTAACATATTGGTGAAATTTTCTTTATCTACTGTGGCAGGAAATATCAGTTCTTGAAATTTTCCGATTTCTACTTGACATACTATACAGTAAAGCACTTTTATTTCAAGCACTAATTAACTTGACTCTTCTATATCTGCGTTATATAATGTTCTTTGTGTAAAATATTGCAGCCTATGTGAAGGCTTTTATGTTTTCATTTTGTTCCTCTGCTAATTTCAGATATTATTATGCAATCTTAATGTCTAGTGCAGCGCCTGAAAAGGGCGTTTGTGTTTTTCGTAGGGAGGTGCATCTCGTAACCCTCTGCTGCTAGGGCGAAGGTGCATGAAAACAAAATGTGCATAACTGTAATATCACAACGGTTTTTATTTTACCAAAATAAAAACATTGAAGGAGGAGTCATTCATGGCTCGTTATACTGGCCCAAGCTGGAAATTATCCCGTCGTCTTGGAATTTCCCTAAGCGGAACTGGTAAAGAATTAGAAAAGCGTCCTTACGCTCCTGGACAACATGGTCCAAATCAACGTAAAAAGATTTCTGAATACGGAACTCAATTACAGGAGAAGCAAAAGCTTCGTCATATGTATGGTGTAAATGAGCGCCAATTCCGTACTCTATTCGATAAAGCTGGTAAGCTGCAAGGTAAACACGGTGAGAACTTCATGGTTCTTCTTGAGTCCCGCCTTGATAACGTAGTTTACCGTCTTGGTTTAGCGCGCACGCGCCGTGGAGCTCGTCAGCTTGTAAACCACGGTCACGTTACTGTTAATGGCAGCCGCGTTGATATCCCATCATTCCGCTTACAGCCTGGACAAACAATCAGTGTTCGTGAAAAGTCACGCAACCTTGATGTAATCAAGGAAGCTATCGAAGTGAACAACTTCGTTCCTGACTACTTAACTTTTGACGCTGACAAATTAGAAGGTACTTTCACTCGTTTACCAGAACGCTCTGAATTGCCTGCTGAAATCAACGAAGCTCTTATCGTTGAATTCTACTCTCGTTAATAATAAGGACCCTCATCTACGGATGAGGTGCTGCACCCCAAAAGTTAGAGTTAAAACTAACTTTTGGGGTGTTTTTCTATGGCAAAATATAGTGAAGGATTTAAACTGAAAGTTGTTCAGGAGTATTTACAAGATA
>NZ_QVTE01000054.1 GCF_003429095.1 Peribacillus saganii
ACTTTTGAAGTGATCACGCTGGCTCAAATTAATATTGACAAATACACTTAAAATCAGCACATGAATAAACCACCTCAAAATCATATGTGAGGTGGTTTTTTGTTTCTCTCTAAATAAGTACGTTATTAAAAAAGTGAGGGTATACTTTTGAGTATGAATTTTTACAAGGTGGACCCGAAGATATTGTTAAGCTCTTATCAGTTAAGTCTATAATAATAGATGCAAGTGTTTGAATCTCACCTATAGACTCCTTATGACGACAGATAGAGTTGGGAAAGTTATCATGGTTCCTTAAAGCTTCTTGAATATTTTCTATGCTAACGTTAGCAGATTTTGATAATACACTGGTTATATTGCATGCTCTATTCGGAGAGTCAGGTAATATTTCAAGGGTTTTATCTTCAAACTGGGTCTCCACTAAAAAATTGTTAGAATGACCCAAGACTCCATCATCAAGACCAAGGTAGTAAACATTTTCTGGTCCTCCTGACCCAGCTTCTAAGTTCAAAATGGTTCCCTTATCATCCGCTATAAGAAAGTTAGCAGATGAAGACCTATAAGGAAGAGTTACCGCCCTAACAGCTTCATTCAAAGTACGGGAATTAAGAATTTTTCTAAGTATAATATGAAATGGAACCCCTACTTCCCCTTTGTCTAAAGAACTGACAAGTAGATTAGTACATAATCCAATCCCTGCCGAATTGAAACCTATTTTACCTAAGTGACCTGCCTCTGATATCGTTAAGATGGAAGGTAATGACTCCTGTTCTATTTCCATTATAATGGTATTTTTCTGGATGTCCGTTTTCCAGTCCCAATTTTGACCAATGAGAATATGCCCATTTATAGTTTTATTTTTTGACACAGCAAAAGAAGTACATTCAGCGTGTATCTTTTTAGATAAACCAAACATAACTTCCGTTCTGACGTTCAGGGCTATTAAATCCGTTAGATCTAAACCAGATCCCGCTGCCATTCCTTTCAATTCTTCAATCAATTCTGGGGCGTAATTCTGAATAGGTTCTTGAAAAAAAAGTGCCTTGTTTCGGACAGTGTCCCAATCAGCGTTTGCATAATCCATAAATATTCTTTTATAGATCTTAATATTGCCATTTATCTGATCCGAAGCCTTTTCACCGATAAACATTCCTCTTTCAAAAGGATCTGAACCTTTGACTTTCAAGTGAAGAAAAGGAGTTGCTTCTTTCACTGAAAATCACCTCCAATTTCTTTATAACTTTAAAAAACCTAAAGTCATGGTTCATGTAACCATGACCTCCAGGCTTAATAGTGTTTTATTTATAAGTCTCTTTATCGAATTTAATGGTGATGTGATACCTTATTACTTGATAAAACCAGATCATAATGAAGCGTTTTCATAAACGTATGCAGGCATGTCAAAATCAGACACGGAAATTTTACCTTCCTTAATTAATTGATTTACCCGCTCACCACGATCAATCAGCTTTAAAGGCTCGCGATTTCTACTTATTTCTTCTCTTTGTTGTTTTGTAGCAGATTCATTAACTTCATAAACTCGACGTGGATTATCAACTTTTTGTAAGACAACTCCGTAATCATCTTTTGCACTCTCAATAGAGACAATGCACCGTTGAACATCAAGTCGTACTCTTTCAGGATCCCTTTCGAGAGGATCTCCCCATCCTCCTCCACCTGGAGTTGTGATGCGAATAATATCTCCTGCTTTAACAGGAACAGCTTCATGACTATGAATTATCTTTTTTTCCTGCGGAGTTCCAGGATTGATCCAGCAAACACCTGGCTTTCCTGATTTTCCACCGTTCACACCGAAGCAGGCAAATTCAGTTCGATAGGCTACAGGAGAAAATGTTCCGTCAACCAATGTACGTATATCTTTTAAGTAGCCTAGTCCACCTCTGTATTTGCCAGGACCACCTGAATCAATGAATGCTCCTACTCGCTCTACGATAATTGGGTATCGTTGTTCAATAAATTCAGCAGGTAAATTCCTTGAGTTCGGAACTAAATCAACCATATCAGTTCCATCTTCATAAGGTCTTGCACCCGAGCCGGCACCAAAGATTTCCCGGTACAAAAAAGGCTCTCCTTTATCTGTTTCTCCAAAGATTGCATAAAGTTGGATGTTTTGCATAGCGGCTACTGCATTACCTTTTGTTGCTTTAGCCATTGCTGCAGTGAAAGCGTTAATCATGATTAACATAGAGGTCATTCTGTCAGAACTAGGTGCTGGGAACCTTGCAGACAAAACAGTCTTTGGGGGAAGCATACATTTAAATGCATTTGTAAAACCATCGTTAATAACTAATCCTGGAGCATACCCTTTTATAAATGCACCAAGCCATTTAGAAAAGTGTCTGCCGTCCATTGGCCAGTTTACAGGGCCTTTTGTTTGTGGATCTGTCCCTTCAAAATCCACAATCATTCGTTCAGAATCTTTGCGTATCGTTAATTTAATTTTAACAGGCTTATCGCGATCTACCCCGTCATTTTCAATAAAATCTTCTCCAACAAATTCACCATCAGGAATCTGCGGGAGCGCCTTCTCCAGTACCGTTTTCTCACACCTGTCCATTATTTCATAAAAAGCAGCTTCAACTGTATCCGTATCATATCTTTCACACAATTCAAGCACCTGACGCTCAATAAGTCTTGCACAACTGATAAATGCGTCAATATCTCCACGCAATTCATCCGGAAAACGGCTGTTTCTTAAAATTATGCGATAAGCTTCTTCGTTTAATTTTCCTTGGTCATAAAGTTTTATTGGCGGACACATTGTACCGTCTTCAAAGATACTTGTTGATGACAACGGCCAGCTTCCCACTACACGGCCACCTACATCAGTACAATGCCCAAAAATTTGAGAAAAACCAATTATTCGTCCATCACTAAACACTGGAATGACAGCACAATAATCAGGAAGGTGGCCAATAGTTCCTAGAGAAGCATATACATCGTTATATATAAAAACATCACCCGGGCGGATATCCTCAAGTTCATAACAGTTTCTAATTGGATCAGCTGTTGCTGCCCAAGAAACGTGAGTCACACTGTTGCAATCGACTGTATTAAAGGAAGCTCTATAATCGTGCTGCTCGCGTATGATAGAACCTCTTGCCATTCTTTCAACTACTGCTTCTCCTTCATCGATAGCCCATTCAAGTGCTCCTTCAATAATATCTACAGTTAAAGTATCCAATTGCTTTTTTCTTTCTTGGATTCTTTGCCAATGTTCATCGTTTCTTGGCCATTCTCTAAAACGAAACGGATCATAGTGTTCCCTGTCTTCATATTTATTCATATCAATTGCCATCTTCATTACCTCCATCCTTTTCGCAAATGATATAACCTAGACTGTCAACATATGCTGTCCATTCAGGCTCCATAACAAATGTGGAGTCAAATTGTTTTATAATTGCTGGCCCTTTAAAAGGTTGGTTAATAGGTATTTTATATCGGTCATACACCGGAACAGGGTAGTATCCAGATTTGCCTTTAGTTGTTACGTACATGTTGTTTTTTCCAACTAAAGCATCTTCAAGATTCCGAGAGCTGGTATTATAGTTGTTCTGTTGCAAGCGGTTTAAAAGGCCGATCCCTGTTGCTCCGATATTAACTACTTCAACCAGTTCTTTGTTTTCATATGAATATCCATAACGTTCTAGGTGAGAACTATGAAACTTTTTGATTGTATCCCTAATGATTTCTTCGGAAATCTGTGCGTTTGCAGGAAGATCTACAGGTACCCTCAATTCAAAAGCTTGCCCCCAATAGCGGAAATCCATAAAGAGTTGAATTTTTACATTCTCGTTAGCAAATCCTTCGTTGTTTAAGTATTTTTTAGATTTTTCACTCACTATTTTAAATTCAGATTGAAGTTTTTCTATATCCAGGTTATCTTCCCGTTGAACATCAGTAATTACTTCATCTGCTCTAATATCTGTTAATAACAAGCCTTCAGCTGAAGTCAAACCGGGAAGTAATGGAACAATAACCCTCTTAATTTTTAATACATCGGCTGACCGGCATGCATGTAGTCCACCGGCACCACCAAACGGATAGAGTGCATACATCCTAGGATCCTGGCCCCGAGAAATGGAAACCAAATTGATGCCGCGTGCTATATTCTCGGTCCCTATCTGGATAATTCCTTCAGCAGCTTCTTCTACACTTAAGTTAAGTGGTATAGCAATATTTTCCGCTATCACCTTTCTGGCAGCCTCAGGATTCAGCATAACGTTTCCGTCTGCTAATGAAGTTGGAATACGGCCTAAAACTAGGTGCGCATCGGTAATTGTAGGCTGAACACCGCCAAAACCATAACAAGCAGGTCCCGGATCTGATCCAGCACTTTCTGGACCCACTTTTAAACTATTCCCGGCTGTCAACCATGCTATCGATCCACCACCAGCACCAACTGTTGTCATGTCTACCATTGGCGTTTTAATGTTGTAAACATCAATCTGTCCCTCAGTAAGCATCTTTGGTTCGCCATTTTCAATAAGACAAATGTCGGTACTGGTTCCGCCCATATCCAATGTAATTAAATTTGAATATTTACTTGATTTTGCGAGAGCAGCAGCTGAAACTACTCCGGCGGCAGGTCCGGACAACACCGCACTAATTGGCTGCCGTTTAATAGTTTCACTGTCAGTTAATCCTCCGCTGGACTGCATAATATAAAAACGAGTTTTATTTCTTGTATTTTCAAGTTGATCTGTTAATTTTTCTACATAGCTTGAAAGTGACGGCATAAGACCGGTATTTAAACAGGTACTTACTGTTCTCTCATATTCACGGTATTCTCTTATGACATCAGTAGAAATGGAAACGTAGCATGTTGGGTGCTCTTCTTTTACTATCTCTCGAACCCTTTCTTCCTGAGAAGGATTTCTATAAGAATTTATCAAAGACACGGCAATTGCTTCAATACCCATTTGTTTAAATTCTCTAGCCACTTTTCTTACAGCCTCTTCGTCTAATGGCCGTATTTCTTCACCTTTATAGTCTAAGCGGCCAGGGATTTCCCGTACCAGGTCTAGTGGAACAACACGCGGTGGTTTTATCCAAGTTACAATATCACCAAAATCCCCCGGAACAGTTTGTCTTGCACATTCTAACATTTCTCTGTAACCATCAGTTACAATTAAACCCATTTCACTATACTTGCTTTCGAGAATCGCATTGGTTGCCACAGTTGTCCCATGCATAACCATTGAAATGTTGGAGGAATCAATCCCCATGTCACCTAATGATTCAATTCCGTTTAAAAAACTCTCAGACGGATTTTTTGGAGTTGATCGTACTTTTAATGCTTTCCTACTGCCTGTTTCCTCATTAAATGCTACTACATCTGTAAACGTACCACCGATATCAATGCCAATTCTCCAAGACATACTTTTCCTCCCCAAATATAAATTATGGATTCAATGCTAACGTATTAAATCCAATAATATTATCACATGCTTGTTCTGGATTGTAAATTAATAAGTATAAAAATTTTTAATATTCATAATAGTATAAATTTAAGTGTGTTTATGAACATAATCTAGGAATAAAAAGCTGCCACTGTTCTAGTCTGTTTCGACGCTTCTTTGATGATATCTGAATCAACCTCTGTGTTTTCTAAAGTGGCAGAGAGTTTACAAGAAAATATGGTCAAAGTTTAAGATCTAAAACAAAAAGGTAAATCGAAAGTTAACTGAGCTTTATAAACGAAAAGCAACTCACTTGGCTTGAGTTGCTTTTCGTTTTTTATTGTTTTCAATTTCGAATAATGGAAATTTCGCACCAAAGTTGGAATGGATAAATAAAGTAGTCATTCCGTTTAAATGGAATGACTACTTCTTCTCGTTTTATATTTTGACAATATTACGAATGTTCGTGCTTCAATATAATATACCCATAAGGTAGAGTTGCTACCTCCATGTGGTAAAGCGGCGGAGGCAGAGCACGTTTATTAAAATCCCTTTAAACTGGGGTACAATTTCAGGTACTTCTCATATGCTGAATCGTATATTTCCTTATATCCGAGGTTTGGAAAGAAAACAGTTGCGGGAATCGCTTTTATAACTCTTTCCACAAATTCCTCGTAGCTTTCAACCCACCCCTGTTGAAGAAATGCTGCTGATGCAGCTCCTAAGGAGGGCAGGAATTCACTTTCATGCGGAATCCGTACTGGACGTCCGAGAATGTCTGCGATACATTGGCACCATGAGGCACTTTTTGCTCCGCCGCCTATTAAGGTAATGGTCCCTTCAGCCTCTTTTATTTGCAGTTCAAGAATCTGTCTAAATGAGAAGCAAATGCCCTCTACGACAGCTCGCGAAAAGTCACTTCGACTCGTTGCGGGGCTGACTCCCCAAAATGTCCCTTTTGCTTCAGAGTCATTTACTGGGCATCTTTCCCCATGGAGATAAGGGAGAAATAGCAATCCATTTGAACCTGGAGTGGAGTTTTGGACAGATTCCTCGAACGCCTGGTAAAGATTCTTTTTATCCTGATCAATGAAAGTTCGTGCGGCCCATCGATAGACATTCCCGACATTTAATAGTGGAGCAATAGAAATATTTATTTTCTGTGGCAGATGCGCCAACGTGAAGATGCCGTTCTGTTTTGGTGAATCGTCCCTTAATGGTATGGCGACCCATCCTGTTGTTCCTAAGTATAGATAACTGTCTCCTTCTCTAATTGCACCTGCACCCATTGTACTGGCACCGGCATCTCCGCATCCGCACAAAACTGGTGTGTTTTCCAAGAATCCCGTCTCGGCTGCAGCTTCCCTGTTAATAATACCGACCATTTCTGCAGGTTCATTTATGTTCGGCATCATCTTCGGTTCAATGCCGATTGATTCCAATATACTATTAGACCAATCTCTGCTTTTTATATCCATCATACCAGTTGTTGCTCCGGTGACAGGGTCTGTTGCGAAAGTTCCTGTTAATTGATAAATGATATAATCTTTTGCACTAAACACAAAGCAATTTGTTAATTGGTATTTTTCTTTTTGATTTTTTTTCATCCATAAAAGCTTTGCCAATGGTGTGGAAGCAGCTATTGCGTTCCCTGTTATTATCGACAAATCGGGAAATTCTTCATTGATCGACTCTGCTTCCGCTTCCGCCCGGGTATCCGAGTACAAAATCGCATTAGTCTTCTTTCCAGACTCAAGTATCGGAATAACATCCTCCATTTGCCCGCTAAAAGTAATCATTTTTATATCCGATGCGTCAATGGCTTCCTTCTCCCACCATTTATTGGCTATGTATTTAATGGCTTCCCACCAATCCTCGGGGCTTTGTTCCACTGCACCATTATCACCATGTATAGTATTGATTTCATATGAGTACTTTCCATAAATCTCGGCTTGGTTATTAATTAAAATGGCTTTTACTGCTGTTGTACCTATATCAAAGGAAGCGATCAATTCCACCGCCTATCCCACCTTTCCTCCTTTGACTTTAGAAAGCTGCTTAACAAAAACCATCAATTTATCAATCTCGTTTGTTTCAACAGTGCTGACAATCTCACTGCCTACCACAACACCATCGAATCCACTTTTGATCACTTCCTTAGCCAGCTCCTGATTTTTCACTCCAAAGCCGGCCATTAGTACAGCGTCTGTAAGATTCCGTATTTTCCGGTAAAATGATGGCAGAGAGCCAAGGTCTTTAATCTCCTCACCTGTTATACCTTTGTATATCTGGCAGTATACAATATTTGTATCTTTCACAGCTAATTTCAGCTCGGCATCAGGCATTCTATAATTCACGACCGGAATTACAGAAATTTCATTTCTGGTCAATTCTGCCTTTAGCGTGATTCCTTCTTCCGGGTTAAGATCAGGAATAACAAACCCATCCATGCACCCACTTGATGCAAGCTTTTTATAAAAATTAGTACGAATTAAATCTGCGTAATATCCCATAATCCAAATAGGAACGTCAATTTCTTTTCGTAAAGTCTCTAGAAAATGAATACTATATTGCTCATCCTGACAAAAAGCACTGTAGGTCCTGGCATGTGCCCGCTTAATGACATCTCCTTCAAGATAGGGATTACTGCTGGGAAAGCCTATCTCGATTGCATCCAACCCCGCCCGGACAGATTCTGTAATAATCTGAATCGAGCTCTCGACACTCGGGTCCCCTGCTACAAAATACCCGGTTATAAACCTTTCTTGCTGCTGTTTCACTTTATATAAAAAGGTCCGTTGGGCACCGCTCACTAGGAATCACGACCTAACTTTTGGATAATTAAAGCAGCAATGATGATGGATCCAGTGATTACATTTTGCATGAAAGTAGGGATTTCCAGGATCGTAAGACCGTTGGCCATAATCCCGATGATGGCCGCACCAAATAATGTTCCCATTATGTTTGGAACCCCGCTTTTGATAACCGTCATCCCTAAGAAGACTGCTGCATACGCATTCAGGAAAAATCCATCACCGCCAGTCGGGTGGGCAGAACCTAGCCTGGAGGCGAGCAGGGCGCCTGTTAACGCAGCAAGCATCCCCGAAAGGGCAAAGGCAATATTTTTATACATGGCTATGTTTATTCCAGAAACCTGGGAAGCTTTCTCATTTCCGCCGATTGCATAGAATCTTCTGCCAAGGGACATCTGAGACATCACAAACCAAAATACAAACACTAAGACCAGCATAATGAGTGATAAAAGAGGGATGCCCGCAGCATTGGTCGTTCCGATATATTTAAAGCTGTCCGGAATGTTTTCAAAAATAGTCGATCCACCAGTGAACCAAAATGTAAAACCGCCCAGAATCGTTCCCATCGCGAGTGTGGTGACAAATGATAATACTTTAAATTTAGAGATGATACTACCAGTTATGAATCCAATCCCTAATCCAGTCACAATAGGGACTAATAAACATAAAATAAGCGGCAGTCCGGAAGCTGCCATTTTCGCAGCGATGACTCCTCCCAAACTGGCCATCGCTCCAATCGATAAGTCAAATTCATTCACTGACATAACAATGGTGGCACCGATAGCGATAATAACCAGGAATGAGATTTGACGTGTGATATTAATGAAATTATCCAACGTCGCAAAAGATGCCGGGCTTAATAGGCTAAAAATAAGGATAATCCCAATTCCTGCGATAATGGTGCCGTAAGAACTGAACATATTTTTGCTAAAGAACACCCTCTTCGCTGGCTGGGTAGTTGTATTGATATTCAATTTCATAACGCCTCCTTTTGAAGCCGGTAGCAAATGTCGAGGATATCGTTTGGCTGTAACTCGGCATTGTCTAGTTCAGCCACTGTCTTTCCTTCACTAAAAACCACGACTCGATCACTGACTTCTAAAATCTCATGCAAATCGGATGATACATAGATTATCCCTTTACCTTGTAAAGCCTGGTCTTTCAAAAATAAATGAATTTCTAAACGCGTCATGACATCCACTGCCTGAGTCGGTTCATCGCATAGGTAGATATCAGGATTAGATAGCAATCCTTTTGCAAACACTACTTTTTGCTGGTTACCCCCGCTTAGCTCGGACACTGGCTGGTCCTCATGGATTGCTTTTAACTGAAATCGTTTCATTTCCTCTTGTACCTTAGTTATTTCAATATTCCTTTGAACGATACCGTGCTTAGTCACACTTTTCAAGATAGGCAGGGTCATATTTTCCCTGATGGTATTCTTCATAATCAAAGCATCTCCATGCCTGTTTTCCGGAATCAAAACCATTCCATTTCCGAGGGATTTCTGAGGACTGGCATTAGTGATTTCCTGATTTTGATACCAAATGGTTCCAGACTCTAGCTTTCTTAGGCCATATATCGCTTCCATGCACTCCGTTCTACCAGAGCCTGCCAACCCGTATACGCCAAGAATCTCTCCTTTTTTAAGATGAAAACTAACATTAGAGACAGTTTGATCTTTTGTCCGCAAATTCCGCACCTTTAGCAAAGCTTCATTATTTTTACGATTTGTTTGCGGCTGTTTTTTTCTCTCAATCTCTTGCCCGCCAGTCATTTTGCTAATCAGCAGCTCTTTTGATAGTTGTTCTTGTTCAAGAGTGGCCGTAAGCTTTCCGCCAGTCAGTACCGTTACCCTATCAGATAAACGAATAACTTCTTCTAACCGGTGGGATATATAGATAATAGCTACTCCTTGCAGCTTAAGTCTTTCAATAAAAGAAAAAAGGAGTTCGGACTCCTTATCAGTGAGTGAGGCAGTAGGTTCATCCAATATTAACAGCTTTGATTCGGACATCATCGTTCTTAAGATTTCCAATAAAGTTCTCTCAGCTGGTGCAAAAGCAGATACAGGAAGGTGAAGGGGAAGATTCATCCCCCATTTTTCCTGCAGGGTTTGTGCTTCTCTTTTCATAGCTTTCCAGTCAATCCCAAACCATGCTTTCTTCTTTGGATAGGGGTGATTCAGGAATAAATTTTCTAATCCGGTAAAATAGGATACTAGCTGCCGATCCTGGTGAATAACATTGATTCCGAGATTCTGAGCTTCCTTTGGACTATTTATCTGGACAGTCTGTCCTTCCCATGCTATGTTCCCGCTGGAAGGTTGATAGACCCCTGTTATCATTTTAATGAGAGTTGATTTTCCTGCACCGTTTTCACCGATCAATGAATGAATTTCTCCAGGCCGTATCACTAAATCGATTGAATTTAGGGCGGTATTCCCCCCGAATTGTTTAGTCAGTTTTTCTATCGTTAATAGATTCATCCTTATGCCACCTTCTGTGGATGATTACTTTGCTTCGATTATGTCTGCAGGAGCATACATTTCAGTGCTTTCCACTTCTTCACCATTAAACACGGAACCCATCTGCTTAATTACGATTTCTGCCATACCTGTAAAATTTTGCTTAATAGTTGCCTTAACCGGTGAACCACTATTAATCATTTCTACTGCCTGGCTGTTTCCATCGATTCCAGTTACAATGATATTCTCCCTCTTGGCAGCCTGAATGGCTTGAGCGGCCCCTATCGCAGGTTCATCCCAGCCGGCCCAAACCGCTGTAATAGAATCGTCCGCTTTATTGGATAAAAGAAGATTTTCCATTTGTTGACGCGCATTTTCAATTGGACCCGGTACTTTTATTTCCTGTTCAGTAACCACCTTGATTTCCGGATGCTCTTTTAACATTTCATCTAATACCTGTGTCCTTTTTAATACACCTGGATGAGGCCTGTGTGTGAGTACGATCAGATTTCCTTTGTGTCCCATTTGTTCAAACAAAAACTCCGTAATCATTTTTGACATTTCAGCATTATCACTTGTTGCATTTAATGTCATTCCCTCAATATAACTGGCATCACAGCCAAAGACCGGTATACCTTTTTCCTTTGCTTGCTGGATTTGTGATTTAAGCTGATTAGGATCTGTACTCACGATTATAATGGCATCAACACTAGAGGAAATAACATCTTCCATTCTTGATGCCAACGCACCCACATCACCGTTTGTGTCAACTACATTTGGTGTCCAGCCCTTAGCTTTTGCTCCTTTCTCCAATTCATCTACCATTTGTTTTGTTGTAACAGAGGATAAGAAAGGTGTTAGAATCGCAATCTTCTTTTCTTCCTCTTTTTTCTCTCCACTCCCCGTACTTTGAGAACAAGCTGCAACAGAACCTATTAATAGTAAACAAAAAATAATCGATAAGATTTTTCTCACGTTTTATTTCCCCCTGATTTCTTCTTTTTCTAATACGCTTATAGCTGTCTTTATGTCCGTAATTAGAACATCAACCCAACCGCCAGTTAATGCAGCATGTATTGCATTTACTTTTACTTTTCCTCTTGCTACAGCGATTACTTGTGGAATTTTCTTTAACTCCTCCGCCTGGATACCAATCATCCTTGGTGAAAAAGCAGTGCCTATTTCTTCTCCTCTTTCATTGATAAATGAGGTACAGATCCTTCCCACAGCTCCTTCAATTGTAAGTAACGAAAAATCTGCCGAGTTCATGTTGGCCGATTTTACATATGTAGCTTCTTTTGAAATCTCGCCTATGCCAATAATAGCTTTATTGGCTTGTCGTGATAATTCCATTACTTTTTCTATTTCGGGCTCGTGAATTAATACCGTTTTTGTTTCTACTGAACTAACCACTGCAGGTGCATTTAGAAGCCAATAGCTTCCCTTTGTATTTTTTGCCATTAATGCCGCATTCGTATTTGCATGCCCTTCCAATCCTTCAGCACCCCAGCTGCCCACAATAGGTACAAATTGCAGATTGCTCTTTTGGGGATCCTTAATCTCTCTGGCTAAAGCAGCAATGGATTTTCCTGCCATAACTCCAACAACATCATCATCCTTAAAAACGCTTTCAAGGAAAGCAGCACCTGCCTGCGCAAGTAAAATATCAGCTGAACCACTATCAGCCTCTGATGTATCTACAATTATTGCATCTCGAATATTAAATCTATGTAGCAACTTTTTCTCCAAAGTCGACTCATCACTATATGGATTACGAATCTTAACTTCGACTAGCCCTTCTGACTTTGCAGTTGTAATCATCCTGCTAACCTGTGATCTGGAAATTCCGTACCTAGCAGCAATCGTTTGCTGATTTAACCCTTGCTGATAGTAAAGCTGGCAGACCTTTACCATGAGCCTTAATTTTTCTTGTACCAATGAAGTCTCCTTTCGAGTTAACGTATTTTTTAAACGCACAAATTTTCATTGCTGAAATAATGTTCAAAACATGATATAAATTTACTCTTTATGTAAGTTAGTGTCAATTAAAATTCTGAATATTATAATAATTATATTGATATAATATATCTATTAATCTGTTTAGAAACGATAAAAAGATTTTAGTACCGTATATTGACTTTGGAGAAAAACGCAGATGTCCACAACATAATTTTGTTCTGAGTTAAAATATATTTTTCTAGTATTTAATCAATGGGTCAATCCTGAGCCCATCCTGTTTATTAGCCCAGTTGTGGTGTTTTATTGCAGATCCTTTATTTTTGCCCACCTAAACAGTGTCGAATTTAACATACTTACAGGATGAAGGTCTGAATGTGAAACTGAATGATTGGACCGCACGAGGGGTCACTTCAATTTACCGTGGTTGTCTTTATTTAAAGGCTCTGTTATTTCGATGTTGATTTTTTAGCAAAAGAAAAAGACCGAGTTGTTTATTTCCCGGTCTTTGACTTCTTCCCTTTTGTTTATCTATAAGTGTGTATAGGACGGTGTTCAGGTGGCCACACAGTCACTATTAATATTCATTCTTAGTCCTTTCTTTTGCTTGAACAATGGCCCTAATACATGCAACATCTATGCCTAACAAGCTCAAAATGAGAGACCACCGGAATAAAAACCGGTGGTCTCTAACTTACTATTATTTATTTATCATTTTGTAAACTTGCTCTACGTCTTTATCTCCACGGCCTGATAGGTTAACGATAATAATATCATTCTTATCTAATTGTGATGCTAGTTTGATAGCATGGGCTACAGCATGAGAACTTTCTAATGCAGGAATGATTCCTTCTACTTTAGAAAGTGTTTGGAATGCCTCTAATGCTTCTTGGCCCGAAACCGTCACATATTCGGCTCGATTAGTTGTTTTTAAATGACTATGTTCAGGTCCCACTCCTGGATAATCCAAACCTGCTGCTATTGAAAAAGTTGGTTGGGGTTCACCTTTTTCATCTAAAAGGGTTAAACATTTGAATCCATGAATGACTGCAGGGACCCCTTTTGTAAGAGTTGCCGCTTCTTCTGGTTCCACACCAATTAATCGAACATCTTCTTCGATATAATGAGCGAAAGCGCCAATAGCATTACTTCCACCACCTGCACATGCTACAATCGCAGTTGGGAGCTTTCCTTCTTTTTCAAGGATTTGCCGCTTGGACTCTTCACTAATGATTGATTGAAAATGTTTAACCATCGATGGAAACGGATGTGGTCCGACAGCTGAACCTAATAAGTAAAAAGTATTCTCATAATTTTCAACTAAGTCACTTAGTGCTGCATCGACAGCATCCTTTAAGCGTGCTTGTCCTTTATCTACCGCTACAACTTCAGCTCCTAATAACTGCATCCGGAACACATTTAAAGCTTGTCTCTCAGTATCATGTTTGCCCATATAAATAATGCACTTCATTCCACCTACGATAGCGCAAGCAGTAGCGGTTGCAACCCCATGTTGCCCAGCCCCAGTTTCAGCGATAATACGAGTAGCTCCCATACGCTTTGCTAACAGGATTTGTCCAATTGCATTGTTAATTTTATGTGCGCCAGTATGATTTAAATCCTCACGTTTTAAATAGATCTTGGCCCCACCTACTTGTTTGGTCAAATTCTCTGCAAAAGTAAGAGGATTTTCACGACCGATATATTCTTTCATATAATAATTAAATTCTTCTTTAAATTCAGGATCATCTTTGTATTTTTCAAAGTTTTCATCTAAGATTCCTAGAACCGACTTTAGATCTTCAGGAACAAAGCTCCCACCGAATTCACCATAAAAACCTTTCTCCGCTGCACTATTTTCCACGACTGACTCAGCTCCACTCTTTTCTAATTTGAATATCAACTAAAAGTAATTCTGATAAAATTATAACACTTTTATATTTTAAGAGAATTGGTAAAAAATTATATAAAGATTCGTTGTTCTGACCTTAGCAGCATATTTTGGACATCCTGGGAGAGTTTTGAGAAAGCTTTATGTAATAAGGCTGCTGTATTTTGTTTAAGCATATATTTTTCTTTCCAGTATGAGTATAACAAAATTCAACAAGATTCTGCCAAAAGATATGATAAATTCTTAGTAATCAAATGAGTTGGGGGATGGGTAATGGCTAGGATGAATAGCGAAACTTTGAATAGAATTCGTCGATCAATCCGTGTTTCTTTCTTCATATCAATGGCCTTTCTCATAGTCGGTTTATATTATCTTCACACTAAAGGTGAGCTTGGTCCTTATTTGTACACAATAATGAAAGGACTCAGTTCTATACTAATGGAATTATTAAATATGCTGTTGGTATTACTAACAAACGAACCGATGTTAGTAGGATTTGCATTAGTAAATAACGCTTTAATGCTAGGAATTGGTTACATAATTGCAAGGAAGCGGTTTTATAAAAGTTAGTGAAGGACCCTTTAATGCACTTCCAAGGACCATTTTTCAAAATGTTAAGTAAAAATGGTATGCCGATTGAAGTGAAACCAGTTGCGGTATACGAAGTTGACTTTAAAAAACATTTCCCGGAAACGGCTGTTTCCTCTGCAGAAAAAAAAACTAATCATTGAAAATAGAAAAAAATCTCTAACCCTGGGTTATAATTTGCCAAGCTGACCCATGGCTGCAAAACATTTATTTTTGATAAATATATTTTGCTAACTCGATTGTATTTACACGGAGACAGTGATAGTCTTAGTAGACTTAGGGTTATGCTATGTAAAGGAAGTACACACTATGGTGATTGAGTTGCACGCCTACTTTTTATTAAAGTACTTGGAAATTTAATAATTGCACTAGCGTTAACCAGTTCGGACCAGCATCCGAAAAGACATCTTTTACTTCGCAAAGTGTTAGTCAGTATGTCTGATTAACGCATTCTTAAGACCTACTCGATAGTTTGAAAGAGGAATATTTATCAGCAAGTTAATCTGCCCTTGTCGTGCAACAGGCAAAAGCTGAAGAATTCCTACTGTAGATGCCTTTGGTATAAAATGATCATCGGTTAAACTTGTAAAATATGTATTGAATAAACTCATTATGTTAAAAAATATGTATAAAAGGAATGAGACAATGAATAAAGTTGCGTTATTAAGAAGTCTGAAAAATGCCAGTCGAAGTAACTTCTTTTCATTAGAGATTCCCAATACAATAGAAGATGGAAAGCAAGTTGAGGAGTTGGCCAAGGAATTAGTACGGGATGGAAACATTAAAATAAGAGAGTGTGTTCAGAGAGAATACTCAATTTATCTACATGGAATAATCAAGTATGCATCCGAATAATCGGGTGCTTTTTAATGTCGTCGCAACACATGATGACATTCGGTTCTTTAATTCCCTCAGTTAAATAGGTTTTTCTCCAGGATACTCTCTAATCCTTTAGATCAATGAGAAAATCCGCCTAGAAATGGCAGCTGGCTCGGAAAGTAAAGCACCCTGTTTAGTGCGATAAAGAACCTGGTCAACAATCTGAAATTGCTATTGCACTCTTTTGTCCCCTTTTTGTTAATTAAAACAGTTGCTTTCTTCATAAAAAACCTTCAATATTATATTGTAAGGAAGTTTATACAAAAGAATTTGAAGGTGATTAACATTTTAGAAATTAAGTCATCCCCCCTCAGCGATGGGGAATTCAATAGAGGAGTATTTGCCACAATTGATATAGCAAAAGGTGAGCTTATACATGTTGCTCCTGTTATTCCTTATCCTAATAGGGAGCATATTTTAATTGAAAATACGGTACTTGACGATTATGTGTTTGAGTATGGTAAAAACCACTCTGCAGTCGTGCTGGGATATGGCATGCTATTTAACCATTCATATAAGCCTAATGCCACTTATGACATTAACTTTAAGAACCATACATTTGAATTCTATGCCTACACAGATATAAAAGCAGGAGAAGAAGTACTTATCAACTATAATGGTGATGTTGATGACAATGAGGCGCTATGGTTCAATAAAGATGAAGTTGAAAAGGGTAAGGATGAAACCGACTGTTGATTTTTTCAAACTTCCTCTGAGCATTCTTTTCATTTTGGTTTATTTCAATTAAACAAGCCCCTTGGTTTTTGATAAGTCCTTTTTGCCGTCAAGTATAGGACATGGTATCATACCAAGGGCTTTTTTATGCTCTAATATCTTTTTCTTCGTTACATGAATGCTGTCTCTTTAGATCTTCAAAATTTTTCAACTAAGGACCTTATAGCTGAATTAGTAAGTTGTTGATATTATATTTTTTTCATCACAAAATCATGTTGTAAACGTCTCTCTAATTTTTCTAAATTTCCCCCAGCTTCTACAAAAGTTTTGAATTTATCGGCCACTAACCTACCTGAATCTTTACTAATGTGTTTGACATTCAGCAATGTAACCACCTTTACAATATCAGGAGTCACATCTCCACGGTGTAATTTACCCGGGATTTTTGTCCACAATTTTTCCCATTCATCTAATAATCCAATCTCATTAAAATAAAGCTTTTGCAAGCCGCACAACCACGCCATACAAGAAGTGTTGCGTTTTTGACATCCTTCCTTATCCTTTAAGAATTCACACCCCTGACAACAAGAATTTCCACTTTTGATACAGACGCTACAAATATCATTAGCACCAATTTCTTTAAACACTGTTAACCCATACTCGATAAGCTCTTCTTTTTTCATTTCAAAACTCATTACTGTTCCTACTTTACTTAGTTTTAAAGTAATTTAGAGCTAGGTAAAAGGTATTTAGTTCATATTATTTGTATACTTCCCTTTTTTATTAGCTTGGTATCAAATTTTTGACGTTTTTATAGTTTCTTATACAGGGAATCTTATTGCGCTAACCCTTTAAGTACAATAAGAAAAAGCAGCCAAAAATGGCAGCCGGATTTAAGGCTTTATATTAACTTCTTCGGGCTTTTCAAGAGCTACTGAGTGCCCGCTTTCGAAATGACTTTATGTTATGATAATTAAGAATCGTTAACATTTCATTTAATCAATCTGTCGAAATGAGGGTGAATTATTATGTATAAGCTGCGAGGTCATCATCTTTTTTGCCTTTTGGGCTATAGGGGAATGGGCTATTCACAAGAATACGTGGAAAATATGACACGTCTGCACCAAACCCTGAGAGACAACCCCAAGATGATGATTCAACTTGTAAAGGGTCCCGATCAGTTGTGTGAAAAGTACCCAAATTCAGGTAAATACCATTGTCAAGATGACCATATTTACGATAGAGATGCCGTTATTTTAGGGAAATTAGGGCTTAAAATCGGACAGATTCTGAATTGGGAGGACATTGAGTTGCTGATCCGAAAGTATATCGTCCCCTCCGACATTCAAATTGTGTGTGAATCTTGTTCTTGGCGGTCATATGGAGTTTGTGAAGAAGGTATTCAGGACATACTTGACGGGAAGGGCTTAAGGGCAGTTAAATAACCCTTCCCTTTTTTTAATTAGTTCCGTTTCTAAACTGAATATCTTGTATTTGACTAACATTGATAGTGAACTAGTTTTGTAAATGATCTACATCCTTATCATCCGCAACGGGAATCCGTTCTTTACTAGTATTATAAAACAGGAACCTGCTACTCCAATAGAATCTTATAAGGATACGTCCCTTCCCCAAGACCGTTTGACGCATTACTATCCTCAACATAAGTTCTTAGCATTTGTTTTCGGAAACAAGGTATTTTTCCACAAAACTCAAAAAAACCTTGGTGCTCGGCGACAGATAGCGTCCCTCAAAGTAATATACAGAAACCCAACGTGAAAGAGGCGGGTCCAAGGGTAATATAGAAATTGATGGTCCCGGAGACTCCGCCATTAAACGCGGGAGGACGGAAACGCCTAATCCCTCTGCCACCAGTGTCCGTGGAGAGGCGCACTCGTAAGCAATAAGCGGCTCGAAACCTTCTCTAATGCACGCCGCAAGTAGTTGCGAACGGATTCCAGACCCCTCCTTAAAAGATACAAATGATTCTTCCCTAAGTTCTTTAATAGAAATCATTTTTCTCTTCTCCAGTGGATGTCCGTTGGCGACGACCAGCACCAGTTCATCTTGATATAGAGGTTTTGAGCTAATCCCCTTTGGGGTAACTACATTTACCAAATTTGATGAATTAATATCCGTGTGGGCTAGGGTAAGATCTAAGTCCCCCTTCTTAAGCGCCTCCAACAATGGTTCAGTTGTATTTTCCCTTATAAACACTTTAATCCCAGGGTACTCTTTCCCAAACGCTACGAGCAAGCTCGGCAACCGAGTTTGTACCATGGACTCTAGCGCGCCTACTATTATGTTTCCATGTGGGTAGTTTATGAACCCTTTAACCGAGTCTTTCGCCCTTTGTGCCTCTGCTAGGGTCTTTTCAGCACCAATATAGAATTGTTCCCCAGCCTCTGTTAATGTTACTCCCCGCCCGGTGCGTTTAAAGAGCTTAACGCCAAGTTCTTGTTCCAAATTACCGATCTGTTGGGAGAGAGCCGGCTGAGCTATCTTTAACCGTTCTCCTGCTTTTGTAAAATTATTTAGTCGCGCCACTTCAACAAAGTAAGTTAACTGCCTAAGCTCCATTCATTCAAAGACCACCTAAGTTTATGTTATAAGTAATTCTTATATCTAAAATAACACAAATATATTTTCCTTATCAATTAGACCGTATTATTATCTTTTATATAGAAAGGGAATTTTCACTCTCAAAACTATTTATGTACAGGAGGTTATGAAATTGATTAAGTCTTCAGAAAACAATATGGATAACCACAAACATCCTTATTATGGCTGGTATATTGTTATATCTGCTTCAGTTATTTGTTTACTTACAATGGGAATGCGGATGGGGATTGGACCTTTTATGGAACCGATTATGGCCGATTTAGATCTGTCTCGAACTGAGCTTTCATTCATTGTTGCCATTGGTATGATTGTTTATGGGATGGGAATGCCAATAGCAGGCCTTCTTGTGAGTACCTTTAGTACACGGTTTATGATGTTGACGGGATTAACGATTGTTTGCTTGTCGATCGTGGGGACGGTTTCCTCCAAAGGGCTGGTTTCTTTTCTGCTTTTTTTCGGTGTTTTCCTTTCACTTGGGCTTTCCTTCTTAAGCAATATCTCATTTGCTCCTATTATCAGTAAATGGTTCATTAGGCAAAAAGGAAAAGCACTTTTTTATCTGTCAACAGGGGGAATGGCAGGTATTGCAATTATGACACCTCTTGAAATGTGGCTAATCCACCTTGTAGGCTGGCAGCAAACTCTTCTTATATTTGCAGGTGTGTTCATTTGTATCGTTACTCCTTCAGCTATTTTTGTTATGCGAGAGGATGTGCCAAAAGGGGCTGATAGTAAAGGAACAGTATGCAAACAAGAAAGACAGGTATCAACAGATATTACTTTGAGAGATGCATTGAAGACAAAAGCTTATTGGCAAATCGTTCTAGGATTATTCGCCTGCGGATTTGGGATGAATCTTCTAGGTTCTCATGGTGTACCTATGTTGATGGATCATGGTTATGAACCTATGGTTGCTTCATTTGGGATTGGTACGATCGGAGTTGTCGCAATATTCAGTACTATTATTTTAGGGCAGATTGCTGATCGTTTCCCAAGAAAGAATATTTTATTTTTAGTTTATTTTGTTCGAGGACTTGGGTTTTTCGGTTTAGTTTTAGCAGCTACGAATTGGCAGCTCTTTATTGTTGCTATTAGCGGCGGATTAGTATGGTCTGGTTCAATAGCTATGTCTACGGCTATAATAAGTGACCTTTTTGGGCAACGTCTACTAGGAATCTTAAATGGCTGGGCATTTTTTATCGGACATCAAATTGCAGCAGCTTTGGGTTCGTTTCTTGGGGGCCGGCTGTATGAAGTGTTTGGGACTCATTTCTTATCATTTAGTACTGCCGGTGCACTTGCGATTATTGCTAGCTTAGCGTCCATTAGATTGCCACAGCATATATCTTACCCTAAGCAAATAAAGTTAGGTGAACAGCATAATCTTGTTAAATAAATATTAATCTTATTTGCGCTGACAATCGCTTGTAAAGTGATTGTTAGCTTTTGGACTGAATTTATTAGAACCGTAAGTGCAAGCACCATTACTGCATCGGTCGAACCGAATTACCAAGCGCGGCTCTTGTAGACTTCCCCACGCTTTAATAAATGGCGGTTAAAAATTCTTGACCTTTCTCTTTCAATAACCTATCCAGTTAACACAAAAAGAAAGGGATCTGTCAACACAGCTCCCGGTTCTCAACAAACTCACCCGTTTAAGTATTATATTTCATATTAGATAACACAGCAGCAATTAACCACATTTCGAAAAAGGGACCGGATACCAAACCGCATTGCTTACTGCTTTAATACTACTGTCATTCTGTAATGTATATTCTTAATTGGTGGACCGGCCAATTTGGCAAGATTTCATGTTGTTAAGTGGTAATAGTAGATTTAACCTCCTACAACTACTTTGACGCTGAGGCCACAGTGGCTTCTGGAGTTGTTACCTTGTCATAGAATTCTACAAACTTATCACGATCTGCACTGTCACGGTATCCCATGGCCACACGCGGATGTTCATTGAGCACACCAGAAATCATGTAAGGAATAATATAGCCCCATTCCCACTTTTGACGCATATCTAACATATGCTTTTCAATGACACCAAGAACCGGCTTAAGTTCATAGCTTGGTTTTTGAATATAGCTAACGAGAAGCTCTGTATTACAGTTACCAGCCGCACGCCCCATTCCATAAACAGATGAATCTAGGAAGGTAACCCCATTTTGGTATGCAGTCAATGTATTGGCGAATGCCAGCTGCATGTTGTTATGCGTATGTATCCCAAGCTGTTTGTTGGGAACCATTGCGCGGAATTTTTTCACTTGATGCTCAATATCCGCAGGATCTAAGCTACCAAAGGAGTCAACGATATACACAACATCTACAGGACTTTCTTTCACCATTTCAAACGCTTTAATAAGCTGGTGTTCAGGTACATTTGATAAAGCCATAATGTTGAGTGAAGTCTCATAACCCAAATCATGGAACATCTGTACAAGTTCTAAGCCTTTGTCCACTTCACGGATATAACATGCCACCCGGATCATATCCAACACACTTTGCTCACGGGGCAGGATGTCATTTGGGTCTACTCGCCCTATATCCACCAAGGCAGATAGCTTGGTGAACTTTTTCTCTGGAATAATTTCTTTCAGGAAGTTATCATCAAGAAATCTCCATGGATTGGGCTCAGACACGTTGAGAAGCTTCGCCGAATTCTTGTATCCGATTTCCATATATTCAACGCCGGCTACACTTAGCCCATTATACAAGTCCTGAACAAATTCGATGCTGAAGTCCCAATTGTTGACTAAACCTCCATCTCGGATCGTACAGTCTAAAATTTTGCTGTGATGTTCCATAAATTGCAACCTCCAACTATGATTTGCTCATTTGTCATAATATTTTTTATATTAATGGTTTATATCACGATTCATATAAAGGCGTCAACCTTATTTTAGTTTTCCATTAATCCTAACAAGAACCTCCGGATATAGAAAATAAATAAAACCCGTTGTCTCCTAGTAACTGCCTTCCCTCAAAATTACTACTGTCGTGGAATAACTCAAGATAACTGCTTTCAAATTCCACAACCAAATCAGTTATTACTTCAAAATGGAGGATATTGATTACTCCCCTGCCCATTAGTATCTTTTCAACATTTTTATGAGAGTATTCTCTGCGTGAGTGGATACAGTCTGAATACCCAATTGCAATTTTCATTAGCAACTCGTAACTTCCAGGGTAATGATTAAACCAGCCGTTTCAAAAGTAATGCCTAAAGGCAGGTTCTTTTCTGAATTTTCTTCTGTAACCTTCTGAGCAGTAAAATATTTGAAATCAATGTTGCTTAATTTTTATCATTTTCATTCCCAACTGAAGCAAAATCATATTGAATTAACAATATAAAAAGGGGGTATTGTAAGATGTTATCAGCTTTAGGTGAATTCTTTGCTGCGATAGCAACAGCATTAATGGGGAAGAAAAAAAAGAATAAAGAAAGAAACAGATAGGTAGGGAACTTTCCATATCCTCTTTTCAGGTTTGGCGTTTGTATTGTCACATCCCAGCAAGTAACACAAACAAACGCTTACTCACTATATGATATCAAAAAGATCTGCAGTTACGAGGTTCGGGCGAACCACAAAATATGAAAAAAACAGGATATCCCTCTCTCGCACGTTGGAGGACGAAAGACAGGGTACCTTGTTGCCAGATGTTATATTCTAACGAGGTTACCTTTAAAATATTAAAGTGATTTCACATCACACTGTCCGGTATGCCTTTATTCTCAGCCCTATTAGCTTTATGGAGTTCGCCATATTCAGGAGGCAGCAAGCTATACCGGCCATTTTTTCTATAAAAAAGTGTTTATGATAGTACAAATAATACCTGATAAATCTAAGGAAATCTATTTTTTTCTTACCTGCTCTTTTAAACTTTTATATATACGATAGCCGTAGCGAACTAAATCTAAAATAAAAAATGGAATTTTAATGGGAAACTTGTATAGTGTATGTTTGTATACTTTATAATAGGCAGTTACTAAATCACCCCATTTTTTGTCGCTTCCTTCTTTGTAAAAGTCAGAAATATCAACAACGTAGCCTCGGCCGTCTTTCATCATGACGTTTTTACCGTGCACATCATATGGATTGAGGCCTTGTGTCCTTGCATAATCAAGTGCTTTGTTAATATCTTTAATAACACTTGGAGGAATTCTCTTTCCTTTATGAACGGCATCATACAAAGTGATTCCCTTTAGTCTTTTCAGAATTACATACTTATCACCATAGCCCATTAATTCAGAATAGGCTGGATGAGAACCCAGTTGTTGATATACAGAAACTTCCTTTTTCAATCCTCTCACATTGCGACCATATACCTTCACGACCCACTCCTGATAATCCGAGTGCAAAAAAACAGCAGCATAGTTGCCGGCCCCCATACACTTCCATTGCTTCGGAACGTTATCCACTTTTATAGGTTCAAAATCATGCTCGCTTGTTAGTTGCACTTTATATAACAATTCTTGTTCAATCAAATTTTTAAAATCAGAAATTTTATTACTCATGCTGCAACTCCTGCTACAAAGGTAAATGCTTATCTTATTATATCTCTTGTATCCCTGCTCCCCTACTTTTTGAATGTGTGTTTTGTGATGAAACACGAAAAAAACATTTTGACGCCTTTTTGAAAAAGTTATGTGGAGTTTCATAGAGAAGGACAAGAGTACCTTGTCCTTTTATCTACATAGGATTAATTGAGCGCAGCTCATTAGTATTATCCTCCGCAATTTCACCCTTTGGGACCCTGTAATTCGTTTGGTTTCCATATTTAACCAGTACTGATAATGAAATCTTACCGGATTAAATTCGATTGCTTATCTTAACCGATATTCAAGATCCAGTTTATAGATATACTCTATTCATATCCGATGAGTAAAACTGAAAATTATTCGTGCCGGACTCATTGGCCTGATAAATGGATGATTCCGAATTTTCAACATAGGCTTTAAGCAATATTTTGAGACGCAAAAAAAACATAGGGTTTTGACCAAAATGAGATGTTTGCAAATCCACTTTAAAACCAGTTATTTTGAGATGGACCGGCCACTAAAATATAAAGGTATATGAAAACCTTAGTGAAGCATTACGCACTGTTATTAAAAGGAACGTTCGTAAATTCGATTATTATTCGAATTGATTTCAAGTTAACAGTTGTCAACCATTAAAAAAAGGCCCCTTCACGTAGAAGAGGCCTTTTAGACGAACTATTTTTCAACAGGTGCTACGGTAAACTTGCCATAGTTAACCCCTTTTAACGAAATAAGCTGGTCGCTTAGAGTGCGAAGCTTTTTCGCTTGTCCTTTAACTATAATCAGTTCCAGGCAATTATCATGATCCAAATGAAAATGGGTCGTCGCTAAAATTTCATGATGCATCCCATGTTGGATCGCGGTCATTTCCTCAAGCAAGTTACGCTGATGATGATCATAAAACAACAGAATACTCCCAGCTACGATCTGTTCTTCCTCTTCCCATGATTGTGCCGTCATCGCTTCACGCACAAGATCCCTCACAGCTTCTGACCGGTTTTCATATCCTTTTTTACGCGTAAATTCATCGAATCGGCGAAGCAGCTGCTCATCCATTGAAATCCCAAATCTCTTTAGTTCGGACTGGCTCATTGCTTATCCCACTCTTCAACATTCCACATAATGCCGAATCCATGGTGGCCAAGCGTTCTTGTTTTAATACCTGTAACCGATTTATTGACACCGTACATTGCTTCTAAATAAACCAGAAAATTAAATGGCGGGTTACTTGCCAGCTCTTTCTGAAACGCCTCATAATAAGCTTTTCTCTCTTCTTGATCTACCGTTGTGCGCGCTTTTGTCAGTAGTTCATCCATCTTTGTATTTTCGTAAGCACCAAAATTGTATAATCCATCCCCGACCTGGCTACTATGGAAGATGCGATACGTATGATCATCAGGATCAAATTCACTTCCCCAGCCAATTAAAAAGCTGTCTACTCTCGTATAATCGATCGATTGTTTTTCCATTAGCTTTGGAATAACCTTAATACCGAGCGGCTTTAACTGCTCTGCTACGACATTTGCTAGTGCTACACGTACCTTATCATGAACTGGCGACACGAGTTCAAACTCAAATCGCTGTCCATTTTTTTGAAGAACGCCATCTTCTCCCTTTGTCCATCCTGCTTTTTCCAACAATTTCGCCGCTTTTTCAGGCTGATACGAGTAAGCATTTTCCTGCGGTGAATCAGCCCATGATTTTTGCAATGGGCCATGTGCAGCTTCTCCTTTGTTGAACAAAACGCCTTTTACCATGTCTTCACGGTTTACACCAAAATTTAATGCCTGACGAACCGCTGGATCTTTAAAGAGAGGATGACGTAAATTATACATAACGGCCCGGTAATCCGCAGTCGGTATATCATAGATTGTATATGGGTCATCTTCTTTTACACTGCTCGCCTGGCCCGGCTCCATTAACGCCAGATCGATCTCACCTGTTTTTAGCTGTACAGCACGAGTATTAGCATCCGGTACCGGTTTGAAAACGACTTCGTCGAGTTTTGGCTTTGTGCTGTAGAATTGCTCATTCCGCTCCACTGTAATGGTTCCATCCGGGTTCCATTCTTTCAACTTAAACGGCCCGTTTCCGACCGGCTGCTGATTAAATTCGGTTTCATTTATATTTTCGCTTTCCAGTAAATGCTTTGGCACGATTCCGACTTTTAACTTATCTAAAAGCGGTGGAAATGGACGCTTTAATGTTATTTTCACTTCATATGCTGACATCGCTTCCACAGAATCAATTTCACTAAAATCACCACCAATTGGTGTATTGGTGAACGGGTCGAGAATTTTCTTCAGCGTAAAAGTGACATCCTCTGCAGTAACGGGTTCTCCGTCCTCCCATTTTGCATCTTCTCTCATTTTAAATATGTACGTCAGCTGGTCATCAGAAATGGTCCAATCTTCCGCTAAATCCGGTACAATTTCATTCGATTCTGTCGGTTTTGTTAATCCCCGAAACAGTAAAGAATCAATTTCCTGACTTTCATCGAGCACCGGGTTTACTTGCTCAATTTCAGCCTCCATCCCATAAACCAGCTGCTTCTTTTCTTCAGTTGAAGTTTCAGTTTCTTTATTTGAAGAACAGCCGGCAGCCAGCAGGAACCCAGCAACCGCAAACATTACTGCTGCTTTTCGTTTAATAAAAAACATAGTTATCCACCTTTTCTTGTTTATTTATGTAGAGTGTTTGAGCAGAATTATATAATGCTTTTGTGTATGGATGACTCGCATGTTCTAAATCACCCGCAGCCAATTCGTCAATGAGCTGACCTTCTTTCATCACAAGAACACGATGGCACATTTTGACAGCTGCCCGGATATCATGTGAAATAAAGAAAAAAGCAGTGCCTTTTTCTTTTTGCAGTTTTTGAATCAAAGCTATCATCGCTATTTGAGCTTGTAGGTCGAGGTTTGCAAACGGTTCGTCCAAGATAATCAGTTCAGGTTCAACCGCTATTGCCCTTGCAAGAGCGGCACGCTGGCACATTCCTCCCGACAGCTCGTGCGGGTACATATCCATTACTGAGATATCAAGCCCTGTTTGATTCAGGACCTCTTTTATTCGTGCGGTTTTATCGTATACTTTCCAATAATCAAGCCCTTCACCGATGATTTGCTTCATTGTCCAATGAGAATTAAACGAGGCGAACGGATCTTGATTCACCCATTGTACTCCGCGGCGGAATGGCTGATCCCCGTGCCAGAGCATCTGGCCGCCATCCATTTTTTCCATCTGAAGCAGCAGCCGTGCTAACGTGCTTTTTCCTCCTCCGCTTTCGCCGATCAACCCAGTAATTTCTCCTTTTCGCAGATCGAGAGATACATTGCTGACAGCTTGGTTCGTTGTTTGCCGGAATAACCCATGCTTTACATATCGTTTATCCGCTTGCTCTAATTCAATCAAAATCGTTTGTTCAGGTGGATGCAGTTTCTCATTTCCGCTTGTAAACCAGCCGTAGTTGTCAACCAGTTGTTTCGTATAAGCCGTTTTTGGATCGTGCAAAATGTCTTGAATGGTCCCCTGTTCTGCGATTAGTCCTTTTTCAATCACGATTACACGATCTGCCAGTTCATTTAAAACGCCAAGATCATGCGTTACAAGGAAAACGGAACTCCCTGACTCCTTTTGCCATTTTTTTATCATCTTTAATATATCCGCTTGGGTTTTTACGTCCAGTGCTGTCGTTGGTTCATCCGCAATGAGTAGCTTTGGCTTCAGCGATAGGGCAATCGCCAGTTGCACACGCTGTCTCATGCCTCCAGATAATTCATCAGGGTAAGATGAATAGATCCGCTCCGCTTCTTTTAACTGAACACTGTTGAGCATATGAAGGGCGTGTGCTTTCATTTCTTTCTTCGACATTGATGTATGAGCGGACAATACGTCTAAAAAGTGGCTGCCAATTGTCTGAATCGGATTAAATGTCTGCCATGAATCCTGGAACACTACGCCGATGCTTTTTCCTATAAGAAGTCGTTTCTCTTGTAAGGAAATCGTTTCAACGCTTTCTTTTTCCAAAAAAATAGCTCCGTCCGTTTTTTCAATTCCAACTGGAAGCAAATCGAGAATTGCTTTCACCGTCATGCTTTTTCCGGAGCCACTCTCCCCAATCAGCGCTGTTATTTCCCCATCCGGCACATGAAACGAAACCGATGATAAAAGAGGGTAACCATTACGCTCAACAGACAATTTTTTCACTTCCAAACAATCCGTTTCCATCCTCTCACCTCCGTTTGCATGTCATATGGAGTTAAACGTCCATGAAGCCAATCGCCTATAAAAAGAATGGATAGAACCGTCGATATAATACAAATGCCGGGGAAAACGGCCAGCCACCAGGCGCCGCCAAGCAAGAAACCTTGGGCACCCATAAGCATATTCCCCCATGAAGGCTCATGAGGAGGAATACCAATACCTAGAAAACTAAGTGTCGCTTCTGCCAAAATAGCATGGCTGATGCCGCTAACAGCTAAAACAATAATCGTCGGCCAGCACCGGGGCAAAAGATGCCTGAATAACAAGTGAGAAGCAGAGGCACCTAACACAGTCGAAGCTTGAATAAAGACATTTTGTTTCAAGGAAAGGATTTCCGTCCGGATCAGCCGCGCGACGATCATCCAGCTTGTGAAGCTTATAACAAAGATTACAGACAGCAAACCTGGCTTAAATAACAACTGAAGACCGATCATAAGTAGCAGTCCCGGAATACTTAAAAGAGCATCGACAACTCTCATCAAAATACGATCAAAAACTCCGCCTATGAAGCCACTGGCTGCACCGTATAGAAAACCAACCACAATTGAAACAACCATTGCCGACGTGCCAGCTAGTATGGATACACGGCCTCCATATAAAAGACGGGACCAGTTATCACGTCCCAACTCGTCTGTTCCTAACGGATGATCCTGATCCGGGGGTTGAAGAACATGCCCCATATCAACGGCCTGCGGATCATAAAAAGAAGCAACAGGCGCAGCCACACTCAGCAAAATGAGGATGAACAAATACATAAATGAGGCCTTGACCGTCCAGGGTGATTTAATTCTCATGATTTCTCACCTCGCATTTGGCTTCGAAGCCGCGGATCTATTGCCGCACTAATTAGATCAATTAATAAATTTGTGAGAATAACTGCCGTCATGCTCAGCAATATCGCCGCCATTAACACTGAATAATCATGCTCCATTGCTGATTTAAGCGTTAAACGCCCTAAACCCGGCCACGAAAAAATGGTTTCAACGACAACTGTTCCAGCCAACGCGGAAGCGAGAGACGCACCGGCATACGATAAAAAAGGCACTGAAGCATGCGGAACGATATGTTTCCATAAAATCACTCGGTTCGAAATGCCGCGCGCTTGCAGCGCCATAATAAAAGGCTGGCCGGTTACAACTGAAACATGATTTCGTAATAAGCGTATGTAGTACCCAACATGAGAAACAGCTAAAACGAACGCCGGCATTATTAAATAAGGCAGTTGGCCGACAAAACCTCCCGTTCCCATTCCAGCTGTCGGCAGCAGGCCGAGATACACTGAAAAAAATAGCATCAGGATCATCGCCAGCCAAAATGAAGGAATCGACATAAACATAAAACTGCAGACAGTCACCATATGATCCATGATTGACCCCCTTCGCAGACCCGAAACAATGCCAGGCAAAACAGAGAACAAAAAAATAAGCAATTGAGAAGAGAAGAGAAGAAGAAACGTTGGCTGTATTGTGCGGCCAATTACTTCTGATACATCTTCTCCCGTACTTGATGAGATCCCCCATTCTCCCTGTACAGCATTTGTGAGCCAATTAATATACTGAGCGGGGAGCGGTTCATTTAAGCCAAGATTTTCTGAAATACGCATTCGTTCGGCATCACTTAACTTTTGATACTGCCCTCCATATATAGCTGCAGCTGGATCACCTGGCAGCATCCGAATAAACAAAAAACAGCAAATACTCCCTATAAAAAGAACAAGACACGCTTCCCATAAGCGTTTTAATGCAAATAAAACCATCGTTTTCACCTTCTGTCTTCCAAATTCGTGCTATGATTCTATAAAATCGTAGCACGAAGAAGCAAAAAAAATAGAGATTCCCTGATTAATCTCCGGCCATATAAATAAAAATTATTCTCAATTTACCTATATAGAAAATTAAAGAATCTCACTCATAAGGAAAATGCACTATATTGTAACTGTTTACAGTTTAGACTATTGAAAAAAATATATCAATGCTTTATCAAAGATGGACGCCACATATGCATGTTCTTTATTAAGGAACCTTGTATTTGCTACTCCAGTGTTACTTGAATAAAAACCTGACTCTCCAATTCTAAGCAGGCTACGGAATTTCAAACCACTGTTTAATACTGCTAGAACTATGACAGTCGAACACCATCCTACGAAATGCCAATGAAAATACTGTCTAACTTTATCGGAAAACTATCCTATGAGACTTGAAAAGAAAAATTGTTCCGTAAGAAGGCCGAGAGTATAATCACCATTTCCTGTTAGTTCAATAAGACATGTTACAAAAAATCCTCTAACTGTATTCAAAAAGAGTTAATATAAGCGAAAGTGTAAGCAATTAAGTAGGAGGGGGTGACTAACCCCCGACCTCTTACACCACCGTACGTACCGTTCGGTATACGGCGGTACAATTAAGTTTGACGTAGAAATTCATACCTTTGATATAGACTTTTGAGCCCTCGATTACTCCAGTAAGAGTTATCAAGGGTTTTGTTTAGAATTGGACTACAGGCTATTCTCCAATATTTCTTTCTGGAGTTTCCCCATTCATATGCCTTTTGGTCAGGGACACCTAGACCTCTGAGTTTTCTTACTCTTGTCCTCGGTTTCTTCCATTTTTTCCATTCAATCATACGGAGTCTTCTTCTAATACACTCATCAAATTCTTTAAATTTAATTGGTGTATCAGCCAATGCAAAATATCCACACCATCCCGTTAGATATTGATTTAGTTTCTCGATTCTAACTTCGATAGGAATTGGTTTAGAACGGGAGGTTAACTCCCGTATTTTAGCCTTAAGCCTTTTAATACTTTCATTGGCTATTCGAACCTTCGGTTTCTTATTGACCGTAAAGCTAAACCCAAGAAACTTTCGTTTCCACGGGCGATCAACTGCTGATTTTTCTCTATTTACTTTGAGTACAGTTTTTCCCTCCATCTATCTGCTCCATTTACTCTGTACCACCTTCGGCAGTAAGGACTTTGTTTTGTAGTGCAAACTCATCCAATGGTACCTAGCCTTATATGAAGTTCGTGTTCCTCTTCCTTTTCTCATCAGCCAGACCACCACGATAAGTGCCACGACCACTAAAAGCCCGGCGAGTACCGGCATGAAGGGTGGATTCGACTGATTTTCTTCTTGCACATCACTTGCAGCAGTTGATTGTTTCTGCTCCTCTTTTGGTTCTTCTGTAGCTGGAGATGGAGTGGTTTCTTCCTTCGGCTCGATGTTTTCTTCCGTTGTATTCTCTGTTGCTACCGTAAACCCATACTCTCCGTCAATCTGGTGTCCATCTTCCCCGACTACACTCCACTTTACAGTGTAGTTTCCGTTCTCTAACAGCTCGCTTGCTTTTCCGGTTAAGGTATTTCCGTTTACTTGAATATCCTGGACGGGTATTTCCTTTCCCGCTTCAGATAGTAATGAGAAAGAACTACCTATCTCTATAACCGATTCGAATTCCATTACAATTTCTTGAATGTCTTCTGTTATCGTTTCTCCATTTGAAGGAGAAGAACTTTCTAAGCCAGTGTGTGCAGATACTGGAGACGCGAATGCGAAAAACAATAAGAATAAACCATACAATAACTTTTACAAAACTAATAACCTCCTTACTTAAATTCCACAAGAATAAGTATAGGGGTCAATTGTAAAGAAAGAATGAATAATCATGATTATTTCGGATGCATGCATGAAAAACCCGAAAGTCCTTGTAGCCTTTCGGGTTTTAAAATACAACTTAATTCCCTTTATGTTGCATTTCATTGATCAACAGTATTGGTCTACTATTAACCAATCTGACAGTATATTGTCGTTCAAATGAATTTCGCGTAAAAGTGTACTTAGATGCATGAGAGATGGAGACAGAATAGTAACTATCTTTTTCATAAAAATGTACCCAAATTGTACCTACGGCTATCTAGAAAAAGTACATGATTATCTTTACGCTCAAATAAAGATGGAAAGGAGATTAATAATGGCCAGTATTCGCAAGTATAAAAAAAGCGGTGAAAAAAAAAGCATATTACGAATACCGCATTCGCTATAAAGATCCTATAACGCATGAGTATAAAGAAAAATCAAAGAGAGGCTTTACATCATCAATCGAGACCCAAATCGCTGCTGCAGAAGAAGAAAAAAGAATTTTGGAAGGCTTTGAAGTCAATGAAAAAGTATACACCTTGGAATCGTTCTTAACCAACTGGCTATTAGAATATAAAAAAGGTTCGGTCCGCAAAAATACGTATCTTGTACATGAAAGAAATATCCAAAATCATATTATTCCATATTTTCAAAATCTCTTATTGAAAGATTTAAAGCCTATTATGTACCAAAATTTTTTAAATCACTTGACTGATAAAGGCTACAGTAAACGAACTGTGGAAATCGTACATGGAACAGTGTATAATGCAATGAACAAAGCTTACTGGCTCTTTTTTATGATGCTTATTGAAACCGGGATGCGGAAAGGAGAAGCCGCTGCTCTCCAATGGACAGATGTTGATTTAAAAGAGAAAACTATCTCCATTAATAAGACACTGGACTTTGATCCGAAAGAGAACGAAGATTTGTTTGGAGATACAAAGACACATAAGTCGAAACGAATTATTACTATCAGCCAGTCGTTAACCAATGCTCTTCAATTTCATTTGAAATACCAAAATCAAAATAAGCTGGCGCTAAACGATTTCTATAACCATGATTTAAATCTTGTTCTGTGCCGTAATGATGGAAATGTGATGCCTAAGTCTACTCTATTTAATTCCTTTGCTCGAAAATTGAAAAAAGCAGGCCTCCCCCAGCTTTCTATCCATTCGCTACGTCACACCCATGCAGTTCTTCTGCTGGAATCTGGCGCTGATATGAAATATATTCAGGAACGTTTTGGTCACGGGAGTATGGGCATCACAGCAGACGTGTATGCTCACGTTTCGAAAAAACTGGAACAAGGGAATCTACAAAGATACGAAGACTATTCCGAAAAGCTTTTTCAAAGTAAATGACATCTTGTGGGTGTTTTGTGGGTGCGGGGTTTTCCGTACCCTTTTTTCATGTGTTTACCCACATTTTAAAATAAAGAAAAACCCCTTAAAGCCATACGGCTCAAGAGGTTGTCCATCTTAGTACATTGACATGTATTGCTCGCGCTCCCAAGGGTGAACTTGTGTGCGGAACATATCTTATAGAATTTATTTTTAAGTAATTATCGGTATTTACTATCCTAATAAGCCTTTTTTGAATTTATTTCATAAATATAAGTAATCAATTATTTGTTCGCAAACTAATATTATACGAATAGTTAAACCCTATCCCTCATAATTGCGAGTATCCTAAAAACAAGGGAACACTTCGACGTGCTCCCTTATTTTTCATTACTGGGTTTATTAACATTTTTTTCCTTGTTCAAACATTTCCACTCTCTGCTTTACCACTATTTGTGAAATGGTTCATCACGCATTTATCTGCAAAATGATAAATAGTTTTTTGAGCAATTATGCCACCAAAAAAAATCATGATCTTTTCTTGTTCTATTAAAGTTTTGTTTTAGATAATACGTGCTGAGACAATACCCTCAATTTGGTTGATTTTTTCCTCTAAACCTGGAATGATTTCGCCGTTTACGTTATTATCAATATCAATGATGGTATAGGCATATTCTCCCCGGCTTCTGTTCACCATGTCTGCAATGTTTAAATCATAGCTGGATATTATTGAAGAAAAATTTCCAACCATCCCAGGAACGTTTTGGTGAAAAGCAGTTACACGTGTTTTACCTGTATACTGAAGGCAGGCATTAGGGAAATTCACAGAATTTTTAACATTTCCAGTTTCCAGAAAATCCTTTATCTGGCGAGCGGCCATGATCGCACAATTTTCTTCTGATTCATTTGTTGAAGCACCAAGATGCGGGATACATACAGTGTTTTTCATCTTCAATACTTTTTCATTAGGAAAGTCTGTAATATAATATCCCACTATTCCACTATCAAGTGCAGCTTCCATATCCGTTTCATTCACAAGCTCACCACGCGAAAAATTCAAAATATGAACACCCGGTTTCATGATGCTAAATGTAGCTTGGTTAAACATTCCTCTTGTATCATCGGTTAATGGTACATGCACTGTAATATAATCAGAGCTTGCGAACAACTCCTCAATGGTCATAGCTCGCTTAACATTACGTGATAAATTCCATGCTGTATCAACAGAGATAAACGGGTCAAATCCAATAACGTCCATGTCTAAATCAAGTGCATCGTTAGCTACAAGTGCACCTATTGCCCCTAATCCAATTACCCCTAGTGTCTTTCCTTTAATTTCTTTTCCAACAAATTGTTTTTTTCCTGCTTCAACAAGTTTTGGAACTTTGTCCCCTTCACCATCTAGCGTCTTTGTCCATGCAACACCTGCAAATAGGTTTCGGGAAGAAGCCATTAATGAAGTTAAAACAATCTCTTTTACCGCATTCGCATTGGCACCTGGGGTATTAAAAACAACGATACCTCGCTCTGTGCATTTTTCCACCGGAATATTATTGACCCCTGCTCCGGCCCGTGCGATTGCTTTTAAATTATGGCCAAATTCCATTGAATGCATATTGAAGCTGCGAACCATAAATGCATCAGGATTTTCAGTTCCATTGTCAATCGTAAAGCTATCCTTATTAAATACGTTTAGACCGCTTTCTGCAATATTATTCAGTGTTTTAATTGTTTTGACGTAATCTAATGTGACTGCACTCATTTTATTTTCTCCTTTTTTTGTAAAAGTTTCTTAATAAACAGAAAGAGGTAAGGGATACTTCCCTTACCTCTGCCCAGGCGAACGGCTGCGACACTAATGTGCTCCCTCGCGGTTATCCGCGTTTCGCCAGTTACACATAGTCTTTTCATTTCTTTCATTCTATCAATTTCTTCACCAAGCTGCAACCTTTATTATATCTCCCCTAAATTCGCGATCAACTCAATTATTACTGACACACTTTTTTGAACCCTGACAACTTTTTCCTCTATATATGGAGAAAGTAACTACGGTATTCATCGATTAAAGCTATAAAAAATGAAGAACTCAATTTTTATTGGACTAGCCCTTGGACAACTAGAAAATTATTATTTCATTTTTATAAGTTTATTAATTTGCAACTAGAATTAACTTTCGATCTCGAGGATAGCCTCGATTTCTTCTTGGATCTCTCTATTTACCGAAAGAGAACGTTTTTTTCTCAATTCAAGATCCATTTCTCTGTCAATGAAATTGTTGGTATGTTTGTCAAAACAATCGTAACAAATAGAGTAAAAATCTTTTTTTTCTTTCTTTAGAAAATCAAATTCCCACGTTTCTAGCTCTAAATAACTTACTTTATCATTCGTTTCTTTTTCACATAATTCGCAAGTTGTTTTCAATATAAAAATCCTTTCCATAACGTCGACCTTTTATTTTTTTGCTAGATGGCGGTCTCTAATTCTTTTTAAACGCCCATGATATTTCAATATATTCGCTTGTGATCGTTTTGCATCTTCACTTGTAGGTTGTAAGTTAGCAATATCCCAATAAGTCACAATTACATCTAATACTTGGTCAAAGTATTGTAGTGGGCCATAATTCGCATCTATTGCAATGGTTTTCATTCTATCGGTAAAGTCTGGCATAACGGCGCCTGGCATAGAGAAATTAATAATTACATTCTCAAAATAAACAATGAAATTCGGATCAAGTTCAAGATGGGCTTTCACTGTGTCGCGATAGAATGCATAATGAAGTGCTTCGTCTTTCGCTAAACGTCGAAGTAATGTTGCTAAATCTTTGTCATGCGGACTCGCTATTTTAGCTACATTATTATAAAAAACTAGTGTGGCTAACTCTTGCAATGAAGTATAGGCCATTGTAGCTAGAGGGTTAGTGAAGTCTGGAAACCAGCCGCTTTCAACTACTCTTCTTCTTAGTTCATGCAATCTTGTAGGATTTACGTTTCGTGTCACCAATAAATACGTTTCAAGTAAGTTAGAGTGCTGGTCTTCTTCAGCCGTCCAAGTGCGTACAAAATCATTTATTACTTCCATTGAATTTTTAAAGGTATAATCCAAATGCGAAGTATACCAAGGTAAATTTACTTCAGTAAGTAATGCTGTTTCTATCGCTACAATTACTCCTTCTGGAAGAGTTACTTGACTCTCATCCCAAGGAACTCGTTTAAAGGACATGGCCTTGTCCCATGGAATAAACTCGTGATAGCTCCAGTCAATATTTGCAGAACGTTCCTTATGTAATTGATATAATTCTTTAATGCGTGGTTCTAAGCGTATATCCAAATCAGAATTTAACATTATCTTTTCTCCTTAAGGTTTTTTGCTTTCTAACTTTAAATGATTAAAGTGTATGAAACTGATTTACTTTTTTGGTTCATATGTAGCTTCTCGTAGGAACCATAATAAATATAAGGTGGAAAATACTGAAGCAATTGCTTTATCGCTTCTGCTGGCAATATCTTCAGTTTTTTGGCTCCTCAACTTGTTTGAGTATTTTGTAGGGTCATTTTTCCAAACCTCCTTCTTTTTGTGTTCTTAATTTAAATTATAAAGGAAGGAAAGTTGACATTGTTAGTACCAGGTGTCATATATTAGGTATGATAAATGTCATATATATGATGGTGAGAACGGTTCGTTAAGCAGGAATTTAACGCGAACCTTAATTCAGATAATTGAATGAAGACTGCCCTCTCCTCTTTTATTCAATTACAACTTAGTTTGGATCATATAAAAGATGGTCAGATTACCTGACCATCCTTCTATTAATCCAACATTCAGAGTAAAACAGTGATTCGTACCTTATCGCCTTCATTATTTTTGCTGAAAAATATCTGAAAAGTGAATAATGATACTTTCCCCCAAACGAAGTTCAGCATGTAAACACTTCCCATCATTAACCACCTTACTATCGTCTATTAATTAAATATTAGGTTCATTACGTTGTAAGAATATTAGTTATGTTACTTTATGTTTAGGTCAAAAAATTGTATAGTGAATTCATACTTTGGATGTTGATAAGGGGACCAGACAGTGAAGGAAGAATTACGTTATATAGGTAAAAAAATCGTGGAAAATGAAACAATATTAGCAAAAAAAATATATGAGCTCATCGATTCTAAATATACGGAAAGTTTAAATAGTTCCGGGGCCCCTAGGACTGAACTTTTTGAATATAGGGGAGAACTAATCAGGTATTTTGGACAAGCATTATTCGAGGACCGAGAATTAATTTGCAAAAAAGTTATTGACTGGGGTATAAAAGCTGCAACATTTGCTATAAAATACGATGTTTCATTAAGTAATGCATTAAGAGCCGTTTCTTTTTATAGGACAGTAATTTTGGATGTTTTTACTGAAGAATTAAAGCAAAAACAGTTTGCAGCCATCACAATGCTCGATGTATCCAAGATTATTGACCCTTTGCTTGATAAAGTGTTCAGTGTTATAGGTGAAGTATATGAGAACAGAAGCAACGAATTAATGAAAATTGCTTATACAGCATTAGAAGAATTATCTGTGCCTGTTGTTCCGATTATTGACGGGATTGCTGCTATACCGATAGTTGGTGCTATAGATACTAACCGTGCTCATTTAATTATGGAAATCTCATTAAACGAAGGATCTCGACTTAATTTAAAAACCATAATATTTGATGTCTCCGGTGTTCCAATTATTGATACAATGGTTGCTCACCAAATATTTAAAATTATAACAGCTTTGAAATTGACTGGCATAAAAGCAATCATATCAGGAATTCGTCCAGAAATTGCACAAACGATCGTAACTTTGGGGTTGGATTTCAATAAAGTTAAAACCGCAGCGACTATGCAGCAGGCTCTTAATCAATTAGGACTAACAATAATTCCAAATGACAGAAATGGTAAAAATCCGGTTAAAAAATAAGTTTAATCGATATTAAAAGCCTAAATCATGTGTCCTAAACACTCATTTAATAATTAGAAGTTCCAAAAGCACTTGTAAGGCATATCTTAAATAGAATCGTTAAACACAGTTTAGAGACAAGCTTGGGTAACTTGTCTTTTTTTGGTTTGCTTGTTTGCATAATGTGTCTTTATGTGACATTCCAGCGAGTTTTTCTTTTTAATCTTGTCGAGTAGAAGGGAGCCTTTCTACCTTGCGGTAAATTGCACTCACCCCCTCACAGAACCGTGCTTGCGCTATTAACGTACACGGCTCCTCCTAGTCATCATATACTGAATGTAGCTAACCTCTTTTCTTAATTGATAGATATTCACTTTGATTCTTGGTGAAGGTAGTGGATATTTATTGAGAAAGAGCCTACATTTATCCCATGTAAAGGATTTCCTTTGGCTTCTTTGGTTTAGCTATTTAAATAGTGTATAGGTTACACTTAATTGAAAAGAAAATTAAGTGTCATCCATTTGGCTTTCGGCCCGCCACTTAATTGTCTAGGTATAAAGACTAAAATTACCTTTAGCCCTCCAAAATTCGCTACGAGAGAATGGCTAGTTCTTACTCGACGGGAATCCCACCCGCTATATGATACGACCTAGGCTCGGCCGCACACCTGCCCCATTAGCCATCCATGAAGCAGCGCTTCACCGCAGAAAATGCAAGATACGTTCTTACATGGTAGTTGAATAAAAAGCGACCTTGCTTTAATAACGATTATATAATTGTACAATTTTAGTTTAAGCCTATTGATTTGCACTATTTTCAATATCCTGTTATGATAAGGAAGAATTATTTTTGTTCGGTGTAAAGGGATAGCATGAGTATCGACTTTTCGTCTTGAAAATCACTTTGGGCAAGGATAGTAATACATTGTGTGGTAACGCACTAGGAGGCAACAACAATGGAACAAGGTACAGTTAAATGGTTTAATGCAGAAAAAGGTTTTGGTTTTATCGAACGTGAAAATGGGGACGATGTATTCGTACACTTCTCTGCAATCCAAAGTGAAGGCTTCAAATCTTTAGACGAAGGTCAAAAAGTAACGTTTAACGTTGAGCAAGGTGCTCGTGGGCCTCAAGCTACTAACGTTCAAAAAGCTTAATCTTTTAAATCAATTACACAAACAGGATCCATATATGGATCCTGTTTTTCAGGCTGTTGAGAAAGTTTTTTCTCAGCAGCTTTTTTGCG
>NZ_QVTE01000055.1 GCF_003429095.1 Peribacillus saganii
ATACACATGACAGCCATATCTTTGAGCCGTTGGTTGAACAAGTAATCGGGAAGGTCGGAAAACCCAAAGCGGTTGCGGCTGATGCAGCCTATAAAACACCTGCCATTACAAAGTATTTAATTAACAACAAAATCACACCTGCGATGCCTTATACAAAACCTCTCGCAAAAGATGGGTTTTTCAAAAAGCATGACTATGTCTATGATGGACACTTCGACTGTTACCTCTGCCCTGCAGGGCAGGTTCTGAATTACTCTACAACAAGGAAGGCTATCGTGAGTATAAATCACCTAAGCACATTTGTGCTGGCTGCCCATTCCTATCCCAATGTACCGGAAGCAAGGACTATCAAAAAGTGGTGACGAGGCATATTTGGCAGGATTATGTAGAGGAAACAGATCATTTGCGACACCACAAGGATGTAAAACCAATTTATGCGAAACGCAAAGAAACGATAGAACGCGTATTCGCAGATGCAAAAGAAAAGCATGGCATGCGCCTGACAACGTTAAGGGGACTTACAAAATTGTCGATGCAGGCGATGCTTACTTTCGCTGCCATGAATTTGAAGAAGATGGCAAACTGGACATGGCAAGGTCCAGAAATGGCCTAATAAATAAGGCTAAATGAGGTCCATTCACACTCAAAATAAGCAAAAATAGAAATAATCACTAAAAAGGGGGTTCGGAAAGAGACCATTCCGAACCCCTTTTGTCGACAATCTGAGGCACTGAATGTACAGTGCCTTTTGATATCTCTATTTTTTTCATGCTTTTCTATGTGCTCCGCCATTACCTGGATTGGACGGGTCGAACCAACAATTGACGTAATACTAGATTTGTATAAACAAAAAATGAAGGGATTTTTTCGCAAAAGGGGGAATTCTCAATGAATTGTGTTAAAACGGCCATTCAAACTCTCGATAAAGAAATGGGTCAAAGGGTACGTAAGTATATTGATAACTTAACAAAACCTCCAGGGAGTTTAGGGAGACTCGAGGAATTGGCGATTCAACTGGCGGAAATGACATCGGAAGTGTTTCCTGTCGTGTCACCTCCTGGTGTGATCGTGTTTGCGGCAGATCACGGAGTGGTTGAAGAAGGAGTTTCCGCTTTTCCGCAAGAAGTTACCGTGCAAATGGTGATGAATTTTTTAAACAGCGGAGCAGCAATTAATGTCTTTAGCAGACAAATTGGGGCGATGTTTGAGGTAGTTGATGTCGGGATTGCCACCGATATCGAGGCTGATGGTCTTGTAAACCGCAAGATCCGCTATGGAACAAGTAATTTCTGCAAGCAGGATGCGATGACAAGAAAAGAGGTCGAAAGTGTGATTGCCGCTGGCTATGAGCGGGCTGAAAATATGATTGGGCAGGGATGCAAATGCTTAATTTTGGGTGAAATGGGCATTGGAAATACAACGGCAAGCAGTGCAATATTAGCCGTATTATCCGGTCAGGACGTAAGTACGCTTGTCGGCCGGGAAACTGGGATTGCGGTCGAAAAAATCATACATAAACAACAGGTTATTGTTCGAGCACTAGATGAGAGAAAGCCTGACCGAAAGGATCCAATAGATATCTTAGCAAAAATAGGTGGTTTGGAAATAGCTGCAATGACAGGGGCAATGCTCTCAGCAGCTGCGAACCGGGTGCCGATTTTGGTTGACGGCTTTATAGCCGCCATTTCGGCACTATTGGCAAAGGAAATCTGTTCTACAGCCATTGATTATATGATCGTCGGTCATTGTTCTGTTGAACCGGGACATAAAATAGCCCTTAAATTATTATCAAAGAAACCGCTTCTTGATCTCGAATTGTGTTTAGGTGAAGGAAGCGGAGCAGCTGTTGCTTTTCCCATCCTGACGTCAGCCACATTGATGTTAAAAGAAATGGCGACTTTTGCATCAGCAGGCATCTCAAAAGAGTAACGTGGATCTTTTTTAGGAGTGTATCTTGTCGGAGCCAGAAAATATTATTTATTTGACCGGGATGTGTGGTTATAGTTAAAAGTGGACAGAGGTATTGAAAGCATCTTTCGTAACTCATGGGGAATGAATATATTTCTTTCCTCTTTTTTTGGTGTATCACTTTAATGGAGCTTTTTTACATTTTAAAACTTTTTGTAGAATAAATTGGATAAAATATAGTTAAAAATTCTAAATATAAGGTAAATGGCAGTAACTGGTTAACTGTGTTATAAGGAAATTAGAAATGTGAAGAATAATAATCTGCTTATAAATTAGGAATTGTTATGATTTATAGCAATAAGGGGCATCTAGCTGTGTAGACGGAGAAAATTTTCCAGTAATGAAAAAGCAAACAGAGCTTCTGTTCGCTTTTTCTCTATAGTTGATGATTAAACAGTTGCTGCCTGTTTCTCACATTCTAATATTATATTTTCCAGCAAAAGGATTCCGTCCGGGCAAGTTTCGTCAATATCAAAGATCTGATCTGTAATCGAGTTAAGGATCTCCAAATTGTTAATGCTTGAAACGAACATGCTAAAACGATTTCTGATTTCGTCTTTTTCCTTCAGATCTGAAGATTGGAATAGACAATCTAATTGAATAATAATGAACCGTTTCACTGAATCTAACATTGGTTTTGTTGGCCTTTTCAATCAACCTACCTCCTAATATTTGTGATTTCAGAATCTTACGTATTTTCAATTTTTTCGTTTAATTGGTAAGTTCGACTCAAGGTATCAACTTTCCTCTTTCTGCAGTATATTATGCGTAATTTTTCAAAATAATCCTGTTGAAGAAGAAAGCTGCCTTCCGGTAAAAATATAATTCTGCTTTGATTATGTTCAGAAACAGAGGATTTACTAGAAAGTGTTACGAATATGAAATCGGTTCCCATTTAGTCGAGCTGCCATTCCGGATTATTCTATTTATCAAAACGAAAATGAAAGAACGCAGTAGTGCTTAAACGATTTTCAACAGGTAAATAATGTTTTTAGCTTCATAATTTGATATATTATAGCAGCTGTTTTCCCCTCATCAGAGAATTTATGCCTTCTTGAACGAAGGCAATTCATAAATTCAGAGTCGCAGCGGCAGGTTGGAACGCCTTGCCCTAAGCAACGGTCATGCATCTTGCAGCAGGCGTCTACAGCATTTAGGGGAGCGCCTGGTCCGCTGCATCCTGGTCCGCACCATCTGTAGCCGGGGAAGATACAATTGCTTGTCCGCCTTTTTTGCTTCTTGTTTCTTTTCATAACATCACATCCTTTTCGTTTATACTGATATGTTATTATCCCGGCACAAAACGGATTTGGCAGCCACCTATCAAAGGGTATCTAATTTTATTGAGGATCAGGAGAACTTCTTTTAACTTATGGTAACAAAAAGTACGAAGTGGATAGATCATCAGTACATTGCATATTACTATCCGGCTGCTGTAATAAGAAAGAAATATAATAATATCCTAATAAATCTTTTAGTCAAACCAAGCCTCATTTAACAGCTGTATTCCTTCTGAATCTTAAAATACGTTTAGGTCAACCATCCCCAAGTAATAATAGAGGACGGCATCCTGTTTCGGCTTGTTCAAAATAGACAGATGCAGGGTCAATTTCACGCCTTTTTTATTAGCGGAATAAATAAAAAGCTGTTCCTGAAATTGCATCAAAACTGATTCTTACTAAGATACCAGCTTATTATTATGATGATAGTAATTGTAAAACTGACTTGGAGGAAAAACATGAGCGAGCATATTATTCAAGAATTAATGGGCGAAGAGCAATGGAAGGAAGCGTTTCCTGTCATGAAGCAACTTCGGACACATCTGGACGAAAGGACCTACTTGAATTTGGTTAAGGAGGCGCAGGAAATGGAAGGCTATAAAATGTTTGGATTGGCTGTCCAGGGCAGAATTGTCGCGGTTACCGGGTTCATGCCGATGATCACTTTATATAATGGCCGGTTTATCTGGGTATGCGATTTGGTAACTGACCAGAAAGAGCGTTCCAAAAAATATGGTGAAAAACTTCTCACCTATGTCCATGAGTGGGCGGATAACCATGGCTTTAAGACAGTGTCTCTGTCCTCTGGGCTGCAAAGAGTGGACGCCCATCGCTTTTATGAGAATAAAATGGAGTATCATAAAACAAGTTTTGTATATTTGAAGAAATTAAATGATTAAATACCGACTTCGGGTCTTGCTTAACAGCATGGTAAGACATCAAAAAACTCCTTAAATATATGGAGAGGTAACAAAAGAAGAAGTACCATAGCAAGATTTGGAATTTCACTAAACTCCTTAAGCAGACAAGGCAGGAATAATTTTACAATGAGGTGAAGCGGCATAGGTTAATTTACGTAACATGAAGCCATTTTTATTATAAGGCGGTAAAGCTATTTTGAGTAATAATGAAGACAAGTCATATTCATTTTTCAGAATTACCTGATATCCAATTCCTATGGTGCTAAAAGGTGTGATGATAGTAAAGAAATTCTGGCGATTGAACATACATTTAATTCAAAAAACAGAAAAAATTAAAAATTCTTATACTTAGAGAAACTGAGAAGAGGCAATGGCGGACCTGGACTGAAGACTGCAAACAAGAGCACCGGCACTTTAGAAAATGCCGGTGCTCTTGTTGCCTGACTCCTTATTTTACATCAATTTTCTCATCTTGATGCTCATGAATATCCTCTTTTTCAAGGTGGATTTTTATATTATACACACCAGTGGCTGTGAAGGTTTTACTTACGCTATATTCCCCATTGATTCCTTCTCTGGCTGCCACAAATTCGTGAGCTTCCTGGCTGTCCTGCCAAAGTTCAAATCTTACATCTGCACCGATTAGGGGCTGGCCTGCATTCTGAATGTTCGCAATTAAAACAGCTTCCTCATGTGCTTTAATGGCATCGTCAATTTGGAAGTCAATGGCTATATTGCCGTGTTTATGGTCATGAGAACGTTTTGTTTTCTCGTTTCCATGTGCATGTACGGTGCCTTCATTAGCAGAATTCCCGTCGCTTTGGATCTGCTGATTTTCCTCTTTTGCAGCTGTATTTCTGCCAGTTCCAACTGTTATCTCTTTCTCTGGCATATTATGCATGCTTCTGGCCGTTACATGTGCCACCACCATATATTTTCCATCCTCTTTAAAGATGTAATCTATTGTGTAAACACCCTTACCTTGATGTTTCGCTTCAATCATTTCGGTGTTTTCCTGGCCTGCTTTCCCGATTTCAAACTTTACTTCATCAGCATCCGTTACTTTTTCATCGCCCTGTGTAACAGAAGCTTTGATAGTTACACTTTTATTAGGATCAGCCTTTTCAGGGAGATTGATAACCACTTCTATTAGTTCAGGCAATTCGTCCTTTTGGGCGGGTGAATTTTCTTCCTTAGAACAACCAGTAATAACGAAGAGCAGTGATAGAAATAGAAACAAAATCTTTTTCATAAGTATCTCCAATTCTAGTTCATAAATATGTATTCTAAACTCAACATTATCTATTATACATATTTTTGCGAATGAAAATGTGGCAAGTTTAAGGACAAGTGTAACAACGGGCTTATTTTTTGACACTCCGGCCAATCTATTGGCCATATAATACAATTGGTTATCTGCTCTTGTGCTGCACGAACAGAAGTTTGAAGTATGCAGCACGGCGCCAAAGCCGGTAAGGAGTTGAAAAAGATGAAATTCATTACCCTTGAGGTTGCAAGGAACTTAATAAGTGGCGGAGAACAGAAAGCAAAGGAGATTGGCATTTCTGCGGTAATAGCCATTGTCGATGAAGGAGGTCATTTGGTAGCTTGTCACCGCATGGATGATGCTCCAATTGCCAGCATCGATCATGCTCAAGACAAAGCATGGACAGCGGTTGCGATGAAAAGGCCAACTTTAGAGCTGACTAGTTTGGCTGCCCCTAATGGCCAGCTTTTTGGCATAAATACGAAGAATAATGGCCGGATTACTACTTTCGGTGGCGGAATCCCAATTATAATGGATGAGAAGATTGTAGGGGCCGTTGGTGTCTGCTGCGGAACCATTGAACACGATTTGGAGGTTGCGGCGGCTGTTGTTGAAGCATTTATACCTGAAGAGAATGGCGACAATAATAGCAATGAAGTGGAAGAAGTTCAGGTTCGGAAACCGCCACAAGATTATCTGCAGGAGTTTTATGAACAGCACCTGAGACCGACATAACTTTCGTTAGTCCTCCACTGTAATCTCGGCAGGGAGGGCTTTTTCTTATAATGAAATAACGGTACCGCAAATTCTAGCATTGATAATCTCGTGTTTTATCAGAAAGCCGGATTTCAAATGTATGAAATAAGAAGAAATTTTTTTAGAAAATACCCTGAGCCTATATATGAAGATGGAATAAAAGCTTAGGAGATGAAATGTTCTAAAAAGACCTGTAGAGGTGCCGAACACAATTGATGAATTGCTTAACATGAAAGCTGACAAAATCAGTTTTAAATATTCCTTAAAGTGTTTTGGATTATTACAATCAGGCAATCAATCTTTATATACAAATGGGTTTTCAATACGAGTAACCATGATGAACCTTTCTAAAATTAAAACTTATTAGCAATTGAAATTAAGCCCAAGCAAGTATGCAGGGCTTATTTGGTGTTAGTGAATAAATTGAAGATATTCAAGGACATTGCCAAATGGATCACGAAAGCTTATGAATTTTCCCGGAGGGCAATCAGTTGGTTCTTCCACCACAAATTCTACGTTATGTTCCTTTAATTGTGTTACGGTTTGATAGATATCCTCAGTTTTGAGAGCCAGCACAACTCCTGACACACTTTGGTCAGGGTTGTAGAGTGCATTTTCCGATTCCTCTAAAACGATCGGTACTTCACCATGAAGGAGTGAGACAATTTTAGTGCTATATTGTTTATACACCTTAAATCCTAACACGGCTGTATAAAAATCTACCGCTTCCTGGATGCTGGGTACATAGATATTGATAACGCAAACCTGGCTCATCCTTTTTCCTCCTTTAATGTGACTCTCTTTATTATTCTATAGAAATGAATAACCTCCTGCTTGTTCATATTTTTTTCTGATAAGCTATTTGTAAGGTATACTAATTAAGGGAATTGTTGGATTCTGAATTCTTATTCAAAAAGGGTGAACATATGAGAGTCATTTCGATTTGTCCCAGCAATACAGAATTAATGGAATATCTTGGTCTTGCCCATCTGCTGGTAGCTGTCGATGACTTTTCTGACTGGCCGGCATCTATTGTGAATTTGCCGCGGCTTGGACCGGATTTATCGATTAACATGGACCTGGTCGAAAAATTTGAACCAGAATTGGTTTTGGCCTCTTTAAGCGTGCCAGGTATGGAGAAGAATATTGAAGCTCTTAAATTGCGCGGGATCCCGTATATAATTTTAAATCCGCAAAGTTTGACAGATATCGAAAAGGATTTAATAAAAACAGCAGAAGCGTTAAATCAGCACGAACGCGGTTTAGCGGCAGCAAAGCTTTTCCGGTCACGGTTAGAGGCTGTAAAAAAAATTGGGTCTCAAATGGCAGAAAAGCCTAATCTCTACTGGGAATGGTGGCCTAAACCTATTTTTACACCTGGTAAAATCAATTGGCTAACCGAAATATCTGAAGCAGCAGGTGCCAGAAATGTTTTTGAAGATGTTGAGCTGGCAAGTGTGCAGACTGAATGGGAGGATGTTTTAAAGCGTCAGCCCGATTTTATCTGCCTCGCCTGGGTTGGTGTAAGGAAGAAAAAAGTACAAAAAAGTGTTGTGAAAACGCGGGAAGGGTTCGAAAAGCTGATAAAGATCAACGATGACAGGATTCTAATCCTGGAGGAAGAGCTGTACTGCCGGCCATCTCCCCGGCTGCTCGACGGTCTGGAAAAACTTGTCAAGCTGATTCATTAGCTTTGTCTGAAAATTGTAAAGAGGAGGAGCCAAATGCTGGTAAAGCTTAATAATGCAAATAGAGAAACAGCAATTGAAATCCTAAGAATCCAAATTCCTGCGTATAAAGCAGAAGCTGCAATCATTGGGTTTGATGGTATCCCTCAACTGACAGACACCGTGGAAACGATAATGGATTGTCCAGAAACATTTATAGGATATAACTTAAAGGAGGAATTGGCGGGATGTATATCTTTTACTGAAACTGAACAAGAGATTGATATTTGCCGTTTAGTTGTTCACCCGGACCATTACAGAAAAGGGATAGCCAGGCAGCTGGTTAATTACATTGTTACAGAGTTAAGCAAAGACCGCAGCATCATCGTTAGCACCGGTGCTCTGAACACACCGGCCAAAAATTTATACAAAAACTTTGGATTTATTGAGGTTCGGGATGCAGAAGTTGGCCCAGGTATTTTTATAACCCTTCTTGAAAAGAAGCAGATTTAACTTCCTTCTGATACGATTTGATCAGGCAAAAAGAAGCAGATTTAACTTCCTTCTGATACGATTTGATCAGGCAGCTTGGCACTTCTTATTACTTGCGGCTCCGTCGTTAAATTAGCCAGCTGCAAATGGCTAAAAGGCTTAAGATAAGCGCGGCCCAGAAAGCAGACTTTCTTCCTGGCTGGGAATATCCAATGATAGCCAGGAGAAAGGCGATGCTGGAAAAGACTCTCGGAATCCAGACCAATGAAAAAAATAACCGGGGATTCAAAATTGGATTTTCTGGGCTTAATAGGGCGATCCTTACCCCAAAATAACCTTCGGCAAGAATAGCAATTATAGAAAAAATAATCGAAATGGTCGTCAGTTTCATAAGAGATCAGCTACTTTTTTCATTATAGTTGGCACAGGCAGCATTAAATATACAATTGTTTCAAATTTTATTGTCCAAAAATATGAAAATAGTTATTGACGCAAAATGGGTCGAATCCGCAGGTGTGTTTATTAATCAAAAAACTACTTTGAGGAAGCTGAAACATTACAAAGAGCTTCATTCTTTAGTGAGATAAAGATTGCCTGGCGTATGCTTCTATTAAAGAAAATGGGATAGCAAGTAGAGGGTTAAAGGACTTTGAAAAGAACAAGCTCCGCTGTCTTAAATAGTGGGGCTTTTTTGTCGGAATGAAATTAATTAAGACTGAAGTTTTTATATGATAAGCCTCCTTAAGTGTTATAAAAAATTACCATCTTACGAGTTTTTTTATAAAGAATCCCATTGGGCAAAGGGCATTCAGAAAGAGGCAGTACAGGCTGCCATTGATACTCTGTGATTTAAAGATCCAACGCAGTGCTGTTAATATGCCAGCACTTTTTTTATTCGAAGGGAAGTATAAAAATTATTGAGCTTTGGATAACTAAAGCATGGTAGCTATCTCTAGCTCCAAGCAACCAGCCCGGACGCACTGGACAAAGGATGCTCGGGGCTTTGCGGGGATGTGCTAGTGCTGATGCGCGACAAGAAGTGGTGAACTTAGCCGTTCTTCACCCTGCAGGGAGTTTTCTTTTTTGTTCTGTCAGGGGTGAATCTGTAAGATATTAGTATGTGCATATATGACATTTATCATATACTACATATGACATGTATGTCTGCAAATGCTGCTTCTATTTCGCTATACTATATTTAATTATGAATGCGGAAGGAAGGATTTTGAAATGACTCAACACAGGGCAAAAGCATTACGGAAGCAAATGTCGCCGTATGAACATTCCATTACAGGAGATAGTATACGTCAGCTGTTTAATACTATTGTTCCTTTTTTCATCTTATGGTTCCTAGCCTATCAAAGTTTGGAGATTTCTTATTTTCTTACTTTAGGGTTGGCTATTATCGCAGCAGGATTTTTAGTGCGGATTTTTATCATTTTCCATGATTGCTGCCATCACTCGTTCTTTAAAAGCCGAAAAGCAAATCGAATAATCGGCATGATAACAGGTGTACTTACATTATTCCCTTATGCAAAATGGGCACACGAGCATACTGTGCATCACGCAACCAGCAGTAATTTAGATAAGCGGGGAACAGGTGATATTTGGGTACTTACGGTGGATGAATATTTAGCAGCGCCCCTGTGGCTTAAGCTGGTTTATCGTTTATACCGTAATCCTCTTGTAATGTTTGGTTTAGGTCCTATCTATGCATTTCTAATTTCAAATCGCTTTAACAGAAAAGGTGCTAGAAGCAAGGAGCGTATGAACACGTATCTAAGTAACCTTTTAATAGCTGTATTGGTAGGACTGTTCTGCTATTTGCTTGGATGGAAGTCTTTTCTTTTGGTACAAGGCCCAATTTTCTATATCTCAGGAATCGCAGGCATCTGGCTCTTTTATGTGCAGCATACTTTTGAACAAACGTATTTTGAAAAAGATGATGAATGGGAATACGTAAGGGCTGCAATTGAAGGAAGCTCATTTTACAAGCTTCCGAAAGTTCTTCAATGGCTAACAGGGAATATTGGTTTCCATCACGTCCACCATTTAAGCCCAAGGGTACCTAATTATAAGCTTGAAGAGGCACATAAAAACAGTGAACCGCTGCAGCATGCACCAACTCTTACTCTCGCTAAAAGCTTAGAATCACTCAAATTCAAACTATGGGATGAGAAAGAGAAAAACTTTGTGAGTTTTTATGAACTTAAAGCGATTTCTAGAAAAAAGAGCAGTATTCCTGTTCAGTAACTGCCTTTTATCGGAATGCATAGAGATTTTACTGGCATATCGATTTGCGCTAAAATAGCAGTTGAACCAAATATCAAATACCGAAAAAAGAGGTCGTAAAATGATAAATAGGTATATGATATTGCTGAAGAGTACGGGAATTTCACCTTATATTTGGACAATCCTCAGCATTTTGCCGTTTTATTTTATTTTTCAATTATCGTCAACGATTGAAATAACGATTGGAATCTTGCTGACGGCTTTGTTCTTTTTCTGCTACCGGTTTGCTTTCATTGCCCAGGGATGGACCGTTTATTTGTGGACAATCCTGTTGATCGCCATTTCCATCTCATCGGCAAGCTTATTCAACTATATTTATTTCGCCTTTTATATTACTTACTTAAATGGAAATATTAAGGACCGGATTGCTTTTTTAGTTCTTTATGTCATCCATCTTGTTGCGACGACCATTGCGATTAACCTGAATATAGTCCTTCAAGAGCCAATGTTTATCAAACAGCTGCCAATAGTCATTATCGTTTGGATCGGAGTCATTCTTCTGCCTTTTACTATTCGCAGCCGAAAACAGATGGGGCAGCTGGAGGAAAAGCTTGAAGATGCAAATAAACGGATCTCGGAGCTGGTCAAGCATGAGGAACGGCAGCGTATTGCACGCGACCTGCATGATACGCTCGGCCAAAAGCTTTCTTTGATAGGGCTAAAAAGCGACTTGGCGAGGAAGTTAATTTATAAGGACCCTGAGCAGGCCCGTGATGAGCTTAAGGATGTTCAGCATACCGCCAGGACGGCATTGAATGAAGTGAGAAAGATGGTCTCAGAAATGCGAGGCGTTAAGCTGAAAGAAGAAATACTCCGGGTGAACCAAATATTGAAGGCCGCACAAATAAAGTTTCAGGGAGAACAGGACATTTCTGTATCTAATCTTCCTCCTCTAACAGAAAATATATTAAGCATGTGTTTAAAGGAAGCTGTGAACAATGTTGTCAAACATAGCCAGGCTACCGTATGCCAGATCAGCGTTGAACAAAAAAGGAAAGAAATTATTATTGTAGTAAGGGATAACGGTATAGGTGCAGTAAATGATCATAGCTTTATAAAAGGTCATGGCTTGACGGGAATGAAGGAACGCCTTGAATTTGTAAATGGGACCCTTGAGATAGTAGTAGACGAAGGAACAACATTAATTATCAAGGTGCCTAATGCAGTGAAGCATACTGTTAAGGAGGAGCTGACATGATTCGGATTGTAATTGCTGAAGATCAGGGAATGCTTCTGGGGGCTTTAGGGTCCTTGCTCAATCTTGAAGAAGATATGGAAGTAGTGGGGAAAGCTCCTAATGGGGAAACTGCGCTTAAGCTTGTTAAGCAGCATCAGCCTGATGTATGTATTATGGATATTGAAATGCCTGGCAAGAGCGGAATCGAGGCAGCAGAACAATTAAAAGAACACGGCTGCAAAGTCATTATTTTAACAACCTTTGCACGTTCCGGCTACTTTCAGCGGGCATTGAAAGCAGGAGTTAGCGGCTATTTATTAAAGGACAGCCCGAGTGAAGAACTTGCTAGCTCCATCAGGAGTGTTATGGCCGGAAGGCGGGTTTATGCTCCTGAACTAATGGATGATGTTTATAGTGAAGAAAATCCCCTTACCGAACGGGAAAGGGAAGTTCTGGAACTCGTAGCGAATGGGAAAAACACAAAAGAAATAGCAGCTGAGCTTAGTATCAAAACTGGCACTGTCCGAAATTATATATCAACTATCCTTGATAAGCTTGGAGTGAAGAACCGAATCGAAGCAATCTCTCAATCCCGTGAAAAGGGATGGTTTAAATGACTGTTTTAAAGACGATGTAAAGCGGGTTTGTAAAAACAGAATATTTGCAGATAAATCTTTAAAAACCGGTTTTAAAAACCTTTTTTCGGGTAATAATATGTAAGCAAGGTAATTTGCAATCTTTTTGGATATGCTAGGAGGCAACAGCAATGGAACGTGGAAAAGTAAAATGGTTCAACAGTGAAAAAGGCTTTGGGTTCATCGAACGTGAAGGCGGGGAAGATGTATTCGTTCATTTCTCAGCCATTCAAGGCGAAGGCTATAAGTCTTTAGAGGAAGGCCAGGAAGTAACATTTGAAGTGGAAGAAGGCCAGCGCGGACCGCAAGCTGCAAATGTACAGAAAGCATAATCTAGCACATACAAAACAGACTCGTTAAATCGGGTCTGTTTTTTTGTTGGTTATATATAAACATATGGTAAAAAAATGCCGGGAGCCTGGAGCTTAAAATAGCCCTACTGCTTTTGATAATCACTAATCAAGTAAAGCAAATTTTATCCGCATTACGTACAGGACAAGGAATGCTTCGGCAGCTTTGTGAGGACTTGGCGATCTTAGCCGTTCTTGCTCTTACCAGGCCGCTTCAGCTTTTATTTTGTGTTTGAGCCTAAACAATTCTATCTCCTATTTCAGTGAATCCGTTAAGTAAAATAAGCTGCTAAAGACAAATAAAAACAAAATCCGCCATGATTTTGCCTGTTTCAGCGGCCTGTTTGTCTTTAGTACAATCTTATAAAGCTGAAGTTTCATACAATGGTATGAGACTTACTTTTGTCTTATGAGTGAAGCGGACAATATTAAAGGGGACGGGAAAATGGAACAGGTTTTGTTTGATTATGCAAAAGAAGGTGTTTTTCTTGGTCTTTTCTTGTATCTTCTTATTTGGTATATTCCCAGCATCAGACAGGAATTCAAGCAGGACATGAAGGATATGGAAGCCAGGCATAGCACCGAAATTGAAAGGATTGAAAAGAAGTATTTAGAAGAGATGGAAAGACTCGAGAAGAAAGCGGAAATGCGTGAAGGAGAGTTAATTAAGCTGTTAACTATGTTTGAAGGGAAATATGAAATCATCTCGGACAAGGTCGATGAAGTGCTTAAACGGTTAAATAAATTTTAGGCATCTTGTCATTATGAATATAATGATACAAACTTGTTGACAGCATAATCAAAATTGACTATAGTTACAGGAGCGAATAAATTAAATAATACTGTGCGACAAAGAGGTTCATAGCAGATACCCTCTATAAAAAACTATGGCTTTGATAAAGCTGTCAACCATATCCTGCGGTGGATATGGTTTTATTTTTTTCAAAGTGCATAACTTTGCTATGAGCCTTCTATATGACAAGAATCATTAAGGAGGCTTTTTTTATGTCTGGAAGAAAACCAGAAGAACTAGAAGGAGTTACATTATTAGGGAATCAGGGAACAAAATATTTGTTTGAATACTCTCCTCAAGTTCTGGAGTCATTTGATAATAAACATCCGAATCGTGATTATTTTGTTAAATTTAACTGCCCAGAATTCACAAGTCTTTGCCCGCAAACAGGGCAGCCAGATTTTGCGACGATTTATATAAGCTACATTCCTGACATAAAAATGGTCGAGAGCAAGTCTTTAAAGCTATATTTGTTCTCCTTTAGAAATCATGGAGATTTCCATGAGGATTGTGTGAATATTATCATGAACGATCTTATAGAATTAATGGACCCCCGATATATCGAAGTGTGGGGTAAGTTTACTCCAAGGGGCGGGATATCCATTGATCCTTATTGTAATTATGGTAAACCGGGCACGAAATACGAGAAAATTGCCGATTACCGATTGATGAACCATGATTTATATCCTGAGACAGTAGACAATCGATAATTTTATAATAGTAGAGGTTTTTAGCTACCCTCTTTAAAAAACTAAGGAAACAGCACTGCTTCTTAGTTGTGCTGTTTTTTTGAGGAGAAAATGACATGGAAAATGTTAAAGCAGTTGTTGTTTTTAGCGGCGGACAGGATAGTACTACTTGTTTATTCTGGGCCTTGGAGAATTTTGCAGAGGTTGAGGCTGTAACCTTTGATTATAATCAGCGCCACATTACTGAAATTGAATGTGCGAAAAATATTACAAGAGAATTGGGCATTAGACATCATATTCTAGATATGGCACTTTTAAATCAATTGGCTCCTAATGCATTAACAAGGGATAATATTGAAGTTAAGGACGGCGAAGATGGGGAGCTTCCATCTACTTTTGTACCAGGCCGTAATCTATTATTCCTGTCATTTGCCGGAGTGCTTGCCAGGGGAATAGGAGCAAAACACATTGTCACTGGTGTATGTGAAACTGATTTTAGCGGATATCCGGATTGCCGGGATGTTTTCATTAAATCACTGAATGTTACTTTGAATTTGTCGATGGATGAACCATTCGTAATTCACACTCCGTTAATGTGGCTCAATAAAGCAGAGACGTGGAAACTGGCTGACGAACTTGGGGCATTTAGTTTTGTCCGGGAAAAAACGTTAACCTGCTATAATGGCATTATTTCAGATGGATGTGGAGAGTGTCCAGCCTGCATGCTAAGGCAAAAAGGTCTCCAAGATTACTTAAAGGTTCGGGGGGAGTGTTAACATTATGTATGGCTTTCGAATCGTAGATAAGCTCCAAAAGATGGATGAAGATATAAAAAAAGAACAACTAAAGTATCACAGTAAACGGGTGATGGTCAGTAAGGAATTCACGTTTGACGCTGCCCACCATCTGCATTCCTATGAAGGTAAATGCAAAAACCTTCATGGGCACACCTACCGCGTTATCTTCGGCTTGAGCGGCTATGTTGATGACCGTGGCCTACTGATTGACTTTGGCGATATTAAAGAAATCTGGAAAACTGAAATTGAAATTTTTCTTGATCATAGATACCTGAATGAAACATTGCCCCCGATGAATACAACAGCTGAAAATATGGTTGTATGGATTTATGAAAAGATGGATGAGTCACTCCGGAAGGAAGAAAGACAGCAGAGCTACTCTGGGGCAAGAGTCGAGTTCGTCCGCCTCTATGAAACTCCTACCTCATATGCGGAAGCCAGACGGGAGTGGATGGAAAATGAGTAAACTGCCTGTTATGGAAATATTCGGTCCAACTATTCAGGGCGAAGGAATGGTTATTGGCCAAAAAACGATGTTTGTCAGAACAGCAGGCTGCGATTATTCCTGTGCATGGTGCGACTCCGCTTTTACGTGGGATGGTACAGGAAAAGACAGTATCACCCAGATGGAACCTGAACAAATATGGGATGAACTAAAGCGTCTCGGAGGAAATGGATTCTCATTTGTAACCATTTCGGGGGGGAATCCAGCGCTGCTAAAAAACTTAGATGGATTAATTAAAATTTTGAAACAAAACGATATCAAAGTCTGCTTGGAAACACAGGGTAGCAAGTGGCAGGATTGGTTTTTCCAGATTGATGAATTAACGATTTCTCCCAAGCCGCCAAGCTCCGGTATGCTAACCAATTTTGAAATACTTGATACGATTTTAGATAATCTGAAGGCTCGTACTATGAATCAAAACGTATCCTTAAAGGTCGTCGTTTTTAACGATGAGGATTACCTATATGCTAAAAAAGTTCATAAGCGTTATCCTGATATTCCAATATTCCTGCAGGTCGGCAATGAGGACAGCAGGACAACAGATGATCAAGTGCTGATCAGCAGGCTGCTTGATAAATATCAGTGGCTAATTGATAAGGCGATGCTGGATGATGATCTACAAAATATTAAAGTGCTCCCGCAGCTTCATACCTATGTATGGGGTAATAAAAGAGGAGTGTAATGTAAAAAGCTGCTCTATACGGCATACCGGCATAACAAAGATTTCAGCCTGCATTCTCTATAGAAAAAAATAATGAAAAGTCCGGCGCAAACATTATTGGCCCGGACTTTTTTCTCTTACATCCATCTGGTAATTTCCCTCATATAAGTCCAGCTATTTTAATAGGGGTCTTTATGGTGTATTTATCGCGATAGGAACGATAGGATACAACCTCTGTATTTTGTGAAATCACGTCCAGCTGTAAAATCTTTGACCCCTTTGTTTCTAAATAATATAAATTCTGGTCGGTTTCGAGCTGATAAAAATGATATCTTGTTCCTAAAAATTCTCTGGTTGAAGATATAGATTCCGGGTGCTGTTGAATATAATCAGCCAATTGCTGAACCGTTGCATAAGGAGTATCTGACATGTCATACAGTTTTTCTTTTATATTGGCGGTAGCATGATTGTATGATTTTTTTGCTTTATTTACGAGTTTGTTCAATTGCTTTTTCATAGTAGTGCCTCCTTTATGTTTCATTCTTTAATTCCCATAAATTGATTCGCTAAACCTTAAGGGGTGCCACTTTATGGAAAACAGCCTAATTATTAAAGTGCTTGATAGGTAACCATTTGGTTGTATATATTCAAAATAGGAAACCGAATGGTTTCGTAAAAATGTTTGGAGGACTTGTACATGAAAGACTTACTGCCTGATATTCGTAAAACAACTATTTTTAATGCTCCGATCCAGAAGGTATGGGATGCAGTTGCTACCTCAGAGGGGATTGCTGCTTGGTTCATGCCTAATGATTTTCAGCCAGAAGCAGGCTATGAATTCCATTTGCAGGGTCCTTTTGGGCCATCTCCTTGTAAGGTGCTGGAACTTGATCCTCCTAAGAGGCTAGTTTTTTCCTGGGACTTGTTCGGATGGCATGTTTCGTTTGAACTGAAGGAATTGGATGGACAAACGGAATTTACACTGGTGCATTCAGGATGGGGAGCTGCTGATGACATTATTCCAGGAGCACGCCAGACACAAAAAGATGTCAGAAAAACGATGGAGAATGGCTGGGAACCGCTTGTTCATAATAAGCTTCGCAAAGTAGTTGAGAGGTAATGGGGGAAGCGCAAAAGCATGATGTATTTCAGGCGATTGCCGACCCAACGCGGAGGAAAGTTTTAGTACTGCTGTCAGATAAGGAACTATCGGTAACTGAAATAAGCAAACATTTTCCGATGACCCGTACAGCGGTATCAAAGCATCTTGGAATTTTATCAGAATCAGGGCTAGTGGATGCCACAAAAAAAGGCCGGGAAACGAGGTACAGTCTCCAGCCTGAAGCTTTTCTCGAGCTGAAAGATTGGCTCTCCTTTTTCGATCAATTCTGGGATAACAAGCTTTCAATGCTAAAGCATTTAGTTGAAGATGGTTCAAAAACAGAATGAAAACTGATTGAATCCAAAAAAGGCAATGAAGAGTAAAGAGCGGGATTAAGGGATGGAGGCAGCTTTTGCTGCTAATCTATCTCCATTCTTAATCCATTTCAAACTAAGTCTTTCTTATAGGCTTGGCATGTAGTTATGGGCAGACGTAAAGGGCAGAACGGTCTCCCGCTAAAATTGTATTAAAGAATTGATAAAATAGTTATTAAAGAAAATTCCCTCGTTTTTTCCGAGTGAAAACTCCTCTCTTAAAATTACCAGCGAAAGATTTCTATTTTCATGTCTTGGACAACCCGCCATTAAACCTTAGGATGAAGCGGCCTGGGCCGAATCTTCGGTTATCGTTTGCCAATCAGTATTTCAATAAATTTGCTAACATCCCTGCATGTTCGGTTCAAAGTTGTCCTTAAAGCTCTGAGTGAAACGGATTCGAAAAGAAAGATACATCTTCCTGAGTTTGATCTGCTTTCAGTTGATAAGCTTACCGCTACTTACGCGGTGCTCGGACGGCATCATGCTGCAAGCATCACTTCTTTAAGAAAACAAAAAGGATGGTAATCAATAAGGGGGGTGTTAGATTAAACATTCTAACAAAAGGGTAAAGTTTTGTGAAAATGACAAAGCAAATCGTTCATTTAAAATTAATTCTTACGAAGTTTGAATTTCAGAGAAAGTAAATTTGTATCGATGCAAAATAATGATTCAAAAGGCTTGGTTTTACTTTAAAAGATTTCCACTGAGACGATACTAGATATATGAACAATAGTCTAAAGATAAGTAAAAGTGCAGCTTGATAGAATTTTTTTCGGGGAGACCAGCTATGGATCAGGTAAAAATTGAAGAACATACACAACAGATGATTGCGTTGATTCGGGAGTTGCCCGATTTTATTTGTTTTAAAGATGGGGAAGGAAGATGGCTGCTTACGAACCCTTTCTCACTTCGGCTTTTTCAGCTTGAAAATGTTCCTTATAAGGGTAAAACGGACTCCGAATTGGCTGTCTATTCACCTTTTTTTCGGGATGCCCTTATATATTGTGAAGAGAGGGATAAGGAGGTTTGGGAATCCGGAAAGGTTACCAGGGAAGAAGAAATCATTCCTCAGCTGGATAACACAGAGAAGATTTTCGATGTCATTAAGGTGCCCCTTTTTCATACCAATGGGCAGCGCAATGGACTGATTGTCATTGGACGCGATGTTACTGAACGGAAAATGGCTGAAAAAAACATTAAGCATTTAGCATATCATGATGAACTTACAGGGCTGCCGAATCGCCGGCATCTTTACGAATCATTAAACGAGGAATTCCTGGAGCGAAATCATTTTGCACTCCTTTTTATAGATCTGGACCGCTTTAAGGTCATTAATGACTCCTTGGGCCATTTAATGGGAGACGAGCTGCTGCAAAAAGTGTCTCAGCGATTGGTGCAGAATATGGTTAAAGGAAAGCTCTACCGCCATTCGGGTGACGAGTTTATCCTTCTTGTGCCTAATGCGGGGAGGGAAGATGCTGAGTTTGTAGCCCGGGAATTACTTCGGCACTTAGATACTCCATTTGAATTGAATTCACATGAAATATATATTTCTGCCAGTATTGGCATATGCTTATCAAATGATGTCGGGCGGAGCTACTCTGCAGAAGAAATCATTAAATTAGCGGATTTGGCGATGTACCAGGCAAAGCAGGAAGGCAAACATACATATAGATTTTATTCTGAATCAATTGAGTCAACGGGTTACACTCTCATAGAAATGGAAACAAAATTGCATAAGGCACTTGAACGTAACGAATTTATCCTTCATTACCAGCCGCAGGTTAATCTGGAAACAGGGGAAGTATGCGGGATAGAGGCTCTCATCCGGTGGAACCATCCGCAAATGGGATTTGTGTCACCTGCTGACTTCATTCCACTGGCAGAAGAAACAGGATTAATTATACCGATCGGCAAATGGGTGCTTTCTACTGCGTGCAGACAGAATAAAGAACTGCAGGATAAGGGACTGCCGCCGATCGTGGTGTCTGTAAATTTATCGGCCATTCAATTTTACCAGCATGATTTAGTTGAGGTCGTCGATGGTGTGCTAAAGGAAAGCGGTCTGGATCCTCGTTATTTAGAGCTTGAAATAACAGAGAGTATGACCATGGATGTAAGCAGAACTATTAAAATACTCAATGGTTTGAAAAAACTGGGTGTGAAAATCAGTATAGATGACTTCGGAACTGGGTATAGTTCACTTGCTTATCTGAAAAAATTTCCAATTGATAAATTAAAGATAGACCAATCCTTTGTCGCAGAATTATTAAAGGACTCGAATGACGCTACCATTGTCCAAACGATAATCGCGATGGCAAAAAATATGGGCTTGCGTGTCAATGCAGAGGGCGTTGAAACAAAGGAACAATTCCTTCTTTTGCAGCAGCATTTTTGCAATGAGGTACAGGGCTATTTACTTTGTAAGCCTCTGCCATTGGATAGTCTTCTGGAAAAATTGCCTGAGGTACGACTTACACTAGAAAAGCTAGGTGTCCTGCAATCTTTAAATGAGCGGCTTTGGGTCGAAGAGTCCTTGCGGGTGGCACGCCAAAACTTGCAGGCCACAATAAAGCTTCAGCAAGGAATGACCTTTAAATATAAGCAGCAGGACGATAAATTCATCCATACACTGGGAGACGGAGAGTTACTGTACCGCATGGGCCTTTCCCCTGAATTGCTGATTGGAAAGACAGTACACGATTTCCTGCCTGATACAGCAGCGGAAAGGAAAATTGATGTTTATCAAAAAGCCTGGAATGGTGAAAAGGTAACTTATGAAGGCGAAAAAAATGGAATCCATTATTTAGCCGCATTAAATCCAATCACCTCTGGGGGCAGGGTAGTGGAAGTAGTCGCCTCATGTGTAGATATTACTGAACGGAAACAGGTTGAAAAAAAGCTAAAAGAAAGTGAAGAAAGATTAAGGCAGCTAATTGAAATTGCTCCGGACGCTATTTTGGTCCATCAGTCAGGAAAAATAGAATACATAAATGAAGCAGGAGTAAAGCTTTTTGGTGCAACCACGAAAGATCTGATAATCGGGAAGTCTTTTTTGGATTTCATCCATCCTCAGCAGCACGAGGTTATAATGGAACGAATAAATCATGTTTATCAGGACAAAAAAACTTTAAAACCATTCAATATGAAAATCATCCGCTCTAATAATCAAACAATAAATGTTGAATCAACGGCTGCCCTCATTTCTTTTAACAGTGCACCCGCTATACAGAACATTTTCCGCATTATGATTCCGACTAAAACGTATAAGACAATGATACCTTCGTTAACGACAATGTAACCAAAAAGCTGGCTCCAAATCGAGACCAGCTTTTTGTTATAGCAGATAGTTATTCATCCTCATTGTAATGTTCATTTAAGTAAGGATTCTCCGTAGTAGCGAAGTTAACGGACAGCAAGCTTGTTTCTGGATCTAGTGCGTACAAACCCTTTTGCTGGTCTTCTAGGAGCTCACCGCTTTGGAATAGCGGCTCCTTTTTTTTGCATTTTGACATGAAACTTACCTCCTAAAAATCCCAAAGAGAGCTGGCTTCAAGGCCAATCCTTGTCGGTCTTTTAACGAAATGAATGTATAACTCACTAGCCCCATAACCATGAAACTTTTTCCCGTGGGAATGTAAAGCCTCCACAAAGGAAAAGCACGAAACGACGGCTTATGAGGAACATTCTTCCTCTGTCAGGGCGCTTCCGTTTTTCTAGTATGGATCATTATTTGTTTCTAGGTATGACTCGATTCCTTTATCCAGTGCACGGTATGCCTGCCCGTAAGCGGCGGAAGCAGAGGGAGTTCCAGCATGTTCAAGCTCAGCCTGAGCATGTTTGGCATGTGTCACCGCATTGATAATGTTTTCAAACATTTCCTGTTTTTCGCCGGCAGATTCCTTTGCCTTCATTAATGTTTCCAGGCAGAAATCCAAATCTTGTTCATTCGGATTTTCAAAGGATCTCTCCAATATGTCCTTGACCTGTTGTAATAACTCTTTCATCGTCAGCACCCCCGCTATAATTATCATATGGTAGTTTCACCCCGCGAGGAGATTTTATACAAATTTCGAACAGCAGAATCGAATGTATATTCAAAATAAAATTCGGGATATGTTTACGTGTTTCGACAAGAAAAACATCAAACAATCCCGCATTTATGGTATTCTCATTCTTTTACTGCTTGGTATGTAAACAATAGTCGATATTTGCTAATTTCCTTAATCCGTTTTTTCACTTAATATAATGAATATGAAATGTATCAGCAATTAACAACAAAATCCAACTGAATTTGGCGGAGGGATGAAAGTGAATGTAGACTTCTGCGTCAAACTGATTGATAATGATGCTGCAATAGAAGACGAAGCATTGGTAGAAAAGTTTCAAAAAGGGAATGTAGAATCCTCGGAGATATTAATAAATAAATATCGGAATTTTGTCCGAGCGAAAGCAAGCAAGTATTTTTTAATCGGCGGCGATAGAGAGGATATTATCCAAGAAGGCATGATAGGACTTTATAAAGCAATCCGGGATTATAGGAAAGACAAGCTTACCTCGTTTAAGGCCTTTGCTGAGCTATGCATTACAAGGCAAATGATAACAGCGATAAAAACAGCAACAAGGCAAAAGCATACGCCCTTAAATTCCTATGTTTCACTAGACAAGCCCATCTACGATGCAGAATCGGACTTTACGCTTTTGGATATTATTGCAGGCACAAAAATAAGTGATCCAGCCACTTTGATTCTAAACCGCGAAAAGACGGATGATATGGAAATGAAAATGGCAGAATTGCTAAGTGATTTAGAAAGAAGAGTTCTGAGATTATATATGGATGGCCAATCGTATCAGGAAATATCCGAACTGCTGAACAAGCATGTAAAATCAATTGATAATGCCCTGCAGCGGATAAAAAGAAAGCTGGAACGGTATCTGGAAATGAGAGAGCTGGTCCATTAGCATTGTTTTCGTACAGAATGTGAACAACAGCATTTTTATCTTTGCTGATGCTCCTGCCATCTTTCGAGTTTATGTATATTTCTAGTGAAAAGTTTTGCCATAATTTTGGGAAAACCGGATTCGCGTATTTTATTCTCAACAAGCAGCTTCATTTCAGCTGCCGATATGGCCGGCTGGACAAATTCTCCATTTTCATAACAATGGCTGCGATACATACCGCTTTTTTGACCATTGTGTTCTGTTCTGCCTCCATTTTTATCTTTAGCTAAAGGCATGCCGCAACTTTGGCAGTTTTTAAATAAAGTCATAAAATCACCTCATATTCAAATGTTAATTCTACTGAAATGATGAAGCAGCAGAAGCAATAGGATCCTCGGAATAAAATGGGCGTGTTGAAATTAATATGCCCGGCATGGAATTCATGCCGGGCAATTTTTACGAACTAATTATAAAGACTGGTTTTCAATGGCTGCTCGTTTAACACGATTGTAAAAGAAGATTCCGCTTGAGAGAAGGATTACTCCAAATGTAAAGGTTTTTATATCTGCCGTACCGGCAATTATTACCCAAATAGAATAAACTGTTGCAAGGACGGCAATGATGCCATCACTAATTCTGCTGCTTGAATTTGTATAAGTTTCACCAGTAGCAGTCAGTTTAAGCTGGAATGCCGATGCAATGAAATAAGGGACAAGGTATGCCAGTGTTGCAATGTAAATAATAAAATCAAAGGCCGCAGAAATTGTATTAGAAATAGTTGAAAAGATGAACAGCTGGCCAAGAATATTTGTCAACAGCAATGAAAAAGCTGGAGTACCTCTTTTGTTAACCTTTAAAAAGGAAGGTAAAAATAGCCCCTGCTTGGCTGCCTGGTAAGGCACCTCTGCGCTAAGCATTACCCATCCGATAGTCGATCCGAATAAACTGATCATTCCGATTAAAGCAAGTATTTTTCCGCCAATTGGGCCTAAAACCGTGGTAATTGCATCAATCAGCGGCTTCTCGGAAGCAATTAGCGTCTCTTGATTTAACATTCCCATTACCAATGTACTGATGCCAATGTAAATAGCAAGCGCAATAAGCAATCCTAATATCGTAGCCCTTTTTACATCAATTTGTTTTTTGGCACGCGAAGCAAAAACCACTGCTGATTCAATCCCAATGAACGCCCAAAGAGTTGTTACGGCAGCATTATTGATTTGCCCGTATAAGCTAATTGTTTGTCCAGCTTCATCCATTCTCGGTGCTACAAAAGGAATAATGTTTGCTTTTTGGAATGCAAACAAACCAATTAGTATAAACAAAAAGAATCCAATCACCTTTGCAGCTGTAGCAGCAAAGTTAATCTTACCGGCTCCTTCAATCCCTTTTAAAATGATATAGTGTGTGCTCCATAGCAAAAGAGAACAAACAATAAAGGTAAGAGCATTGCCTGCTTTTAGAGTAAATCCGCTAATTGTAAATAATTCAGCCTGGCTTGTTAACACAGGGAAAAAAGTTGTTAAATAGCTGGCAAAAGTGGTTATAATTGCAATGTTACCTGCAAAGTTTCCAATCCAATACCCCCATGATGCCATAAAGCCTGAAAGAATCGAAGCATTGCTGCCCGGCTTAAATAATTCCTTCGCATATATTTGAGGACCACCGGTCAATTTAGGCTTCCTAATAGCCAAATTTCCAAATACAAGTGCTATCATTAGCACACCAAAGCCTGTTACCAGCCATGCCGACATCACTCCCGCCGGACTGGCTACTTCGGCTAAAGAACGCGGCAGCATAAATATGCCAGATCCCACCATATTACCTACTACCAAAGCAGTTAAAATCCAAAAACCAAGCTTTCTGCTGCTATTCATATATTATTCTCCCTTCCAGTTATCCACTTAATGCTCAAAGCAGGAGACTATCATTATAATCGCCAAAAATACACATAAAAAAACACACACTCCGGTCAATCGGTGTGCCATGAATACCGAATCAAACAACAGGAAAGTACATCACTGGCTTCTGCCAGGAAGCCCTGCACTCATTTAAAGCAGTCTAAGTCCCATTAAATAGAGAAACCCTATGGCGTTTCTGCGAACAAACCTTTACTGAAATGATCAAATTATTTTATTTATCGCAACCACTACCCTCATCTTAAGAGGGGTTTTTTTATTCAAATACCTGAATAAGAATACGCTGATTTGATAGCAAAGTCAATGGGAGATTTTATACTAATATAGCAAAAAAAGATATTTAAAAATAGAGTTCTTGAGCTTAACAAATTATGGGAGGTTTAAAAGCCGCTTACTTGGGTATGCAATATATATGCTTGCTAACTGGCTAATTAACAAAAGGGGGGAGCCATTACGGGAAGCTATGAAAAGTACATTATGTTGGCTTTCCTAAAGATCAATACCCGTACTTACCAATATCACATGCATTATTTTAGGATCTTTTTAGAAAAATACTATAGCAACAACATGTTATCCTAAATATATAGCTTTCATAATATTAATTCATATTGTGAATGTCATCACATGTTTTTCAAAAGGTAAATATTCTAATTGCGGGAATAATAAAACCAAAAGAATTTGGATTTGTTTAAATATGCACATATAGAAAAGAGGGGATTTACTTGATCACATTCCAGCATGTAGGCAAAAAATATGCGGATGGTTTTGTTGCCTTAAAAGACATTGATTTTGAAATAAAAGAAGGTGAACTTGTTGCATTAATCGGTCCAAGCGGATGTGGTAAAACAACCACGATGAGGATGATTAACCGGCTGATCGAGCCAAGCAGCGGGAAGATTTTCATTAATGGTGAAGACATTTCCAAAATGGACAAGGTCCAATTACGAAGAAACATAGGCTATGTAATTCAGCAAATCGGCCTGCTGCCGCATTTAACGATTGAGGAAAACATTACACTGGTACCTAGACTTAAGGGCTGGGCACCTGAGCAATATGAAAACAAAGTAGATGAACTGCTGAATTTGGTAGGCTTAGACCCTGAAGAATATAAAACCCGTTTTCCTTCAGAATTAAGTGGCGGACAGCAGCAACGTGTTGGGGTAATTCGTGCTATGGCTGCCGAACCGCCGATCATTCTTATGGATGAGCCGTTCAGCGCATTGGACCCCATTAGCCGGGAGCAGCTTCAGGAAGAATTGGTTAACTTGCAGGAGGGGATTAAAAAAACCATTGTCTTCGTTACGCATGATATGGACGAAGCAATTAAGATTGCTGATCGCATTGCCATAATGAAAGACGGAGAAATCGTCCAGTTCGATACTCCTGAAAGAATCCTCCGCCATCCGAAGAATGAGTTTGTCAAAGGCTTCATTGGGGAGGACCGGCTGGCAACAGGTGAGGATTCTGTTCCGGTTGCAGATGAGTTAATGCTGAAAAGAGTTATTACAGCGAGGCCAACAAGAGGGCTGGCGCAGTCTTTAAAAACTATGAATAACTATAAAGTAGACAGCTTACTGGTAACAAACCAGCAAAATGAGCTGCTTGGAATTGCTACTATTGAAAATGTTGAGCGCCATTATGCTGAAGAAGAGAAGACACTGGCTGACATTATGACTACGGATTATCAAACAGCAAATGCAGATACTCCATATACCGATGTAGCAGAGATGTTTGCCCGCGGTGCTTCGGTTATTCCTGTTCTTCAAAACGGAAAATTAATCGGGCTGATTACCCGCTCGACTATGATGAGAGGCCTTGCAGGAATGAAGATTACACCGCCTGTACCTGTGGAAGGAGCTGCTGCAATTGAATGACCAAAATTTCTTAACCATGCTAATTGATATATTTAGAACGCGCTGGAGCGAAATTCTTGAAGCGTTACAGCAGCATTTATTTTTATCAATCGTTTCAATCGTTATTGCAACGCTTATCGCTATCCCATTAGGAATCTTCATTGCGAGAAGAAGGAAATTTGCAGAACCGATCATTGGGGTTGCGTCCATTTTTCAAACGATCCCCAGTTTAGCACTGTTTGGGTTTTTACTCCCGCTTTTTGGGATTGGAAATATTACTGCAATTATTGCACTGACAATTTATGCATTGCTTCCTATCCTGAGGAATACATATACAGGAATTACAGGTGTGGATCAGTCAGCAGTAGAAGCTGGACGCGGCATGGGGATGACAAAAAATCAAATTCTGAGGATGATTGAGATACCGCTGGCTTTGCCAATCATCATGGCAGGCTTGCGGACAGCCACCGTTCTAACCATTGGGGTTGCTACATTGGCCGCCTTTATTGGTGCAGGCGGATTGGGCGATATCATTTACAGGGGCCTCTCGACCGCAAGAAATGAACTTGTGCTTGCAGGTGCCATCCCAGCGGCTGTTCTGGCTATAGTGATTGATCTTATTTTAAAACGGATTGAAGTTGCAACAGATCCTAGGTCAGGGAAGAAGTTTTCATGGAAAAAGGCCTCTTTAATATTGGCTCCGGCTGCAGCGCTATTACTGTTTTTTGGATTTAGAGGCGGTGCTGCGGATAACACGGTAGTGGTGGCAGGGAAAAAGTTTACTGAGCAGTATATTCTGCCTTACATTATCTCAGAGTATGTGAAGGAAAAAACAGATTATAATGTCGAGGTTCGGGAAGGGCTTGGAGAGACTCCAATCATGACCCAAGCTGCGGAAAACGGTGATGTTGATATTTTTGTTGAGTATACAGGTACAGGCTTGATGACGATCTTGAAGGAAAAATATAATCCTGAAGATACCCCGGATGCGATTTATGAGAAAGTGAAAAAAGGGTACAGGGAGGAGCTCGGCTTAGAATGGATGAAGCCGCTTGGATTTGAAAACACATATGCACTTGCCTTAAATCCTGAAACCTTTCAGCAAATGCGAGTAAAAACAATTTCTGAATTCGCAGCCAATTCATCTCAGATAACTTTTGGTGCTCCTACCGATTTTTATGAGCGTGAAGATGGATATCCCGGTTTTGTAAAAACATATAATCTACAATTTAAGGATAAAAGAAGTCTTGATCCAAACTTAATGTACTCTGCTGTAAAAGAAGGGGAAGTTAATGCTATTCCGGCATTTACGACCGATGGCCGGATTGTCCGCTTTAACCTAAAAACCTTAAAGGACGACAAAAAATTCTTCCCGCCGTATTACGCGGCTCCGGTTGTGCGCCAGGAAGCCTTGGAAGAATTTCCTGAGCTGAAGGATGTCGTAAATCAGCTGGGAGATCAAATATCTGAGGAAGAAATGGCAGAAATGAATGCAAAAGTAGATCTTGATAAAGAAGATCCCCAAGAAGTTGCGAGGGAGTTTTTACAGGAAAAGGGTTTAATAAAATAAAAGAAAGAGGATGCTCCTGCGTGAGCATCCTCTCTTTTGTGCATATTTAGCTTTTTATTTTTTCTTCATCCGGTCCAGCAAAAATCCGCCTTTAAAACGCCTTGGCTCATACGAAATGATAAACGCCTTTGGTTCAAATTTTTCCACTGTTGCAATCAGTTCATCTTCCCGATTGCGCTTTGTTAATATCTCCAGACGGTAGCGTTCGCTGTCTCTTCCTTCACCAATATAAAGTGTGACACCGAAGCCATTGGCCCTTAGAGTTGTGATTAACTCTTCATTTTTCGTCTGAGTATTAACCGTTACATTGATATAGCCGATTGCCAGCTTTTGCTCTATCCTTGTTCCAAAAATAATGCCAATTCCAAAGCCTACAGCGTATACAATCATCGCCAGTAAGCTTTGATCCCCGCTGAAGACAAGGGAGAGACCGAAAACATAAATCAGCATTTCAAATATTCCCATGATAGAAGCTAAAACTGTAATATTCTTCACCAAAAATATAGTTCTCAGTGTTAAAAGAGGAACATATAGAAGCTGCAGCAATAAGATAAGAATGATTTCCTTCATTTTGACACCTCGAATCCTATTATCAATACCTTCATTACTATAATCCAAAAAATTATTTCTTTCAACGGATGATTGCCAGAGTAATAGATGGAAAATTTATCTAACATAATTTTGTTATGCTCAATACAACTAAAAGAAATGGCAGAAAGCTGAATATCTATCAGTGATTACATTTTTGGGAATGATTTTATTAATTATTGCAAATGTAACGGGTATCGGGTGAAGCTATGATCTCAAAAACTCATTACAATCGAGGTATCTGGTGAAAATCTTTATTGCACTTGTTTTGGTGCCGGCTTCGTTTCCGGTTTTTTCGGTAATATTTTATCTGCCTATGGGAATTGATAGTCCAAACATTTATCAGAATGGGACGAATCTTGAAAAGATGTGGCAGAAAGAAGCAAAAAAGCTGGCAGGGCGCCATTAAGGCCGACATAAAAACAGGAAATCATTATTGAAGATATGGGTCCGGGTATGACAGGGGAATCAGATGGAATGGGAGCTGGAATTGGTTTATCAATCGTTTCACTCAGCTAAAGGAATTGAAGCTGAACTGGAACATCGAAAGTGATCCAACGGGCACACGTATATTAAAATAAAAAGAATGCCCATAAGAGCATCCTTTTCATTTGTACTTCTTTATTTCTCGTTCATAAGTTTTTCTAATTCATCAAGCGTCTCCCTGAATACTTCCATCGCTTCATCGACAGGTTTGGAAGTAGACATATCGACACCCGCACTTTTTAGAATGCTGATAGGGTCAGCTGATCCTCCAGCCTGAAGGAAGTTCTCTTTAATGCGTTTAACGGAAGGTGCACCCTGTTCCAATACTTGCTTGGAAAGTGCAACGGATGCAGCAAAACTTGTAGCATATTGGTAAACGTAGAATTTGTAGTTATAAAAATGAGGAATACGGGCCCATTCCATGGCAATCTCTTCATCCGCAACCATCACTTTTCCATAGTACTTCTTATTAATACCACCATAAATATTTTTCAAGGCTGCTGCGTTAACCGATTCGCCTTTTTGATCCAGCTCATGGATGGCTTTTTCAAATTCCGCAAACTGTGTTTGGCGGAACAGGGTAGTCCGGAAATTTTCAAGCCTCAGGTTTAACAAGTACATTTTTTCTGCTTTTGTTTTTGCCTTTTTATACTGGCTGTGCCAAAGCAGGTTTTCATTCATGGTAGAAGCAACTTCTGCAGTAAACGTGGCATAGCTGGATGTTAAATAAGGCTGTTTAATTTTTGAGTAATAAGAGTGTGCAGCATGACCCAGCTCGTGGGCAATGGTCGATACATCACCATTTGTCCCTTGATAGTTTAATAAGACAAATGGATGTGTGTCATAGGCCCCCCACTGGTACGCGCCACTTTGTTTATCATCGGTGGAATACACATCGACCCAGCCGCCGGTAAAGGCTTCCTTCAGTATTTTCGCATAATCCTCACCTAGAGGCTTTAAGCCTTCCAATACCTGTTTTTGGGCCTCATCATAGGAAATATATGTTTTATCTGCTTCTACGATGGGTGCATAGATGTCATACATTTGCAGTTCATCGACTCCAAGCATCTTTTTCTTCAATTCCATATAGCGGTGCATTTGCGGAAGCCCTTTGTTTACGGAATTGATAAGCTGATCGTACACCTTGACAGGGATATTGTTGGGAGACAATGCAGCTTCTACCGCTGATTTATATTTTCTTACATCTGCAGCAATATTATGTGATTGTACATGCGAGCTCAAAGACTGTGCAAATGTATCCTGGAACTTTCCTAATGTTTGATAGTAAGCTTCATATGCCTGCTTGCGGACGTTTCGGTCTTTGCTTTCCATGTATGAAATAAAGTTGGAACGGGTTAATGGGACTTCTCTGCCTTTCTCGTCCTTTATCTTAGGAAATTTAACGTCAGTAGCAAGCTTTTCATATACGTTGGCGCCCGTTGATGACAGCGGGGATAATTTTGCCAGCAGCTCTTCTTGATCCTGAGATAGTGTATGGGATTTTGTACGAATAATATCAGACAACATATATTTATATGGTGCAAGGGATTTATCCTTTAAATAGTTATTCATTTGCTTAGATGGTATCTTCACAAGCTCAGGGTTAAACCAGGCAGAGTTTTCGGATACGGTTGTTGTCATTTTTTCTGCGCGGTCAGCGGATGACTGCAAGTCTGCATATGTTGAATGAACATCTAAATTTAAATTTGCGTACACATATGCTTTATCATGAATGCGTGATAAAGTACTGTAGTCCTCCAAAGCCTTTTTCATAATAGCAGCTGACTTTGCAAGTTTTCCCTGGTAATTCTTTTTAAAGGCTGCTGATAATTGTTCTGCCTTCTTTACATCTGCTTTCCAAGCAGCTTTGCTTTGGTAAATATGTTCGGTCTTCCATTTGTATTGAGCTGGAATTTCCGCTCTGGATTTGTAGTTTGTTTTCACTCCCTGCTCCTGGGCTTGTACGGCAGCGGTGCTTAGTACATTAAAAGGAATAATGGGTGAAAGTGCTATCATAGCTGCTGCCAAAGAAGTCATGACATGTTTTTTCAATCTGCTTCCTCCATTCAAAATAAGTGATTTGGGGAAAATAGGGATAAGCGCGTCAGGGAGACCCCGCAGGCGCAATGAAGCTCCGAGGAGGCTTCCGAACCGCCCCTAGAGCGGAAATCAACAGGCAAGTTAAACAGAGCCTTAGAATAAGAATGCACATTGAAAACCGAGATCATTAAAAAACCCTTTCCTATATTTATTGGCAAATCTTTTGCAGTTGTTTATTTTTCCTATTGTGGTTTGAAACTATACGTTCTTTTTGTTCTTTGCTTCTGGAATCGTATACTTTTCAGCGGAAGGAGATTTAGAAAGGGGAGACAGACCAATACAAAAAAGCCAGTCGGTGACTGGCTATCTTTGTTGGATATTTGGATGGGTCGAAGCTTTTTTATATTAAGACCAAGGCTTCCACCATTTCTTTTCGTTCTTGGCAGCTGCTGCTTCCCTGAAGCTTGTCACCATGCCGTGGAAAGCTTCTTCTCTTTCCCGGATAACCTGGGTTAATTCTTTAAGTCCTTGGTTCATTGTATCCACGAACGCTTCCTGATCACGGTTTAACACTCGAGCGACAGTATTGATTTCCTTCTGGGCTGTTTTAACATCCTGGGATACTTTGGCCATCATATTTTTATAGTCCCTCGTTGTAATTTTGGAGCTTTCGTTAAGACGCTTCGTAATCTTATCGCAGGTTGCCTCTGAGGCTTTCACAATGTCAATCGAGAGGGCTTCGAAAGTATCGGAGGTGCGTTCCGATACTTTCGCAATATCTTCGGAAAGGGCTTCGAATGTTTCGGAAGTACGTTCTGAAGCTTTCGCAATATCTTCGGAAAGGGCTTCGAATGTTTCGAAAGTGCGTTCCGAAGCAGCAGCGACCGTATGGGCCAGCTCTCGCACTTCTGTTTTTGTTTTTTCGCTTGACCTTTGGATCGATTTAGACAATCCTTGAACCGTTTGCATGGAACCAGAGGAAATTTCTTTTTTGACTTGTTCAATTATTTCGTTCCGATTGCTTTGCATCGCATCTTTTATTTCCGCTAGCATATGCTGCCGATACATCTCCATTGCCGCGAACAGTTCCTCAGTATTTGGCACCATAGCAGATGCTGCTGGTTTTTCAGAAGTGACGACCGCCTTTTCAGCAACCGCAGGCATAGAGGTTTCGGAAGTTTCGGAAACAGCTTCCGAAACCTTAGTATTATGTCTTTCTAACAGCTTGCGGATCATTTCCTTGCTAAGGTTGTTCGCCCGCATTTCCTTTACCTTCTCAAGCAGGCTAATTTCTGTCTGAGTGTAGAATCGTGCACCCTGTTTTGACCGGGGAACGTGAAGCAATCCCTGTAAGTCCTTTTCCCATTGTCTGATCGTCCCTGTAGGAATATTAATTCTTTTGGAAACATCTTTAATTGAATACGCACGCAGAATTTGATTAGTAGCCATTGTTAGCTCTTCCTTTCATTATCCTTTATATGAATAAAAGTCAATTTAAGGGTATATTCTGCAAACGTTTTGCCTTTTTCCTGCCATGTGACAAAAGCTATCAAAAGAAGATGGAATTCCTCAATTTTTGCATAATTAATCCTCGGTTAACGCATCAATCGCCACGACTCGCCTATGGTCATGGGTTCCCCTCGCACTAACTGTCGCCAAGCTTCCTGTATCATCAATACCTTCGATCCAGACAGGCACCCCATGGTAATGAACTGCAATATCATCTTCAGATCCTATAATTTCTTTTATACGATTTAAATCCATTCAGATCACTGCTCCTTTTTTAGCTTTATGTTTGTCCTTTTACCAGCCCACTCAGCAACAATAAGTCCGCCGGCACTGTCTGTGCAATTAAATCAGACATCGTGTCCTTATTGGCTCCGCCTTGCAATGTCATTTAGAATAATCGGTCTGAGTCAAATTCATAGAACTCTCAAATAACTCCTTCAAGTACGGCAAGGGAGGATGTAAACAGATAGACGAACCAAGATGATACTTCTTTTCCTGCATTTCTATGAGCCAAGCGTTCATACAGTGCTATAGCAGGAAAAGCGAGCAGCATCCCTTTTTCCTAAATCCAATTTTATTGCTTGTTAACGAAATCCTGTACCATCTCCGGAGTAACCATTTTTCGAGCATCCTGGAAAAGTGCATTCATTTTCAAGGTAATTTCATTAATTTTTGCAGTTGAAAATGCTTTTTCGGCTCTGCATAATTCAATAGCTTCCTGAATATATTTTTCACGCTCTTCATCAAGAGACGCAAATTCCACCATTTTTTGATTTTGTTTATACGCATGCTTAGTGATTTCTTTATGTACGCTCATATAATCGCTCCTTGCTATTATTTAGTATCTATTATCTTAACAGGTATTCCTGTCTATTCATATGAGGAAAAAAGGATTTTAGCAGCAAGCAGGAAATATGTATAGAAGAAAACTATCCTTTAGTTATATCCTTAATAAGGAGAACATAATGAATGATCACAGTCTAGCTAAATTGTCAATCTAATTAGCGAAACAAGGAGAAAAAAGTATGAAAGATGAAATAGCAATTGTAACAGGTTCTTCAAGCGGATTTGGACTATTAATTTCTTTAGAACTTGCTAAGAGAGGGTATCGGGTTATCGCCACCATGAGAAATAGTGATAGGGCTTTTGATTTAATGGCGAAGGCAAGTGAGCTTGGGATAGGGAAAAATATTGAAATTTACCAGCTTGACGTGGTTTCCAAGGAATCTTTGGGGAAATTTAAGGTATTTCTCTCAAGCTTGGGACGGGTTGATGCCTTAGTAAATAATGCTGGCTATGCCGGTGCAGGATTTGTTGAAGAAATCCCAATTGAGGAATATAAGATGCAATTTGATACGAATGTGTTTGGCATGATCGAAGTGACCCAGTCAGTGTTGCCGTATATGCGCAAACAACGGAAAGGGAAGGTCATTAACATAAGCAGCATCAGCGGCAGAATCGGTTTCCCAGGCTTGTCGCCATACGTAGCTTCCAAACATGCTGTCGAGGGATGGAGTGAATGCCTCCGCCAGGAAGTGAAGGCCTTTGGAATTGATGTGGCTTTAGTTGAACCCGGCTCATATAGAACGAACATTTGGTCAAGCGGCAAGCAGGTTACTGAAAAATCGCTTCAAATTGATTCCCCTTACTATGAATATATGAAAAAAATCGAAGCCCATCTGCAAAAAAATGAGTCTCAATATGGAGATCCCCAGGATGTTGCTAAAAAAGTAGCCGATATTGCACAGCAAAAAGGGGTCCCGCTTCGCCATCCAATCGGAAAGGGAGTGAGGGTGGGGATTTTCTTTAAAAATATATTGCCCTGGAACATGTGGGAACGGCTTGTTGAAAAGGGAATGAAAAGCAATAGCTGAGAGGAAGAGAATTATGTTGAACCCGGGGATCAACCATATTGAATTCTGGGTATCAGTTCTTGAAAAATCGTTAACGTTTTACAGCGGCCTGTTTGAGATAATTAGTTGGAAGGAACAAAATAAAAATGGCTTCAGAACAGGCAGCACAGAAATATTTTTTAAAGAAGCGAATATATCTGTAAATGATACGATTGGAACGAGGTATATTTGTTTTCAGGCAGTTGAGCTAAGTATCGTTGATCAGGTTTAATTGTCTAAAAAAGCAAAAAGATTGAAATCATCAGAGGCCCGATCGAGGTAATCACCATCCGAAGGGGATTATACGGTTGATCTTTAAGATCTAGACCGTAATGTGCTGGTTCCATATTCTCCCATGATAAAAATGTAAAGGGGCAGTCTCCATTGAGAGGCCCCTATATGTTTTATTACCGGGTCAGCATCAGAAAAGCACCTTTCCAAATGCTGTCTGTTGACTTACTATTTAAGATTGCTTTTTGAGTTTGGAGGGATTATTTATTTTATACCGTATGTCCTTATTGAGTTTTCTGTCGACAATTTTTGCATCGAAGGTTAAAGCATCTCCAACAGCCAGTTCTAATTTTTTCAGTGTTTTGCTGTAGCCGGACCAGGCTTCGCCGACATCCAGAGGATTTTCTTCAAGAATTTTAACCTTTTCAAAAATCAGGATCTCTTCCTCCGTTTCATTAAAATGATTGTATTTTGTGGAAAACTCTTTTACAACCGCTTCGAATGAAACTTTTTCAGCGGGTAAATCGAGAATTGGCTTCTTGGGTTTGTCCTTTGAAGTTTTTTTGCCGCCTTTATTATTAACTATCTTCACTTCAGGAGCTTCGCCCGCTACAGGAAGTTCGTCGTTAGTTACTCTATCGGGGGAATCCAATACAGACTCCCGGCCAAACGAACTGCTTTGCATTTCTTTTAGAAAAGCAGGATGGACACAATGCAGGGCCTCATTGGAAAATGAGACAACCGCGGTTTCGTGAGTCCCGTTTGCTTCATATCCTGTAATCTTAACGTTATAAGTTGTATTGTCCCGTTTATACAAAAACTCATGCTTAGGAGCTTTTGCATTGGCTAATATAAGACCCCAGTCTTTAAGCTTAAAGATATATTCGTTTTCATCGCTAAATAGGATGTAATCCCCTTTTGGCGGGATGGTCGTAAACATGATTTGTTCCTCCTTGACAATGTGCGCGAATAAGAAATATTTGAATGTCTGAATGGAAATATCCGCTTTAAATATGTATGATCACTTGCTGTTCTGCTGGATTCTATCTAATTTGAGTATACAATGACAGAGCATGTGTTGCTACTTGTTAATCCTACTTATGCAACTCGTGTCAAATAGATAAGGATCGAGTTCTTTGACAGTTAAAAATCACTCCATGATTGTTTAGTTCCTTTCACAATAGGTTATGTACAGATTGGAAAGCTAAACAATATAGGAGGGAATATTTGATGAACAATCAATCTCAAAAACCTAGTGGTAAGACTCCACCGGGAGAGGATTACGCCCAGGAATCAAAACAAAACAAATCAGGGAATAATGTAAAACAAAAAGATCTTTATAAGCAAATGGGTGATAATCCGGAAGAAAACCGGATTAAACAGGACAACGAGAATGCCTGATCTTCGGTAACCAGGTTCAGTTTAGCCTGGCTGAACCAGACTGATTATAAATAAAAAAAGCCTGCATACCAGCCAAGTAAGATGACATAGTATACAAGCTAGACAGTTTTAACTGCGTTTTTCTGTTGTAAGATGCCATTAATGACACTCGTTTTATATTTTGGGAATTGCTTTTCATAAAACTTTTCGAGGACATTGTCGACAGAGAAATCGCTTTTATATTCAATCCATTTTGGATGCAATTTAAATTCAGGCCATGATAGCTGTTGATTGCCGGTTTTCTTAATAACGGTTTTAATCAGTTTGGAATATTTCTTTTTGCCGGAGTTATTGATTTTCCCATTAAGAAAGTAAAGCTCTTGGGCAAAGCGTTTTGGTTTTTCGATCGAATGTATGTCCAGGATTCGGTTCAGTTTGCTGAAAATTTTTGCAGTACTTACAGCATCACTTAGAGCACGGTGTGAATTCTCGTTTTCTTCAATATTAAGATGCTGCAGTGCAGATGAAAGACTTGGTGTACTGAAAACCTTTAAAACTCCATACATAAAAACTTCCTGTATATCCAATAGCCTGTCAGGCTGGAAAAGATCCCATCCATATTGCTGGCAATCCGACTTGAAGAAACGGTAGTCTTCTTTTCCCCAGGAAACAAATACGTACCTGTCTCCTAAAAACTGAACGAATTTCTCATATGCTTCGTCAAAAGCTGGTGCTTGTGACATCATATCTTCTGTAATTTGTGTAAGCTTAATTGTGAACTTTGAAAGAGGGCAGGAGGGTTTCACTAGAGTGGAAAATGTGTCAATAATTTTGCCGTCAGCATTGATTTTGACAGCACCGATTTCAATGATTTCGCTCGGTTTATCTGTGGCATAGTTAAAGCTATTTCTCTCCACATCAACGATAATATAATGCATATTCATCACCTTCTCTATAATGCTAATTATATCAGAAAAATGTGAGTTTGTTATATCAAAAAACATGGATATATTGGAATGTCTAAAAAAGGTCATTAATAAAACCGAAATTTTTTTTAAAAAAGGCACCTTCTGAGAGAAGATGCCAAATAAATGGATACTTATATATGAATTTTAATTTGCGAAAACGTGGTTTCCAATTTGCTTTGTTACAGGACGTGTGAAGATCCAATCATCAGTTGCTAGTCTTGGATTATAGTAGTAAAGCGATCCATTTGTTGGATCCGATCCAAGAAAAGCATCCTTAACTGCCCTATATGCCGAGCTGCTTGGTTCCAAATAATATTGTCCATCATTAAGCGCCGTAAATGCATTTGTTTGATTAATTACTTTATGTATTGTATTTGGAAACTGGTTGGATTCCACCCGGTTTAAAATCACTGCCGCAATAGCAACCTGTCCTTTATAGCTTTCTCCGCGGGCTTCTCCATTTACTATGTGTGCCATCCTGTTAACATCATTTAACCTGCTGATTGTTCTTGGGCCGACCAATCCGATTGCATCAATATGAAAATCTCTCTGAAATTGTTTTACTGCATTGGTAGTTAAAGGTCCGAAAAACCCGGTTGGTCCGGATTGCAAATATCCCATTTGATTCAAAATTGTTTGGATATGTATTACTTCTGAACCCTTGGAGCCTTCTGCAAGCGGGGCTGCCTTTGCTGCAGAACCTGTAAATCCTGGACTTAAAAAAAGCGTGAATGCTGCCAACATTGAATATACCATTTTCATAAAATAACATCTCTCCTCGATTTCAACTTCCGCGACTAAGAAAAAACTTTATTCACCTGCCTTCCATTTTTAGATATAAAAAGTGTTTCCGGTTGAATTTTCCCTGCATATGTCTGCTTAAACTTATTTTCTATTATTGTTACTAGATTGTTATATCTGTAACATAACTTATGAGAAAATATTGACTGTCACCGGGCTAATTGTCTGTCCGATATATTGCTAGACAATTTAACTTGATTTTCTATCTTATACTTGGGGCAGTATGGCAAAAAAGACTCCAGTAAGGACCGGAGCCTATTCTTTTGTGAACATTTATCTATAGATAACAGAACCGTTCTCGACAAATTCCTTCGCTTTTTCCTTCATTCCTTCTTCAACCGCATCTTCATCGGTTAAGGCATTTGCTTCTGCCATATTGCGGATATCATGGGATATTCTCATCGAGCAGAATTTCGGGCCGCACATTGAGCAGAAATGGGCCGTCTTTGCTCCTTCAGCAGGCAGGGTTTCGTCATGATATTCCCGAGCGCGTTCCGGATCAAGCGATAGATTAAATTGATCATTCCACCTGAATTCAAAACGTGCCTTTGATAAAGCATTATCCCTGACTTGCGCGCCTGGATGGCCCTTGGCCAAGTCAGCAGCGTGAGCCGCGATTTTATAGGCAATAACACCTTCGCGAACATCATTTTTGTTCGGTAAGCCTAAATGCTCCTTAGGGGTAACATAGCAAAGCATAGCAGTGCCAAACCAGCCGATCATCGCTGCACCAATGGCAGAGGTGATATGGTCATAACCCGGCGCGATGTCCGTTGTCAGCGGTCCTAATGTATAAAATGGCGCTTCTTTGCAGATTTCCAATTGTTTATCCATGTTTTCTTTTATTAAATGCATTGGAACATGGCCAGGGCCTTCAATCATGACCTGAACATCATGCTTCCAGGCGATTTTAGTCAGCTCTCCCAAAGTTTCCAGCTCGGCAAACTGCGCCTCGTCGTTTGCGTCTGCAATGGATCCCGGGCGCAAGCCATCACCTAATGACACGGAAATATCATAGGTTTTTAAGATTTCACAAATTTCTTCAAAATGTGTGTACAGGAAGTTTTCTTTATGATGTGCCAGGCACCATTGCGCTAAAACGGAGCCTCCGCGCGATACGATACCTGTTGTCCGTTTCGCTGTCATCGGTATGTAACGAAGCAATACTCCTGCATGTATCGTAAAATAATCAACACCTTGCTCCGCTTGCTCGATCAGTGTATCCCGGTATATCTCCCAGGTTAAATCTTCAGCGATTCCTTTTACTTTTTCCAATGCCTGATATATGGGAACGGTGCCGACCGGAACGGGAGAATTGCGGATGATCCACTCTCTTGTTGTATGTATATTTTTGCCTGTGGAAAGATCCATGATTGTATCGGCTCCCCAGCGAGTCGCCCATGTCATTTTTTCTACTTCTTCGGAAATAGAAGAAGATACGGCCGAATTGCCAATATTGGCGTTGATTTTCACATGGAAGTTACGCCCGATAATCATGGGTTCACTTTCAGGGTGGTTAATATTAGACGGAATGATCGCCCGGCCGCGGGCAACCTCATCGCGGACAAATTCAGGCTGTAATTGCTCCCGTATTGCGATGAATTCCATCTCGGGTGTAATGATGCCTTTTTTTGCATAGTGCATTTGGGTTACATTATGTCCTGGCTTCGCCCTGAGCGGTCTTTTGACAGCATGCGGGTATACTTCGGCATCAGCCGGGTCTCCATTGCGAAGGCCATTGTCCTCAGGCTTAATTTCACGTCCTTCATAATCTTCCACATCTTTTCTTTCTAGTATCCACTGTGAACGCAGCTTTGGAAGACCCTTATTGATATCAGCAATATAGCTTTCATCTGTATACAATCCGCTTGTGTCATATACCCTGACCGGATCATTTTCTGTCGTTCCGGATATGCCTTCCGTCGAAGCAAGGGATATTTCTCTCATCGGAACCAGGATATCAGATCTGGAACCCTGAACGTAAACCTTTCTGCTCCCTGGAAACTGGCATATCATCTGGTCTTGATTTTGTACATCATTCATTGTTTTTCCTCCTTTAGTTATAATTAGTGCTTACCGTTAAACATCCCATTAATTTTAAGAACCCTTGCAGCCCCTGTATTTTTCAGGAATACAAGCAAGAGTACATAGCCAATGACTGCGCCGGTTAAGCTGCTGAAAATAAAAGCGGGGATAAAGCCAAACAAAGTCGCTTCTTTTCCGAGGAATAATGTTGCAATTGGATAAGAGGCGATGGCGCCCAGAATCCCGGTTCCAAGGACCTCACCTGCAACAGCTGAAACCAATCTTCTTGTTTTAATAAATAAAAAACCAGCCAATAAAGCTCCTATCATGCTCCCAGGGAACGCGAAAACTGAGCCAGTACCCATCAGGTTCCTGAGTAAAGAGACAGAAAAAGCCTGGGCAATCGCATAGTATGGGCCAAGCAATACAGCAGAAAGCACATTGATGAAATGCTGTATTGGAAAGACCTTGGCAAAGCCCATTGGAATGTAGAATACATGGCTTGATAGGGTGCCAATGGCCACCAGCATCGCTGTCAGCGTCAGCCTTTGTGTTTTTCCCATAAAAAAATCCCTCCAGTTGGCAATTTATTTGCCGCACTGGGGGATACATGAAAACGGACAGAATCCTTTTGTTTTTGGAGCCAAAAAAGCAGACTCCAGCAACAGAATCTGCGTATGTAGACTAAGCCAACACACTTTCCTCCGCTGGTACTAACCAGATCAGGTATAAGGGTCAAAGACTTAAAGGTCTTAATCTCAGCCGGCCAATATCCGGCACCCCCAGTGCAAACATTTATAATATTTTGATATTTATAACTATAACATATGACGAATGAAAAGCAACCTTTTTATGAAGGTGTTTTTTGATGGCTGAGATTATTAAACTTTTTGAAATGGAGGGATATCCCCATTTTATATGACAGAAGCTTTGCCACATCTGCAATGGTACTAAGTTAATAAAGAATAATAGATTGAAAGTGGACAAATGATATTATTAATAGTATATTGGAAAAAAACTTAATAATTTCCATTGGATAGGTGTTGAATGCATATTCATGCATTCACTTAATAGGGAAGCTCGGTGAAATTCCGACGCGGTACCCGCCACTGTAAATCGGAGCGACCTGCAAGATGTCACTGTTGTTAAAAACGGGAAGACGCAGGAAGTGTTGAAGATGAGCCAGGAGACCTGCCTGTTTAATGAGCACGAAGGACCTACGGGAAAATAGGGAGGTGTTTGTCAGGGATATGTCTGTGGAGTGGTATGTGTTCTCATGCCATTCGGTACATTATACACTTATTCTGAGCATTCAAACCTATTTGGTTTGGATGCTCTTTTTGCTTTGCAAGAAAAATGGAGGTGTCATTTTTGATTAAGAAAATTTTTTGGCCATTGACATTTATATTCGTTTTTACCTGTTATTTTTGGTTAAATTCATTGCATTCTGCTTATGCAATGCATATCATGGAAGGCTTTCTTCCAGCAGCCTGGGCGATTTTTTGGTGGATCATTATGATTCCATTCCTTATCGTGGGACTCCGGGCGATCAAAAGAAAGATAACTGAGAATCCGGAGCTGAAAACTATTCTTGGTTTATCGGGAGCGTTCGTGTTTGTATTATCAGCCTTAAAAATTCCATCTGTGACCGGAAGCAGTTCACATCCCACCGGGGTTGGGCTCGGGTCGATCCTGTTCGGGCCAACCGCAATGAGTGTGCTTGGCACTATTGCTCTTTTGTTCCAATCGCTGTTGCTTGCACATGGGGGATTAACCTCATTGGGAGCAAATGCTTTTTCAATGGCTGTTGTTGGGCCATTCATTGCATACGCAGTATTTAAAGGAGGGACAAAAATCAATTTTTCTTTTTCATTTTGTGTTTTTCTTGCTGCATTACTTGGGGGGATAGGTACATATATCAGTACTTCACTGCAATTGGCACTGGCGTTTCCAAGTGAAGTTGGCGGAGTGTTGCAATCATTTTATAAATTTGCCGCGATCTTTGCAATTACTCAGGTGCCATTGGCTATTAGTGAGGGTTTGTTGACGGTGATCGTGATGAACCTTATTAAAAAATACAATATGAACGAGTTAAAGCTTCTAAAAGTTTTTATTAAGGAGGCACGGTGATCATGAAAAATACGTTATTACTGGCTTTTGTGATTCTGCTCGCTATCATCCCTTTTTATATCCATAGGGATTCAGAATTTGGGGGAGCGGATGGGCAGGCAGAAGAAGCAATTCAGGAAATTGCACCGGAATATACGCCTTGGGTCCAAGCATTGTGGGAACCGCCGGGCGGAGAGACAGAAAGTTTGTTATTTTCACTGCAGGCTGCTATTGGATCGTTAGTAATTGGATATGTGATTGGTTTTGGCAGAGCCCGGAAGAAATATTCAAACAACGCTGAAAGCAAATAGCCGTATGCTGCTAATAGACAAATACGCTTATATCACTTTATTCAAAGATGTTCATCCGGTGGAAAAGGGGGTATTTGCTTTTTCACTTCTGCTTTTTTGCATCGTCACCAAAAATCTTTATGTTGGATTGTTTACATTTTCCATTATGAGTACAGCGATTGTTATGGGTGCCAAAATTCCATTGCGCTATTATACGCAAATGCTGAAGCTGCCTGCTTTTTTCTTGTTAACAAGTGCTTTGGCTATGCTTGTATCGTTTGCTCCGGCAGATGTGGCGCTGTCAGGTTACGCAGTAAAATCGGAAGTCGGCCGATGGCAAATCTATATTACAGTGGATAATGTCAAGCGTGTTGTAGGACTGGTTATTTCTGTATTCGCCAGTGTCAGCTGCATGTACTTTTTCATCTTGACAACACCAGCACAGCAAATGGCCTGGCTTATGCATAAGCTTCGGATTCCTGCATTATTCATTGATCTATCTCTATCGACGTACCGTTTTATATTTATACTGCTGCAAACGGTGTATGAAATTCGGCTTTCGCAAGCCAGCAGACTTGGATACAAATCTTTCAGATCAACCATCATTTCATTAGGGCAATTGGCGTCCGTGCTATTCATCAAGACGATGAAGTCTGCAGAGGAGGTAAATATTGCGATGGCAACAAGAGGGAATGACGAGTCAGTTTATCAAACCCATATGAATCTGCGCTTTCGGAGCCTGCATTGGGCTGTGATTACGTTAGCCGGAGCTTTCCAGTGCTTGTTGTTATTCATTACATAGATTAATGGAAAGAGGAACGACAATATGGATGTACCTATCATCGAACTTGATTCAGTTTCCTACCAATATCCGGATCATACGAAAGCGCTTAACAATGTTTGTCTTACGATTGAACGGGGCAGAAAAATCGCCTTATTAGGCAATAATGGGGCCGGAAAATCAACTCTGCTGTTACATTTGAATGCAATTTTAAAACCAACAAGCGGGCAGCTTCGGTTCAAGGGTTCAGTAATTTCATACAGGAGAAACGAGATTAGAATTCTTAGAAAACTAGTAGGCATCGTTTTTCAGGATCCGGACTCACAGCTTTTTTCCTCCAGTGTTTATGAGGACATTCAATACGGGCCGCGAAATCTTGGGCTTTCAGAAGAAAAAGTTAAGAAAGCTGCAGATGCTGCGATCGGGATGACGGAAACAGAAAACATAAAGGACAAGCCTCCACATTTCCTAAGCTTAGGGCAAAAGAAAAGAGTAGCGATTGCGGGAATTCTGGCGATGGAGCCGGAACTGCTGATCCTGGATGAACCTACTGCCGGCCTGGACCCTTATTATGCAAACAAGATTATGGCCGTACTTGAGGATATCCATAATGAAGACCGTTCCATTATCATCTCGACACATGATGTAAACCTTGCCTATGAATGGGCAGATGAGGTGTGGATCATGAATGCGGGGGAAATAATTGCAAAAGGCTGTCCAACTGTTGTTTTTCAGGATGAGAGGATTTTACGAAAAAGTCATTTGGAAAAACCATGGATTATCGATGTCTTTGACAGCGTCCAGGAACAATTGAAGAATGGAGCCTACCCCCGGACAAGGAAAGAGCTGTTAGAACGAATCGCTAAACTTAATAGAGTCCTGGCCTAGTGTATAAAAAAAGAAATGGGGAATGCAAGTGACGACCTGGAATCTGAATGGTACACGAAAACACGTACTAATTTGTAATGGCTCAAGCTGTATGCGAAAAGGAGGGGAAGAAGTAACCCAGGCAATGCGCGGTGAAATTACTGCCCGTAATCTGGATGCTGTTGTCCATACAACACGCACACGCTGCAACGGGCGCTGTAAAGACGCACCGGTTGTGATTGTTTACCCGGATGGAACCTGGTACGGCGAAGTAGATGAAATGTTAGCGAAAGAAATTGTAACTGCCCATATAGAGCAGGGAAGCCAAGTTGATGAATTGGTATGTTATGTAACCAAAGAAACAGGGATGCAGCTGCAGAATAATCGGCCGCTGGGTATTTCCAAGGAAAAAATAACTCAAGCTTAAGGGGGCCAACATGAGCGGGAGAATTCTGATCGTCGGTTTTGGGCCAGGCAGTGAAAAACACATTACGTTCCGGGCAAAAGAGGCCATTTCGGAAAGTGATTGTGTGCTTGGCTATAAAACTTATGTTGATTTAATCAAGGATCTTTTGACAGATCAAGAGATTATAAGTACAGGGATGTCCGAAGAGGTAAGCCGTGCGCAGGCAGCAGTTAAACTGGCGGAGAGCGGCAGGAAGGTTGCGGTAATTTCAAGCGGTGATGCAGGTGTTTACGGAATGGCCGGATTAGTATACGAAGTACTCGTTGAAAAAGGCTGGACCGCAGAAAACGGGATTGAAGTGGAGGTTGTGCCAGGCATTTCTGCGATTAACTCTTGTGCGGCTCTCCTCGGTGCCCCGATTATGCATGATGCCTGCACGATCAGTTTAAGCGACCATTTAACACCATGGGAAATCATCGCCCGCCGCCTAGAGGCAGCAGGAATGGCTGATTTCGTTGTGGCACTTTACAATCCAAAAAGCGGAAGGCGTACCAGGCAAATTAAAGAAGCCCAACGAATTCTGTTAAAGTACCGTTCGCCTGGGACACCAGTGGGGTTAGTGAAAAGCGGTTATCGTGAACGACAGCAGATCGTGATGACAACTCTCGGCGATATGCTGAACCATGAAATTGGCATGCTAACCACTGTCATCATTGGCAATTCCTCAACTTTTTTCCATGGCAAAAAAATGATCACGCCAAGAGGATATCAGCGCAAATATACACTAAGCGCAGAGGAGCAGCCTTTGAAGCTGCATGAGCGGCTGAGGGAAGAAAATGAACCATGGGCATTGCATGGAGGAGAAAAAGAACCAAACCCAGTCAATAAGGAAAAGGCAACATCCCTTGAAATTGCCCTCGAAGCATTGGAACGATTAGGCGGCAGCGAAATCCAAACAGCAGCTGGGGCGGAACGACTCGCAATGCCGCATCAAGAAAAGATCCTTGAGCTAGCAGTAAGCCCTGGCGTCGATAAGAAAAAATTCACTTCCAAGCAAATGATGCTGCTGGGAGAAATAGCTGGCGATACCGGGGAGCTTGAATATACCCCCCATCACCAGATCATCTTGCGAATTCCTGCTGAGAGTCCGGAAGACATTCAAGAAAGACTTGAAAGTGAAGGGTTCTTATTATCGCCAATTGGCAATGTCGTAACCGTGAAAGCTTGTGATTTTTGTGATGGCGATAAAAAGGATTCGATCCCATATGCGTTGGAGATACAGCGGAAGCTTGGAGGACTTCAAGTGCCAAAGGAGCTGTATATCGGATTTAACGGCTGTGGCATGGCGTGTTACGGTGCTGTTAATGAAGATATCGGGATTATTTACCGCCAAGGGAAGTTTGACCTTTTTATGGGGGCGAAAACAGTTGGAAGGACAGCACATGCCGGCCAGCCGGTAGCCGAAGGCATTGAACCTAAGCAATTAGTCCCGTTAGTGGAATCAATCGTACAGGAATATATCGAAAAAGGCCATCCAAATGAAAGATTTTTCAAATATTTTAAGAGAGTTAAGCAGATAAAAGGATTCGTGTACAAGGACATGATGCCGAAGATCGAACTCGAACCGGCTCCATGCGGGGATTAAATAGAAAAGCGCAAGTGCCCTGGAAGAGGGAGAACGGCTAGGTCGCCACGTCCTGTGGCAACGCCGTTCTGACCCACATCCTGAAAAAAGGAACGTCGACTAAGTTCTGGCAGAGTTGGAACTAAGGCCACTTCAACCTCCGTCCTGTGTCAAACGTCGACGCTAGCACATCCTCACAAAGCTGCCACTTTGTTTCGTGCGAGGTATCGCTGAGGGAGCCTTCCTTGTCCTGTGTAAGTCCGAAAAGCATAGGACAAGCACTGGGGCTTTTTGCCTTCAGAAGTGATTGGCTTATGACCAAGGCGATGGCACTTGATCGCAACACAGGGTTGTGGGGTACTTGGTCACAACATTCGAGGCCGGGGCTAAGACCACCACATCCTGTGGCGATGCCGGCACTAGCACGTCCTGTGCGTTGGGGCTTTAGTCTACTGCGAAAAAAGTTGATGGGCGCTGAAGCTAGACTCTCTTAATCTTATGAAAAAACAAGGAGGAATACGAATGAAAGCTGTACTATTTGTCGGACATGGCAGCCGTGATAGTGAAGGAAATGAAGAGGTCCGTCAATTTATAACTAATTTGCTGCCGAAAATGGATCAAAGCATATTAGTTGAAACATGTTTTTTAGAGTTTGAGACACCTGATGTAGCAGCAGGAATTACAGCTTGTGTAGAAAGAGGCGCCACTCATGTGGTGGTTATCCCCATTATGCTGCTTCAGGCAGGTCATTCGAAGATCCATATTCCGGCGTGTATTGACGAAGCAAAGTTGAAATATCCACAAGTTTCATTTACATACGGTAGACCGATCGGTGTTCATGAAAACACAACAGAAATTTGCAAAAGCAGGCTACGGGAAGTCGGCGAGGATCTGGACTCAGTACAACCTGATTCAGCTGTTATTTTACTGGGAAGAGGCGGCAGCGACCGTGACGCAAACAGTGATCTTTATAAAATTACAAGATTATTATGGGAGGCAGTCCCTTATAAAATTGTCGAACCATCCTTTATGGGAGTAACAGATCCATTGATTGCAGAAGGGGTGGAGCGCTGCCTAAGGCTTGGTGCTAAACGGATTGTCATTCTTCCTTACTTTTTGTTCACAGGAATATTAATTAAGCGCCTTGAATTGATGATGACAGATTTTAGGCTGCAGTATCCTGAAGTTGAATTCAAACTGGCAGGTTACTTTGGGTTCCATGAAAAGCTGGAAGAAATAATCATGGATCGGGTATCAGAGGCGCTGCAGGATGAAGTAAGGATGAATTGTGATACCTGCACATATCGTCTCGATGCAATGGAATTCATTGGACACCATCATCACCACGACCATGATCATGACCATTCTCATCATCACCACGACCATGATCATGGCCATTCTCAACATCATCACGAACATAACCACTATAACCATAGAAAAGAGGCAGTTAAATGATCTTATTTCTGGCTGGCACAAGTGATGCTCGCGAACTAGCTGTGCAAATCCAGACTTCAGGGTTCCCTTTGCTGGCAACGGTGGTAACGGAAAATGGAGCAAAGGAGCTAAGGCAGGCGGGAGTGGAGGTCCAGGTTGGCAGGTTGTCAGATCAAGAGATTGCAAGTCTTGTAAAAGAAAAAGGCTTTCATTTGGTGGTGGATGCAAGCCACCCGTTTGCCGAGGAAGCATCGAAAAATGCTAAGAGTGGTGCTTCGATTGCGGGCGTTCCTTATATCCGTTATGAGCGGGAGCAGCTTGATTATGAAAATGAATTGGTTATTAAAGTAGACAGCTATGAAGAAGCTGCAGAGGCAGCAGCCGAAAAGGGAGGCGTTGTTTTTTTGGCAACAGGAAGCAAAACGCTGGAGATTTTTGCAGCTAAATTACTTCCTTTGCCGGACATTAGGCTAATTGCCAGGATGCTCCCAAGATTGGATAACATGGAAAAATGTGAAAAACTGGGGATCCCGCAGAAAAATATCGTTGCAATTCAGGGCCCATTCACAAAAGAATTCAATACCGCACTATTTCGCCAATATGGCGTTACTGTAATGATTTCAAAGGAGAGCGGCAAAGAAGGTTCAGTGGATGAAAAGCTGGATGCAGCAATAGATTTGGGGATACAAACAATCATGATTGGCCGGCCAAAGATTCAATATGGAACCGTTTACTCAAGCTTTGGAAATATTATTGAACACATACGAAATCTATTAGTACCAATTAAATGAAAAAAGGAGAGGGAAAATCATGATGGATTTTCGCACGGAATTTAAACCTGAGACAGTTCACCCAATAAGAATTGAAGAAATAAGCTTTCGCATGATAGATGAGGAAATTGGTGAGCATCCATACACACCGGAACAATACCGGGTAGTACAGCGGGTTGTTCACGCGTCTGCTGATTTTGAACTAGGAAAGAGCCTGCTTTTTCACAAGGATGCAATATGGGCAGGAATCCAGGCAATCAAGAGCGGGAAAAAGATTGTCGCTGATGTCCAAATGGTTCAAAGCGGCGTCAGTAAAGCTCGGATTGAAAAATTCGGGGGTGAAGTAAAAGTATACATTTCTGATGATGATGTAATGAAGGAAGCAAAGCGGCTTGACACGACCAGGGCGATTATCTCCATGAGAAAAGCCATTAAAGAAGCAGATGGCGGGATTTATGCAATCGGCAATGCCCCGACTGCCCTGCTGGAATTAATCAGGCTGGTTAAAGAAGGGGAAGCAAAGCCAGGACTGATCATTGGCTTGCCTGTCGGATTCGTTTCAGCAGCAGAATCTAAGGAAGAGCTTGCAAAATTAGATGTTCCTTTCATTACGAATATTGGAAGGAAAGGTGGAAGCACGGTTACAGTTGCAGCATTAAATGCGATTTCTCTATTAGCAGAACAGGTATAAACGATGGAGGAAACAAAGCAGAAAATAATGCGGGAGGGCTTCACAACTGGAGCATGTGCAACTGCAGCCACAAAAGCTGCGTTAACTCTTCTTATCACAGGAGAGGAGCAGACAGAGGCGACTATCTATCTCCCGGCAAAACGCTATGCAACATTTGCGATAGAACATTGCAATATGGAAAATGGTTTTGTGACTTCAGGTGTAATTAAAGATGCCGGGGATGATCCTGATGTTACCCATGGAGCGATGATTTTATCTACAGTATCTTGGACAGAAGGAACCGATATAATCCTTGATGGAGGCAAAGGCGTTGGCAGGGTTACCAAGCCGGGGCTGCCTGTCCCAGTTGGAGAAGCAGCAATCAATCCAGTTCCCCGTAAAATGCTTCTCTCGATTGTTACAGAAGTGCTTGACAGTTTTCAGATAAACAGAGGTGTCAAGGTAGTCATTTCAGTTCCAAACGGAGAAGAAATGGCCAAGAAAACCCTTAATGGACGGCTCGGAATCCTTGGCGGCATCTCTATTTTGGGAACCCGCGGGATTGTGGTCCCCTTTTCTTCAGCAGCCTATAAAGCCAGCATTATCCAGGCCATTAACGTAGCGATCGCGAGCGGATGCGACCATGTGGCGATTACAACAGGCGGCAGAAGCGAGAAATTTGCGATAGAGCAGCTGCCCGGGCTCCCGGAGGAAGCCTTTATTGAGATGGGTGACTTTGTCGGTTTTACATTAAAGCAATGTAAACGGCTTGGAATCAAAAAGATTTCCATGGTCGGGATGATGGGGAAATTTTCAAAAGTGGCTCAAGGAGTCATGATGGTGCATTCAAAGAGCGCACCAATTGATTTTAATTTTCTAGCCCGGATTGCTGAAGAAACAGGGGTGACAGGTGAACTGATTGATGAAATAAAAGGAGCCAATACAGCCTCGCAGGTTGGCGACATAATGTGGGAGCATGGCTTTAAAGAGTATTTCGTAAAGCTGTGTGAATACTGCTGCCGCCATGCCGTAAAAGAAGCAGGCGGAGATGTTCAAATCGATACCAGTCTTTACACATTAAAAGGCGAGAAGTTAGGAAGTGCGAGTTTATATGAGCAATAAGATAAAAATGATTGGAATAGGTACAAATGGGCCTGCAAGCCTTTTTCCATTATATCTATCCTGGATTGAAGAGAGTGAAGTGCTGATTGGAGGTCAACGGCAGCTATCTTACTTTCCTGATTATCAGGGTGAAAAGATTGCCATCAAAGGCAATATAAGCTCACTTGCCCGGAAGCTTCAAAAAGAGACCAGAAATACTGTTATTCTGGCTTCCGGAGATCCGTTATTTTTTGGGATAGGCAGTTATTTATCCAACAAACTGCCAATCAGGATTTTACCAAATATAAGCTCGATCCAGCTCGCCTTCGCAAAAATGGGAGAGCCCTGGCAGGATGCTGATTTTGTAAGTGTGCATGGGAGAAGCATGGCTGGACTGGCCCAGAGGATAGATGGCAAGAAGAAGGTTGCAATTTTGACGGATGAAAGCAACTCACCGGCTAAAATCGCAAACTATCTTTTAGAATACGGTATGACAGAATATCGGGCTTTTGTAGCTGAAAATCTGGGCGATGAAACAGAGCGGTCGGGCTGGCATGAGCTTGCCGAAATGGCTGATGCTGAATTTCATCCTCTAAATGTTGTCATTTTGAAAAAAGTGCAGGAAGGACCGGTATGGCCATTAGGGATAGAGGATGAGGAATTCCATCAGCGAAAACCTGACAAGGGTCTGATTACGAAAAAAGATGTGCGGTCATTAAGCATTATTGCACTTCAATTAAAAAAGAACAGCGTCGTTTGGGATATTGGAACATGTACAGGATCAGTTGCGATCGAAGCAGCAAGAATCGCCAGCGAGGGACAGGTATTTGCAGTCGAAAAGAACGAAAAAGACTTGGAAAACTGCTATCAAAATATGAGGAAATTCCGGGCGGATATTACTGTAAAACATGCAAAGGCCCCGCAAGGACTGGAAGATTTCCCGGATCCGGATGCGATTTTTATCGGTGGAACAGCGGGAAATATGGAGGATATTCTAGACCAATGCTGCAGCCGGCTCAAGAAAAATGGCAATATCGTCTTGAATGCAGTAACAATTGAAAGCCTGGGCCAATCTGTGGAAGGCTTCAAAAAAAGGGGCTTTGACACAAGCATTACCCTGGCGCAAATTTCAAAAAGCAAACCAATCTTAAATCTAACGCGTTTTGACGCCCTGAATCCGATTTATATTATACGAGCAAGAAAAAAATTAGCAGAATAGCAGGATTCATTTTGTTTGGCAAGTAAACTAGTGGTTTTGGCAAGTAAAACACAACTTTTGGATAATAAGTGTGTTAATTTGCGAGTATACGAGCACTTTATGCGAGACAAATATGAGTTTGGTGAATAAACCAGCACTTTTCATGAGTGAAATATATAATTTCGCCATTAAACTAGTAAATTTCACCAAGTTAATAGGTGATTTTGGTGAGTAAAATAAAAATCCCGTTTAAACTTGCAACTTTTCCTAGTAACCCTGCAAGATTCATGGCAAATAATATTGAGAGTTTAAGAGCCGAATGTATTTCGGAATGGTATGTACGTTTGCCCGGTAATTGCCGGGTAAAGATGTCATTTTTTGAGTAAAACATAGACTACAGGCCTTAAGAACTTGGTTAGTAAACTTCTGCATTGTGAATTAGGCCGTAAACAATACTGCAGGAAATTCAAACAGGCAGGTGAATTAAGTTGGTAGGAACATTATATGGAGTCGGGGTTGGCCCTGGGGATCCTGAATTAGTCACTATCAAAGCGTTTAGGATTTTAAGAGAGTCCGATGTAATTGCTTATCCGAAGAAATCGAAGGGCAGCAAAAGCTATGCCCATAAAATAATAGATTTATATGTAAGTCCTGAGGAAAAGACGATGCTTGGACTGGTATTTCCAATGACGAAGGAGCCCAGAATACTGGAAAGGGAATGGAATGCAACCGTAGATAAGGTATGGGAGCAGCTTAATGACGGTAAGGATGTCGCTTTTGTGACGGAAGGTGACCCGATGCTGTTTAGCACGTTTATACATATGATGAACCTAATTAAAGAACGATACCCTGAGGCACCGATCAAGGTGATACCAGGAATTTCTTCCATCAACGGTGCAGCAGCTAGACTGGGCATCCCGCTTGCTGAAGGGGATGATCATGTCGCCATCATTCCAGCCCGCAATGATTATGAGGCGATGAAACAAGTAATCCTCGAAAATGACTGTATCGTTTTTATTAAAGTAGCTAAAGCATTGCCTACAATGTTAAAAGTATTATCGGATTGCAAGCTTATGGGGAAAGCCTCGGTCGTGACAAAGGTCACCTCAGATGAGGAAGTCATTTGGAGCATGGATGAGCTGGAAGGTGTCGAATTAGAATATTTATCGCTGATGGTGGTGCGGAAATGAAGTTATATATCATAGGGGCGGGGCCTGGCGCACCCGACTTAATTACAGTAAGAGGATTGAAGCTGATTCAGGAAGCAGATGTGATTTTATACGCTGATTCATTGGTGAATGAAGAATTAATGAACGAAGGAAAACCATCAGCGGAGATTATTAAAACAGCGGGAATGCATTTGGAAGAAATGGTCAGCCTGATGGTCGACAGGGTAAAAGAGGGCAAAAAGGTTGTGCGGGTCCATACAGGAGACCCGGCGGTTTATGGGGCAATCATGGAGCAAATCTCACTGCTAAAAGCCGCCAATGTAGAAGTGGAAATAGTGCCGGGGGTAAGCTCAGTTTTTGCGTCAGCTGCTGCAGTTGGGGCAGAGCTGACCATTCCAGATTTGACCCAGACCGTCATATTAACCCGCGCCGAGGGCAGGACGCCTGTACCAGAGCGCGAAAAACTCAAAGCCTTAGCTTCGCATCATTGCACAATCGCGCTTTTTTTAAGTGCGACGCTAACCAAAAAAGTTGTCAAAGAACTGATTGAAGCAAATTGGAGCCCCGAAACGCCTGTTGCTGTTGTATATAAAGCCTCATGGCCTGATGAGAAGATCGTCCATTCCACACTTCAAAATCTTGATGAGGATATGAAAAGAAACGGGATCAGAAAACAAGCGATGATACTGGCGGGCTGGGCTCTTGATGCAACAATTCACGAAAAGGAGTATCGTTCAAAACTGTACGATAAGGCATTCACGCATGGGTTTCGCAAGGGGGTGACGAGTTGATCATTTCGCTCATGGAGGATCAGCTCCAGCCTATACACCAGAAGAATGCTTATGCAGTTGTTGCCATAACAAAACATGGTGTGGAAATAGCCCGTAAGCTGCAAAAAGCATTTCAGGTGGTCGATCCTTATTATATGAGTAAGTTTGAAAAAGGGGACGAAAAAGAAAAAGGCATTCAGCTGTTCGAAGGCAGTGTCCGCCACCTCTTTCCGTCACTATTCCCGTTATATAAAGGTATTATTATTATTATTTCCCTTGGTGCGGTTGTGCGGATGATTGCTCCATTATTAAAGGATAAGAAAACGGACCCCGGGATCGTTGTCATTGACGATAAAGGTGAATTTGCGATATCGGTCCTTTCCGGCCATTTAGGCGGGGCCAACGAGCTTGCGAGGGAAGTGGCCGCTTCCCTTGGTGCTACGCCGATTATCACCACTGCTTCAGACGTCCAGAAAACTATTCCCGTTGACCTGTTTGGCCAGCGCTTTGGCTGGAAGTGGGATTCGCCAGAAAAGCTGACGCCTGTGAGTGCATCGGTTGTTAATGAAGAGCATATAGCAATTGTCCAGGAATCAGGTGAAACAGAATGGTGGATTTATGATGCCCCTTTGCCTGAAAATATTAAAATCTATGATACGATTGAAAAAGCAATTGCCGCAGAACCTGATGCCGCCCTGGTCGTTACCCATCGAATTTTAACAAAGGAAGAGGGCGCCATATTGCGAAATGGGGTTTTGTTCCGCCCCAAAAATATCATTTTGGGAATTGGCTGCAACCGGGGAACGTCTGCAGATGAGATTGAAGAAGTAATAGAGGAAACGCTGGCGGAATTACAGTATTCTATCAAAAGTGTGAAAGGCATAGCAACCATCGCTTTAAAGAAGGATGAAGAAGGCTTGCTTTTTTTAATAAATAAATATGGCTGGGATTTTTCCTTTTATGAGCCTTCCGAGTTGAACGGGGTTGACATTGAGAATCCTTCGGAAACGGTATATAAATATACTGGGGCATATGGTGTCAGCCAACCTGCTGCCATATTGGCCAGCGGGGCAAAGCAGCCGCTGCTGCCAAAGAAAAAATCAGGCAATGTTACCATTGCAGTTGCCCTGATCCCTCATGGGAGGAATGCAAAATGACAGACCGCAGAATCGTGATTGCCGGAACAGGGAGCGGCGTCGGCAAAACGACGGTAACTCTGGCCATTATGTCTGCACTTAAACAAAGGGGACTTTCTGTTCAGGGTTTTAAATGCGGCCCGGATTATATTGATCCTTCTTATCACACTGCAGTTACCGGGCGGCCTTCAAGAAATTTGGACAGCTGGATGGCTGACACTGATTCCGTCCTTGAAATCTTTCATAGGGGCAGCAGCACTGCAGACATATCGGTAATCGAAGGGGTTATGGGCTTCTTTGATGGAAAGGATCCTGCATCCAACATCGGTACAACCGCTGATATTAGCGTCATTACCAAAAGCCCTGTCATTCTGATTGTAAATTGTTCGAGCATGGCCAGAAGTGCTGCAGCCATTGTGAAGGGGTTTCAGGTTTTTTCAGCTGCTCCTAATATCGTCGGCGTTATTGCAAACCGTGTTGGAAGCGAAGGGCATTATAAAATTGTAAAAACGGCAATTGAACAAGAATGCGGAATCCCCGTGATCGGATACTTAAAACGGGAACAGGATATTGAAATCCCTGAACGGCACTTAGGATTAATTCCCTCCATCGAAAGAGGGGAACTGAACGGATTTTTTGACAGGCTGGGTTCTTTGCTGGAGGAAACAGTAGATTTGGACTTATTACTTAAACTGTCCGAAGCAGCGTCCTTAAACAAGCCTTCCAAATCGATCTTTCCTGAAGCACAAGGGACAAAGGTGAGATTGGCAATTGCGAAGGATCAAGCATTTAATTTTTATTATCAAGAAAATCTGGAGCTTTTACAATCATATGGAGGCGAACTTGTATTTTTCTCACCATTGCATGGAGAAGTGCTCCCGAATGATATACAAGGTCTATATTTAGGCGGAGGATTTCCTGAAGAGTATGCGGCTGAACTTGCTGACCAGCAAGAGGTTAATCAGTCTATCAAGGAGGCAATCCTTAAAGGATTGCCAACACTTGCTGAATGCGGCGGCTATATGTACTTAACAGAATCGATATCGACTACCGAAAACGAGAATTATTCGATGATTGGCATCATACCAGGTCGTGTTAAAATGCAGTCCAGGCTGGCAGCTCTTGGATACCGTACGATTAAAGGACAACAAGAAAATTATTTGCTAATGGATGGGGAAGTGGCGAAAGGGCATGAATTCCACTACTCGAAGTACGAAGCATCGGAAGAAAGTCCTTTTGCATATGAAACGAAAGGGATGCGGGGAAACAAAAAAGAAGGGTATACGAAGCACAATTTAATTGCAGGGTATACTCATCTTTATTTTCCATCTTGTCCGGCTCTAGTAACGAACTGGATTGCAAAATGTATAGAGTGGAAAGAGAAGCAAGAATCAATTTCGAGATAAAGGGGGTATCGCCTTGCAAAAAGGAAAAGTATACCTTGTTGGAGCGGGACCAGGTGACCCGAAGCTCATTACAGTTTACGGAATGGAATGTATTCAAAAGGCGGATGTAATTACATATGATCGCCTTGTCAATTCGGAATTATTGCAGCACGCCAAAGCAGGGGCAGAGCTGATCTTTTGCGGTAAACTTCCCGGGAAGCATGCTCTGATCCAGGAACAAATCAATCAGCTCCTGATAGATAAGGCCCTGGAGGGGAAGATTGTCACAAGGTTAAAAGGAGGCGATCCGTTTGTTTTTGGAAGGGGTGGAGAAGAAGCGGAAATCTTAAGGGAACAGGGGATTGAATTTGAAATTGTCCCTGGAATAACTGCAGGAGTTGCTGCACCAGCATATGCAGGGATTCCCGTTACCCACCGTGACCATGCCTCCTCTTTTGCAATTGTAACGGCGCATGGCAGGGCCCAAAAAGAGACTGATCATTTGAATTGGGATTCGTTGGCAAAAGGCATTGACACAATCGCTTTTTATATGGGAGTTGGCAATTTGCCATATATTTGCAGGAAGCTGATTGAAAACGGAAAATTACCGAATACCCCAGTTGCCATCATTCAATGGGGCACTACAAGCAGCCAAAAGACAGTAACAGGCAATTTGAAAACTATCGAAGAGATAGCGAAAAATGAGAGAATTTCGCACCCGGCAATAATCCTTGTGGGTAAAGTAGTGACAATGAGAGAGAAAATTAATTGGTTTGAAGAACAATTGATTCCAGTTTGATCAAAAAGAGCACATCCGCTGACGGCTGTGCTCTTTCTGATTCAGACTAATAATTGAATTTAATAGTATGCGATCGAAATATAACTGATAGAAAATAATCTTATTGGACCTTCATATGCAAATCGCCTGTCTTAGCCCAGCCTGCCAGTTTAATAAGCATGTATAATCCAAGAGTGATAGCAATCGGCAAGATGACTCCAACAGCGATATAAATTAAGAATCCTGAAATGCCTTGTGTCGCTAAGATATTAAGTGGAGCAATTAATGAATTCAGCCCCAGCCCTGCAAGCTCATAGGAAACCTGGAAGTCAAATCCAATTGTAGCAATTGGGGCACAGATGACTGCTGCGACAAATGGCGGTATTACTAGTCTTGGATTTTTTATTAGATTTGGGAACTGTACCTTTGGTGTAATGAAGCATTGAGCCAGGAATCCGCCAAGGTCATTCTGGCGAAGGCTCATTGCAGTGAAACCTACGAATTGTACTGTGCATCCAATTAGAGCAGCTGCGCTTGAGACCGGATCCATTTGCAGGGCTATTGCCAGGGCTGCAGATGAAGCGGGAGTCATAAGCAAAATGCTCCAAACTAATGAAATGACCATTGACGCAATGATTGGCGAACCCTGAACGGAAGCAGTGATTTCTCCGCTAAGCCATTGCAGCATAGGCGTTGTAACAGCAGCCAATCCCACACCGGCAACACCGCCAACAAGTGTGGCAGCAGCTGGAATCGCAAACATGTCCAGCTTTGTTTTTCCAGTTAGCCTTTTTCCTACATAAGTAGCAATGGCAGCAGCAAGAACAGCACTGACCGGCTGGCCGGGGACAATGGTGAACAAGCCTTCAGCCGTTTGATTAATCGCATTTCCGCCTACGGCAGCGGAAGCCATCGCACTATAAATAACTAGCGTATTACCGCCTAATTGATAAGCAATTCCTGCTCCTATTGCCGGAGCAAGCAGAACCTTTGCTGCAGACCCGATTTCAATAAAAGCTTCCCAGCCCAAAAATTTACCGAATGTTTCAAACAGCAGTCCAATTCCCAATGTAACCAGAACAGCATTTGCTATCCCTGTAGAAGCTTTATACATTCGGTCGACAACGTATTTTTTATTCATATCTCCTGCACCCTTCTTTCAAAAACCTATGATCTGGTCTTAGTTGATTTTGTTATACTAACATAAGTTTTCTGAATATGTAAATAACTTTTTTAATTCTGATTAATTAAAAACGCTTACATTTTTAAGGGTGAAAGTTCTATGAAAATTATTCTTATAAAGATATTCGAATTTTATTAATAATGATGGAATAAAGTTCAGTGTTTGATAAGGAAAATTAGGCAAAACTTGCAGCCTTATGAAGCGAAAGTTGTATTCAATAGCGAAACCGCTGTTAGCCAGATAATGAAAAAATGCACTGGGAGATTCAATCCTCCAGTGCTCCTCTAACATCATAGTTATTTAAATCAATTTCCAATTGCTGACCTAGGGCAAGCTTTGCGAGCTGTGAACCGATATAGGGGCCCATCGTCAGGCCGGACGCCCCTAAACCATTGGCAACTAAAATCCCATTCCAGCCGGGCAGTGCACCAATGACAGGGAGGAATCCGGGAGTGAAGGGACGGAACCCGACTCTTGCCTCCTTAAAGGTTCCAGAGGCCAAACCAGGAGCCACCTCTATAGCTTTATTGATGACTTCCTGTAAGCCGCCGGCTGTTATCCGTGTATCATATCCTTCAAAATCATTTTCGTGAGTGGCCCCGACGACGATTCGTTCATTCTCGAAGGCAAGGAGATATTGGTCATGGGGAGGAATAACAACGGGCCAGGTATCTGTTTTGGCATCTGGAAGTTCGAGATGGACTATTTGTGCTTTTTGGTAGCTTATATTAAATTGAAGGCTTAAGGGTAATAATAGCTCATTTGCCCAGGCACCAGCGCAGACAATCACAGTTTCTGCCATAAATAATTGATCTCCTGCTTTGACGCCAGTTACTGTATTTTCTTCAAAGAGAAGGGAGGCATCAGCTTGAATTAGCACGGCACCGTTTTTCTGGGCAGCGCGCAATAGCGAATCACGGAGAGCTCTGCCATCGACCCGGGCAGCACCGCTGATATGGACAGAAGAATAGCTGTCGGTGAGCGGGGGGAACAGCGAATTTGTCTCACCCGGGGAAAGCCTGCTGACTGCGCCGATTTCCGGCGCATCTTGCTTTCGCAGTGAAGCGCGTTCTTCCATTTTCGTAAGCTTATCGGAATCTTTATGTATACTAATGGCCCCTACTTTTGCGTAGCCAGTAGCAGTTTCTCCATCCTCTTTTAGCTCTTCAATTAAGCCGGGGTAAAACCGTGCTCCGGATTTGGCCAGCTGATACCATGCTTTGTTTCGGCGCTGAGAAAGCCATGGGCAAACTATTCCCGCAGCTGCGTCGGTGGCCTGCCCCTTGTCTTTCCTGTCAACGATGACTACCTCTGCGCCCCTTTTAGTTAGCTGGTAAGCCGTCGAAGCCCCAAGTATTCCTGCGCCAACAATAATAATTTTACTCATTTTTACCATCCTTTTTTATATACTTGAGCCATATTATTATACATATCCGATTTAATAGAAGTAAAACAAGAGCGTGATTTTAGCCAGAAGTAAATACTAACATCAAGAAATTCTGATTTCCGGGTTAAAGTGAGACTAAGCAATGAAGTGCCATTTATTGGACATTTTATGGTATAATACCTGTTCAGATAGAAAAAGGGGATACTCATATGAAAAGCAGAACTTCAGTAATGATAAGCATAGTGCTTGCAATGTTGGTTGCATCAATTGACACGACGATTATGAATACAACGATGCCGATTATCGCAGATGAACTGGGGAGATTCGACTTGTACGCCTGGTCGTTTGCATCCTATATGATTACGACTACCATTCTTTCGCCAGTGGCTGGCAGATTGTCTGACATTTTCGGCAGAAAAAGAGTTTTTGCATCAGGAATTATACTATTTTTGATCGGGTCACTTTTATGCGGAATTTCAGGAAGTATGGTTCAATTGGTCATTTTCCGCGCCATACAGGGAATTGGGGCCGGGTTCATGATGCCGTTTCCTGCGATTATCGCCGGAGACCTTTTCCCGATTGAGAAGAGAGGTAAGATACAGGCTTTGTTTTCCGCAATGTGGGGAATTTCAGCCATTATTGCCCCGATGCTGGGAGCATTTTTCGTTGAGTATATGACATGGAGATGGATCTTCTTTATTAATTTGCCTGTTTGTGTGATTGCTTTACTGACACTCATGCCTTATAAGGAAGATTATCAGCCAAAAAGGTCAAGTGTAGACTATATCGGGGCAATTCTTTTTGGAGCGGGCATCACATTCCTTCTCTTAGTAACCGTTGTAAAAGAGAATCAGCTTTTATACAGCTTCCTTGGATTAATATTAATAGCTGTCTTCTTTTTTTATGAAAGAAAACAAGAGTCACCAATCGTACCGCTTAGCATGTTTCAAAATAAAACGATTTCCTGGATTAATATTAATGGATTTATAGGGACAGCTGCCTTATTCGGCACTTCCAGCTTTATTCCGCTGTTTCTGCAGGATATATCAGGGCTATCTGTTTTCCTGAGCGGTGTCGTCCTGCTTGGTATGTCTGCAGGATGGATGGCTGCTGCTGTTCCTGCCGGTAAATGGATCTTACAATACGGCTATCGGAAATTGCTGATGATAGGAAATGCTTTATTATTTATATCAGGGCTTTTACTGTGGATGCTGAATGAAAATCACAGCTATTGGTATGTATTTTTCATCATGGCAATCCAAGGATTGGCGTACGGTTTATTATCGACTGTTGGAGTAATTGGCAGCCAGCAGCTGGTGGGAGCTCATGAAAAAGGTATTTCCACTTCGTTCTTCATGTTTTGCCGCAACATGGGCACAGCTGTCGGAGTAACCATCATGGGAGCGTTATTAGCAGGCGGTGCAGATTTTATGGAAGGTATACACCATTTATTTCTATTTGGTTTCATCGGAAGTATTTTTGCTTTGATCACCTCTTTTTTTATTAAAAATAATGATCCCAAAGCTTACACAGCTAAAAGTGAATAAGCTTATATATAAAACTGCCACGATTTTTTATGTGCTAGATAAGTAACTTTTAGAAGTATAGATGTCTAACTCCAGCGCTGACCAGTGAGTTTTCTTTTCTCATGATTTGCCAGGCAGTTGATATATGATTCATTCATACATTGATCTTGTTAGCTTAGCAAATCTGGAGGAGGATAAACAATGGGATACCAAGAGCTATACAATCAGTTTTTGTACCATTTAGGATGTTCAGAGGAATTTAAGAGATTGAAAGAGGCTTGTGCAGAGGATCCGAGGGCATATTTCAGTTATGGTGAAAAAGAAAGCGAGCATAAGGCAAGAGCATATCATTACCGAGCACTGCTTGCCCAGCAATTCCCTGGACAAATTCCAATGGGCTTCTAATTTCATATTAACAATTCCTAAACGATTTGTTCAGGAATTTCTTCTTCTCATTATGTGCTTATGTCATCGTTACCAAGCTCGCCTTTTTCGCTTGTTTTTTTCATATCCATTGAAGATAAAATAATGCCGGGAAAACAAATAACTTATAAAGGGGAGCCATTTCCGCTCCTCGCTTGCTTCTCCTACGATCCTACTCCTTGCTGCAAGCTTTTTTCTTTGGACGACAAACCATTGAAACTTTGAATTCAGCCACAATGAATATTGATATTGGAACAGGTCAGCCGGAATATTTCTGGCTGGCCTTTCTTTATGGTTGGACCTGTTAATTGACAGCTGGATTAGCTTGCAGAGAAGGAATGTTTCAATTTACTCGGCGAACCTATAAATTACTCGCTAAAGTCAAAGCTTTAATCGCCAAATATGGTCCTTTACTCGCCGGACTGAATGAAATACACGCTAAATGCTTTTTCATGAGAAAGCAGGATATTCATGAACCTGGACTTTTATGATTCTATCGCCAATAACCGAATAGTTTTTGGTCAATAATGATAAAGGAAATACTAGCAGAATGCAGGTGGACATAATGGAGAGAAACTATGCGATTGACTTGGTTAAATTTTTTGCAATATTTGCGGTGGTTGTTATTCATACATTTCCAGCAGATCATGAAATCGGTTATTTTAGTTTAGATAACTTATCAAGGTTCGCGGTTCCGTTTTTCTTTGCTGCTTCAGGCTATTTATTCGGCAGTAAGATTCAGAATAGCAGCCGCCAACAACAGTATTTATCAAAATATATGATGAAAATTCTGAAGCTCTATATTTATTGGTTTTTATTCTATTTCCTTTACGATATTCTCATGATGTATTTTGATGGACATTTTCAGGCGGAATGGAATAAATACCGGGAGGAATTTACATTACTGAATTTAGTGTATTACGGAAGGGGAACCAGTGGTTATCAATTATGGTTTCTGCCTGCTTTAATGTGGAGCGTTTTAGCCATTTTTACGTTTTATAGATTAAAGATAATTCATTTCCTGTTCGTATCGAGCCTGACATTAAATATTATCGGGGTCTTCGGCCAGTCATATTCAGTGTTTTATCAGCTGGAAGTAGAAACGACACGGGATGCTTTGTTTTTTGGTCTTTTTTACACCACACTGGGCTTCATGTTTGCAATTGGTATTCAAAAAGTTAGTCAGTTATCCTTGAAAATCATTTTATTACTGCTGATTGCTTTTTCGTTTTTACAACTGGGGGAGAGTTACCTTATAGATAAAATACTCGAAGGCAGCCACGGTGAATATTTTATCTCGACTATTTTCCTGACAACGGCGCTATTTCTCTTGGTCATGAAATGTGTGCATCTTGGCAAGGGATGGCTAATCACAAAAATAGGAGGCAGGTCATTAGGAATATATGTGATTCATGTATTTTTCATCAATTTAGTAACGATTGCAAGAGAAAGCTTGGGATTGAATCATCTAATCGATAACCTTTTATGGAATATATCTATCGCGATTTTCATCTTTTTGGTTTCGTATATCGCATACCAGCTCCTTCAAAATGCCGAGCAAACAATACAGCAAAAGTTTGCCGGAAAGTGAAGTCAGACTAATGATGTAGCAGCAATCAACCTAACGGTCAATATTCTATCGTTTTCAACTGGCGTATTTTGGGTTAAGAAAACAAGGGAGGCGATTTAAGCGGAAATGAATTTCTTTGAAATAGACCTTAAATTCAGGTTTAAAAACGAGGAGTTTGTTTAGACATACAAATGTATTCAGTACCAAATAAAAACATTTTATTAATAACAAATGAAAAAATTATTCGGAAGAGGGGCTGAAATAGAGTATAAATATTTAAAAGTTCCTCGAAAGCTAACATACTAGCTGAAAAGATTCCTCTTAGAAAACGTATAAGAGGAATCTTTTTTATTCTTTAAAATGCTAGCGGTTTCATCAATTTTATATTAATTTTTATTAAAATTCGATAATGAAAGTGGACTGCTTGTCATAGTTATGTTTGTAAATAGATTTGAAAAATGTTTGATTTTTCAGTAGAAGGTATGAGGGGGAGGGGCCATCTGTGGCGAAAGTTACTGTACAAGGGGAACGCTGGTTTCCATCAGAAATAAGCTTTTCAAAAGAGATTCAGGAAGTCTGGGGAGACTGGTATTGTGATTCAGAGGTAGGGAAATTGCGGGCTGTTCTGATGCGAAGGCCAGGGGAAGAAATTGAACAAGTAACACAATTAAATTATTCAACTTTTCGCTGGAAATCACCGATGAATACCGACAAGGCTCGTGAGCAGCATGACCTATTGACAAATATTTACCGTGCACATGGTGTCCAGGTGAATTATGTAGAGACGCAGCGGACAGATAGGCCAAATGCACTATTTGTACGAGACCAAGTATTAATGACACCTGAGGGGGCGATCGTATGCCGAAATGGCATATCGGCACGAAGGGGAGAGGAGCGTTTTGCGGCCGCTGCTTTAGCTAAGTTGGGTGTGCCTATCATTAAGACGATTAATGGGGATGGATGGTTTGACGGAGCGTGCGCAATGTGGGTTGATCGCGAAACAGTGATTCTCGGAACAGGCGCACGGGCAAATCGCTCAGGTGCTGCCCAAGTTGAATCCGAGCTGAGAAATATCGGCGTCAAACACATTGTTCATTTTGAGATTCCTTATGGCCATGCCCATCTCGATGGACTGATTAATTTTGCTGACCGGAAAACAGCTGCCATATTCCCATGGCAGGTTCCATATGAGGTAGTAAAATTTCTGCTGGAACGTGATTTTACAATTATTGAAGCTACCAATCTTGATGAAATTAAAATCAATGCCTGCATAAATTTCGTTGCCCTTGAGCCGGGGAAGGTTGTCATGCCATCAGGGTGTCCTGAAATGAAACACAAGCTGGAGGAAGCCGGTGTTGCAGTTATTGAAGCAGATATGAGTGAAATATTGAACGGCTGGGGAGCTATGCATTGTATGACAGCTTTCTTAAAAAGGGATCCAATTTATTAATCTATATAAAAAAAGGGGAATGAAAATGAGGAAAAGGCTGATCTTTGTATTGTTGCTTCTTTTTACATTGGTAGTATCCGGGTGCAGCAATGATTCTGAAGTGCAGAAAGCAGGAAGCGATCCTTCTACAATTGATAGCGTTCTGAAGAAGAAAAAACTTATCGTCGGTACTGCTCCCGGGTATTTTCCATTCGAAATGAAGGATTTGAATGGTAATTTTATTGGTTATGATATCGATACCGCTAACGCGATTGCCGAATCGTTAAAGGTCGATATTGAATTTAAGCAATTTGGCTTCGATGGACTAATTCCAGCACTTCAAACCGGGGAAATTGACATGGTCGTTGCAGGAATGACTATAAGGGGTGACCGGGCACTTTCTGTCTCTTTTGCAAATCCATACTTTAAAACTGGACAGGTGATGATGCTTCCAAAAAAGGATACTGCAACAAAATCCTGGCAGGACCTCGATAAGAAAGGGAAGAAGATAGCCGTTTCGCTGGGTACCACCGGTGCTTTACTCGCAAAACAACTTTATAAAAATGCTCAGGTGCTTGATTTTGAAGACTTTCCAACCGCTTCAATGGCGATGATTCAAGGCCAGGCTGACGGGATTATATATGATGAACCAGGTGTCCGCACATATGAATTGATGAACCCTGATAGCGTCCGGGGAGTATATGACCTGATTTCATCAGAGAACCTGGGCATTGCTGTGCGTAAAGACGACTTGCGGTCTATCCAATGGATTAATTCATTCCTAGAATCATATATTGGAAGTCCGAAAGAGTTGGAATCTCGTGAAAAATGGTTTGAAAATGCTGATTGGCTTGACAAGGTAGAAACGAAAAAATAATCGGTGCTATTGGAGGAAAACCCATGTATCAAGCCGACTGGAGTGTTATTCCGCAAAATATCGGTCTTTTGCTGGACGGAGTCCTGCTGACACTTCAAATATCAGCCCTGGCATTAATCATTAGTATCCCTGTTGGTGTAATCCTGGGCCTTTGCAGGATTTCCAAGAACAAAATCTTATCATTATTAGCAACAGCTTATATAGAATTCATCAGAGGGGTTCCGCTCCTCGTCCTGCTTTTTTGGATCTTCTTTGTTTTAGGAAAGTTCCTGCAGCTCGGACCATATTGGTCAGCAGTACTGGGTTTAGCGGCGTTTTCAGGAGCCTTTGTAGCTGAAATTATCCGTGCAGGAATTGAATCAATCCCAAGAGGTCAAATGGAAGCTGCCCGTTCTTCAGGCATGACATATTTCCAGGCAATGCGCCTGATCATCCTGCCGCAGGCATTTAGAAAAATGCTTCCGCCATTAGCATCGCAATTCATTATTTTGATCAAGGATTCATCCCTTGTATCTGTTATTTCGGTAACAGATTTGACACTAGTGGCCAAGAACCTTATCGTAACTTCGTTTCGTTCATTGGAAGTCTGGACTGCAGTAGCGATTTTATACTTTATTATCACCTTTACCCTCTCCCAGATCATTCGGATATTTGAACGGAAATTTAAGCTGCGTGAATAATTTCTTCGTAATAATAGCTATAGAACCAAACGAGGTGCTGAAATATGATAAGGATAAAAGGAGTCAAAAAGAGTTTTGGAGACTTAAAGGTTCTGAACAATATAAATCTTGAAATCCCTCAATCAAATGTGTCCGCAATTATCGGACCGAGCGGTGCAGGAAAGAGTACTCTCATTCGTGCTGTAAATGCGCTTGAGGATATCGACAGCGGAGAAATCATTGTGGATGGGGTTTCCGTACATGATAAAAAAACGAATATCAATAAAATCCGAACCGAAATCGGCTTCGTCTTTCAATCCTTTAATTTGTACCCCTTTTTAACCGCTCTTGAAAACGTGACAATTGCTTCAATAAATGTAAAAAAAACTGATAAAGCTGAAGCGATAGAAAGGGGAAGAGAACTGCTTTCTTCATTGGGCCTGGAGGATAAGTTCCATTCGTACCCTTCGAAGCTCTCCGGTGGACAGCAGCAGCGGGTTGCAATTGCCAGGGCGCTTGCGATGGATCCAAAGGTGATGTTATTCGATGAACCCACGTCCGCACTGGACCCGGAAATGATCAAAGAAGTACTTGATGCAATCCGAAAGCTGGCCAAGTCAGGAATGACGATGATGGTAGTAACCCATGAAATGGGATTTGCGAAGGAAATGTGTGACCAGATTGTTTTTATGGCTGATGGAAGCATCATCGAAGTTGCCCCGCCGAAAACCTTCTTTACCAATCCGGTATCACCGCGGGCACAGGATTTCTTATCGAAAGTACTTAACCATTAAGGAGGATAGTTAATGATTCAGCAACTGAAGGTACAAGGGGAAAGGTGGTTTCCTTCTGAGTCCAGTTTTTTTGAAGAAATGCAGCAGTTATGGGGAGACTGGTATTGCGATTCGGAAATAGGAAAGCTTAAAGCGGTTTTAATGCATCGTCCGGGTCAGGAAATTGAAGGAATTACAAAGGAAAACTTTGCAGAATTCCGGTTTCGTGCTCCTATTCAGCCAGTAAAGGCAAGGGCCCAGCAAGATGCACTTGCAGATATATACAAACAGCATGGTGTTCAGGTGCATTATGTTGAAGGACAGCGGACTGACAGGCCCAATGCAATGTTTATGCGTGACCTAATGTTCATGACCCCGGAAGGAGCCATCGTTTGCCGTCCCGCAATCCCTGCAAGGCGCGGAGAAGAAAAGGCCGTTGCGAAAACTCTTGCCTCACTTGGTGTGCCAATTATCAAAACGATAAATGGAGATGGATACTTTGAAGGGGCAAGTGCCATGTGGATTAATCGGGAAACTGTGATAATTGGTACAGGAAGCAGGACAAACGAGTCGGGAGCACAGCAGGTTGAAGGAGAACTAAGAAATATAGGCGTAAAAAATATTATCAGGACACAAATACCATTTGGATCCATCCACTTGGATGGATATATGAACATGGTTGATCAAAATAAGCTATTAATTTTTCCTTGGCATGTTACCTATAACTGTGCCAAACAGTTACTGGATTGGGGTATCGAACTGATAGAATTTACGGATATCAATGAATTAAAACAGGGTATGGGCATGAACTTTGTAGTTCTGGAACCTGGAAAATTAGTCATGCCATCCGGCAATCCATATACTAAAACCTTACTGGAGTCACATGGGATTGAAGTAATTGAAGCAGAAATGGATGAAATTATGAATGGCTGGGGAGCGATTCACTGTATGACAGCATTTTTGAAGCGTGAGCCTGTCTAATTCATGCAAGGCGGGAGAATTTTCCCGCCTATAATTAATGTTTACAGATAATAAATCCCGGAAAACGAAATCATTTTTATTTTGAAATGGGGAAACAGCGTGAAGGCGGATATTATTATTTCTCATGCATTTGTGTTGTCGATGGAAGGGCCTGGAGTAGGGATGATTGAGGATGGAGCGGTGGCCATCAAAGGCAATAAAATCGCAGCTGTAGGGACAACCCGGGAAGTGATGGCAAAATTCTCTGCTGATGAATGTATTAATGCGAAAAATAAATTGGTTATGCCTGGCCTCATAGACGCCCACATACATACAGGATTGGCAATCGTCAGAGGTGTAGCCCAGGATATGATGAACTGGATGCAGGAAGGTTTATGGCCGTTTACCAAGTTTGTATCCCCTGCTGACAGCCTTGCCGGTTCCATGGTCAATATTATTGAAGGCATCAAAGCAGGCACGACAACATTTTGCGACTATGATGCCAACATGAATGATATCGTCACTAATTATGCCAGAATCGGTGCAAGGGCAAGGGTCGCTGAATTAATTAATGAAATTCCTGATAATATTGGGGACATACCTGTTGGTGAGCTTTATCCTTTTTATTCATCCATTGGAGAAAGAAAACTGCATAATAATATCCGGCTGCTAAACATGTGGCACGAAGCAGAAAACGGTCGGATTACATGCATGTTCGGACCGCATGGCCCGGATATGATGAGGCTAGAATTATTGCTCGAGATAAAGGCTCTTGCTGAGAAGTATGATACAAAACTTCATATGCATGTCGCCCAGGGTGATCGTGAAATAATGCAAATGGAAAAACGATATGGAAAACGCTCTATTCCTTTTCTTGAAGAAATCGGGTATCTAAGTAATAGATTGCTTGCCGTTCATCTTACAGAGGCAACAAAGGAAGAAACAGCACTTGTGGCGAAACATGGAGCCTCGATGATTAACTGTGCAGGCAGCATTGGGATCATTGATGGAATCGTTCCTCCATTACTTGAATTTTTAGAAGCAAATGGCACGGCTGCCCTCGGCTCAGACCAGGCTCCTGGAAACAATTGCAATAATATGTTTAATGAAATGAAATTTGTTTCAATCCTCAATAAAGTCAAAACGAGAAATCCGGCAACATTTACGGCTACGAAGGCGCTAAGGCTGGCAACCATTGAGTCTGCAAGGGCGATTGGGCTGGAGCATGAAATTGGATCTCTGGCGGCAGGAAAGAAAGCAGACCTTTTAATTATGAATTTGGAAGTGCCAAGCATGGCACCTATTATTACTTCTCCTATACGTAACATCGTTCCAAACCTGGTATACTCTGCAAACGGAAGTGAAATTGAATCTGTAATGATTGACGGAAAATTTATTATGGCTAATAGGAACATTACAACTGTCGATGAAAAACAAGCAATTAAAGAAATGCAAAAATCAGCAGAATCAATTAGTGAGAAAGCGAAGGTGGAGCTTCAACATTCAAAAAGCCCGTTATTAGCAATGATGAGGAACGGAGATTTATGACCTTAAAAGAAATGGACCTGATGGAGAAACTCCTGTTTCACCGCTGAGTTCTTTGATTAAAAAATTATTGAAGATGAAAAAAGAATTGAAAAAACTGAAAACTTAGACTACTATTAATTTATAACCTGTCGACAGCCGACATAATTTCGAACAAAAGAATTGAGGTGAAATGGAGCTGGAACAGAATCAGTTGCAGAAGGCTGTGCCGTATTATGAACAACTTCAGCAAACCTTAAAAACGAGAATCTGGAATGGTTTATACAAACCTGGTGAACGAATTATCGAGGCCCAAATCGCTAAGGAACTTTCGATTAGCCGGAGTCCGGTAAGAGAAGCAATAAGGGCACTTATTAATGAAGGATTGCTTGTCACGGATGAAAAGTCCCAAATTATTGTTTATGAACCTTCAATATTAGATGTTAAGGAAATTTATGAATGCCGTATTGCACTGGAGTCTGCAGCAGTAGCGTTGTCAGCTGAGAGAATCACAGAAGAGCAGGTATCGGATCTCGAAAAGATATTACAAGAAACGGAGACTGCAATAAAACAGGGTGATAAGGAAGGGCTAGTCGCCTGCAATGCAAAATTCCACCAGTACATTATTATTTGCAGCGGAAATTCAAGATTGAAAAAGCTGGTTGATGATTTACAGTCTTTAACGCATTTTTTCAGAGTCATTAATATTGAGGGCCCTAATCGTGGAGAAACGATTTTAAAGGGGCATAAAGAGATTTTTGAAGCGATAAAAAAAAGAGACCCGGAACAAGCATCCAGAAAATTAGCCGACCATACCCGGGAGGATCTTGCGAATATTATACAAATCATCGAACAAAAAGGGGAGAGATGAATTTGCGGATCGTACAGGCAAAGGAAATTACGGAAGCGGTTGCAAAACTTTGCTGGGAGGCATGTTACTACTTGCCAGAGGATGTATTAGCAGGGTTTAAAGAAGCTGAAAGGACAGAGGCATCGCCAATCGGCAAATCAATCCTTCAGCAGCTGCTGGTCAATGCAGAGGAAGCAAAGGTCAATCATATGCCATATTGCCATGATACGGGGATGGCGGTTGTTTTTATTGAAATCGGCCAGGATGTCCATGTAACGGGAGGGAACTTCCTGGACTGTGTGCAGGAAGGAGTAAGAGTAGGATACCGGGACGGATTTTTAAGAAAATCGGTTGTTGGGGATCCATTGTTGCGTGTTAACACAAATGATAATACACCTGCAGTCGTACATACAGATATCGTTCCGGGAGACCAAGTTAAAATAACCGTTCTTCCAAAAGGAGGCGGCAGCGAAAATATGAGTGCCATGAAGTTTTTGCTGCCGGGTGAAGGGGCAAAAGGGGTTAAGGATTTTGTTCTTCAGACAATCAAAAATGCAGGTGGAAAAGCATGTCCGCCTGTAGTAGTTGGAGTGGGAATCGGCGGAAGCTTTGATAAGGTTACCAACCTCGCAAAGCATGCCGTTCTTCGGGAAATTGGTGTACATCACCCGGATCCGCATATTGCCGAGCTGGAGGCTGAGCTTCTCGAAGAAATCAATAACACAGGTATCGGGCCACAAGGGTTAGGCGGAACAAGCACAGCATTATGGGTGCCGATTGAAACATATGCATGCCATATCACTGCGCTTCCGGTGGCCGTAAATATTCAATGCCATGCTGCCAGGAAGAAAACAGCAATTGTTTAAAGAGGAGGAATAATAATGGCTGAATATAGGCTTAAGACTCCGCTGACAGATGAAGACATCGAAATGTTGAGGATTGGCGACAGTGTCCTGTTAACCGGTACGATTTATATGGCTAGGGATGCCGCACATAAAAGGATGGTTGAACTGCTGGAAGCCAATAAGCCCCTTCCGGTTAATTTAAAGGGAGAGATCATTTTTTATGCCGGTCCGTGCCCGCCAAAACCAGGCCAGATCATTGGTCCTGTAGCTCCGACAACTGCTTACAGAATGGACCCTTATGCACCTGCCATGTATGAATATGGAGTTAAAGGGACTATCGGAAAAGGACCAAGAAGGGAAATGGTTAAAGAAGCATGCAAAGAATTTAAAGCGATTTCATTTGCGGCGATCGGCGGCCTTTCTACCATATTGAGCAGGAGGATCACGGATGTGGAACTGGTAGCTTACGAGGACTTGGGTCCTGAGGCTATCAGAAGGCTTGAAGTGGAAGATTTCCCTCTATTGGTGGCTTATGATTCTTACGGCGACGATTTATATGAACAGGAAATTCCTAAATACGAAAACTACCAAAATAATAAAGGAGTTGTATCATAATTATGAAACAGTTTGATATCGCAGTTTTACCAGGAGACGGAATTGGAAAAGAAGTAGTGCCGGCAGCAACTAGGGTGTTAAATGCTGTCGCAGACGTGCATGGCGGCCTCAAATTTAAATTTACAGAATTCCCTTGGAGCTGTGACTATTATGTTGAACACGGCAAAATGATGCCGGATGATGGACTGAACACTCTTCAAAACTTTGAGGCTATTTTTCTAGGCGCGATTGGCAACCCGCAGCTGGTAGCTGACCATGTTTCCCTGTGGGGCCTTTTGATTAAAATTAGAAGAGAATTTGAACAGTCTATTAATATCCGTCCTGCCAAGTACTTTAAAGGGTTAAAATCACCGCTTGTGAATCCGAACGACTTTGACTTGATTGTTGTCAGGGAAAATAGTGAAGGGGAGTACAGCGAGTCTGGCGGAAGGATCCATAAAGGCGAAGACCAGATTGCGATCCAGAATGCTATCTTTACCAGAAAAGGTACAGAGCGGGCCATGCGGTATGCGTTTGACCTTGCAAAGAAAAGAAGAGGACATGTTTCTTCCGCAACAAAATCCAATGGAATTGTTCATTCGATGCCGTTTTGGGATGATGTTTTCAATGAAATTAAGCAGGATTATCCGGACATCCAGACAGCATCCTACCATATTGATGCCTTGGCTGCATTCTTTGTTACCAGACCGCAAATCTTTGATGTTATCGTAGCCAGCAATCTATTTGGCGATATTTTAACAGATATTGGCGGAGCAATTATGGGCAGCATTGGAATCGCCCCGGCAGCAAATATTAATATTAATGGCAAATATCCGTCCATGTTCGAGCCGGTGCATGGTTCTGCACCGGATATCGTTGGCACAGGAACTGCCAATCCGATAGGCCAAATCTGGACAGCTAAAATGATGCTTGACCATTTTGGAGAATACGAACTTGGCAAAAAGCTTCTAGATGTTGTTGAAGAAGTAACAAATGACGGATTCAAAACTCCGGATATTGGCGGAACTTCCACTACAGATGAGGTGGCTGATGAAATCTGCAGCAGATTGAAGAAAACCGCTGCTGTTTCTTAAGAAAACAAGATAGCCCGAATATAAGAGAAGGGGGTCCGATCCAAAGTCACAATATGTGATGCTGGATCGGATCTCTTTTTTTGCTTAGTGTTTAGTTATAGGTTAAGAGAATATTGTAAAGTACAGAGAATTGAATGAGTATGTTAGCTCGCGATAGGAAATGCGGTTCTATTATACTCAATTTAGAGCTAATAATTCTATTACTCACCAATTAGGTTTAACGTGTACGAAAAGCAAATTGGAGAGGGGAATTATATGTATATTTGCTGAAAGATTGCCTGCCGGAGGGGTTCTGAATGTTTCGGAAGCATGTTCTGAAGTACAAAAAAATGGGCTAAATAGCAGATTAATTGATTAGCAGATGGGAAATAGAACAAATTTAGGAGAATAATAGAGAAAGATTCGAATAGATAGGGTTTCAATTACTCAGCTGCTAGAAAAAAGAAGAATCAACTATTGATACAAATGAAAGGCAAGGAACCCAGCTCCCTATGATGGATTGCTAATGATCCTTGCCCTTTATAAATTAAATATTACTTGCTTTCAGCATCGCTAACGATGTCAGCACCGATTTTTTCTTTCCACTCATCGTATACAGGCTGCAGTGCTTTCTTAAAGGCTTCTATTTCTGCTTCAGAAAGTTCATTTACTTTTGTTTGACCACGTTCCTTGATTATCTTAAGAGCGTCTTCATTCAACTGCTCAGCTGATTCACGTGCTACCTTAGTACCTTCATCTACGCCTTTTTGTACAATTGCTTTTGTTTCCTCATTCATCTCATCCCAGAATTTTGTGTTTGTTAAGAGGGCATAGTCAACGCGGGTGTGGCCCATAATTGTCATGTACTTTTGCACTTCGTCAAACTTTTTAGATTCAATGTTGCTAAAAGTGTTTTCCTGTCCGTCAACAGTACCTTGCTGTAGAGCTGTGTATAGTTCACCAAATGGGATGGAAGCAGAACCTGCTCCTAATTGTCCATATAATGCCTCAAGCAGCTGACCGCCTTGCGTACGGATTTTCATGCCATCTAAATCCTCAGGAGTTTTGATTGCTTTTTTATCATTTGTCATATGTTTTGCGCCATTTGGCCACATAGAAAGACCGAGAACTCCGTCCTTTTCCAAACGCTTGAAGATCTCCTTTCCTTTTTCACCATCCCAGAAGGCATTGGCAGCATCGTCACTTTCAAATAAGAAAGGCATTGCAGGGATGTTAAAGCCAGGGTCGTTACCAACCATTTTTGACATATCAGGAATAATAAACTGAACATTATTAGCGACGAGGTTTTGATATTCATCTTTATCACCAAATAATTGGCTGTTTGGATAAACTTGAACCTTGATTTTGCCGCCGGATTCTTTTTCAATGACTTCCTTCATCTTCAATGCACCATGGTGCTTAGGAGTATTTTCAGCAACAACGTGTGAGATTTTAATTGTCATTTCCTGAATACCGCTGGCACTTTCTTTATCGCCGCCTTCAGCTTTGCCGCTTCCTTCTGTTTCTTTGGATGAATTACAAGCTGCGAGGCTAAATGCCAGCGCCAGTGTTAGTACTCCCAGAAACAATTTTTTTAGATTCTTCATTTAAGTTCCCCCTTTTTAATAAGTAAGTAGATACAAATTTATTGATTTCGGTGTGATCGGCTTCTTCCTCCAATGCGCGGCTTGCTTCGTCCAATTTTTGGAAAATAAGTCCAGGCAGGAGGGTTTGGGCAGAGGACTCCGAGAAAATCTGATGGGCCATTGCTACATCCTTCCGCATTAATTCCAGGCTAAATCCAGAATCATAGCTTTCTGGCAGTATAAATGAAGGGAATTTATATTCCGTCGATCCGCTTCTGCCTGTGCTTTGATTAATAACGTGGATCGCTGTTTCAGGATTTACATTAAAAGACTCTAATAATTGAATAGCTTCACAGCTTGCCAGCAGGTGGGTGGCTGAAAGGTAATTATTAATAGCTTTTATTAGGTGCCCGCTGCCTGCTGGTCCCACGTGAAAGACGTTTGTACCCATGCAGCAAAGCAAACGCTTACATTTTTCGAACAGATCAGGCTCGCCTCCTGCCATAATCGTCAAGGAGGCAGTAATGGCTTTTTTCACTCCGCCGCTGACAGGTGCATCAAGGAATTGGATGTTATGGTCTTGAAGTATTTTTTCATTATTCCGTGTATCAGCAGGGTAGGAGCTGCTCATGTCGATAGTGACAAGATTTCGGTTACTATCACCGGTTTTATTATATAAACCAATAATATCAGTAACTACTTTATTTACAATCGTGGAGGAAGGAAGCATTAAAATAAGGTAGTCTGCAAGAGGCAGGATATCCTCCAGGTTTCCTGTTTGGCCGCCTGCCTGCTCAAACTCTGCTATGGCAGACTTATTTACATCCATTCCAAAAACTTGATAATCTTTGTTTAAAAGATTTTTCGCCATGGGCAAGCCCATTTTACCCAGCCCGATAAAACCTATCGCTTCGCTCATGAAGGGAAGACTCCTTCTAGCTCCTTATGTAAAGAACCAATTCTGGGATGGGCACGGCCGCTCGATGCAACAACAGCAGAAATCACAATTTCATCATTTCTCGGTGCATCAGGAATCCGTGTTTCAAATGTCATATGATGGCTCCGTGTTTTAGCATCCCGTTTATGCTTAATTGCAAGATCGAGGCTGGCACCAGCGGCGGCCCTTTTTTCTGCTGAGGGCAAAAGTGTTTCAGCATTATCACAAATAGTTCTGAAAGGGTTTCCAAAAGTAAGCGTATGAATGATGGCGGATCCATGCTCTATCTCCCCATCAAGCCCAACCAGTGCTCCTTTTCCAAAAGCTTCTACTTCTTTGCCTGTAATGCCGAGTGCTTCAATTGCCCTTTTCGGAAGAAGGTCACCTAATTTTTCCGAGTATGTGTTTACTAAAGGCTGTAAATCTTCTACATATTTCCCTGCAAACGGATTTTTGATAACGGCCATAGCCGCAGCTATCCTGACAGGTTTTTCTGCTTCCTTGAAGCCTTCAATGAAGGTTTCCTCGCAAATCGTAACGATTTTCCGAATTTCTAATTCCATTTTCTTAACCTCCTTGAAATAGGATAATTGGATACAATGTGATCCGCAAAGATGTAATTTCTATCGTTGTCTTTTTCAGTATATCAAACCATAGCACTATTGTGAATATAAAAAATATATGAAAAAGATAAAATTTTCTGTTTATTTTACTTTTCAAATCTTGTATATTAGGAAATAGGTCCAGGACAAAAATTGGATACAATTCAGAAAAAGGAGTTGAATGAAGGCATGAAGCTTCTAAAAAAACTTGATAGCTTCGAAGAGGGAATTGCAGGCGTGTTATTTGTTGGAGGAGTTTTAGTAAGTTTATATGGTGTGTTTATGCGCTACGTGATAAACGCTCCACCTGCATGGGTTACAGAAATATTTGAATTCATGCTGGTTTGGTCGATCTTTATTGGCTTTGGGATGGCGCTAAAAGATAATAGACATATACAGGTTGAATTACTGTTTGACATGCTTCCTAAATTGGCAAAAAGAATAGTTGCTTCCATCGCTAATTTAATTGGAGGATTGTACTCTATATATCTTGCTTATTCTTCGATTGAATTGATAACGCTTACAAAAGAGCAGGGCATCAAAACAATTGATGTTGGCATTCCAATGTGGATCACCTATCTTGTACTCCCTATTGGAATGGGCTTGCTCGGAATCTACTTTTTTGTTAAAGCATTTAAGGCTGCAAAAGGTGATCAAAAGGAACTTGTTGGTGAATTGGAAATGATGATGGAAGAAATGAAAGAAAGCAATCCGCAATCAAATACTAATCAGAAAGAGGTTGGCGCATGAGTCCAGTTCTTGTGTTATTTCTTACCTTTGCTGTTCTTTGCCTTATCCGTGTCCCAATAGCTGTCAGCCTTGGTTTATCAAGCATTTTGGCACTCTCCATGATCGACTTCACTCTCTATACAGTCATCCAGAAAATGTTTAACTCCCTTAATTCAGCAACACTAATGGCAATTCCCGGATTCGTCTTTGCCGGAATCATTATGGCAAAAGGCGGAATTTCCTTTTACTTAATTGAAGCCTTAAAATCCTGGGTTGGCCACATCCGCGGTGGATTGGCAATCGTTACAATTTTAGCTTGTATGATTTTTGCAGCCATTTCAGGCTCAAGCCCGGCAACGGCAGCGGCAATTGGAAGCATTATGATTCCGGGGATGGTTAAGGCCGGCTACAGCAAGCGGTATGCAATGGGATTGGTTGCTGCTTCAGGAACTTTAGGAATACTGATTCCGCCTTCGATCCCTCTTATTATCTATGGCTCAGTTGCAGAAGAATCAGTGGGAAAGCTATTCGCAGCCGGAATCATTCCAGGTTTAATGCTCGGGGGAATTCTATTAATATCTGCCATTATACATGCTCGTATAAATAACTTTGGCGCCCTGCCAAAAGAATCGATGGAGAGCAGAAGGAAGAAAACACTAAAAGCTATATGGGGCTTCCTATTGCCTGTCATTATTCTTGGTGGAATTTACTCAGGGGCAGTTACTCCAACTGAGGCTTCATTCGTTGCCTGCTTCTATGGTGTTATCGTATCCGTATTTATTTATAAGGAGATGAGTTTCCCGAGATTTAGGGAAGTGCTTAAAGAATCTATCAATATCACTTCAATGATATTCCTTGTTATCGCAGCTGCGATGATTTTTGGAATGTTTTTGACGACAGAACAAGTACCGCAGAACTTTGCTGCATGGATTGAGGAAAGCACAACAAATAAATGGATTTTCATGCTTGGTGTAAATCTTATGTTCTTTGTATTGGGTATGTTCCTGGAGGCAGTGGCTATTATTTTGATTACTCTTCCAATCTTACTGCCTGTTCTAGCCATGTTTGATATCAACATTATTCATTTTGCTATCATCATGACAATTAACATGGAACTGGCCATGATTACTCCGCCGGTAGGATTGAATCTATTTGTTGTAAGCGGTATTACAAGAGAAAAGGTAGGAGAAGTGGTAAAGGGCGTTGTACCTTTCTTTGCTCTTATGGTCCTAGCACTCGTTTTGGTAGTTATATTCCCGCAAATTTCACTGCTGCTAGCAAAATAAATATGGTCATTATTTTAACTAGGGAGATTCTATGAAACAATCCACCGAGTTTTCTACATTACAGGAACAGGTGACTGCCACCATCAGAGAAGCCATCTTCAAACAGGTATTCAAGCCCGGAGAAAGGCTCATTCAGGATGAATTGGCTTCAAAACTAGGTGTAAGCAGGATGCCGATCAGGGAAGCGTTGCGCTGTTTAGAGAGGGAAGGGCTAGTAGAATTCCTTCCCCATAAAGGAGCCCAGGTGATCGGGATTACTAAGGAAGACATAGAGGAGCTGTATTATCTTCGGTCTCTGCTTGAAGGGGTAACGGTACAAAAATCGATGTACTTTTTAACGGAGACTGAAAGAACACAACTGGAGAAGATTGTGGAAAAAATGGATATGGATATCGCTGACAGAAACGTAGATTCCTATGTGAAACATAACCAAGACTTTCATATCCTTCTCCAGCACGGATGCAGCTGGAAAAAAGTAAAAATGTTAACAAGCCAATTTACTGAGGGGTATCCAGTATATGTTCCAAGCATGCTTCCAAAAACGATGACTATTTCTAACATGGAACACAAGGCGATGCTAAAAGCTCTGGATGAGAAAGACCCGATAAAGCTGCGCCAGATTGTTGAACACCATATTATAAGAACCGGAAATTTGCTTGCTCAATTGTTTGAGTAAGCAGGTTTTCTTTAAAAATTGGATCCAATATCCAAGGAGGAGGAATATAAGGTGAAAACGAAACGTTCCTATTTATTCGTACCAGCTTCATCAGTAAAATTAATGGAAAAGGCATTAGCCAGCGCAGCCGATTGTGTCATTTTTGATTTGGAGGATGCTGTCGCTCTTAATGAAAAGCAGGCAGCCAGGGAGAGAGCGAAAACTTTTCTTCAAAATAATGAGCTAGTAAAAGACGTGTATATAAGAATTAATGATATTACGACACCTTTTTGGAAAGAGGATGTAGAAGCAGCGGTTGAGGCTGGGGCATTTGGAATTATTGTCCCAAAATCAGAAAGCAGCGGAAACATGAAGGTAATTTGCCAGACAGTGACGAATACTTTGGAAAGAACAGGAAGAGAAATAGGGAGTTTTGAAGTCCTTCCATTGATCGAAACAGCAAGGGGTGTTCACTTTGCTTATGATATTGCTACATCTCATTCATTAATACCCCGCCTTGTATTTGGATCGATCGATTACGCTCTAGATCTGGATTGTCAGCTGACACCTGAGGGAGAAGAGCTGATTTATGCCCGGTCTCAAATTGTTAATGCTTCAAGAGCCGCAGGCATAGATAATCCGGTTGATGCCGTTTACCCGGACTTGGCGAATGAGGATGGCTTGCGGAATGAAGCTGTTCGTGCTAGAAAGGCTGGTTTTAAATCTAAGCTTTCGATTCATCCAAAACAGCTTGAACCGATCCATGAAGTTTTCACTCCTTCCCAGCAAGAGCTTGATGAAGCTTTCGAAATAGTACAGGCGTTTGAAAAAGCAGAAAAACATGGAGTAGCCTCGATTGCAGTTGGCAATAAATTAGTTGATTACCCGGTTTACAAAAAGGCAAAAAACTTACTGGCATATGCCAGCCTTGCGTAAGGAGATTAGGAAATGGTAACAGAAAAATTAGCATTACATATTAAAAATACTTCATACGAACAGCTTAGCCAAAATGCAATTTATGAAGCAAAGCGCAGTTTATTGAACTGGCTGGGTGTTGCAATAGGGGCTGCTGAGCATGAATCAATGGAAAAAGTATTTCATGTTGCCAGCCTGACAGGAAGCCAGCCGCAAGCAACCGTTTTCGGAAGAAAAGAAAAAGTAGATATTCTCTTTGCTGCATTATTAAATGGAATGTCGTCACATATATTTGATTTTGATGATACTTTGCTTGAAACGGTGCTTCACCCGTCTGCTCCAGTTTATCCTGCAATTTTGGCATTTGCTGAAAAAGAAAGGAGAAGCGGAAAAGAAGTATTAGAAGCGTTTGTCATCGGCTGTGAGGTGGAAGCTAGGCTTGCTTTAAGCGTGTATCCATCACATTACTGGCGCGGCTGGCACATTACTGGAAGTGTGGGCGGAATAGGAGCAGCTGCTGCAATCAGTAAAATGCAGGATCTCGAAGTAGAAAATACCCAATATGCACTTGGGATTGCAGCGACAGAACCAACTGGACTTCGGGAAATGTTTGGAACAATGACAAAACCGTTTCATCCGGGAAAAGCTGCAATGAACGGGCTTTTAGCCGGACTCATGGGAGGTCAGGGCTTTACAAGCTCGAAACAGCCGCTTGAGGCAGAACGCGGATTTATCAAAGTATTATCTGAAGAAAGCAAAATGGACATTATCACGGATAATTGGGGAGAAAAATGGGAAGTCGAAAAAAACAGCTATAAGCCATTTGCAAGCGGTATCGTTACACATCCTGCAATTGACGGCATTATAGGGATACAGAAGCAGCATAGTCTGCGAGCGGAAGAGGTAGAATCAATTACCATTTTCGGACATCCGCTTGTTAAGGAACTAACTGGAAAAACGGAGATTTTTACCGGTCTTGAGGGTAAATTCAGCGTTTTCCATTGTGTTGCGTCAGGTTTTCTTAATCTGAAGGCTTCAGTTGGCGAATTTACAGACGAATTTGTCAACGACCCAACTGTTAAGGGGCTTAGGGGGAAAATTCACCTGGTCATTGATGAGCAAATGAAAGAGGATCAGGCGAAACTAGTAGTAAAACTTTCAGATGGCCGTGAACTGACACATTTTGTTGAACATGCGATAGGAAGTATGGATCAGCCGATGAGCGATCAGCTGCTAATTGATAAATTTATTGATGTTACCGGCACTATAATCAGCGTTGACGCAAAGCATCAGTTAATCGAGATGGTTCAGCGATTTGAAACGCTTGATGACTTAACAGTTTTCTTTGACTTATGCCGCCCTCTTGAGAAAGGGAACCAAGTCTAAGCATCCGCTTTAAGCAAAGGCTAAGGAACGAAAGAAGGAAAATGAATGGGATCTCCCAATACAAGGGCAAAAATGAGAGTTCTTCCAAAGAAATCTAGCCCGCTCATGATTGAACCGTCTAAACTGGCAGTTTTAATTACTGGGATTTTACTAATGGGGGCAGTGTTCTTTTTACTGCCCTCCGATTATTCCCATTCAGCAAAAATTATGCTCTCCATATTGGCGTTAAGTGTGTTCTATTGGACATTTGAACCAATTCCTCTTGGGGTCACTGCCCTCCTGATGCTGATTTTAATGCTGGCTTTTGGTGTGGTTTCCACAGAGGTCATTTATAGCGGATTTGCTTCCCCGGCGGTCTTTTTAATCATCGGAGGAATGATGCTGGCGAGAGGGGTTAATGATACACCTCTTGCTAAAAGAATCGCCTATATGTTCCTGGCCAAATGGGGAGGAACTGCAAGGGGATTATTGGGCAGCATTTTAATCATTCCTCAGATTCAATCGTTTTTCATTCCTGCAGCTGCTGTAAGGGCGACTCTGCTGCTTCCTGTTGCAGCTATGTCGCTCGAAACTGTGGGAGCAAAAGGGAATGGAAATCTTAAGAAAATGATCTATCTGGCTGTTGCATTTGGAACGACCATCTCAGGGACAGCGGTCATGACTGCTGCTATTGGAAATATTCTTACAGTAGAGCTATTAAAGTCGATACTTGATATAAAAATAACCTATATGCAATGGTTTCTTTATACTTTTCCAATCTGGCTTTTCCTGATTCCGACTGTCTGGATTTTATTGCTTAAATGGTTTCCGTTAAAAGAGGAAGAAAGAAATTTTCCCCATGTTCGGAAGGAAATTAATAATAAAATAGCAGAGCTGGGCAAGATGTCGATTGAAGAAAAAAAATGCCTATGGATATTAATCGTAATTATGGGTCTATGGTTCACAGAATCCCTCCATGGCCTGCATCCGAGCATTCCAGCTTTGATAGGTGTTGTATTGATGGCGTTTCCGGGAATTGGGTGCGCGAAGTGGGAAAACCTGGTCAAAATTAATTTTGATACGGTTTTGCTGCTTGGTGTAACACTTTCGCTTGGCTATGCCTTCAATGAATCCGGGGCTGCTGCGCTTGTAGGAGAAAGCTTAAGCACTGATTTGATTATTGAGCTGCTCCAATCACCTGTTATCGCTGTTATTACAGCTTTGATAATTACTCATATTCTTCATTTGGCGGTTGCGAATGTTTCAACAGCTGTAGTTACACTCATTCCAATTTTTATCGGTTTATCCGCGAAGGCGGGAGCAGATCCAGTCCTAATCTGTGTAACAGCATCACTTGCCTGTTTGCATGGATACATCCTCGTCGTGGAAGCTACTCCAAACATTATTGTTTACAGCACTGGGCAAATTCAGCAAAAAGAATTTTTACTGCCCGGTTTAATCATGACTTTCCTTATGACTGTCATAACTGTTATTACTGCAGTAACTTGGTGGAACTGGATTGGATTTTTATAATAAAAATATTCAGATAAATCTGGACATTTACAATTGGATCCAGTATCCTAAATGCAAACGCCAATTAAGCAGAAAGAAAGGTTACTTACATGTCAATGAAACAAGGATTACGGATTGATAACAGGGATACCCTTCACCTTAAAGTGTGCAATGTTATCCGGGAAGCAATCATCAGAGGGGACTTTAAACCTGGGGAACGGCTGAAGCAATCAGACATGGCCGAACAGCTTGGTGTCAGCCGGATGCCGGTCAGAGAAGCGTTCAGAAAATTGGAGTCAGAAGGACTAATCATCCTGGAGCCTCATAAAGGAGCAATCGTTAAATCGATTCAGGTAGAAGACGTCGCAGAAATATATGCGCTGAGGGCAGAGCTTGAAAGAATAGCGGTGGAGCAAAGTGCAGACCTGCTGACAAATGATGATACTCAGCAGCTTAGCTACCTGGCTGATCAAATGGAAACAGCTGAAGATGTTGATGATTTTGTGCAATACAATATTGATTTTCATAAGCTTCTGATAAAGCGCTGCAACTGGGAACGGCTGAATACCTTTATTACAACATTATGGAATGGCCTTCCGCAGCAAACTCCCCATTTGCTTGAAGGGCAGACTGAAATGTCTAACAAGGAACACAGGGCAATTATTAATGCAATTCAGAACAAAGAAAAAGGCAAAGCAGGGAAACTTGTAGCTGAACATATTAAGCGGACCGGTGAAAAGCTAATTAATAGTTTAGAGAAAGAAGGGCAGTCATAATCACGGCCTTTTTTTGAAGAAAAAATTGGATCCAATATCCTATTTGGAGGTAATAAGATGGGTAGAATGCTCGAAGATGCCAGTAAAACAATTCTGAAAGAAAATGGAATTCCTGTTCCTATGCATTGGGTAGTCGAATCTGCTGAAGAGATCAGCCAGGAACAACTTTATAGCTCACGTGTCCTAAAAGCACTCGTTCCAGTTGGGAAACGTGGCAAAGCAGGAGCGATCAAATTCGCTGATAATGTAGATGATGCACAAACTAAAGCAAGAGAGCTTTTCGGAATGACAGTAAGAAACTATCCAGTCAACAAAGTTTTAGTAGAAGAAAAAATTAATATTGATGAAGAATGGTATGTTTCGATTACGATAGATCCACTGCAAAAAACACCGGTCATCATAGCAACGACAGAGGGCGGAGTGGAAGTGGAGGATCTGGTAAAGGATTCACCCGAAAAGGTTGTTATTTATAATGTAGAACCATTTTCTCAGCTGCACCCTTATGAAGCGAAGGAAATATGGAGCAGGCTTGGGGTAACAGGAAAACCGCTTGTAAAGGCGACATCGGTGCTTTGCAAGCTTTATGAAGTGTTCATCAAATACGATTGCTACATTCTTGAAATTAATCCTTTAGTCCTTACAAAGGATGAGGATGTCATGGCAGCTGCTTCGGTCATGGGAGTAGATGATTCAGCCCTTTATCGCCACCCGGAACTAGCAGGGATTGTCGAATCTGGCAGTGAACGTTCATGGAGACCTCTGACAGATCTTGAAAAAGAAATGGTTAAGGTAAATGATGCAGATTATCGCGGTACTGCCAGATATACGGAAATGGAAGGCGGAAATATTGGCTTTATGTGCGGCGGCGGCGGCGGAAGCTTATTGAGCTTTGATGTGCTTGTTTCATTGGGTGCATCTCCGGCCAATTACACTGAAACAGGCGGAAATCCTTCAGAGGAAAAAGTTTATGGATTAACAAAAGGGATTTTATCCAAAGCGGGCGTTGAAGGGCTGTTCGTCTCTCAAAATATAACAAATAACACGCAAATTGACGTAATGGCAAGAGGAATTGTCAAAGCTGTCCGGGAGCTTGGTCTCGATCCAGCCACATTCCCGATTGTTGTGCGGCAGGCCGGGGTTAATGATGAAGAAGGAAAGCGCGTTTTTGTTGAAGCAGGCATTACTTATTTTGGGGAAGATCATACGATTGAAGAAGCAGCCGCAGTTATGGTGCAGAAGATGAAGGAGGTATGTTAAATGGCAATTCTAATTGATAAGAATACTAGAATCTTTGTCCAGGGAATCACCGGAAGGGAAGCTTCCATGATTGTCAGCCATACCCTTGCATACGGTACAAAAATCTATGCGGGGATCACCCCAGGAAAAGGCGGACAGCAAGTCCAGGGCATTCCCGTTTACGACACGGTTAAGGAAGCTGTAGAAAAGCATAACGTAAATGCCAGCCTGGTTGTTGTACCACCAGCCTTTACGCTGGATGCTGTTTTGGAAGCGATAAAAAACGGAATAAAATTAATTGTAGTTACTACTGAAAATATCCCGCAGCATGATGTCATAAAATTGTTATATATCGCTCGAAAAGAAAATGTAATCATCATTGGGCCAAACACAGTTGGGATGATTAATCCTAAGGATCGCATAAAAATGGGTTCCATTGGCGGCGACCGTCCTGATCGCTGTTTTGTTCCTGGCAATGTTGGCGTTATTTCCAGAAGCGGCGGAATGACAGCAGAAACTTCATGGATGGTAAAGCGGGCAGGGTTTGGTGTAACGACGAGTGTAGGAATTGGAGGCGATAGTTTTATCGGATCTACCATTAAGGATTTGCTGGCTCTATATGAAAAAGATGAAGAGACAGAAGCTGTCGTTACTTTCTCTGAACCTGGCACATCATTCGAAGAAGATGCAGCACAATTTTTAAAAGAAGGCGGGTTCACAAAACCGTTAATCTCCTTTGTAGCCGGTAAGTTTACGGAAAACCTGCCTGAAGGTACCGTTTTTGGCCATGCAGGAGCAATGATTTCAGGCAACACTGGCCGCCCATCGCTAAAAGTGAAAGCGCTTCAAGAGGCAGGAGCCCATGTGGTTGAACGTTACGACGATATGATTGGTCTATTAAAATCCGTACTCGGAGAAAAAGTGGGGGAAGCAAAATGACATTATCAAAAGCATTGGCGGAATATGTAACTGCTTTAAAATTTGAAGACTTGCCAGAAGAAGTGGTTGAATTTACAAAGCTGTGCATCCTTGACTGGTATGGGTCCGCCATCGCGGGAAAAGATAAAAAGCCGGTACAGTCGATAAAAGAATTAGTGGAGGAATGGGGAGGACATGAACAGGCCAGCCTGGTAACGGGTGGAAAGTCATCGATTGGCCATGCTTCCTTAGTAAATGGTGCTGCAAGCCATATTGTGGAACTTGACGATATTCATAAATCATCTATTATCCATGCAGCAACGGTAGTTATCCCTGCAGCAGTTGCAGCAGCGGAAGCACACGGGCTGAGCGGAAAAGAACTGATCACCTCTATTGTAGCAGGGTATGAGGTTTGTTACCGTATCGGTGAAGCAGTATCTCCATCACATTATTATTATTGGCACAATACTGCAACATGTGGCACTTTCGGTTCGGCAGCTGCAGTTGCAAAGCTATTAAAATTAAATGTTGAACAAACGATGCATGCTCTCGGCAATGCAGGAACCCAGGCAGCCGGATTATGGGAATTCATTGAAGATGGTGCTAATACTAAACAGCTCCATACAGCAAAAGCTGCATATAATGGTGCCATGGCAGCACTGCTCGCAAAAAAGGATTTCACAGGAGCAAGCCAGATACTGGAAGGGCGAAGGGGATTCTTTAATGCAATGTCTGAGTCCTTTGACATTTCTAAGATTACAAACAATCTTGGCCAGGAATATAAAATCATTGAAAATAGCTTTAAAATACATGCATCCTGCCGTCATACACATCCGGCAGTTGATTGCATCCTCGACATCATGAACGAACACTCCATAGATTACAAGCAAATCAGCCGCATCACAATCAAAACCTATCAAACTGTCATCAATATTACGGATAAACCAAATCCTGACACAGTCTATGCATCAAAATTCAGCAGCCAGTTCTGCGCAGCACTGGCGGCGGTGAAAGGATCTGCAGGATTAGCGGACTTTAACGAAGAGCGCTTAGCCGATCAGGAAATTATAGAAGTCATGAACAAGGTAGAAGTTATGGTCGATCCTTATTATGAATCAGCTTATCCCGAAAAGTGGGGAGCTTTGACAGAGGTTGAACTCGAAACCGGCAAAAAGTACTCCAAGTCTACGGATTATCCAAAAGGAGATCCGGAGAATATGGCAAGCCGAGATGAGCTGATCCAGAAGTTCGTCACGATGACTGCCGGGTTATTGAATGATTCCGAAAGCCAGGTCCAGGCAATTTTAGGATTGGATAAAATAAATGTGAGTGAATGGCTGAAGGGAGAAACGAGGGAAGCAGAATGCCATCCAATACCGTAACCCAGCTAAATTACACGGCGTCGACGAGAAAGAGCAGATTTGTCCTGTCCAGGCTGCATTCCCTGGCAGGGCTCCTGCCTCTTGGCATTTTTATGGTGGAGCATCTGCTTTCCAATGCATTAGCCATTTTTGGGGCTGAACGATATAACGAGCATATAGCGATGCTTCAAGCGATTCCATTTTTGCCGCTTTTCGAGATTACCTTGATCGCAATTCCGCTATTATTTCATGCGATTTATGGCATCTACTTATCATTTATTTCTAAACCAAACGCAAATGTTTACAAATACCAGCGAAACATATATTTCATGCTTCAAAGAGTTACGGGAATTATTACTTTAATATTTGTAATCTATCACGTATGGTCATTCAGGCTGGGCCCGTTATTAAGCGGCACAGAAGTCAGTCACAGCCTTGTCAGTGAACATCTGGCTAATCCATTCATATTTGTATTCTATATCACTGGGGTAATTAGTGCTATATTCCATTTCTCAAATGGAATTACAACCGGATTAATCACATGGGGAATAACGGCCGGTCCTGCGTCACAAAGGGTCGCTAGGAAGATCTGTACGGGTGTTTTTGTCATATTGGCAGGAATGGCCGTTGTCAGTTTATTTTCCTTCCTATAATATGGTCCGACAAACGGAGGTTATAAAGTAATGGGCAATCAGGAAATTATTGTCGTTGGCGGAGGCCTTGCAGGCTTGATGGCTACGATTAAAATAGCAGAGGCAAAAAAGAAAGTAAAACTGTTTTCTCTCGTTCCGGTTCGCCGGTCACATTCAGTATGCGCCCAGGGAGGAATTAATGGGGCAGTGAATACAAAGGGAGAGGGAGACTCCATATGGGAGCATTTCGATGACACGGTTTATGGCGGGGATTTCCTTGCCAATCAGCCTCCTGTCAAAGCGATGTGCGAAGCGGCACCGGATATCATCTATTTGCTGGCAAGGATGGGCGTACAGTTCAACAGGACTGAAGAAGGCCATATTGATTTTAGGAGACTGGGAGGAGCGAAATACTCCCGTACCGCCTTTGCAGGATCAACAACCGGCCAGCAGATTCTCTACGCCCTAGACGAGCAGGTTCGCCGCTATGAATCGGAAGGTTTGGTTGAAAAATTCGAGTATTGGGAGCTTGTTTCCCTTATTAAGGACGAAGAGGGTGCTTGCCGCGGGATTATCGCAGAGGACCTGAAAACAATGGAATGCCAATCTTTTCCTGCTGATGCTGTTATTCTGGCATCCGGCGGAATCGGCAATATTTTTAGAAAAAGCACTAATTCTATCATTAATACAGGCAGTGCACATAGTATTGCGTATCAGCAAGGTGCAAAATATGCAAACGGAGAATTTATCCAAATCCATCCAACAGCAATTCCAGGCGATGATAAACTTCGTTTAATGTCTGAATCTGCAAGAGGAGAAGGCGGAAGGGTTTGGGTATACCGCGACGGGAGGCCTTGGTATTTTCTTGAAGATAAGTATCCTGCATACGGCAACTTGGTTCCAAGGGATATTGCTACCAGAGAAATCTTTTCTGTTTGTGTCGATTTAAAGCTTGGAATTAATGGAGAAAACATGGTTTATCTTGATCTTTCCCATCTTCCTGCAGAAATGCTGCAGAAGAAGCTCGGCGGGATTTTAGATATATATGAAAAATTTGTTGGAGAAGACCCTAGAAAATTGCCAATGAAGATCTTCCCGGCAATGCATTACTCAATGGGCGGCCTTTGGGTGGATTATGACCAAATGACCAATATTCCGGGGCTTTTTGCTTGCGGTGAATGTGATTATCAGTTTCATGGAGGAAACCGCCTGGGAGCTAATTCATTAGTATCGGCAATTTATGGCGGCATGGTAGCAGGCCCTAAAGCTGTGAACTATATCAGCGGGCTGGAAAAATCCGTTGAAAATCTGCCAGACTCACTATTCGAAAACGAGCGGCTGAGACAGGATGAGAAAACAGAACAAATTTATAAAATGGACGGTTATGAAAATCCTTTCCAGCTTCACGTCGAAATGAGTGATTGGATGGTCGACAATGTGACAGTAGTCCGTTACAATGACCGTCTTCAAAAAACGGATGAAAAGCTTCAGGAATTGCTTGAAAGATACAACAATATTGGCATTGATGATACAACCAGATGGCAAAACAAGACAGTGCCTTTTGTTCGCCAATTGAAAAATATGCTTGAATTAGCGAGGGTTATTACGATTGGGGCACTTAACAGGAATGAGAGCCGAGGTGCCCACTATAAACCTGAATTTCCTGATCGGGATGATGAAAATTGGCTCAAGACAACAATCGCTGAATACAGTCCGCTAGGCCCGGTACTTTCTTATGAAGATGTGGACACTCAGTTTATTGCTCCAAGACAAAGAAGATATGACATTGTCACATCAAGCAAAGAAACAGCCAAAGCATAAAGAGCAGGAGGTGAATGGTAATGACAGCCACTACAGTGGATAAATTGGTACAGTTAAAGGTAAGAAGAAAGGACAGCACAACCGGTGAATCCTATTGGGAAGAGTTTTCGGTCCCTTTCAGGACGAATATGAACGTTATTTCTGCTTTAATGGAGATTCAAAAAAATCCTGTCAATGCAAAAGGGGAAAAAGTCCGTTCTGTTGCATGGGAGTATAATTGCCTGGAGGAAGTTTGCGGGGCATGCAGCATGAGAATCAATGGAAAGGTCCGCCAGGCCTGCTCCACCCTGGTGGACCGTCTAGAACAGCCAATTACCCTAGAGCCCATGGATACATTTCCAGTTGAAAAGGATTTGGTAGTCGATCGAAGCCGGATGTTTAATGCCCTGCAGAAAATCAAAGGGTGGGTTCCGATTGATGGTACATACGGTCTTGGATCTGGCCCCTTAATTTCTGCAGACCATCAGCAGGAGGCATATAAATACTCAACCTGCATGACTTGCGGCTGCTGTCTGGAAGCATGCCCGAATGTAAACAGCGGCTCACCATTCATTGGTCCGCAAGCAATGGGCCAGGTTAAATATTTTAATATGCATCCAACCGGTTCATTGCAAAAGAATGAAAGACTTGAAGTGGTAATTGGGGAAGAAGGAATCGCGAATTGCGGAAGTTCACAAAACTGTGTCCAGGTTTGCCCTAAAGGAATCCCGCTTACAACAGCCATTGCGGAATTGAACCGGGACGGCAATCGGTACGCATTATGGAGCTGGTTAAAAAAATGAGGATTCATAACAGTTATCAATATGATGTCATCGTGGTTGGAGGCGGCCAGGCTGCACTTGCTGCAGCTATCTCTGCAAAAGAGGAAGGGTCCGCAGTTGCATTAATTACAAAAGGAAAAGCAGGGCTGGGAGGCTCATCGGTAATTTCCGATGGAGTGCATTCCACTATATTCTCTCCAGGAGATTCCCCGGAGATTTTCTGCCAAGACATGATCGCAGGCGGAAAGGGACTATCGGACCGCAGATTAGCTGAAATTTTGGCTGAAGAATGTACGAATAGAGTAAATGAACTCGAAAGCAAGTACGGCATTCCTCAGCAGCTGGAAAGAAAGGTAAGCACACCGGGGCATTCGTTTCCAAGAAGATCCTATGCTCCTGGCGGGGTTGGAAGAAACGTTACAAGGCCGATGAGGGAATATGCACAGTCAGCAGGGATTGATTTTTTTGAGCAATCGTCCATAGTTGATCTAATCAAAGGTGATACCGGTATTGTGGGTGCCTTTGTCCAAAATGAAGAGGGAATGCAGGCTTTTTATGCTGGTTCAGTGATTTTGGCCACCGGAGGTTTTGGAGGATTGTATGCCTCTTCGGATAACCCGCGTGATGTTAGCGGAGAAGCAATCGGAATGGCGTGGAGGCATGGTGCGGTATTGCGGGATATGGAATTTATCCAATTTTATCCGTATCGTCTTCAGCACCCGGCAAACCTTGATGTGATGACTAGGATTTTTGGCAAGGGTGCCATTCTTCTTAATCAAAATAACGAGCGTTTTATGGAATCTTTCCCGCGAAAGGAACTGGAAACAAGAGATATTATCAGCTATGAAATGTTTAAGCAACACAAAGTGCTGCTTGACTTTTCTAGTGTAGCGGGAGCAGATCTTGAGCATGATAGTCCATTGCTGTACCGTACACTGAAAAAAGGATATCAGGGTGAATATATTATGAGCCCTGTTCAGCATTATTGCATGGGTGGGATCAAGACAGACGAATATGGAAGAACCAATCTGCCCGGGTTGTATGCCTGCGGAGAGTGTTCAGGGGGGCTCCATGGTGCCAATCGGCTTGGTGGAGGTTCATTGACAGAAGCCTTGGTGTTTGGCAAGCGAACTGGATATATGGCTACAAAAGAAAGCAAAGACAGGATTGGAATAGCAGCTGAGCAAGAATTTGCAGTGGAGGCCGATGAGGCCGCAGCTTCAGACTTTAATGAACAAGAAGTAATTAAGGCGATTAAAACTATCATGTGGACTAAAGCAGGAATTGAACGGACATCCCAGTCTTTGCTGGAGGCAGCCAATGAACTGGATACTCTGGCGGACCAGCTGGAAAAGGAAAAGGGAATAGCGGCACTTCAGCTGCATGATAAGGTAAGGGCTGCCTGGGCAGCTGCTCATTCTGCTTCTGTCAGAAAAGAAAGCAGAGGGGCCCATAAGCTGCTGGATTTCAGGGAACAGAGTTCAGATTGGGAATTAACCATTTCGGTATTGGGAAAAGAACTCTTCTTTACAAAGCAGGGGGAAACCATAAAAGGGGTAGATGCAAGTGCGAACCATTCAGTATAAAGAGATTGTGGATCAAGTAGCTTCCATGTGCCAGGAAGCCAATTTCGAGCTGGGCCAGGATGTTGTCGCAGCTTTTCAATCAGCATTAAAAACAGAAACCTCTGCAACCGGAAAGGATATTCTGGAGCAGCTGATTTTAAATGCCGACATTGCAAAAAGCGAGCGGGTTCCAATGTGTCAGGATACAGGTGTTTCTGTGTTTATTGTCGAGGTCGGCCAGGATTGCCATATACAAGGCGGCAGTGTTTATGATGCAATAAATGAGGGAGTTAAAAAGGGCTATGAGGAAGGGTATTTAAGACACTCTATCGTTGACCATCCAATTACAAGGGAAAAGAGTAAGGGTTATAATACACCATCTATCATCCATATAGAGATGATCCCCGGTGATGAGCTTGTCATTCACATGTCTGCAAAAGGCGGCGGCAGTGAGAATATGAGTGCATTAAAAATGTTAAAACCTTCGGACGGATTAGAGGGAATAAAATCGTTTATTCTCGATACTGTGGCTAAAGCAGGACCAAACGCGTGCCCTCCTTTAGTAGTGGGTGTAGGAATCGGAGGCAATTTTGAGCGATGCGCATACCTTGCCAAGAAATCACTGTTCCGTCATATCGGGCATCGCAGCGAGCTGCCGGAAATTGCCGCGCTTGAAAACGAGCTGATGGAAAAAATTAATCAGCTTGGAATTGGTCCACAGGGCATGGGCGGCAATACGACAGCCCTCGATGTAAAAATTGAAATTGAACCGTGCCACATTGCCGCACTACCTGTCGCAGTCAACTTAAACTGCCACGCTAGCCGGCACAAAGAACTGCGGATTTAGGAGGGGATGAAGTGACAGCTCGCCAAATTACTAACCCAATTTCTGAGGAAACTTTATTGGAATTAAAGGCTGGAGACCGTGTGTTATTAAGCGGTACGATTTATACTGCCCGTGATGCCGCACATAAGCGGATGTTTGAAGCATTGCAAAACGGAGAACAGCTCCCTTTTGATATCGCTGGGCAAACGATTTATTATGTAGGCCCCACCCCCGCTAAGCCGAACCAGGTCATAGGTTCAGCAGGCCCAACCACGAGCGGCCGCATGGATAAATATACACCCGCCCTTTTGGACAAAGGCCTAAAAGGTATGGTCGGAAAAGGTTATCGCAGCCCGGAAGTAATTGAATCAATGAAAAAGAATAAAGCCGTATATTTCGCGGCAATTGGCGGTTCGGGTGCTTTGATCGCCCGTTCCATTAAGTCAATGGAAGTTATTGCATATGCAGATTTGGGACCCGAAGCAATACATAAGTTGACCGTACAGAATTTCCCGGCGGTTGTGATTATCGACAGCGAAGGAAATGACTGGTATCAGATTGGTAAACAGCAGTTTCAGGAAGAGGGGCCGGTTTAATTTCGCTTCTAGACTCAGCGGGAATTTAACGGTCTTTATAATGAATAAACTACCTCTGAATAGCTCAATTCAGAGGATGTTTTTTAGCGAAAAGCAATGATAGATTGAAAATAGAAAGTCTGGGTTATTTGGTATTAACTGCTAAAACGTGGAGAACCCATGTGATTTTTTTAAGCGTGTTATGGAGATAGAAGTTGCTTCTTTTGCAGGGGGGAGGAAGGCGCAAAAATTCGGCAATCAAAAAATAAACCTTCATGAAGCCGGAAGAGAATTCGAGTCAAAAGCTGCTCATCCAGCACCGGGGAAAGCAGATCTTTGTTTTATTACAGATAGGCCATTAAAACAGGTTATAAGCCACCTTATGAGTTCAGGCGCAGAAATGAAGAAGGACCTATAGCCAGGACAGGTGCTGCAGGCCCAATCACCTCTAACTATAATAGTGATCCTGACCAAGCTTTGATTGAGGTAGCAAATTACTAAAATATAATTCTTATTAAAGAGAAGGTAGGATTGGAAAATATGGATGCAAAGATAAATGAAATTTCAGAAGCCTTACAAGCTATGTCGGCTGATGAATTGGACCAGATTTCTCATGTGATTGATGCCTTGAGGAACCCGGAACGAGGGCTGCACTATAATGGTACGTTATTAGGCATTAATGTTGACGATGCTGGCGAAATAACGATGCAATTAGGTAAGCAAAACTCAAACTTTTATAATGTTGCCCAGGGCGGTGCCATTTTTACATTAGCGGATATAGCTTTAGGTAATTACATTATGACTAAAATCCCAAAAGATACTGATGTAGTTACATTAGAATTAAAGATGAACTACATCAGACCAGGTAAAGGTGAAAAACTTTATGCAAAACCCAGTATTAGTCATATGGGGAAAAATACAGTTGTCGCGGATTGCACGATAATTGATGAGAATGAAAAACTGGTGGCAAAAGCTCTTGGTACGTTTTTTTTGAAAAGTGAATCAAAAAAGTAGGTGGATCACCTGTAACTCAATCTAAATTGCTTTTTAAAATGAACCACAAATTTTGAAGACAGCAAGATTTGTGGATTTTTTCTGTCTAAAAAACATTTTCTTTTGAAACATCTAGCGTATCTTTTTTCACTGTCTCTGTGTACTCAGGTTAGTAATATGAAGGAATATAAAAAATTTAATGAATATTCTAAAAAAAGTGATTGATTATTAAAATTGGATCCAGTATCCTATTTATAGATAGATTTTTTCCAGCATATATGGAGGAATAAATAACTATGAAATTATCCGGTCAAGTAACGATTTATGAGGTTGGTTTAAGGGATGGACTCCAATTAGAGTCTAAAATTTTAACAGTTGAAGAGAAATTGAGTGTATTTAATCTATTACGAAAGGCTAATGTATCCGAAATTGAATTTGGTTCGTTTGTGCATCCAAAGCTGGTTCCGCAAATGGCGAATTCCGGGGAGTTCTATTCACACCTAAAGGAATTAGAGGAAATGCAGCTTGTTGCGCTGGTTCCTAACCTAAAGGGGCTCGAATTGGCAAAAGCTAATGGAGTAAAATCCGTAAATTATGTAATTTCAGCAAGCGACACGCATAATAAACAAAATGTTCGACAAACCACCGAAGAATCATTAGAAAACTTTCACCAGATCTCTCAATTTGCATTTTCAAACGGTATAAATGTAAGCGTAACCATTGCGACGTCGTTTGGTTGTCCTTTTGAGGGTACAGTACCTCAAGAAAGAATCATGAACATCATCGATAAGCTGCTTGTACATAACATCAAAAGAATCACTCTGGCAGATACAACAGGTATGGCAAACCCAAAACAAGTATATTCATTAACGAAGGAAGTGGTTAATGAGTGGAGAAACTTTGAATTCGCCTGCCACTTTCACAATACCAGAGGCATGGGACTAGCTAACATCATCGGCAGTTTTGAAGCAGGCATATCTATTTTCGACTCTTCATTAGGGGGCATTGGCGGCTGCCCATTTGCTCCGGGAGCGACAGGCAATGTATGTACTGAAGATGTGGTCCACATGTTAGAAGAAATGGGAGTCCGTACTTCAATTGATCTTGATGTTCTACTTGAAGCTTCAAAGAGATTGAGAGACATATTAGGTCATGAATTGCCAGGTCAGGTCGCAAAAGCAGGCAAAAGCTCACGGTTATACCCTGTTCCAAATTAAAACGAAGCAGTGAATATATGAATTGTACCTTTGGGAGGGATGATGCAGATGTTGGTTCAAACCTATGAAACAATCAGATTAGAAAGAGCAAGTCATAATGAGGGTATTGTGATAATAACCCTCGATAGGCCGGAAGCGATGAATGCCATGAATACGAAAATGGCTATCGAATTAATTGAAGCATTTCAAGAATTAAAATATGACGACAAAGTAAGGGTTGTGGTTTTAACAAGCTCCGGCACTAAAAGTTTTTGCGTTGGGGCCGATCTCAAAGAACGGAATGGAATGTCTAAGAAAGACTGGAAAAAGCAGCATGATTACTTTGAGGAAGTTACGGAGTCGATCCGTGAATTTCCATTCCCGGTGATCGCCGCTATAAATGGCTATGCATTGGGTGGTGGACTGGAAATTTCACTTAGCTGTGATATTCGTACAGCAGCCGAGCATGCAGAAATGGGATTACCGGAAGCCAAGCTTGGTCTTATTCCTGGGATAGGCGGATCGCAGCTTTTATCCAGAATTTTACCAATTGGTATTGCAAAAGAAATGTTATATACAGGAAAGCGTATATCGGCAGAAGAAGGAAAACAATGGGGACTTATAAATGCAGTTTTTACAGCAGAAACCCTTTTGGAAGGGACTATTAACCTGGCTGAGAACATCGCGAAAAATGCACCGCTGTCTTTACAATCTTTAAAGAAAGCAGTAAATAAAGGCACCGAAACTGATTTGGCAACAGGGCTTGCTTTCGAGTTAGAAGCCTATTACAGATGCGCTAATTCTGAAGACAGATTGGAAGGCATTTATGCATTTAATGAAAAGCGAAAGCCGGAATGGAAAGGCAAGTAATTTAAATCTAATTTTGGAGGTATTTGTATGTCAACTACTAAAACGGAAGTAAACACTGAACATGAAATGATCCGCAAGAGTGTACGCAGTCTATGTGAACGCTATCCTGAAACCTATTGGAGAAAACTGGATGAAGATGATTCCTATCCTACAGAATTTGTCCAAGCCCTCACACAAGAAGGCTGGTTATCGGTTTTAATCCCTGAGGAATACGGTGGTGCAGGATTGGGAATGGCAGAAGCCGGCATTATCCTGGAAGAAATTAACCGTTCCGGTGGTAATGCAGGAGCATGTCACGCTCAAATGTATACTATGGGCGCTTTGCTGAGACATGGAAATGAGGAGCAAAAACAAAGGTTTCTTCCAAAAATCGCAAGTGGAGAACTCCGTTTGCAGGCGTTTGGTATTACAGAACCAACAGCTGGAAGCGATACAACCAGCATCCAGACGTTTGCAGAGAAAAAAGGAGACCGTTATATCGTTCATGGTCAGAAAATATGGACATCCCGTGCAGAGCATTCTGATTTAATGATGCTCTTGGCGCGGACCACGCCGAAAGATCAAGTAGCGAAAAAAACAGACGGGCTTAGCTTGTTCATATTAGACATGAAAGACCAGGCAGATAAAATTGATATTCGTCCAATCGATACAATGATTAACCATGCCACTACAGAAGTTTTTATTGAAGGTGCAGAAATACCAGTTGAAAACTTGATTGGTGAAGAAGGAAAAGGATTTCGCTATGTTTTGGGCGGAATGAATGCAGAGCGCATTCTTATTGCTTCTGAATCGATTGGTGATGGTATGTACTTTGTTGATAAATCTGTTCAATATGCTAATGAAAGGGTTGTATTCGGAAGACCAATCGGTCAGAACCAGGGAGTTCAATTTCCTATTTCAAGGGCCTATATGGATATCCAGGCGGCAGCCTTGATGAGAGATAAGGCAGCGGCAATGTTCGATAACGGAGAAAATTGCGGTGCTGAAGCGAACATGGCGAAATATTTAGCATCCGAAGCGACATGGCGGGCAGCCAATGCAGCGATGGACACATATGGAGGATATGGATTTGCGGCTGAATATAATATTGAGCGGAAATTCAGGGAAGCCCGCCTATTTATCGTTGCTCCGGTAACAAATAATCTTGTTGTAAGCTATGTTGGTCAGCATGTTCTTGGACTGCCGCGCTCATTTTAATTAAGAAAAGTGCAAGAGCCCTGTCAGCCCCGACTTGCATAAGAAAAGCGCTGACAGAAGGTGCTTTTTGCCTTCAGAAGCGATTGGCTTATGACCTCGGGGGGCTGGATGCTGGAGCAAGACATTAGTGCTTGTTAAATAAATTATCTTATCTTATTAAAAAACCGCAGAGGACTTGTCACTATACAAGTCCTCTGATTTTGAAAGGGAGAGTAAGATGCCAGGACCATTGAGCGGTATTACTGTAGTGGATGTTACGACGAATATTTCAGGTCCTAGTTTAACCATGATCCTTGCCGATTTGGGTGCTGATATAATCAAGATTGAACGGCCTGATATCGGTGATGATTCAAGGGCAATGGGACCATTTTGGGAAGGGGAGGGAGTTTATTTCCTCCATATTAATCGAAACAAGCAATCTATTGCGATTAACCTAAAACAGCAAGAAGGAAGGCAAATTTTATATGATCTCGTCAAGAAAGCGGATGTATTTGTAGAAAACTTTCGTTTTAATAAAGCAGAACAACTAGGATTGGGATACGATAAATTAAGGGAAATTAATTCCTCCATTATCTACTGCTCAATTTCTGCATACGGACAAGAAGGGGAACTGCGTGAAAGATCTGGCTATGACGCGATTGCTCAGGCAGATTCAGGCATCATCGGGATTAACGGTGCCCAAGGGTCAGATTTATCACGTGTACCTGTTTCTGTCCTCGATCAGGGCAGTGCTATGTGGGGAGCAATTGGAGTCATATCGGCCTTGTTTCATAAAGAAAAAACAGGTGAGGGCCAAAAAGTTACAACTTCTCTATATGAAACTGGCGTTTTCTGGGTCGGATATCATATGCTATCCTTTCTTGCAACCGGAAAAGAGCCGCAGAAAAACGGAACAAGCCATTCAGCGTTTGCACCTTATGGAGCCTTTCAGGCATCGGATGCACCGGTAATGATTGGAATATCTAATGATTCCTTATTCAAACGTTTATGTCAAGTTCTCGGCAAGGATGAATGGACTGAGGACCCTCGTTTTGCGAGCAATCCTATGCGAGTTGAAAATCGAAATGAATTAGCTGAGTTAATCGAAAACATTCTCCAGTCAAAATCTGCAGGTGAATGGGAAGCCCTTTTAGCAGAGGCTGGCGTTCCGAGTTCAAAAGTTAAGGCAATCTCTGAAGTTATAGAGGACCAGCAAACACAAGCTGTGAAAATGTGGAAGGAAGTATCGCATAGTAAAATTGAAAACTTCCGTCTTCCTCGTTTGCCTTTTGAACTAAGCTCGTCACCTGCCTCTATAAACCAGGCTCCTCCTAAACTAGGTGAGCATACAAAAGACATTCTATTAAAGAATGGCTATAATGAGGAAGAAATTGGGCGTCTCTTGCAGGGTGGTACCATTCAAAGCAGTAATAATGAAATAACATCCCGTTAACGATAAACTAGCTGAGTTTCCTCCTCAAAAAGTGCTTTCTAAAATATATTCTTAAAGTGCAAATTGCCAATATAAAAAATATCTCCTGATAATATTCAGGAGATATTTTTTATTAGTTTATTTATAACTTGATAGATACGTATTTCACTTCCAAGAAATCATCCAGCCCGTGATGGCCGCCTTCGCGTCCCAAACCGCTTTCCTTAATGCCGCCAAAAGGAGCTTGAGCAGTTGACGGCAAGCCATCGTTAATGCCAACAATTCCGAATTCTAACTTTTCATATACTGTAATCGCTGTTTTTAAATTTTCTGTGTAAGCATAGGCAGCGAGTCCATAGCGGGAACTGTTTGCTTTCTTTATGACATCTTCCACATCATCAAACTCGATTATCGGGGCGACTGGGCCAAAAGTTTCTTCTTGCATGATGACCATATCCTCGCGAACACCTGATAGAATAGTAGGCTCAAAGAAAAATCCTTTATCATATGCTGCGATTCTTTTTCCTCCCAATTCAATAGAAGCGCCTTTTTCCACAGCATCGTCAATATGTGCTTGCACTTTTTCATAGGCCTGTTCATTGATCAGAGGGCCGATATTCGCTTCCGGTTCATTTCCAGCTCCCACTTTAATTTTTGCAACTTCTTCACGAAGTTTTGCCGTGAATTGGGGCACGATAGATTTCTCTACATAAATTCGGTTTGCACAAACACAGGTCTGTCCGGCATTTCTAAACTTTGAGACAATTACACCCTCTACAGCTTTATCAAGATCAGCATCGCCGAATACAATAACAGGTGCATGCCCCCCAAGTTCAAGAGATACCTTTTTAACTGTATCAGCAGCACCGCGCATTAACAGTTTCCCGACTTCGGTAGAACCTGTAAAAGTGATTTTAGCGACTCGTTCATCCTCAAGCCAAGCTTGCCCGATTTTCTTTGCATCACCTGTTACAACGTTAATTACACCTTTAGGAAGCCCAGCTTTTTCAGCCAGTTCCGCCAGCTTAATAGCAGTCAATGGGGTTTGCTCCGCAGGTTTAATGACGACTGTACAGCCAGCAGCAAGGGCTGGTGCAATTTTCCGTGTGATCATTGCTGCTGGAAAATTCCACGGTGTAATTGCGGCTACAACTCCAACAGGCTGTTTTAAAATAATAATTCGTTTATCAATTGCAGAGGCGGGAATGGTTTCTCCATATATACGCTTTGCTTCTTCTGCGTACCAAGCTAAGAAGCTGACAGCATAATTTACTTCTCCCAAGGCTTCAGTCATTGGTTTACCCTGTTCATCCACCAATACCTGTGCGACTTCTTCTTTATGTTCTAAAATAATATCATGCCATTTTTTGATATATGTGCTTCGTTCATAGGCAGTGGCTTGTGACCATGTACGGAAAGCTTCATGAGCAGCATCGACTGCAAGTCTCGCCTCCTTATCGCCACCGTTTGGAACAGGGGAGACTACCTCAGCAGTTGCAGGGTTATAGACGTTAAATGTCTCTCCTGATTCGGCCTGTACCCATTCACCATTAATAAATAATTTGTTTAAGTCTAATAGATTTGTACTCATTGTGTTTCCGCCTTTCTATATTTTAGATTTATTGGTCACTAAAAATGGGTGCACGAGTCACATTTCCATCGGTGATCCTGAAAACAAACCTCTTAATACTGTTAAAGTTGTAGAGGGATTAGTCGTTTCAATAACGAAATAGCATGCCTGTTAAGTCTGCTTTTTAACCCTGTTAACAACAATAACTTTCGAACCTTTTGCTCTAGCTATAACTGTAGCATATTAACCTGAACGCTCCTTTGGATGAAAATCGTTTGAATATATGATAAAATTGGTTGTTTAATGCCTTACAATTGAAAAGATGGCTGAAATATTAAAGAATAGCTATCTATCACTCCAATCCTTTGCGAGAACGCTTACAATATTTCAAAATGATGCTTTTATTTTACTGGTAATCTAGTATAATTATGATAGAAAAATTAGGAAAATACAATAAATTTAGAAAAAACAGAAAATAATATTGCTATTTTTCTGTAACAAATTGAATGATTCCAACGAAATTGTGGAACGGTGGTAGTCCTAGTAAAATATAGATTTGTTTATCACTGATTGGAGGGATTTTTTTGGGCGCAGAAGGAATCATGTCGATTCTCGGGTTAGGATTTCTCTTAGGAGTTAAACATGCGATAGAGCCTGATCATGTTATAGCTATTTCAACTATCGCAAGCCGCAGCAGAAAATTAATGCGGTCTTCTTTGACGGGAGTATTCTGGGGAATTGGACATACAGCTACATTGTTGTTTGTCGGTATGTTTATTATCTTGGCTAAGGGTGAAATCCCCGAATTATGGGCGATGAGTATGGAATTTTTGGTTGGCATTATGATTGTATACTTCGGGTTAGCAACGATAGTTTCTTATAGAAAACAACATATACATACAGAACATGATCATGATTTACACAGTAATACCAAAATTGCTAAAAGGAGGGGTGGCTCATACCGGAAATCGATGTTTATGGCGTTAATACACGGGCTTGCTGGAAGCGCTTCGATGGTCTTGTTAACAATGAGTACGGTGAATAGCAGTTGGGGTGCAATATACATTCTGGTATTTGGTGTAGGTACCATTGCAGGAATGCTGCTGTTTACAACTATAATTGGAATCCCATTTGTTTTTAGCGGCAGTAAACGGAGTCTGCATAACGTACTAACTAAATTAACAGGTGCGTGTGCGGCCGAGCATAGGTCGTATCATATAGCGGGTGGGATTCCCGTCGAGTAAGAACTAGCCATTCGCTCGTAGCGAGTCTTGGAGGGCTAAAGGTAACTTTAGCTTTTAAGCG
>NZ_QVTE01000056.1 GCF_003429095.1 Peribacillus saganii
GGGACTCACACCCTATAGACTGCACCCATGCCGGGCGCACAATAAAGACCCTCAGCGGAATTTCCGCTAAGGGTAATGGTTAGCCTAACTCTACAAGCTTTTAATGCCTGTGTTCGCCTTAACAAGGATTTCATCAAATTTCTTTTCATCCGCTTTTTTGCTTGATAGCAATGTGCCGACCACGGCTGCAATGAAGCCTAGCGGGATAGAAACAATTCCTGGATTGCTAAGTGAGAACAGCGGCTCGCCAACCAAAATGGCCACACCTGCTTCAGGAGACCAAACATTTGGCGATATTGCGACAAGAATAAGTGCACTAAAAAGTCCAACTACCATTCCGGTCACAGCGCCTGTCGTGTTAAAGCGCTTCCAGAAAATAGTAAGCATAATAATTGGCAGGTTTGCACTGGCCGCTACCGCAAAAGCCAGGGCAACTAAGAATGCAACGTTCATCTTTTGTGCAAACAGCGCCAGTATAATTGACAAAATGGACACCCCAATAGAAGCCCATCTTGCTGCAACCACCTGCTCCTTATCAGTAGCTTTCCCCTTTCGGAGGATATGGCTGTAAAAATCATGGGCAAATGCCGATGCTGCAGATAAAACCAAGCCAGCAACAACTGCAAGTATTGTTGCAAATGCCACTGCAGAAATAAAGGCAAACAAGAAATCTCCCCCAAGGGCTTTAGCAAGCAATGGAGCTGCCATGTTTCCTGCTGCGTTTGCTGCAACGATTTCGTCATACCCAACAAAAGCAGCTGCACCAAACCCCAAGAAAATTGTAAAGACATAAAAGATTCCAATGATCCAGGTTGCGTAAACTACCGATTGACGTGCTGTGATGGCATCTTTAACGGTGAAGAAACGAATTAAAATGTGTGGAAGTCCTGCTGTGCCCAGAACAAGTGCAAGATTTAGAGAGATTGTATCTAACGGGTTTTTAAATTTATTCCCCGGGTTTAAGAAGTTTTCACCTAAAGGAGTGGCTGTTTGCATTTGTCTAAACATTTCAGCTACACTGAAGTCAAATTTTGCAAACACGATGAAGGAAATGATAAATGTGCCTCCCATTAATAAAACAGCCTTAACAATTTGTACCCATGATGTTGCCATCATGCCCCCGAAAACAACATAAATAGTCATAAGAATTCCAACGATGAGGACGGAATAAACGTAATCGATTCCAAGCAAAAGCTTTATTAAAGCTCCTGCACCAACCAATTGAGCTATCATATAAAAAATAGAAATAGCGATGGTATTCATGGCCGCTACGCCCCTGACCTTTTTCTCATCAAACCGGGCCGCAATCATGTCAGCCATAGTATACTTACCCAGATTCCTCAAAGGCTCAGCTACTACATAAAGAACTACCAAGTAAGCAACGAGGAAACCAATGCTGTAAAAGAAGCCATCAAACCCTGAAAGCGCTACCATTCCAGCGATCCCTAAAAATGATGCAGCTGACATATAATCACCAGCAATGGCCAAACCATTTTGCCAGCCTGTTAAGCTGCCATCTGCAGTATAAAAGTCGCTCGAGGTTTTTGTCTTTTTTGAGGCCATATACGTGATTACCAGTGTTAATGCAACAATGATTAAAAATAATGTAAATGCTAATCCATTCATACTATAGCCCCCTTTTATTTACCTGTTTCAGCGCTTATTTTTTCTACAATTTCATCAAATTTGGCGGCTTTTCGTGAATATATTATGCAAAGTGCCCAAGTCATAATAAACTGCGCCCCGGCAAATACCCAAGCCCATGAAATGGCTCCTATTGCCGGCTTATTTAGAACGGAAGTATAGGATGTCAGAACAGGCAACGTAAAATAGAAAATCATAAAGAAGATTGACATAGGTAAAATAAAATTGCGTTTCTGGCGCATCAGTTCTTTAAAAGAAGCTGAAGCCACAATGCTTGAATAGTTAACTGATTCCGTTTCCGAGCTTTTTTTCGCAAGCGAATTTTGATTATTCACCATGATAATCCCCCATTCATGTTTTGTATAAAACTGCCCTCCTTAATAGATTTTTCTTGTACGATAATATTATAATATAATTCAGAATAGATTGTAAATTCTGTGCTATAACAAAAGACATTTTTACCATAATGTAAATTATATTAACCATGCTTCAAGATAGCTGGAGCATATTGAAAAACAAGCAAGGCTATAACTTTAGATGTAAAAAAAACCGCCCGTTAATACGGACAGTTTCTGTCTGAATCATGTTTTCAGTAAATATGGCGTTCACGATTTTTTGTTTTGCTTTTGAGATTATAAACTCGTGTTATGCTAGTTTCTTTAAAATAACCTCAGCCAATGCATCGATGAATTCTGGATTTGTGTTTGGCATGTCCGGACGGTAGTAGGAAGCACCGATTTCATCAGTAACAACCTTGCATTCATAGTCGTTGTCATAAAGTACTTCCAGATGTTCTGAGACAAACCCTGCCGGCACATACACAAACGCTTTATAGCCTTTTTCACGGTATAGCTCCCTAGTCAGGTCCTGAACATCTGGCCCTAACCAAGGTTCTGGCGTATTTCCTGCACTTTGCCAGCCTACCGCATACTCGGTAATCCCCGCTCCATCAGCAATCATTCGAGCTGTTTCCTTAAGCTGATCAGGATATGGATCTCCCAATTGGAGTATCTTTTCAGGCAAGCTGTGGGCCGAAACGATCAAAACAGCCTGATTGCGTTCTTCTTCCGTCATCTTTCCGAAAGTTTCTTTTACTCGTTCTACCCAATAGCCGATAAACTTCGGCTCGTCATACCAGCTCTCGACGGATGTCAGCGACATCCCGCCAGCTTTTTCAATTTGTGCCTGTGCCCGTCCATTATATGATTTTACGCTGAAAGTAGAAAAGTGCGGTGCAAGTACAATGCTGACAGCTTCAGTTATTCCGTCTCGCTTCATTTCGTCTACTGCATCTTCCACAAATGGTTCAATATGCTTAAGCCCCAGGTAGGCCTTGAATTCTGCTTCATCTTGTATTTCATTGAGACGTTTTTCAAGAGCAACTGCCTGGTCCTGTGTAATTTTTGCAAGCGGTGATATTCCGCCAATTGCTTCATAACGGTTCTTTAAATCTTCGAGCATTTCAGGAGAAGGTGACCGTCCATGCCTGATATGTGTATAGTAACGTTCGATATCGTCTTCTTTATAAGGAGTTCCATATGCCATTACAAGGAGTCCTAATTTCTTTTTCGCCATTATAAATGACACCCCATTCTTTTTTGTCTATTCCTATATTTTTGTATATCCTCGCTGTTTTTAGCAATAAATTTGCTTATGGGCGTGCTTACTTAAGCTGGCTTTGGGAATATTCATGAATAAAAACTGTCAATCGTTTCAGTGTTTCCGGTTTGACCTGCGGGAACACGCCATGCCCAAGGTTGAAAATATACCCAGAAGTTTCCATCCCTTGGTCAAGGATGGCTTTCGCTCTCTCCTCAATAACCTCCCAAGGCGATAGCAGGATGGCAGGATCGAGGTTGCCTTGAACAGTTTTCGTAATGCCCATTGCTCTTGCTTCTCTGATTGGCAGTCTCCAATCTAGTCCGACAACATCAAGGGGAAGATCATGCCACTCTTTCGCCAAGTGGCTTGCCCCAACACCAAACATAATCAAAGGTACATTGTCTTCGCGTAATGCCATGAAAATACGGTTCATAACCGGCTTGATAAACGTCCGGTAATCCTCTACATTTAATGCACCGACCCACGAATCAAAAATCTGGATGGCTCTTGCACCTGCTTTAATTTGGGATTTTACATATGTAATGGTGGTTTCCCCAAGCTTGTCCATTAAAGCGAACCATGCCTTTGGTTCGGAATACATAAAGGCTTTGGTTTTATTATAATTTCTTGAAGGCCCGCCTTCGATCATGTACGACGCAAGCGTAAACGGTGCGCCTGCAAATCCAATAAGCGGAACATTCAATTGCTCAGTAGTAAGCAGCTTAATGGTTTCCAGTACGTAGGGAACATCGTCTTCAGGAGATATTTCCCCAAGCTTTTCCACATCGCTTAAGGAAGTGATCGGGTTCGATATAACTGGGCCAATCCCGGATTTAATCTCTACATCAACGCCGATTGCTGGCAGCGGGGTCATGATATCTTTATAAAGAATTGCAGCGTCCACTCCATATTGCTCAACCGGAAGCCTTGTAACATAAGCGCACAGTTCTGGCTGATGAGTAATCTCAAACAGAGAATATTTTTCTTTAATCGCCCGGTATTCAGGCTGTGACCGGCCGGCCTGGCGCATATACCAAACCGGTACATAATCCGTCTTTTCCCCCCTTGCCGCTTTTAAAAATGTTTCATTTATTTCCATAGCCATAAAAATCCACCTTTCAACCTAATAAACCGTTCTCATTATTTTAATATACTCTTAATAGAATATCATGGGCAGATAAATTTACAAATGATATATTTAAGTAAAGAGCAAGCCCCTTGGTATAAGGAAAGTCAAGGCCAGAACATCCTCACAAAGCTGTCCCTTTGTTTCGTGGCAATGTAGCGCTGCAGAAGCTTTCCTCGTCCTGCAGTAGCTCGTCGTGTAAGTCGGGCTTTATTTCTACTACGTTACTGGCCGCTGGAGCTGTACAACTGTACATGTATATATTGAGAAGGTTATAACTTCTAATACCTTAAAATATAGCCTTTTTTTACTATCCATGTATAGATAACAACACCAATTGTCAAAAATTCTCCGTTTTTGGAAAAGGGGTTTTTGTTTTTTTAAAGAGGGAAACATTAAAATATGTCTAAAACTAATGATGTTATGTAATTAGTGAAAAGAGGTGATGGTGTGTACATCTATATGACGAATGGGACCTACGAATTTATGAAAAATAAGAAAGATAAAGCAGCGGGTGAAAACATGATCTTGATGCAGAACATGGAAACAACGCTGCTGCTTCATGAAACGAACGGTAAAACAATATTTAGTTCCCCCCGTAAATTTGAATCAATCGATTCGGTTGGCGAATTGCGGCAGGGCGGCTTTATTGTGATGAATAACATACCGGTTACTGATGAAGGAAGACCAGTTTTTGAATACCGATTCAAAAACCGGGCCGGGATGATCGAGAAAGAATCTGGATTTATTGCAATCCGGGTGCTCCGCCCGCTTAATTCAGATACGTATGTAATTTTAACGCAGTGGGATAACGAACAGTCATTCCGAAATTGGCAAAATTCAAAGAGCTTTGAAAATGCCCATGCAAACAAAGCCCCTGGAGCAGGAGGCGACACTGCCAAAAAGATTTTTTCCGGTTCCTCCTATGTGACCCACTACGTATTGGCAGAGGAAGATAATTAGAAAAAACAGCTAAATTTTTATGGAACCTTGTTATATTTACTGACAAGGTTTTTATTATGTATTAGTAAACAGTTTATCTCCCCCGCTATTCCCACAGCCTTTCATTTTTCCGAGCAAAAATGAATTTGCAGTCTGTTTTCACAAACTTTTCTCATTTTCATATTGTGTAGTAGGGATTCACACGGGCGTATGTCACGGTTTGCGCTCTTTGTTTCACCTATCACACAAGGAGGAATGTTTATGGGCATAGAGCTTGTGGCTCTTCACTGGATATATATCCTGTTTATTGTTTTAATCATAGGTTTTATGATAGCACGAAGAGATACCACTCTCGTTTGTATCATAGGAATTTTCACTATTGCCCTGACTGCAACAGGAAGTTTGCCTGCTTCTGTTAGCGGCATTTTTGGGAGCTTTATCTATGCGATAACTGAGCTGCTGCCGACGATTGTTGTCATTTCGCTGATTGTGGCTATGAGCCGCGTGCTGACGAAAACCGGGATCAATGATGTAATGATTTCCCCATTTGCAAGGCTGATCAGAACTCCGGGTCTTGCTTATTGGACGATTGGAATTTTAATGATGCTGATATCCTGGTTTTTCTGGCCCTCTCCTGCAGTTGCATTGCTCGGGGCAGTATTACTCCCTGTAGCTGTACGGGTTGGGCTTCCTGCTCTTGGCGTTGCGATTGCGATGAACCTTTTCGGCCACGGGATTGCCCTTTCAGGTGACTTTATCATCCAAGCTGCGCCAAAACTGACTGCTGACGCTGCTTCCCTTCCTGTCGGAGAAGTGATAAGCGCGAGTGTACCACTTGTATTCACAATGGGCCTTGTTACAACCGTGACTGCTTTCTTTCTATTAAAAAGAGATATGAAACTGGGAAGGCTTTCAACAAAAGTGGTGGAAACAGAAAAGGATCATGATACCAAGGTTGACCACTCTTTACTTTCAAGCGGGCAAAAGAAGTTTTTCGCTTTGCTTATTCCGGTAGCCTTTATTCTGGATGTAGCTGCAATGTCTATCCTAAACCTGCAGGGTGGAGATGCCACTGCGCTGGTTGGAGGAACTTCTATATTCATTTTAATTCTTCTCTCTCTTGCAGCGCATAGCCATCGTGGACTTGAAAAAACGACAGCCTATTTAATAGATGGTTTTCAATTTGGTTTCAAGGTATTTGGACCAGTCATTCCTATTGCAGCCTTCTTCTATCTTGGAGATTCTGGTTTTATCAAGATTCTTGGAGAACATCTGCCAGCCGAGTCCCAGGGGATTGTTAATGACCTTGGTATAGCCCTGGCCCATACCGTTCCTTTATCAAAAGAAATTGCTGCTATTACCCTCACCTCCATTGGAGCCATCACAGGATTGGACGGTTCTGGCTTCTCAGGAATCTCGCTTGCGGGCTCCGTTGCCCATCTCTTTTCTGAAGCAATTGGCTCTGGCGCTGCTACACTGACTGCTCTCGGCCAGATTGCTGCCATTTGGGTAGGCGGCGGTACCATCGTTCCGTGGGCTCTTATACCTGCTGCGGCAATCTGTAATGTAGACCCCTTTGAACTGGCGCGAAAAAACCTTCTCCCGGTCGCAATCGGTCTTGTAGTCACAACCATAGTTGCGATGTTTTTAATGTAAAATGTCTGAAGCTGTATCCAGGTTGGTTTACAGGCGGAAAGCAATGCGCCTGTGCTCACCGGTGCAGCTTTTTCCATTAATAAGCTGAGGAAATTGTAACTTTTCTTTTTTCTTTTTTATTCAATTTCCACTAAGTTTTTATTTAATTTTCCTCAAGATAAACGCTTGCTTCCTTTGCTGATGAGGTGGTTTACATCCCGCTTTTTCTGCCACTGTGCTATAATTGTCATAAAATTCAACTTACTCAATTTTAAAAAAGGAGGCAGAATCATGTGTAGCAAACTTGAATCTCTTTTAGAAGACTCTATGGAAGAAATGATTTCAATTCGCCGCTATCTACATAGACATCCTGAATTATCCTTTCAGGAAAAGCAGACCGCAGCTTATATTTCCGATTACTACACAAAGCAAGGCATCAAGCATCGGACAGGTGTCGGAGGCAATGGGGTAGTTGCCAAAGTAACAGGCGCAAAACCCGGTAAGACAATAGCGCTGAGGGCTGACTTTGATGCACTGCCAATCCAGGATGAAAAAGAAGTGGCGTATAAGTCTACGGTTCCTGGCGTAATGCACGCTTGCGGCCATGATGGCCATACTGCCGCATTACTTGTCCTGGCTAAAGTGATGAACCAGATGAAGAGTGAGCTTGAAGGTACGTATGTATTCATACATCAGCATGCAGAGGAGTATGCTCCAGGAGGCGCAAAGCCAATGATTGAGGATGGCTGCCTTGACGGAGTTGATGCTATTTTCGGCACTCACCTATGGGCTACAGTTCCAACCGGAAAAATTCTTTATCGTGTTGGTCCCATAATGGCAGCAGCAGACCGCTTTGAAATCGAAATTAAGGGTCAGGGCGGTCATGGTGCACAGCCTCATACTACAAAGGATTCAATCGTTATTGCATCCCAGTTAGTACTTGCCCTGCAGCAAATAGTCAGCCGCCGTATAAATCCAATCGAACCAGCTGTTATCACTATAGGTTCTTTTACAGCCGAAAACGCGTTCAACGTGATCGCCGACAAAGCCAGGCTGATTGGGACAGTAAGAACGTTCAGTGAAGAAGTCCGTGATTTTATTGAAGCAGAAATTGAAAAAATCACCCGTGGAATTTGTCTTGCATCCGATAGTGACTACAATTACACGTATTTCCGTGGCTACCCCCCTGTGGTTACACACGAAAAAGAGACACTTCATTTAGCCGAAGTATCCCGAGGAATAAAAGAGGTCGATTTAGTTGAAGAAAAAGAACCTGAGATGACTGGCGAGGATTTCGCCTACTATTTGCAAAAGGTGAAAGGAACCTTCTTTTTCACCGGAGCAAAGGCAGAGGGAGTCGAAGTTGCCTATCCCCACCATCATCCCAAGTTCGATTTTGATGAAAAGGCAATGCTAATAGCCGCTAAAACCCTTGGAATAGCAGCGATTACTTATCACGTGAAGGAAGCCCAAAAAGCATTGGTATAAAAATTCAATCTGGCAATAATACAAAGGAATCGATGATTTTGACATTAAAGTCCACCACAAAATGAAAACTAATGCTCTTGCGCAGCTAGGGATCGAGCGAAACGAGGATAGATTTGATGAAGGAACATATTGTTAAAACCCTCAAACAAATCGAAACAGAGCATGAAGTTAAAATTCTTTATGCCTGCGAAGCAGGCAGCAGAGCCTGGGGATTTCCATCAAAGGGCAGTGATTATGATGTGAGGTTTATCTATATCCATAAAACAAATTGGTACCTATCCATCGATCAAAAAAGAGATGTGATTGAAATTCCAGCACAAGATTCTATTTCTGCCACTGTACACAATTTGCTCGATATCACCGGTTGGGATTTAACCAAAGCATTGAGGCTGTTCAGGAAATCCAATCCCGCTTTACTTGAGTGGCTTCGCTCAAATATTGTCTATTACGAAGCTTATTCAACAATTCCAAGGATGAAAGCTTTAACTAAAGATATTTTTTCACCTGTTTCATGCTTGCATCATTATTTAAATATGGCCAAAAAGAATTTACGTGCCTATTTGCAAAGCAGTGAAGAGAAAACAAAAATATATTTTTATATGCTTCGTCCTGTTATGGCTGCCAGATGGATTGAAAAGCACAACTCTATTCCACCGATAGAATTACAAAGCTTGTTAGAGGATGTTCTTCCAGAAGGGGATCTTAAAGAAGAAATTACAACTATTATCAAGCGGAAAATAGCTGGAAAAAATCTTAAAACAAAACCGAGGAATGAGGGGATTCTTCATTTTCTAACTGAAGAAATAAACTTTCTTGAAACATACACAAGGAACTTAAAGACAGAAATTCCCGATCCAACTAAACTGCTTGATCAATTATTCAGAGACTCGTTGAAAGAAATTTGGAATGAATCCACTCGCGATGACTAATAGCGGTTAGGCGGAATTATTCTATGGGCATTGGGTGCTGTCTCCCATCAATACACATAAAAAATAAAAAAACCTCCTGTGCAATGAGCCAGGAGGTGAACCATTTTTTTATTTAAGCTGCGGACTTACTATAAAATATGCAGCCGGAGGACGAGCGTATAGACACATGTCCTTATGGTGAGAAATTTTCTTATTTTTAAATGTCACTATTTATCTAACATCCTCATCCTATAACAGTTCATTGCGGTATTTCCGAGGTGCTGCACCAAATTGTAATTGGCATACGCTCCAACCATAGCTCCTATACCGGGAACCATCTGGAACATTTTTATCAAATCAATATAATCCCGGTATTCCTGCTGAAACACCCTCCAATCAACCTCAAGATACTGTTCTTTTTCTTGCTCCCAGTTTTCCAAAATACGGTATGTTTCCATTCGTTTTTCATCGCTGGAAAAAGCAAGCTGAAACACATAAAGCAGATATACACGTTCCTCATAGTCCTTTACATTAAAACCATATAGGGTTGCCATTTCAAAAAGAAGCTTCATTTTTATACTTAACAGCAGCGGGAAGTCTGCAAGTCCGAGCAAGAGTCCTCCCGCACCTGTCCCTGCGCCTTCAATCGTTGCAGTCTTCTGGTAGACAGCAATCTTCTTCATAACTTCCTTTTCCTTTTGTTCAAAAGTAAACCCGGTTACATCTTTGGCTTTTGTTGTTAAATCACTTCCGGCTAATGTTGTCTTCACCATGTTTTTTATACTTTCCGTGATTATCCCATGAATTTTTTCCGGTATAACGCTATTAATCTTATTTTGGGTAGTTTTTGAAAACCTTGATAACATCCCAGTCCGTTTCATTAGCTTTTTCTTCCATGCCTCAACTTCGTGATAAGCATTTATTTCATATACTTCCATTTAACTATCTCCTTTAATTTTCCTTTCATTATTTACGTTTATATTAATAAATAAGTTTCATTATGATCGTTCAGAACTAAAAAAGACGGGAAGCGGTTTTTAGGATGTGTGTAATTAATGAAGTTGTTTTATCGGTTCTATTTCATCCTATGTATAGCTGGGTTCAGTTTAATTAGAATCTAAAAAATAAACCATTATAAATCAATAAACGTTTTCTTCTGCTGCTAAAATTTTATTCAATGTACTTTTACTGCACTTCAGTTGATCTTTTCATTATTCACTCCATGTTTCCGTATTTTAATCGAATTATTGTTAAGCTTTCCATTTGTACCTTTGTTCTTTTTGCAGGTATACCTTGTTGTAAAACCATGGGATAATATTGTTGCTAAAATGCGCTATATTGTAAATGCTGTTAAATTTTTTCTCGTCACATTTATTCGGTAAAAATCGGGGAACTACTTTAAGGAATACATAAGTTTGTAGAGAGGGGCAAAACAAATGAGTAAATGCTCGGAAAAAGCTCTACTGCTGGCAGGCATACTCTTATTGCTTGCTGGATGTAGTGGATAGGATACGAAAATCCAATAGATGTGGAAACAGAAGAATCAGCTGCAATGTCCAAGGGAAAATCTATACAGAAGAACGTCAAGGCTTCAGCAGAAGTTAAAGATATGGAAGGCAATAAGTTCGGCAAAATATAATTTTCAGTACATGATAATCATATTATTGAAGCAAGCATGAAAGGATTGAAGCCTGGCTCATGGGTTTCATCTTCATGAAACGGGTGTTTGTGAGCCAGATGCTCCAGATGGACAATTTGCTACAGCGGGTTGCCACTTTAACCCGGCTGGTGAAAAGCATGGCGACCACAGCGGTGACATGCCGCTTCTTTATGTGAATCCAGACGGCACAGCTGAATTCTCTGCAGCTTTCAATCGTTTTACGATCGTACAATTGATGGAAAATAAATTGGCCGTGATGATACATAAAAACCGGATAACTTCGGAAATATACCTGTTCGATTAAAGGAACATACAGAAAGAAGCTGGAGAACTATGATCTGTTTTCTCCAGTTTTTTTACTGTTTTAGATAACTAATCAATGCCGTTGCTATTAAATAATGACATTTGACCGGCAAAACCTCCTGCCTTATATCGGTTCGGTTAATATCCTCGTACTAAGTTTTATTAAGTTAAACCCACAGAACTATATCATCCCTGTCCTTTCTAGTTTTAGGACGGGGTTCATTTTTCCGGTAACCGAATGCTGCCATTACGGAGACAGCTAAATGACCATCTTCAAGCAAACCTTCCTCTGCTAAAATCTTTTGGACCTTGTTAAAATGAAATCCTTCAATCGGACAAGAATCTATTCCAATTAGAGCCGCAGCTGTCATCATATTCGCCAAGGCAAGATACGTCTGTTTACTTGCCCAGTCGAATGCCGTTCGTTCATTCTCAAGAATATTGAGATCCTCTTCCTGAAACTCCCTGTATCGGATTTTCATTTGCTCAAAAACATCTTCAGGAATCTGTTTTACGCTTAGCATCTGGTTTTTTACATATTCACTATCATATTTAGTGTCTTTAATCGTTCTTGCAAGTATAACGATGAAATGGCTTGCTGTTGGAAGCTGTCCACGTGCTCCCCATGAAACTTCCCGCAGCTTATCCCGCAATTCTTTGTTTTGAATAATTAAAAATTTCCATGGTTCATAACCGACTGAGCTAGGCGACAGCCTGGCTGCTTCTAAAATAAAGTTAAAGTCATCTTCAGATATTTTTTTATTTGGGTCAAATTCTTTTGTTGCATGCCTGAATTGAAATGCTTCAAGTATTTCCTGCTTTTTATCCTCACGACTTCCCATCATGCATTCTCCTTTTGCTAAGATTGATCTTAGATAAATGAATGTGAACCGATATATTTTACAGATTACATTAATGCTCAAGTGCGTCTTCACATGATGAGCTCAATATTGCCTTCAACTCCTCTGCACTGAATTCAAGGGATATTATTGTCAATTTTAAATCTAACTATTACCAGGTCGATTATAAAGAAAGCAAAAGAAAAGACAATTTATATGCCTATGTTTTGTGAGGTGTTCTTCAGAAAGGGTTAGACAAAGGAAAAAAGAAGTAAAAGGTTGAAACATACCCTTATAAAGCCATATAAAAGTTTATTTCCTGTAAGAAAGAGAAACAAACAAAAAGCGACACTCCTTGAGTGCCGCAGTAGTTAGTTACACATGAATTGTCGTGCTATTAAAATAATGACATGTGTAATCACGAAATAAGATTCATATCAATTTACCATATTTATTGTTAATTTTAACTTTAATAACCCTTTGAAACAAAAGTGTAACTCCTCTTTATTATGAATGTCACTTCCCAGTAATGTTATATTGATATACTCAATCCATATTCCCCTTAAATATAAAACTTTGGTTGGTAAAACTGATCCAGCTTTCGGGCTGGATTATTTTATTTTAAACAAGTTATCCTTATTCTTGCCCCTCCAAAATGAGGAATTTTCATAGCCCTTTGCAGCTAATCCCCCGAAAAACCGATGCTACTCCTTTAACATTAATGTTTTAATTTACTAATTATTTCCCCCATACTAAATTAGTAAAATCTTACAAGGAGGAATAGTAATGAAAAAGCTGGTTAAATTCTCTTTCTGAATCATTTTAGTTTTTGCTTAATTAATATCAATAGGAGCGAATTTCAAAGAAGCTGTGTGATCCCGCTTCAAAGTAGATAGTCAAAACCCGATATCGTACCAATTGTCCCTCCTTCACTGAATCTGAACAAGAAAAAACACAGCTTTTATTGTCCACGGAACATGGGTTCTGGTTCAATGATATTAAAAAGCGATCAGATGTTTGATCTGACCGCTTTTTTAGAAATGTGTACTAGTTATTCATGCAAGTTTTTTAATTTCATGACGTTTTTCAATTCGTTTTTCTATACTTTCAATTGCTTTTCTGTCGTTAAGTAATTCTTGTTTATTCATTTTAACTAGTTCTTGGAACGATTTTGTATTTTTTCGGCGCATTGAGGACTCCAATCTTCTACTAAAGTAGTAATATTCAGAAAATAATTATATTTCAATAATACAACAACTTAGTGTCCTTCCACTTTAAAGTTATGACAATTTTATGAATATTTCGTGATAATCCGGCTGAAATTAGGAGAATATATGCCTATAGACTACACTCTACTATTTTCTGGCTACCGACATTACAAAAGTAACCTAAAATTCCTTTGCTTTGAAAAGATGATTCTATACCACTGCCTTTAGGCCATATGCAGACTATAAAATGACCGGAAATTTCTTACCCGCATCCTTTTTCCATATACCTCAAACAACTTACAAAATTAATCCAAATCCTTCTTAAAAAGGTTTTGACTATTTATAAACAAAAACAAAACACTCATTCTCATGAACAAAGACATGTGTATTTAGAGAACACATCCGTTCAATACAAATAAGTGTTTTCATTAATCTCTTCTGCAAATACTTTCCTTTGCACACGGTACTATAATACTGCAGTACTCAAACGACTACTGTAGATTCTCCACTTCAAGTGAGTATAACACAGTTATAATCCTAACATCTTTTCAGCCATTTCCGGATAATCTATAAATGGGTTCCTGTTTCCCTGCAGTTCATAGACTGCCAGATTGCGGTGCTTTTCATAAACTGAAACAGAAAATTGATTATGCCATTTAATTAGTAGAGGAATATTGACGTTTTTGCTGTCAATCAAGTTTATATATCGAATTAAAAAATACAATGTTGCCCTGGCGACAATTCCTTTACCGTATTCCGGTTCGAAATGGCCATCCTCTGCCTTGCCACAGCCTTCCTTTACTCCCAATATCTGCGTTTCCGGGATATAATCAGTGAAGTCAAAATAAGGATTGTTTCCGCGGCAGCTGTTGCAGCCGGGTTCACAGGCAAAAAGATGATGGAGGTCACCCCTCATCGGCTCTTTTTTGTTAAACCAAGATTGAGGAACAACATGCTCACAGTTTAATAGATTGGTTCCAGAGAAGGCGCTAAAGCCGCTTTTCCGTAATTCGAGGAGCCTGATATCATGTTCAATAACTGCTGCCGGCTCCATCCCTTTACCTGAATATAAACTCTTCAGTTTACCGTTCTCCTGTAAATCGACCCATGGGTAAACATAACGATGCGGGGAGTAATTGAGTTTTTCTGTATGCGTTTTATCCAGCAACCTATGCATACTATTTATAAGTTTATTATCATCAAATGAGATACTCTTATAGTACATATACCTGATATCGATGTCTTTATTTGCATCATAGTAGGTGCGTTTTTCTATATTCTCTTTTACAGCCATCGTCAATTCTTCCAACTCTTGTGACAGGAAGTTTGAACTTTTCATGATATATTCATCACTTGGGCGGTTAATTTCTGGCTGAATACTTGAGATAAGTGGTCAACTACGGTTAAATACAACAAACCATTTCCTTCAAGTTTTGGCGAGTTCCCCAATGGCACTGTCCGTTTAATCAGCTGTGCATATAGCTCAGGTACTGTAAGGTTTCGTTCGAAGCTTCTGTTGGAGATTTCTTTTATAAGAGCAAGGGCCCCGGATACATGCGGGGTAGCCATCGAGGTACCTCTTAATGTTGCATACTTTCCATCTAAATAGGTCGATAGTATACCTTCACCGGGAGCAACCAAGTCGACTTCGTTATTCGAATTTGTAAATTGTGAGGATCGGCGCTCCAAGTCAATCGCTCCGACACTGATAACTTCGTTATAGCATCCAGGATACGCTAACTCATCTGTTGCATCCTTTCCGTCGCCTTCATTACCCGCTGCACAGACAACAAGGATATTGTTCGCAATGGCCTTTTTAATGGCATCATGCAATTCAGGAACATCCACCGGCCCGCCCAGACTCATAGATATAACATCCGCCTTTTGTTCAATGGCGTATAAGATTCCCTTGATAATCCAATCATATTGTCCCGAACCATTCTCATCGAGAACCTTAACAATTAATAAGTTTGCTTCGGGCGAAACACCAACAACTCCAGTATTGTTCTGCACAGCTGCCACTGTGCCAGCCACATGAGTCCCATGGCCGTTGTAGTCCTTATAAATTTCAGGGTTTCCCTGGTCATCGCCAGTAAAATTCCGTCCTCCAATAATGCGATCCTTAAGGTCAGGATGGCTGATATCACAACCTGTATCCAAAACGGCTACTGTCATCCCCGCCCCCTGACTCTGTTCCCAAATCTTAGGAGCCTGAATGAGTTCAATACCCCTTGGAATTTCTGCAGCTTCATCCACTTCGTTCATAACCTGGTACGGAATTAAACGCATTTTGTGTTCCATTTATATTCCCCCTGTTTAGAATTACAATGAAGCAAACGCATGATGTTACCATTATTTTACCAGCGGAGGACACACCTAAACAGCTACCATTGGAGTGTTTTTGATAGCGGAAAGAACTATTTTCAATAGAGTGACTATAACAAAAAAATTATAGCTTCATGTTTGCAGATTGCTGAAAATGTGTATAAGTAATGAAATGAAGGTATCAGGGTTGGCATAAGGAAATATTGAAATGGTTACACCAGTGTTTTCCACAATTTGCTGTTTGACCACAAGGTTGATGGTATTCAGTCACTTGGTCTCCATGTAAATTTAACTGAATTATGAAAAAGTACGGAATCTGCAACAACCAAAATCAAACTGTACATAAGGAGGAACTAAATTGAATGAGATAACTGCCACAACCATAGGTGAACTAAAGCAGGAACTAAAACCATTTTTAACAAATAGCAATGCCCTCGATATTACAGTAAACACGAAGACACCGAATCATACAATTGATTTAGTAGGTGTGAGTGAATGGGCGAAAAGAAACTTCAAAGCTGTTCTTTATTCAGCAACAAAAGAAGATACATTAAGTAGGATGGTCCTGAAATTCAAGGAATGTGACAAAAAAATGTCCTAACGCATCTTTTCGCAAGATGGCCATGATAATATTTGGCCACTTCTTGTTTATTGCGGATTCTGGTACATCCTCAAATAAGCTTATCGCTTCCTTGAAAAATTCGTTTCCTTTTTCTATGACATTCAGTTCGACATAGTTATTCCCCTCATTGAATGTACAGTTCCTTTAAAGGATAGGTGTATCCTATTGTATGCTGAACTCAATTCCTTCTTTGCAGTCTATAAGGAAATCTCTAATCCCCTTCCGCTGTTAACGCTTGAGCCAATCCAATTAAAACCCGTAAAAACCCTTTTATATCTGTTATTTTGGAGAGCCTTTAAATACCTTTCTGAAAATTTTCGACAACTTCGGATACTTATACCACATCTTCCGAATTTTATCGTCACCTTTTACAATATATCGATTTCTCGACACACATCGGCAATTTTTGCAGTATACTGAGCAGATTCTTTAATAGAATAAATATGATTTCAACTCCCAGTAAATAAATTAAATAACCTGCCAGGAGACGGTTTCCTGGCAGGTTGACGTTATACGGTTCAATTAGATTTGCACCTTAAAGAGCAGATATTTTTTTTGCAGCATAAGACCTGAAAAACAGGATAAACGCTAATCCTGCTGCCAATGTGGCGAAGGCGGTTATCCATTCTCCTGTAAACAAAACCACAACAGCGAAAATAACCGTTTCAACGAGCAGCATAAGCTGCAATAAGTTTATGATTGACTGAAGCCGCTTTTCTTGCGGCAATGGATACAAGTTAATCCAAATTTTCATTTCGTGGTTCCGCCCCACCGCCATTAACTGCAAGCCAGTCATATACAAAAACAATACAGCTGTAAAGAGCACAGGCAACATCGATGTAAATGCGAGAATTACGAACGAACCAATTACGGTAAGCCGCAGAAAAAGGCCAAAATAATCATCTGTCCGAAGCAGTGACCTGGCATAAAGATAGGTATAGGAAGAAGTTTGCCGATACGGAATGAATGACAGCAGCCAATCAAGCCATTTCCGGCGGGACACTTTTTCCTTAAGCTTCGGCACGTCAGTAAACATATTGGCCAACCGGTAAAACGACATGAGGCGCTTGCCTTCAAGGTCGATCAGCCGCTCCCATTTTAACCCTTTTTCTTTTCCAGCCTGACGGTAATACAGCATTAGGCCAATCAGCAACGCTAAAGTAATGATAGTTAAAAATAAGTTTGCTCTTGAAAGCAAAAAGTAGAGCAGCACAATATTAATAGCAAGCCTTACACCATTATCGAGCCAAAGGGTGGAAGTTTCCTGGAATTTCAGGACATGCCAGCGAATCACCAAATTCATATACTTTATGACCAGCATGAGCATGAAAATAAGCACAAAATCCTGAAATGATGCCCCAGTTACCTTGGAGTGCATCGGGAAACCCGCAGCTAAGACCATTAAAAGCAAATACCCCTGAATCACAAGGCTCAAAATAATGGAACGCTTGAAATAATCGTCCAATCGCTTTTCTAACGGCAAAAGAAAAATCATATCCGCCTCTCTCAAGAATGTATATATTGGACTGGACGTAATCATTAAGCCAAGTAGAACTGCCAGGATAATGGCTGATGGAAATCCGCTATCAAGCGTTTTAATCCATTCGCTATAGTAATAAGCCAGTCCCCCCACTGCAAAAATGAGTACAAACAAGAGATGACCGTTAAATATATACCGTAAATATTTCTGGAGCTCCTTACTGAAGGTTTGAAACCTTTCCTTCCAAAAATTTACGCTGTTCATGATTCATTCTCTTCCTTTGTCAGCTGGATATATAAATCATCCAGGGTCGCACCTGGCATTGAAAACTGAGTTCTTAATTGTTCCAAATCACCTCTTGCACGGATCTCGCCATTATGCAGGATAACGAAAGAATCACAATAACGCTCAGCGGTTGCAAGGATATGGGTTGACATTAAGATACCCGCTCCACTTTCCTTCATTTTGCCCATTAAATCCAGAAGTGACTGAATGCCAAGCGGATCGAGACCGACGAACGGCTCGTCAACTATGTAAAGCGACGGCTGAACAAGAAATGCGCACATGATCATCACTTTTTGTCTCATCCCTTTTGAAAAATGGGCCGGAAACCATCCAAGCCGCTTCTCCATTCGGAATTCTTTTAACAGTGCCGCTATCCGTGCCTTAAAGACAGCTTCCTCAAGTCCATATGCCATTGCAGTAAGCTTTAAATGCTCTTCAAGAGTTAGCTCATCATAAAGAATTGGGGTTTCAGGGACATAAGTAAATTCTTTGCGGTATTCTTCTGGCTGTTCCGTAAAGGTTTTGCCGTTAATCATAATGCTTCCGTTTTTAGGCTCCATTAAACCGATAATATGTTTAATTGTTGTACTTTTTCCAGCGCCGTTCAATCCTATTAGGCCAACAAGCTCCTTAGGTTTTACATCAAAGCTGATGCCTTTTAGCACTGGCGTTTTTGTATAGCCGCCGGACAGATTTTGTATTTGCAATAAGGACATGTCAAGATTCCTTTCTTTTCTCATCTTCTCTATATATTATCAAAAATTCTACGGCCGTTATAGTCATCGTTACTAAAATTCCAACTTTAACCAGGTAAGTTATCGTGATGACTGGCTATCATAATTAAAGAAGCAGGGAGCTTCCTAAGATCAATTGATTCAAAATCAAATTGTGAATGGGGTGCCAGTTAAAGACCTATAACTGAAATATAAGCAGCTTCATTATTTTAACGTTTCTATGCAAGGGGATGGTCATCTTGCGCTCAAAGGTTGAAATAGACATTCTTATTTAAAATTCCTCTATTAAAAATGGGGTGTTTGTAAAAGACCAATCAGACGCTTTATACGTTGAGAAACGATATAGATGAGGAGATGGTCGCCTTGAATGTAATTTCTCCAATAGTATTTCACCTGTACACATTCTAATGTGAATGAGGTGTTTGCAAAAGAGGAGAACAGCCTGATGTAGAACGTGAAATTGAAGCCTCCCTCTTCCTCCAGCAGGGTGCAACGATCGGTTGCATCCTGCTTTTTTTTCATTTTTTTCCCAATGCTTATTATGACTAAAATTCCGCGCTATGGTAATATAAAGCCAATAAACCATTTTATGAAAGGTGCTGTGTGATTATGATCGATTGTATTTTCTGTAAGATTATTAACGGAGAAATTCCCGGTTCAAAGATATATGAAAATGAGCATGTGCTGGCGTTTCTTGATATTAGCCAGGTCACAAAGGGTCATACCCTTGTCATTCCAAAAATACATAAAGAAAATATTTATGAACTGACTCCGGAGATCGCAGGCCATGTCTTTGAAGCCGTTCCTAAAATTGCAAAGGCAATTAAAGAGGAATTTAAGCCGATTGGGCTTAATATCGTCAACAATAATGGAGAAGCCGCTGGACAAACTGTGTTCCACTATCATATGCACTTACTGCCTCGCTATGGTGAGGGAGATGGATTCGGAGCTATATGGAACACTCATACAAATGAATACAGGCCGGAAGATCTTCAAAGAATGGCTGCTTCTATTTCCAGCCATATAAACGAATAATTGCAATTGTAAAGAAAATTTCAAAAAGATTGCCCAAAAGTAGTTGCGATTCTGTTAAGATAGAAACAATTATTTTCACTTTAATGCATCACCGTATAGGGAGGGAATATTTTGAAACGAGCATACAATTTTAACGCTGGTCCTGCAGCATTACCTGAGGCAGTATTGGCCAAAGCACAAGAAGAATTTCTTAACATCAATGGATCAGGCATGTCTGTAATGGAAATCAGCCACAGAAGCAAGGACTTTGAATCCATTATTAATAAGGCTAAGAGCCTTCTGATTGAATTAATGGATATCCCAGAGGACTATGATGTGTTATTTTTGCAGGGAGGAGCAAGCCTGCAGTTTTCGATGATCCCAATGAATCTTCTGCCGGAAGGAAAGACCGCAAGCTATGTATTAACTGGATCATGGTCTGAGAAAGCATTAAAGGAAGCGGAAAAAGTCGGTACATGTGAAGTTGCTGCTTCCGCCAAGGAAACCAATTACTCAACTATCCCTGCATTGGACGAGCTGAATGTTGCAGAAAATGCCGCCTACTTGCATATCACCAGTAATAATACAATTTTCGGTACCCAGTGGAAAGATTATCCCGAAACAGTAGAAGTACCTGTAATTGCGGATATGTCCAGCGATATTCTTAGCAAAAAGATCGATGTTAGCAAGTTTGGGCTCATTTACGCCGGAGCCCAAAAGAACCTCGGCCCATCCGGGGTTACAGTGGTTATCATCAGAAAAGATTTAATTCAAAAGAATGCCGGCCTGCCGACTATGCTTTCTTTCCAAACGCATGCAGACAACGATTCCCTTTATAATACACCGCCTACTATGTCTATTTACCTGCTATCCCTTGTTCTTCAATGGGTTAAGGACCTTGGCGGATTAGAAGAGATCGAAAGACTGAATGAGCAAAAGGCAGCCTTGCTGTACAATACGATTGACGAAAGCAATGGTTTTTATAAAGGGCACGCACGTCCAGACAGCCGTTCATATATGAATGTAACCTTCACCCTGAAGAATGAAGACCTGACAAAACAGTTCCTTGCAGAAGCAAAAGAAGCTGGTTTTGTGGGCTTGAACGGCCACCGTTCTGTCGGTGGATGCCGGGCATCTATTTATAATGCGGTGCCACTTGTACATTGCGAGGAACTCGCTTCTTTCATGAAGAAATTCCAGGCGGCTCATACACGGAAAACATCTGAACAGACAGTATAAGCAAAAAGAAATAAAAGCTTCAAAATATTTAAAAGCCATGATATACTAATTAAAAGCTTTTCGCGTCAGGCAATGAGTGCACTGCCGGAGGGGCTTTTAAATTAGTTGAGCTCAGAAGAGGAGAGATGAGAATTGAATACAAAGATACTGGTATCTTTATCACTTTTAATCGGGATCGGTGCAGCGCTTCACATGTTTGTACCCGGGTTTTTCATGGGCATGAAGCCTGATATGATGCTAATCATGACCTTTTTGGGCATTATCCTGTTTCCTGAAAAAAAGAATGTACTGCTTTTAGGGCTGGCAAGTGGAATTATTTCAGCTTTGACTACATCATTCCCTGGAGGATTCCTGCCGAATATTATTGATAAATTCTTTACAGCGTTTATCTTTTTCTTTCTTTTAATGGCAATCAAAAAATTCCGCCATTCCATTATCAGTGTAGGTGCCTTAACAGCAATTGGCACAATTATTTCAGGCATTATCTTTTTAGGCTCTGCCTTCTATCTAGTTGGACTTCCTGGTCCGTTCGTAGCACTATTTGCGGCAGTTGTACTTCCGGCAGCGGCATTTAATACGGTAGCGATGATAATCATTTATCCAATCGCCGGGGGAATCGTAAAAAAATCAAACATCGGTTCCAACGTTACACATCAACATAGCTGACGCTTCGCCTACTCGGCAAGCTGATTTAAAATATCATAGAATTTCTTAAAAAAAGAATGGATAAAGCAGTTAAATGCTTTATCCATTCTTTTTATTTTGGTCTTTAACCACTTCAACTTTGCTAAAATGCTTTATTTTCCGACATGCATCCAATGTTCAGGCGTCCTTACAATCGACGGTAAGTTTGTTTGCATATCTCCCTTAGCCGAGTTCAGTTGGACCTGAGTAAGAAAAATACAGCCGGTAGATTCGCACTGCTTTAAATCAGCGTCTCTTAAGTTTGCACCGATTAGATCAGCTGAATCTCATAGCAGCTTCTCTTAGGTCTGCTGCTATAAGCAGTGTTCCCCTTAAGTTAACCTCAATAAGGTCACTCGTCATGGCAGAGGAAGTACGGCTAAGACCGCCACGCCCTAACAAAGCTGTCGCTTTGTTTCGTGCGATATATCACTACTGAAGCATTTTTCTCCTTTGGCGACGTCGGAACTGCACGTCGTGTGCGTCAGGGCTTTATTTTCCTGCGGAAAAAAGTTGCCGGGCGCTGGAGCTAGACACATGTACTTATTGAAAAACATAAATTTTACTTATCCAGGAACAAAAAATGCACCACTAATTATTAGTGATGCTCACATTTTCATATCCTGCTTGACAGCAAGGGGGTTTTTACACTACCTTTCATTTCTCCTTTTTATTACAGAGAAGGATCTTATTTACACAGAGAAATGAATTAATACAGCTATAACCAACAGCAATGCTCCTCCTAGCCCGAGGAAGCCTGCTCTTTTCCTCAACAGCTTTTTGGGAGGATAGATGCCTGGCCTTTCTGCTGACAATAAAAAATGAATCATCCCGGCAAAAAAAAGAAAACATATAGTAAATAACGCATATTCTACTGTAGCCAAGGCGCAACCTGCCTCTCTTTTAGACCAATATATGCTGACAGGCTATTTCGTATACCCAGATTCCCCTCTTTGCATTGATAAATGTGTTCAAACTATTTTTATATATTAAAAAAAATGAATTAATGTTTGAGAAAAAATTTTTGTGATATAAAAACTAGAGGGAAATTAATTTAACCTGTCCCTTTGTTTTGAAGCGCGTTTCCCGAGAATTCGATAATTAACTTTTATAGTGGCATTAAAAGGATTTTAAAATGTTTTGTAGAAAAACTAACCAATAACATTGAATGAGGTGACGAAAAATATGAAAGCCAAATCTTTATTATTCGGTTTTGTGGCTGGTACATTAGTTGCGGGTGCTGCAGTCCTCCTTTCCGCACCGTCCTCTGGAAGAGACTTGCGGGACAGGATCAAAATTAACAAAGATGAAGCAGTTGATATCTTGGCCGAAATCAAGGCCCGAGCCACAGAACTAAAGGATGATACCGTTTACGCAACAAAGGTAAGCAAAGAGACAATCAACCAATTCCTATCAGAGGTAAAAGCAAGAATTGAGTATTGGAAACTTGAGATTGAGCCTCACAAAAACGAACTTTCCAGCCAAATTCAGGAAATTGAGTCTGCTGTTGGAGAACTCGAAGGAATTGTAGGGAGTTCCCCAACTCCTAAAAAAATGGCAAATAAAGATCCTGAAAACCAGTAACTCTTTATGCGCAGCCGGCATGATTCTCTGCCTCTGCGCATATTTTTTTTCACTTCTTTTGAAAAAACAACTCTTGATAAAAAAATTTCTAAAAATTTAGCAAATTTTTATCTTTATTAATTTTTATTTTATTGTCATAATAAATGTATTAGAATTTTTTTAGGTAGGTGAGACACGTATGCAGGAAAAAAACTATACTATGAAAGAAGCTATGCTCTTTAGCCAGAGAGTCGCCCAACTAAGCAAGGCTTTATGGAAATCTGTTGAAAAGGATTGGCAGCAGTGGATTAAGCCATATGACCTAAATATTAACGAGCATCATATTTTATGGATCGCTTATCATTTGAACGGCGCTTCCATTTCTGATGTAGCTAAATTCGGTGTTATGCATGTTTCTACTGCGTTCAATTTCTCAAAAAAACTGGAAGAAAGAAAACTGCTGCAGTTTTCTAAAAAGGAGGATGACAAACGGAATACGTATATACAAATTACCGATGAAGGTGAGAAAATTCTGCTGGCATTGATGGAAACTTATGATCCTGGGAAAAATGCCGCTTTTACCGGTGCTCTCCCACTACGGGAACTATACGGCAAATTCCCTGATATGATTGAAATGATGGCCGTAATCAGAAATATATATGGCGAAGATTTTATGGAGATTTTTGAACGTTCTTTTTCCAACATCGATAATGAATTTTCCGTGGAGAACGGCCGCCTCTCCAAAAAGAAAGCACCAAAAGAGGCAGAACCAGTATAAATAGCAATAATGCTTTCATTATTGCCCACTTCCGGGTGAGAAGAAATTGGCATTTCATATTTAGATGCCGAACCCTACTCCTTCCCCAGATTTCAAGAAGCGGATTAGAAAACTGAATCCTCCGCTTTTTGCTTTTCATCCATTATGTTCATTACTTCACAATTTTCCCATCTCCATTTGGAACTCCACCCCCTGCTATACTTAAAGTTCTTTATCTTCGTGTAACAAGCTTAACCTGAAGGCAAAATACTTTCGATTTTAATCCGCCCGAATGACATATTCATCTTAAAGATATGTAATATTAAAGTAGGTATAAGCATTCGGAATTTGAAAGGTTTGAGTTTACTTAAAACCATGGTGCACTTACATTTAGCATTCGAAGTACTATCTTTTTTTTCGATAATTTGGTATGTTAATGAATAAATGATTGGTTTAGATAAGGAGGGATTCAGGGTGATCTCATTATGGTTTATTCTTTTTTCAGGTGCAATTCTTTTCAACATCAATAGATTGACAGATACATTATGCATTCAAAAAGAGATTCCTGAAGACCGGCAGCCAAAGGTTTTTCGTACAATAAATGTTTTGATTACCATTTTACTATTATCCTCTTATATTGAGATATCATTTACATAATCTTGCATACTATTTATTGTACATCTGTTTTTCGGGAAAAAGCGCTATATCCCAGCAACATTTTTTCCTGCGGGAAAATGTTGCTGGGCTCTTTTGCGCTATCAAGCTGATCGTTTAATAATTTCCAGTTATGAAAGAAGGTGAAGCCTGCGCTCCACCTTTTGTTCATTTTTTATAGCCAGGCAGCTCCAATGATGATTAATAAGATGAATAGAACCACGATTAGGGCAAATCCACCACCGTATCCGTATCCTCCAGACATTGATTTTCCCCCTTCCTCAAAGAGACTCGCCAGCTGTGTCAGCTTTTCAGTTTCTTCCCCTTTACACATTTTGCGGGTGTTTAACACGGCAATTACTTCTTTGGCAGCTCCTTAAAAGGCAGTCTGTTTCCTGCTTGAAAGCGTCGCTGTTAATGCTGCCAACTGCAGGGACAGAATCACGTGCTGCATTCAGCAATTACGGTCAGCTTACCAACAGAATGCCGCACCTACGATTACAAGCAAGATGAATAGCACAACTAATAACGCAAAACCGTTGTTGTAACCTTCACTCATTGTTCATTCCTCCTTTAGTAACTTCGATTTATCATATGTAACAGAATGAAAAGTGGGTAGGTCATTCACCTATTTTTTTAAATAATCTAAAAAGATTACCAACATATTTTTTTGCCTATTATCTGTTTTATGTTATAGTAGGACTTGTGGATTTACAGTAGCCCCACCAATTTACAAAACAGGAGTTGCATGGCATGAAGAAATGGTTATTATCCCTTGCCGTAACAGCCGGCGTTCTAGGTTTAACCGCATGTACTGATAGCGGTAAGTCTGAAGTAGTTGTTGAAACAAAAGCTGGCGATATTACGAAGGATGAACTTTATAACACTTTAAAAGACCGATTCGGTGAACAAGTGATTCAAGAGCTTGTATATCAAAAAGTACTTGAAGATAAATATAAAGTGACAGATAAAGAGCTTGATGAAAGAGTGAACCAGTTTAAAGCTGATTTGGGCGAGAATTTTGAAATGGCCCTTTCTCAATATGGATATGAAAATGAAAAACAATTCAAAGAATCATTAAAGATTGGCATGCTTCAGGAAAAGGCAGCTCTTAAAGGCGTAAAAGCTTCTGAAAAGGAAATGAAGGAGCGCTATGAAGAAATCCGCCCTGAAATCCGTGCCCGCCATATCCTTGTAGCTGACTTGAAAACAGCCCAGGAAGTAAAGAAAAAACTCGATGCAGGCGGTAAATTTGAAGATTTGGCTAAGCAGTACTCAACTGATCCAGGCTCAAAAGAAAAAGGCGGAGACTTGGACTGGTTTGGACCGGGAGCAATGGTTCCAGCCTTTGAAGAAGCCGCTTATGCATTGGAAAAGAATGAAATTAGTGAACCTGTCCAATCTGAACATGGCTACCATATCATCCAGGTAACAGACAAGAAAGAAAAGAAACCTTACGATGAAATGAAAAAGCAACTTGAGTATGAAGTAAAATCTGCAAAAATTGATCAGGAAAAAGTAAACAAAGCAGTCGATAAAGAATTGAAGGCAGCTAATGTCGAGATAAAGGATAAAGACTTGGAAAAAGCACTCGATAGACCTGAACAGCCTGCCGCACAATAAATAGATACCTGACTGAGTGTTAAGAGACGAGCAACAGCGACCTGCTCAGTTTCTATATCATTAGTTTTCAAATCTAGAAGGCGCGTACCAAAAATGGTACGCGCCTTCTGTATAGTGAATTCCGGCTTAAGCCTCCGGCTGAAATTCATTTTTCTTTTCTTTATCTTCCCTGATACGGTCAATATACTTTTGGCCTTCCTGCTCAATCCACTCTTGTTCCTGTATTCTCTCCAGCCTCGCTGTCCGGACTGCCATCACTGCACTTACAATGATTCCTGCCACTACGAACCAAATCCAAATTGGCATTATTCCTGCTCCCTTCAATCTAACTTGTCCATCCCGTTAATAGAGAATATGCTGCAATGAAATTAAATATACTTCCCTAAATTGGTATTTGTGGAAAGAGAGTCCACTTTTTAGAAATGCAAAAAACCTCCTATTTTGGCGCGTATAGGAGGTTTAGCGAAATATCATAACTTATTTCCTTGTAATCTATTTCTGAAACTGAGGCTTATAAAACGATCTGTTTTCGAGTGCAAATACCCTTTCCGTGAATTCGCCTGGCTTCACTTTATCCAGGGAACGATCCATCATATTAATTTTTGCATCCAGGTTATCGATATAATGAAGTACTTCAGCTTCCCTTACCATAGGCGGTTTCGGGCTGCCCCATTCAGCCTTGCCATGATGGCTCAGCACTAGGTGCTGAAGAATCATGATTTCTTCTCCGCTAATGCCCAGCTCATCTGCAGCCTTGCCGATTTCATTGACCATAATTGTAATATGCCCGAGTAAATTGCCTTCCACCGTATATACAGTTGAAGCGGGGCCGGATAGCTCCATTACCTTGCCTAGGTCGTGGAGTATTACACCTGCGTACAGCAGGTCTTTATCAAGCTTCGGATACAGCACGGCAATTGCCTTTGCCAGGTCGAGCATGGAAACAACGTGATAGGCGAGCCCGGATAAAAATTCATGATGATTCTTTGTTGCAGCTGGATAAGTAATAAACTCAGCCTGATGTTTTTTTAGTAAATGACGGGTAATCCGCTGAATGCTGGGATTCGTCATTTCAAAAATATACTGCGTGATTGTCTGCATCATTTCATCCTGGCTAATTGGGGCAGTTTGAATCAGATCAGCGAGATTCACCGCATCTGCTTCCGTTGTAACCCTTATATTGCGAATCTTGAGCTGGTTCCTGCCTCTATAATTCTGGATCTCTCCCAAAATACGAACTGCTTTTTCTGCAGCATACTGACGTTCATCAGCTTCTGAAATATCCCATAGCTTGGCTTCGATTTCTCCAGTCTTATCTGAAAGCACCAGTGACAAAAATGGCTTTCCATTGCTTGCGATCCCTTTTGTGCTTGATTTTATATACATATATGTATCTATTGCGTCACCGACTCCATACTGATAAATGCCATTTTCCATTTGAATCCCCCGTTCCGATATCGTAACAACAGTATACCATATCAGGCTTTCAGCTGGTTTTTCCTTTTTTTATTAGTTTTATTACAACACTTGTTTTTCTTCCTTTTTTAATTCAATAAGTTTCGCCTTTGAAAAGCTGGAAAGCAAATGACTGTGACAGGTGAAGAAGATAACCTGGCGGGTTTCCGACAGCTTTTCAAGTAAAGAAATCATGCGTTCCGTTCTTGTAAAATCAAAATTTACAAAGCTATCATCAATGATTATTGGAAACGGATCTGCCTCGAAGGATTGGTTGGCGAGCGCCATTCTGATGGAGGCGTATACTTGCTCTGCCGTTCCCCTGCTTACTTCGCTTGCTCCAAAACGAATTCCATCGCCTCTTTCCAGCTGAATTTGCTGGTCCTTTCCCAGAACAATTTTTCTGTACCTCCCGTCTGTCAAAAATGACAGAAACTCCTCTGCCTTCTCTAAAACAACCGGCAAGCGCTCTTCAGTAAATTTATGGATTGTTTGCTGGAGCAATGCTTTTGCAATAGCAAATTTAGCCCAATCCTTTGCTTCTTCCCGGAAGGCCGCCTTTTTTTCATGAAAGAGATGGGATAGTTCATCAAATGCCCCGCCCTCTTCCAGTCTGCCTATCTCCAGTTTTAATGAAGCAAGTTCATCCCGATGTGCCGATAATTGGTCTACCAATTGCAGTCTGTTTCGGTCCAGCTCTTCGATTGTGTATTCACTAATTCCTTTTTCGATTAACTCTTGTCTTTCATGCCTGGCCAGTGAAACGTGCTGAAGCTGAATTGCAATTAAACCTGCCTTCTCTTGAAGACGCTCCCTTTCGGCTGCCAGCCGGGCCTTCTCCCTGAATTCTTCTCCATCTTTGGCATTTGCCAACTCAAATAGTTTTTGAATTTCAATTTCTGTCTGCTCATAAGAAATTGACAAATCTAGTATTTCGGAATCAAATCGTGCTAGTTCTTCCCTCATTTGGTTCCGTTTCAATTTATTTTCAAGTGAAATGTTCATAGCCTTTCGCAGCTCTGTGATGGCTTCCTTCCAGGAAAGATCAGCTAAGCCGCAATGAGTGGCTAACGAATGTACATCTTGGACTCTAGAAGAGAATTCCAGATTTAAAAGCTTGTATTCTTCCTCTGATGTATTCTTTTCTTCTATCATTTTTTTGAGCATAACAATTTTTTCGAAGGCAATGCCTGCATTCGAAACGACAGTATGCTCTGAAATGCCCCATTCCTTAACAATAGCATCAATCATCTCTTCATTTTGATTTACTTGCTTTTCCCACTCGGAATATGCATCGATCGAAAAATGGAATGCTTCTTCATATTCACGATATTTTTGGTTTTCAGAAGCAAGCTGCCGCTCTATTTCTGCATCTTGTTCAAGCAGCTCATGAACGGCTTTCATTTCACTTTCTCCCGCAGGCCTTATCCGGTCGAGCTCACCTTTTTTTCGTTCTGCCTCCTTGAGCTGCTCCGTAAGTTCATTTTGTTGGTCATCCTGTTTCGTATAGAATGAAAAGCCTCCGAGAATCAGCGCAGCCAGCACAGCTGCGGCGGATAACAAAAGCTGATGCTGAACCGCTCCATATACTGCAAGTAATGTTAATAGGAAAAGGAAAGAATAAAATATTCTATTTTCCCGTTTATTTTTTTGCTTTATTTTTTCCTTATGTCTTTGAACCCTTCTCTTTAGCTCAGAAATTTGTTCATCCAAGAGCAGCTTTCGCATTTCTGTCTGATTGGTTCCTTCCATGGAAGCTATTGATTTTTCCAGCTCGTTTTTTTTTTCAGCTGGAAGCAGGCGCTTTGATAAGTCCTTAATACGGGATTCACAGCGTTCAAGCATGCCCTTTTGCTTTTTATATATTTCATCCAAATGAAATTTGTCCGCTTCCAGCCGATCCTTTTGCTTCTCAAGCTGTCCAACGCGCTCCTTCAAAAAGGAGCTTGTATCGAGCAAAAGAATATCAGCCTCATCCAGGTTAATGCCAATATCTCCTTTTAGCAGGGCTATCTCTTTTCTGGCAGAATCAAGACTGTGCAGAAGCCTCCACTGTTCATAATCCATTTTTTCCAGCAATGCCCCGTTTTCCAAGGTTGTTTGTATTTTCTCTTTATTTTCGATTATGAAACTATTGACCTCTACTTCTTTTACTATACCCTTTAACTCTTCTGTTCTTTGCTGCTGGGAGGTTAATTGGGATTTTACTGATAGGAATAACTGTTCTGCAGCCTCCAGCCTTTTAACCCCAGCCTCTGGAAAGGACCATTCTCCAATTTCTAATATTCTCGCCTGTAACACCGTATATTCTTCGTCAAGCGGCTTTATGCGCAGGAATTCTTTGTAGAGGAGCAGCTGTTTTTCGATTTCACTAATATGACTTTTCAACTCTGCCAGCTGCTTTTCCTTTTGCAGGCGCTTTTGCTGTAAGGAATCGTATCCTTTTTGATTTTCATCAGCTTTTTTTAAAAGCTGATGTGAATGCTGCAATTCCTTCGCTATAATGTTAAGTCGGGGCTTCTGACCTGATGGTTTAAAACGGGCATCAAGCTCCTTTTGAATCCTTGTTTCTGCATCCATCAATTTATCGCTGCCTATCATTCCAGCAGACAGGAGATATTTGCTTATCGATCTCTCATCAAGACCATCCAGGCCTTGCAGCCCATTCAAGTCAAATGAAAAAACAGACTGGACATAAGTTTTATCAATCCCCTGGACAATCAACTGAAGATCATCTTCATACCCCGTTGTTCCGTCGGGAAAAGTAACTGTAACATCACCGGTGGCCTTTCCCTTTACTCTCTCTACAGATACCAATCCATACCTTTTAGATTCCACAGTCAGTTTTCCCCCATATTTAACAGTGTTCCTCGGTTCATAACGCTGTTCGGTTTGGGCCTTGGTAGGAAATCCAAATAAAATGCTGTGGATAAACGACATAATCGTAGACTTGCCGGACTCATTTTCACCATAAAAAACAAGAACGTCTTCCATCGTGTTAAATTTAGCATCCTCCATCTTCCCGTAACCATATATATGGATATCTCTTAATTTCATGCTGTCCCCCTTTCTGCCTGCTAATTAATTAAGCAGCTGCCTTAGTAAAAACTTTGCGTCCTCGAGCAGTTCGTCATATTCCTCGCTTGTTAGCTCATCTAAATATCTTCTTGTCTTCGGATGAGAAAATAACGGCTGCACCGCATCTATGGAGCCATCAAAAGAGGAAGCAATACTAAGCATCTCCTGGATAAATGGGGTTCCATGCTTGCCAGGCTCGTTTTGGGGTAATGAAGAAATAAGCTTGATTTTATATACCCAAACAAAGTCCTCTCTGTCATCCTCACCGTCATTCAAGATATCCAGAAGCTGATCGATAAAAACCGGAGTAAAAATATTTGCTTCACCAGCAGATGAGATTGAAACTATAAATTCAAGCAAAACTCCAGTATTCCTGGACCTGTATTCTTCTTGCTTATTCCTGCACAAATGGAGAATTTCATCAAAAGGAAGTGTTGCAGGAAATTGCATATCTGCAGCCTCCCATAATATATCTGCTGAATCTATAAACGTATAATCTTGTGAAATCTGACCCAGCCTAACCAGAAAACTGCCCTTTTGCCCGCTTTCTTTCCGGTGCCGTCCTTGTAAATTGCCAGGGTAGACGGACAGCGGCTGTTTTGTAACAATTTGAGTTTTATGTATATGGCCCAGAGCCCAATAATCCATTCTTTTTTCAATTAAATTCTTGATTGAAAAAGGAGCATATGGGCTATGGCCGCTGCTGCCTTCCAAATTCCCGTGCAAAAGGCCGATATGGTAATCCGCACCTTCCCGGATGGCATATGAGTCAATCATCCTTTCAGCTACGTGCCGTCTCGGATAACTGCAGCCATACAGGTTTACAAGAGTCCCATCTTGTCTCTGAAATGTTTTCACTTCGACAGATGCATTAAATATATGTACATTTTCCGGGAACTCCATCGTCACCCATGTGCCATCCATATGATCATGGTTGCCATGAATGATATAAACCTGAATTTGGTGCTGATTCAGCCTTTCCATTTCTTTTTTAAATCTGGACTGTGTACGCAGGCTCCTATTTTCTCCATCATATAAATCACCTGCTAGTAAGAGAAAATCAACATTATGCTCAATGCACGCGTCAATCATATTTTGAAACGCTTTAAATGTGCTTTCCCTAAGCCTTTCAACGATCGGGAATGGAAGACCCTTCAGGCCCTTAAACGGACTATCTAAATGGATATCTGCAGCATGCATAAAAACAATCTCACTCATATCTACACCTCACTAGAACTTATTCTATCATAAAGGGAACACACTTTCCCATCAGTATACAGAATGGTAGGTTATATATTTAAATTTCGAAAATCGTTTAATAGTTCTCCCTGGGCCAGCGATAGGAGTATCTATCCACCAGCAAAAACAACCCTGCCCCATTTAACGGCACGGCTGTTGTACGAAAATAGTATTTCCATCAGTTTTCAATCCCCTCCGCCGCCTCCATCTCCACCACTTGATCCTCCACTGTCAGAATCACTGCCCGAATGTGTAAAGAAGTCCGCCAATGTCCAGTTGATATTATCAGAGGTGCTGTAGCTTTTCTTCCTTTTTGATTTCTTATATTTAGAGGTTAATAGCAGCTTTTCTATTTAGACGCATTCCAAAATAAATGGTTGCGCATACGATAATCAGCAAAATCAACATTCCCGAAAACCAAGGCACATTATTTCTCCCCCCGAGCAAACATCTCATAAAACACTATTGACTAATTAATCTACGGCTAATACTTGCAGAAGTTTCAAATAAAACCCTGACTTAATTATAAAGAAAACAAGAATTCAAAAAAATACTTAGTTAACTTCTTTTTTCATTTTGCGAATACACTTTACAAACCATAAAATGATATGCAAAAATAAATGATATCTGAATTTTTAAACAAAGGGGTTTACATAATGGGTAGGACATATAAATTAACTGTATTTGAGCAAGATGGAGAAAAGCTGCTAGATGAATCTTTTCAGGCGGAAACTGATGAGCAGGCAAAGGAACTCGGAGAAACCCTATTAAGAGAAAAAGATCTTTATGACAAAACACATCGCTGTACCTCTCCAGCAGGCAAGCTTGTTCTGTTTCACCGGTAAACAAATATCAATTAGATTACTCCTGTTTCCATGAATAACAGGGCTGGTTTTATTTTCAGCAAAGGAACCCCGAGTCAACATTTGACCGGGGTTTCCTTTTATCATTTTCCAGTAAAATTCGGCTTTCTTTTTTCAACAAACGCCGTGATTCCTTCTTTATGGTCTTCAGTTGTTCTCATTTTGTCCTGGCCGTATTTTTCAAGCTCCAGGATTTTTAGCAGCAGCGGCCGGTTTCTTTCAGCCAGTATTTTCTTCGTTTTAATCATTGCTTGGACAGGTTTGCTCAGCCATTCCTGTACCTTCTTTTCAACCGATAAGTCAAGGTCTTCGGCAATCTCATTAATAAGGTTCTTTTCCAGTGCTTCAGCCGGGCTCATAACTTTTCCTTCCCAAATTAGTTCTTTTGCCCTTACTTCTCCAAGCCTTCTTTCAAGGAAAAAATGCGCTCCTCCATCAGGGATTAATCCGATACCAATGAAATTCATTGCCAGCTTGCTTCCCTCTTTAGCAATCGTATAATCGGTAGCAAGCGCAATGCTTAGGCCAAGCCCAGCCGCTGCCCCATGGATAGCGCTAATTGTCAGCTTCGGCATACAATACAAGGTCGTTACTAGTTCATTAATGCAATCCATAACATTTTTGAAGTCGCCCGTGCCATTCAACATCCATTTAATATCTCCGCCGGATGAAAACGCTTTTCCATTTCCTTTTAGTATAACAATATCAATACTATCATCGCTGTTCAGCTCTTTCAGCTTACAAACCATTTCACTCAACATGTCACCATTCATCGCATTCATGGATTCCGGGCGGTTTAACTCCACCGTTGCCACTCTGCCAGCATATGTAACAATTACCGGCTGGATCATTGAAGTCGTTTCTGTACTCACTAATTTCCCTCCCGATTAACTTTTGGTTCATCGCTGCTGCTGCCAAACCTGAATATATATTAACAGGCAGCTATGATATAAATTAAAATTTCCTGCACACGTAAATTATACAGCGCTTTCATTCACTTGAAAAAGAATTTATTCCAAAAGTACCATTTTTTTAAGAAACATCACTGCCAATGCAATGATAAATGTTAACTATAATATTTTTTTGGTTGACATTAAATAATTAATTAAATTATTCTCAATATATAACTTATTTCCAAAGGAGATCACAATGAACAAAAAACTTAGGACGATTGACATTACGCTTATTGGTATGTTTGTTGCTTTGATGGCCATTGGAGCCAACATTACGACTATTGCCCCATTTCTGGTAGTGGGCGGAGTCCCCATTACATTACAAACTTTTTTTGCCATATTGGCAGGAGCAGTTCTAGGCAGCCGGCTCGGCGCAGTTGCAATGATTGTTTATACATTGGTCGGCCTAGTTGGTGCCCCGGTTTTTTCAAAATTTAGCGGCGGCATCTCCTCCATCGTGAGCCCTACCTTCGGCTTTATCGTTTCATTTATTTTTACAGCCTATATTACAGGTAAAATCATCGAGAAAAAGCGTGTTATTACTGTTTATGTCTCGGCAGCTTTAATTGGTATGGCCGTTAACTATTTGTTCGGGACGAACTGGATGTACTTTGCTTACAAATTCTGGGCTGCTGCTCCAGAAGGTTTTACCTATAAATTAGCCTGGCTATGGATGGTTGCTCCGCTGCCAAAGGATATTATTTTAGCGGTATGCGCAGGCTTTATGGGATTGAGGCTGGAAAAAACAGTGTTAGCAAGAAGCCAGTTCAGAAAATTTAACCGGGCTGCTTAAGAAAAGCCCAAGCGCCCTGGCAGAAGAAGAATGGCTAAAACCGGCACTTTCATCTCTTGTGCGTCGGGGCTTTATTTTCCTACGGAAAAAAAGTGGCTGGGCGATGGAGCTAGACATCTGTACTGGTTATAAATTTTATACTTTCTTATTTCAGAAAAAAATTGGAGGTAACATGATGGGTGATTGGAAGCAACTTTCGATAAAGGCTTTAGAAGGGCATGATTTAACGAATGAAGAAGCTTTATCTGTTCTAGACTGTCCTGACGAGGAGCTTCTTGAGCTTCTTCAAGCCGCTTATACAGTTCGAAGCCATTACTATGGAAATAAAGTGAAGCTTAATATGATTATTAATACTAAATCTGGACTTTGCCCGGAAAACTGCGGATATTGTTCACAATCCAGTGTCTCAACCGCGCCCATTGAAAAATACCGAATGGTTGATAAGGATACAATTTTAAAAGGTGCCCAACAAGCATACAACCTGAATGTAGGAACATATTGCATTGTCGCAAGCGGACGTGGTCCAAGCAACAAAGATGTGGACAATGTAGTTTCAGCTGTAGAGGAAATCAAGGAGAAATTCAACCTCAAGGTCTGTGCCTGCCTTGGACTGTTAAAGCCGGAGCAAGCAGCCAGACTAAAGGAAGCTGGCGTAGACCGCTATAATCATAATATCAATACTTCCGAGCGCCATCATGAATCTATCACAACCTCTCATACATACCAAAATCGAGTCGATACTGTTGAGCTAATCAAAGAAGCAGGAATTTCCCCTTGCTCAGGAGTCATCATGGGGATGAAAGAGACAAAGCAGGACGTAGTCGATATGGCCAGAAGCTTAAAAGTATTGGACGCTGATTCAATCCCGGTTAATTTCCTGCACGCCATTGACGGTACACCGCTGGAAGGAACTGACGAACTGAATCCTCGATATTGCCTTAAAGTTCTTTGCCTAATGCGATTTATTAACCCAACGAAAGAAATACGTATATCCGGCGGACGTGAAGTCAATTTAAGAAGCCTGCAGCCGTTAGGACTTTATCCGGCAAACTCCATATTTGTCGGGGACTATCTCACAACAGCCGGCCAGGAAAGCACCGCTGATCACCAGATGCTGAAGGATTTGGGGTTTGAAGTAGATTTTGTAAAAAGTGACAGCGACGCAGTTTACAGTTAAAAAAAAGATTTGCATGTAATTTGTTAGTTTTGGACAGCGGATCAAATATGTTCGCTAGTAAACCAGCAATTTTAGCTAGTAATTTAGAGTTGTTCAAAAATTTTTTAAAAGCTATTGTGTTGAATCGTTTCTTTTGCATACTGCTTATTGCTAGTAATGCCACTTAAGAGCGATTCTTCTTTTTGTGCAACATACAAGAGGTCTGACCCACTGTTATTATCCGAACATGAAGTTTCATGCTTTGGATTAACTGAAAGCCAGACCCCTGCTTTTATATTTACAATAATTAATTTACATTGAGAGTATTTTTTACACGTTTTGTTCCTTTAATGCAACTTTTCTCTCCATTTGTTCCTCTTCTTCAGGCAGTTTCATGAATTTCATTAAAACGGCTCCGCTAAAATATAGGATAGCGAATATCCAAATTACCCCTTCAGCACCAATACTATTGATGAACAAACCAACAATTGCCGGAGCGATGAAGTAAGACATCCCTGCTCCAAAGCTTACAATAGCCATTGCTGATCCTTTTTGATCGGGTGCTAAAGCAGTTACTAGCGCGGAAAGTGGTACGAAGCCACAAAGAACAATTCCAAAAATAATTGCCACCAATGTCATGACCCAGAAATTATGGCCAACGATCTGCGGTGTATAAAATATTACCAATGTCATGACACCGCAGCCGACACTGCCGAGCCATTGAACTGTCCTGCGCCAGCCTAACCATCTGTCACTGATGTATGGGATGATCAGGTTAAATATGATGTTCGCAAACCAAAAGGTTCCCCAAATTGTCAGCCATTCTCCAGTGGTATAATTATATTCGGAAGCCAAATAAATAGGGAAAAAGATAGGAAGTGCCCCTACTCCGACTGAATTGATGATACGAACCAGTCCGCCAATTGCTACTTTTGGCTTTTCAATGCAGACCGTAAATCCGCTCAATAGACTTTTAAGTTTATCCTTTGCGTCACCCTTGTTCTCGCTAACTTTGTCATTGCCGACAACTAAAAGCCCAGCAATTCCGCCAACCAGAACCCAGATAACCGCACTCCACAACAGTCCCATATATCCAATGCGATCAGTCATGAAAGCAGGGAAATAACTTCCTACCACATACAGTCCGCCGCTCCATGCAGCCCAGAACAGGCCGACTGCCGTAGCCATAATTCGCTTCGGACTGCGATACGTTACCCACACTAAAAACGAATAACAAAAGAAAGGATAGCCAATCCCACGGAGCGCATAGGTTGGAAGCATCGCTGCATAACTATGCTGCTTTAAACCTAATTCAATGAAAAGGATTTGGCCAATCAGCCAGGTGACCAGCCCGATAAGCATTACCTTTCTTGGCCCCCACATTTCCGTAAGCACTCCTGAAAAGTAAGCTGCAACCGCCAATACTGCTCCATAAGCTGTAAAAAGTGTTGCTGCCTGTTGAACGGTCAACCCCTGTTCAATTAAATAAGGAGACAGCCATGCATGTTCGAGACCATCACCAGCCATAAAGACAAGCATTGCGACAAAGCCCCAAACCATTTTTGTAGGCAGGCCGCCAATCGTACGTGTATTGTCTAAGCCTGGGTTCATTTCTTAACACCTCATTGTTGTAGTTTATTCCTTAGTTGCCAGGCACCCCTCATCGAGTGTCTACATTGGGTATAAACAAGAATTTATTAATTGCGCACAATTTAATTACTGCTTGAATCCATTTTCCACTTGTTTTTCATAGATTTTCAAGATCGCATCGGTGCCACATTGAAATATGACAGATAAATTGAAAAATCCGACTAGGCGGGACATATATTTGAACGGAAATACCAGAAATCAGAGCTTCCATTACATTCGTTATGAAAAAAGCACGAATCTTTTAATAATTTTTTTCTGGAAGACAAGGGAATGTTCCTTGGCTCCGTGACATACTGTTTTGTTTCTTAATTTCACTGATAACTTGTAATTATTATGATGGATATCATTATTTTTTGTGTAAACGTTTTCGTAAGTAAATAAAAATTGCCGTTCCACATCAAAATCTTAAGGAGGCTGCTTGAAAGCAGCCCCTAGTACATTAAAATCTGCCCACTTTGTTTCTATTTACAGCTTTACCCATTGACCTTTTTCAGCTGATTCAAGGATGGCATCCGCAATCAATTCGATTTGATATCCATCATTGAAGTTTGGGGAAGCTTGCGTGTCTTCTACAATCGCTTTAAAGAAGTCGTGAGTTTCAATGATTTTTGTTTCTCCGTAACCAATACCGAGTGCAGGAATTGGCCATAATGCTTCTCCATATGGTGTAGCCGGACCAGTATAAACTGTTCTAAAACCTTTTGCATCGCTTGGATCATCAGCGAAAGATACTTGAAGCTCGTCACGGCGCTCATAGTTGAAAACAAGGGAACCTTTTGTACCATGGATTTCAAAAGTAAGGAAGTTGTTGCGTCCCCATGCATTACGTGTTGCTTCAATCGTTCCGATTGCTCCGTTATCAAACTTAACCATTGTGATGAACTCATCATCTACATCTACGGTTCCTTTTGGAGTATCTTCTGCACCACTCTTAACAGTACCAAGCTTGTCTACTCCGCCGGATTGTATTGGACGTTCCGGAATCCATGTTTTTGTCATGGCATTTACGTCTGTAATTTCCCCAACAAGATAGCGGGCAAAATCAACTACGTGTGTTCCGATATCACCTAAAGCTCCAGATCCGGCAATTTTCTTCTGGAAACGCCATGAAAGCGGTGAGTTTGGATCAGCAGACCAATCTTGCAGATATGTGCCGCGGAAGCTGAGGATTTCTCCGATTCTTCCTTCTTCAATATATTTTTTAGCAAGTGCAACAGCAGGGGTTCTTCTATAATTAAAAGCAACCGCATGTTTTACGCCTGCAGCTTGTACAGCTTCCAGCATAGTTTTTGCTTCTTCCGCACCGAGGGCAAGCGGTTTTTCAGAAATAATATGTTTTCCGGCTTTTGCCGCGGCAATTGCAATTTCAGCGTGAGTATTGTTTGGAGTACAAATGTCAATGATATCGATTTCCGGATCGTTGACTACCGCTCTCCAATCAGTTGAGTAATTATCAAATCCTAATTTTGCAGCTGCATCTTTTGCCAATTCTTCATTAACATCCACAACTGTGTGGCGGTGCGGGATTGCCGGTGCCGGCCAGAAAAACATTGGCATTGCTGCATATGCAAGTGCATGCGCTTTCCCCATAAATCCTCCGCCAATCATACCTACGTTCAATTTTTTCATGATTTTGTCCTCCTCTAAATTAACTGATAATGATTTAAGTTATTCTGTCATATATTCATGAAACTTCTGGATTATTTACCTACACAAGGTCCGCCAAAAACTTACGGCTAATTTCAGCGCCTTTTTTTGGATCAGCATAGCTGTCTAACTCTACAGTAATCCAGCCGTCATAGCTTGCTTCATTTAGAACTTTCAGCATTTCATCAAATTTTTGATTTCCTTCGCCTAATGGCAAAAACTCACCGTCTTTATAATCTTTAAAATGTACGTATTTAATACGATCTGCGTATTTTTTAATAACCTCAACCGGATCTCCGCCGCCTGCTTCAATATGAGCAGTGTCCGGCACTAAATTTATCTTTGTTAATGGCATAAGTTTATCTAGCTGTTCAGGAGCTTGGACACATGTACCAAGATGCGGATGATAGCTTGGTACAAGGTTGTATTTTTCAGCGATCTCTATAACTGTGTTAAGAGCATCCCCTAATGCTTTGTAATCGCTCTCTTTAACGCCATTGCTACGGATGGCTCCACCGCCGATAACAAGATGTTCGGCGCCTAGTTCAGAAGCAAATGCGGCAACGCTTTCAATTTTGGCCAATTCTTCTTCTAATATGTCAGGAAAAATAAAGTTTCCACCGGTATACACGCCAACAAATTTCAAAGAGAGTTCATTCATTAGTGACTTGAATTCTTCTTTCTTATCTATATACTGCATTAGGTTTCCATCAAATAGTTCGAAACCTTCATACCCTGCAGCTGCAATATCCCTTAGTGCTTCTTCTGTAGAACCTGGAGTAAGATAATACAGATCCTTTACTGAAGTAACGCCGGCAGGATGGCCAACTACGCCGCCCCATGTATTTGTTTGATAGCCTAGTTTCATTATTTATCCCTCCACTATTATTTAAAAAGGTTTTGTTATGAATTGAAGCTGCGTGCCGCCTCACCTCCTAAGGTCTTCATAACATCACAGATTGTTAGTCATCTGAATGTATCCCGAAAAACATGTAATCGATTACATCAACTTTTAAAAAAAGATTGATAATATTCACAAACACATATCATTCATTTTTTTGTCTTTTAGTATAATGATACCGTTTTCAGCCTTCATATCGATTGAACATTGTTTGAACAATTAATACTGTATGAAACTATTGTAATCGATTACATTGATAAATACAATCTTTTTATCTTACTTTTTAATTTCCTTTTTTGGACAAATTACAATTCTATCAATCTATAAATAACACTGCCTCATTTTAGCAGCTCTGTTGTTTATAGATGAAGAACCTTACGCCCACCACATTTCTGTCATTTGTTCCTTGAACATCACGCTTTTAAGCAAGCCGATTGCCTTACCTAGGCCTTCATCAACGGAAGCAAGCATATCCTCATGCTCAATTGATATCACATAGTCATAACCTATAGCCCGAAGAGTACTTACGATATCCTTCCATGCCTTTTCATCCTGGCCATATCCTACTGACCTGAATGACCATGAACGGTTTACAATATCACTGTAATGCTTGGTATCCAAAACACCGTTAACTTGAATATTAGCTTGATCCAAATACGTATCTTTGGCGTGAACATGAAAAATTGCTTTTTCCTGTCCAAGTTTTTTTATGGCCTCTACCGGATTTATTCCCTGCCAAATAAGATGGCTTGGATCAAAATTCGCACCAATTACTGGTCCTACATTCGCTCTTAATTTCAATAATGTTTCAGGATTATAAACCACAAACCCCGGATGCATTTCAAACGCAATCTGGTTGATTCCATGAGACTCGGCATACTTTGCTTCTTCTTTCCAATAAGGTATTACTATCTCATTCCACTGCCAATTTAGAATTTCTGTATACTCAGGTGGCCAGGAACACGTTACCCAGTTTGGAAATTTTGCGCCAGGATGGTCGCCAGGACATCCCGAAAAACCATTAATTACTGGAATCTCTAACCGTTCTGCCAGCAAGACAGTTTTTTTCCAGACTTCATGTGATTCTTTTGCTACCTTTTTATCTGGATGAAGAGGGTTGCCATGACAACTTAAACCACTAATCGTCAACCCCCTGCTATTGACTGCATTTTGGAATAACTTTAATTTTTCCGGGCTGTTTAATAACTCATCCGGGTTACAATGGCTGTTCCCCGGATAATTACCTGTCCCCAATTCAACTGTCTCTACTCCCATTTCAGCAAGCTTATCCAGCATTGCTTCAAAAGGCAGATTCTGATAAAGCGGAGTAAATACACCTAGTTTCATGATTGAACCTCCTGTTGAACTTTTACCCATTTTTGCTGTTGATGGCTTTCCAGAATCGCATCAGTAATGCACATTGAAATATGACCATCTTCAAATGTCGCAAAATTTGTTTTATCCTTCGCCGGATCTTTGCCTTCTCTAATGAAGGTATAATAATTCAGCATCATATTTTTTAAAGCATCTGGCCAGCCTTCATTATGGCCGCCAGGATGATGGATCGCTGATCTTGCTTCCGGTGAAAACAGAGCTGCGTCGGCGAGAAGCATTTCATTTGGATTGTCTCTATGACCAATCCACAGCTTTTCAGGTTCTTCCTGATTCCAGAATGCAGAGCTTTTGCTTCCGGAAATTTCAAAGCTAAGTCTGTTTTTCCGTCCAGCACTTACTTGTGATACTGTAAATACACCTTTTGATCCATCTTCAAAGCGGACAAGCACGGATGCATAGTCCTCTGTATGAATCGGAACATCTTCATATATGACTTCTTCAGTGTTCTGTGCGCCAAATGTAGCTACATTCGACATTGGCTTCTTTCTTACCGGAATCACTGTGGCTAAATCGGCAAATACCTCGACTATTTTTTTCCCGGTCACATATTGAACGGTGTCGCACCAATGGGAACCGATGTCCGCGACAGCACGTGTTTTGCCGCCTACCTCAGGGGCTAAGCGCCAATTATAATCTGTTTCATACAAAAGCCAATCCTGCAGATAGCTTCCATGGACCAAATTCACCTTGCCCAGATCTCCGTGTCCGATTTTTGCATGAAGGTTTTGCACGCTAGGGAACTGTCTGTAATTAAAGTTAACACCGTGGACGACACCATGCTCTTGTGCCAATGCCAGTAACTCGGCGGATTCTTTGCTGTCCATAGCGAGCGGTTTTTCAGATAGCACATGCTTACCTGCCAAGATAATCTCTCTATTAATCTCAAAGTGGAGATTGTTCGGCGTACAATTATGGACAACCTGAATTTCACTGTCCTTCAGCATGTCGCGGAAATCGCCATACGCTTTTGGAATTCCAAGTTCAGCCGCTTTTTTTTCCGCTGATTCCTGGCTGCTCCCCGCCAGAGCCACTACTTCTACAAAACCAAGCCTTCTGATTGCTTCAATATGAGTTGGTCCGATAAAACCCGTTCCGATAACTCCCACTTTAATTTTTTCCATTGGTTGTCCTCCTCATTACCATACTAGTGCTCTATAATACGTATTTGCCATCAGACATGTAAGTTATTCTATTTCGAGACTAAGAATTAGTTGTAATCGATTACATTTTAATAAAAAAATTTTTTCACTAGTGTTATATTGTTGCTTGATCAATCTATATGTTTATTGTAATCGATTACATTTAATCAAGCAACACTTTTGCATTGTTTTTTCAAAGCCTTTTGCAAAATACCGCTCTTATATCCGGCAGACATAATGTAAGGCTGACCAAAAGCTATGTATAGGTCAGCCCACCTTAGCGTATTCTTGTTAATTTGTATCGAAAACGACTTAATAACTACACAAACCCACCATGCGACGCGAATTTTAATTGTCTCTTTTTATTGACTTGCTACAGAACCGCCATCTACACGGAGGTTGACTCCATTAATAAAGGAAGCTTGACTTGATGCAAGGTACACTACTGCGGAAGCCACTTCTTCTACTGTTCCTGGACGTTTTACTTCAACATGAGGCCTATTTTCCTTTAAAAATTGCAAAACCGCGTCCTCATAGGTTATTTTCTGTTTTTCGGCATTATCTTTTAACAGGTTCTCCAGCATTGGAGTCATAATGAAAGCCGGAGAAACGGTATTTACTAAAATTCCCTGATCGGCATATGCTTTGGATAGGCTTTTCGTAAAATTATTAAGCGCCGCTTTTGAAGCATTATAATGAGGCATAAATGCATCGGGCTGCATGCCAGATTCCGAAGATATATTAATAATCCGACCGTATTTTTCTTTTTTCATATAAGGGATTACCGCTTTTGTTATGCGCACCGCTCCAAATAGGTTAATATCAAAAAGCCTCTGCCAGTCCTCTATTTCCAAGGATTCAAAATCATCAAAGCCACTCGCGACACCTGCATTATTGACAAGAATATCAATTGTTTTGTAGCGTTCAATAGCTCCTGAAACCAGTTTGTCCACATCATCCTGTTTGGATAAATCCGCTTGAATTGAAAGGACGCTTCCACCGCTCTGCTTTATTTCAGTTTCTGCTTCGTTCAAAGCTTCGATGCCCCGGCCACAGATAACAACATTGGCTCCTTCAGCTGCCAAAGCCTTTGCAATGGCTTTACCAATTCCCTTGCTTCCCCCGGTTACAAGGGCTGTTTTGTTCTCTAAATCCAGCTTCACTCGTTATCATTCCTTTCATCATCTTTATTCAAAGCTGATGCTTCGAAAGATTCTACATATATGGCTTCAAGCAAAAAGCACTCTATATCCTTAACGAAAGATGTAAAATGAGCAGTTTCTTCATGTACCTGAATAGCTTCTTGATCTTTCCACTTCTCTACAAACACAAAAGAATTTAACTGGTCCGGTTTCTCAAAAAATTCATAGGTTATATTTCCCTCTTCAGCTTGAGATGGCGCCATTACCTGTTTAACATGTTCAAGAAATTCTTGACGCTGTTTCGGATCAACCTTGAAATATGCGTGAATGATTATCATGCAGGGTTCCTCCTCCTCCTGAGTTTCATATACGTAATACATATTATCTCCTAATTACTAAATAAAGTCTTACATTCAGCTTGATGCCTAAGCAGCTTATCCGTTTCTTAGTAAATTGTCAGAAAAGCGCAAGCGCCCGACTAAGGAACCGACTAACTTCTGCCACGTCCTGTGCCAAACGTCGACGTCAGCACATCCTCACAAAGCTGCCGCTTTGTTTCGTGCGAGGTATCGCTGACGAAGTGTTCCTTGTCCTGTGCAAGTCTGACAGAGTTGTGACGGCTTTTGGTCACAATACAGCATAAGACAAGCTGACAGAGGACCCTTTTTGCCTTCAGAAGCGATTGTTTTTGACCTCGACGGGCTGGGCGCTGAAGCTAGACATCATCCGATATCCATTTATGAGGTGAATCCTTTGCGTCATCACTGGCCATTTGTATCACAAAATTTTTATCTAATTCAATCTAGTATCAAATAAGAATCGAGTATGAACCAGCAGCAACAGAGGATGTTCCCAAATAGGGCACCCTCTGTTTGAAAATCTATGCTATGCGCATTTCACAGTCAGTCCTTATCGTTTAATCGTTTTACGACCGATAGCAACTGCTAAAATAATAATCAAACCTCTGACAATCATTTGTTGGCTAACGTCAAGTCCCATGATGATTAGCCCATTATTTATCGTACCTATCATTAAGGATCCAATAACTGTCCCTACAACTGTTCCTACTCCGCCAGCAAGGGCCGTTCCGCCCAGAATGACAGCAGCAATAACGGAAAGCTCATCGCCTTCACCAAATGTATACCGGCCTGCCTGCATACGGCCTGCGTATAAAATACCTGCGAACCCGGCTGCTAATCCTGTACCGATAAATACCATCAGTTTAACTTTCGCGGTTTTTACCCCAGAGAATTTAGCGGCGCTTTCATTACCGCCTGTAGCAAGAGTTTGTCTGCCAAATGAAGTTTTTCGCAGCAGAATATGTCCCACTAATGCAAATACAAAAGTCCAAACCAGCAAAATCGGAATCGGGCCAAGATCACCGGAACCGAAAAAGAAATTGAAGTTTTGGTCAAGAATCGGTACAGGTGCTGTATTGGTGGACCACATCGCCAATCCCCGGACAATTCCCATCATCCCAAGTGTAACAAGGAAAGAAGGGATAGCTACTTTTGTAATAAGAAGACCGTTAATGAGCCCAATTAAAATTCCAGTTCCCAAGCCAACAACAACGCCGCCAAAAAGTCCAAATCCGGCTTGTATGGCCAATGCTGTAGTCAAAGAAGCCAAGGCTGTGATGGAACCAACCGATAAGTCAATTTCACCGGTGCTGATAACAAATGTCATAGCGACTGCCATGATTGAAATCATAGCCGTTTGACGGAAAATATTCATTAAATTTTGCGATGATAAAAAGCCTTCATCAAATAAACTAATAGAGAAATAGACGAGAACACCTACGAAGGCAATATATACAATATAGTCCCGCCAATCAAATGTTTTTCCAGATTTATAAGGTGCTGCATTTATGGGATCCTTCATTTTAATATCCTTGGATAGCATGTTGAAGTTCCTCCTCCGCTTGAATTTCTTTTCTATTTAGTTCTTTAACCACTCTTCCATCGTGCAATACGATGACTCTGTCACTTACCGCGAGGAGTTCAGGAAGTTCTGATGAAATAACTAAAATCGATTTTCCGCTATCAGCAAGTTCACGGATGATATCAATAATTTCTGTCTTGGCACCAATGTCCACACCAATGGTAGGCTCATCCAATATCAGAACATCCGGATCATTTGCCAGCCACTTTGCCAGCACAATTTTCTGCTGGTTGCCGCCTGATAACAAACTGGTTGTTTTATAAATATTATCCGTCTTGATGTTGAGTTTTTTCACTAATTCATTGGATAATTCTATAGCCTTGCGATCATCAACAAATGGTCCTTTTTTAAGTTTGGAGAGGATTGGAAGGATCATATTTTCCTTAACGCTATGGGCGAGCACAAGCCCCTGCACCCTTCGATCCTCTGGAATTAGAGCGAGGCCTGCTGAAATGGCATCTGTCGGATTTTTAATCGATTGCTTTTCCCCTTTAATAAAAACCTCACCGCTGTCAATTGGGTCTATTCCAAAGATTGAGCGGGCCACTTCCGATCTTCCGCTTCCCATCAAGCCTGCAATACCCAGAATTTCACCAGGATACAGTTTGAAACTTATATCGTTGACCCTAGAACCGGAAGCTAGATTCTTCACTTCCAATATTGGGTTTGAACCGTGCGGATAAGACCGTTCCTGCCATTCAAAAGCTTTATCCATTTCCGCACCAACAATATGCTGGATCACAGTTTCTAAAGGGATATCCTTACAATTTTCCGTAACCATATTTTTACCGTCGCGTAAAATGGTAATTCGGTCACAAATCTCAAATATCTCGTCCATACGGTGTGATATATATATAATAGAAATCCCTTTTCTTTTTAGCTTGTTAATGAACTTGAAAAGAATTTCCGTTTCATTCTTGGTCAATGAAGAAGTCGGTTCATCCATAATTAAAATTTTCGCTTCTTGCGAGAGGGCTTTTGCAATTTCAGTCATTTGCCAATATCCAACTCCAAGATTTCCTACTAATTCATTTGGGTTGATATCAACCTCTAACTCTTTTAAAAGATCCCTTGTTTTTTCAACACACTCTTTGTCATTGAGCAATCCTAATGAAGTTTTTGCTTCTCTTGTTAAAAAGATATTTTCTGCAACGGTCAATGTCGGAATTAAACTGAATTCTTGAAAGATCATAGATATCTTATTAGCTCTGGCATCTTTCATGTCATTGATTGTTACCGGTTTCCCCTCAATAAATACATCTCCGCCATCAGCTGTGTACACACCGGTTAATATTTTCATCAATGTAGATTTACCTGCACCATTCCCCCCCATTAAGGCATGAACTTCGCCTTTTTCGACGGAGAAATCAACTGACTTTAAAACCTCTATCCCATTAAAGGCCTTTGAAATATTTTTCATTGAAAGCATCGTTTGTTCCAACCAATTCACCTTCTTTTTGAAGAGGCAGCTCGGCTGAGCAGCCTCTATGGTATTTGCAGTTTACGTTATTGTTATATCAAGCTAATTTTGGAAACGGCTTCAGCATTTGCTGCTCTATTCAGCCATCTTTAGTGTAAGTATTGCTAGAAATTATTTTGCGGCATTCTGGACCGTTTCAGGAGCGTCCTTAGAGTAAACTAGTTTCCAAGAGTCAAGTACATTGTCTTTAGTTACTTTTAAAGCCGGAACTGCGACATAGGCAGGGGCTTCTTTACCAAGCAAGCCATATGCAGCCAGAATGGCTTCTGAAATTCCCTGGTCAAACGGAAGCTGTGCACCCAAGCCTTTAATATTTCCACCTTGCGCGATATCCAAAGCTACATTCGTTCCAAGGTCGATCGTTGTGATAACAAGGTCATTCTTCCCTGCAGTACGAGCGGCTGCCAAAGCACCCTCAGCCGGAACGTCCCATACTACAAACATGCCATCAAGATCAGGGTTTTTTGTCAGCATACCTGAAGCGACTTTCTCACCATCATTTGGTGCAGCAATTCCACCACGTGCCACAATTTTCATTTCCGGATATTTTTCTTTTACTGTTTTTTCAAATGCTTCTGTACGCTGTTTAGTTACAAAATAATCAGCATCATGATAGATCACACCAATCTTCCCTTTTTCACCCAGCTCTTTTGCCATGATATCGGCAGCCTGTACCCCATTACCGTAGTTATCAGCAGAAACAACGCTGACATAATCCTTGCCTGCTGTTAAGCCACTTGGCGTATTGTCCATGAATACTACTTTAACTCCTGCATCTGATGCTTTTTTAAATGCTCCTGCAGTTGACACTGGGTCAACTGGGATCCCTACTATAATATCCGGCTTTTTAGCTAAAACAGTCTCGATATCTGAAACTTGTTTTTCAGCCTTGAACTGCGCATCGGTAACTGCTACAACTTCTACTCCAAGTCTTTGGAACGCTGCTTTTAACCCGTCAATTTGAGCCGTTGCCCAGTCATTTCCGGCATAGTGCATAACAATCGCAGCTTTATATTTGCCTTCCTTTACTTTGGCAACTTCTTCTTCGGTCAGCTGCAAGGTTTTTGCAGAAACCGCCGTTTCACCATTAGGTCCCTTACTCAAGATTTCCTGATCTCCGGGAATATCCTGGTTAATTGTAAGCGGTCCGGTAGTTGAAAGCGTTACTTCCGGCTCTTTATTCTCCTTGCCTCCTGACGTAGAAGCGCTTTGTTGACCGCAGCCTGCCAAAACAATACTGCCAGCAAATAGAATCGATGCGAATTTAAAATAAGTTTTTTTCATGGTAACCCCCCGTTAATAGTTAGCGTGTATTTCAAATGTAAGTCTTTGCTCATTTCAACGCTTTTTTAAGATTAGGACCTCTGTTCAGTTCAAACATAAACCGATCTTCACATTTGCTTCAGTAAGCACCTTAATCAATGAAGTAAACTGTGGTGCCCTCCTCCTATGGTGTTCATCATTATAAAATTCTTTTTATTAAAACATATTTGATTAATACCGTTAAAGATTAGCCAGTTCCACTGCTGAACAGCTTCACCTCCTTTAATGGACCCACAAAGTGTAATCGATTACATTTTGTGGTAAACTCTTAATACATTTTTTATGCCTTACATAGGTTTTCTTTTATTATCAAATATTATCAGAGCAGTTAGACTGTAATCGTTTACATAATTTCTACTTAAAAAGAGAACGAAAGGCTTTTATCTCCTTTACATTTCTCTTTCTAAAGCTTTGCAGGATTCTCGTACAACAAGCTTATCCTCCAGCATATACTGCTTTTTTTCCAATTCATCGTTATTCATCAGCTTCAGCAATAATTCCATCGCTATTTTTCCGAGTTCAAATGTCGGCTGGGCTATCGTGGTGATGGCAGGTTCGAAAACAGATGCAAACTTGATATCATCAAAGCCCACAACCGAGATATCTTCAGGAACCTTTAATCTCTTGGATTTGATGGCTTTAACCGCTCCGATCGCCATCTCGTCATTTGCGGCAAACACCGCTGTCGGCGGGTGCTCTAAAGCCAAGAATTTCATCATGAGGTTGAAGCCGCTCTCAAATGTGAAGTCTCCCTCCTGGACAAGGAATGGCTCAACAGTGAGGCCGTTCTGAATCATCGCTTGCTGGAATCCTCTTAACCGGTCCCGTCCCACTACTACTCCAAGAGGGCCGGAAATATGCGCAATCCTCTTATGGCCTAATCCAATTAGATAATCTGCAGCCTTTCTGGCGCTGCTGATATTATCTATTGAAACGGTCGGAAGCTTCGAGCCTTCAATGTATTCGCATGCCAGCACTACAGGGTATTCTTGAGCTATTTCCTCCAATAAATTCTGACTGCTTCTCGCTGTTAAGAGGATCATGCCGTCCGCCTTTTTTTGGCGGATAATAGTTAAGTAACCGCTTTCTCTTTCAACAATATTCTCGGTGTCTCCAAGAAGAACCTGATAGCCGTGTTCACTTGCAATTGCCTCTATTCCTCTCAGGACATTGGAGAAAAAAGTATTTGTAATATCAGGAACAACGACAAGAATTGTTTTTGTTTCCAGTCTTCTTAGCTGTCTTGCAAGCAAATTGGGCTGATAGTTCAGTTTTTGAATCGCCTCTAAAACTTTTTCTGCGGTACCGCTCTTTACACTCCCAGTGTTGCTTATCACCCTGGATACTGTTGCTGTAGAGACATTTGCCATTTTGGCAACATCAACTATTCTTACCATTTTGTATTTCCCTTCAAAATTACTATCTTATGAAGTTATTGTAACCGATTACATTTCAGTGCGCAATCTTTTGTTACAAAATTTATTATAATTAGAATTTGTTTAAAAACATACATCTGTCAACATGGATATCCTCTTTGCCTGTAAATAAAAACACATGTCAGATTAATTAAAAATATAAACATAAGGTAGAATTTGTCTATCCTAGAAACTTTTCCAGTTTCCGATTCTACGGAAACTAATAGCATTATCTTTAATATGAATAAATGATTTGGGATCAATATATTTATGGTAAAAACTAAAACTCCCTGTAGGCTGCAGGGAGTTTTTTTCTATACAAATTATTTCCATTCCTGATAGGATTGGGGGTCGATATTTTTTACCTGTTTCAAAAACGACGATAATAAACCCAATCTTTTTAAATGTTCCATCAGAATCTCAGGCCTGTCAACCTTTTTTTTAAAATGAGTCACAAGGTCTATTACTTTAAGCTCCCCTTGGTTAGTTACATAGATGTGGTTTAACCTAGCATCCAACCTGGTAAATTTTAATCGCTTCATTTCTTTTAGTAAGAATAGGATTTGATTGGTAATTTTTTCGGTTAAAACTCGATTTGCTTTAAGATATTCGTACAAAGAAGAACCCTCAATGTACTCCATAACGATATAGTTTTCTCCAGCTTCATAAAGTTTTGGAACAACAGGGGAATCTTGTGCAGCTTTTAATACTTCGCTTTCGTTCAGGGCGTTCCTTTTTTTGGGGTAAATTTTTACGCATTTATCCGAAGAAATTTTAAAAACGGCACCCTGCTTCCCCCGTCCAACTAATGGATAGGAGGTTGGATTATGAACAATTTCAACTTTTTCCCCTTTCCTACGGTTAACACTAATAGATTTAAAATCTCCCGCCATTTCAACTCCCTGAATAAGGTCACTAAAATAGGTTTCAATTGTTTCTGAGCTCAAGTATTTCTTTACGTCCTTAATAGGAGAACGCTTTTGTTCACTTTTAATATCTAAGATACCATGCTTTGTCATAAACATTTGTCTATAAAATTCGTATTCTCGATTCCGATATTCGTTATACTCACCATTTGAACGGTCGTTTGTATGAAACAGAAAAATTTCCGGATGCATCGCTACTTTAAGATTTCCTTTATGACTTAAGAAAAAATCCCAATGTTCCCCCAATTTTAGCCTTTCATCCCATATATGGTTTTGTAATTTATCTGTTTTTGCCAAAAAAAAGTTGGCAACATTATCATACAATTCCACCTCACCTTCTTTTCCATACGGCGCAGCTTTTAAAATGAGCTCATTATTTTTTATCTCAAAAACTGCTTGTGAATTTCTTACCCCGTTTGTCTGAATATAACGACCACCAACAATATCTATATCAGAATTTTCAAGAACATCAAGCAAAGATTCAATTTTAGTCTCGTTAATAAAAAAATGATCATCATCAAGCAATAAAAAATATGGAGTTTTCACTTGCTTCACTAGAAAATTACGACCTTTTGACAGGCCTCCATCAAACGGAAGAACATGATACTCTACATCTGTGCGGGGAATCGGAGATTTACTATCATCCGCTACAATAATAGGCAGGCTAGGATAGAATTCCTTTATACTCTTTATGAGCAGATCCAGGCAATGTGGACGTTCAAATGTTTTAATTATGGCGGTAACTTTCTCGCTTACGTTGACTGACATTTTGTCAGCTCCTTTACTTATTACTTTTTCTTTTTATTTACATTATGTAAAATCAGACTTCTTGACATGGATAAATGTTTAAATATTAAAAAAGTGATCTCCGGTCTAGAAGTAATTAGGCATCTTTACCACACTAACCACGCTGTTTTTGAATAGAGTATATAGATAGTCGATTTTATAGGCAAAACGGAGAACACAAAAGTCCCTAGTTAGAAACACTAGAGTCAATAACAGAAATGAAATTCCGAGAAGTTTAAAACATTGAATAAAGAGGTGGGAGAACAGTGAGCACGATTCATGTTGTAACAGCCGTGAATGATGATTTTGCCAAACATCTTGGAGTTATGTTATATTCCATGCTAGAAAATAAGGCATCTACGAATCCTGTCATCATTTATATTATTGATAGTCAAATCTCTAAGAAAAATAAATCCCTCTTAACGGAAATTGTTAAACGATTCGACGCTGAAATCAAATTCTTAACCATTGATCCGACCCTATATGATGGCTACTTCCTTACTCAGCATCTTACTCAGGAAACATATCATCGAATTTCGATTCCAGACCTGCTGGAAAAAGACATTGAAAAAGTCATGTATTTGGACATTGATATGATAATTAAAGAAGACATCACTGAATTATGGGATATCGATATTGATAATTACTTTCTGTCAGCAGTGATAGATGCTTGGCAAGGGGTAAATAAGTTAAGACATTCCGACCTTTCTATTCCGGAAGATTGCGATTACTTTAATGCCGGTGTATTAGTCTTGAATTTAAAAAAATGGAGAGAGCACAACATTACAAACCAAATTATTGAATTTATGAATAAGAACCAGGAAATTATTCGTTATCCCAGCCAAGATCCGATGAATGCTATTCTTCATGATAAATGGCTTCAACTTGACGCAAAATGGAATTATCAGTCAAAACATGTTTATTTCAGTGACCTTCGGTTAGAACCGGCTATTATTCACTACACAGGGAACGATAGTAAACCGTGGTGGAGTTCAAAGCATCCTCTTCGCGATGAATACTTTAAATATAAGAAAAAAATGAAGAAGAAATTAAAGAAAAATTAAAATATCGGACCAATTTGCATACATTTATTTTTATTTCCACACACCTGTCAAATATGCCAAGTGGAAAGTTTAAATTAGCAGCTGAAACATTTAAGCAGAAAAAGATGACTCCGGTATTTGTGATGTGCCGGAGTCATCTTGTTTAGAATCCAATGTTATCATTATATAATTGCCGCTTGCCTTTGAGTGTGGGTACACAGCATACTATAAATTTAAGCCTTAATAAGCGGGCAAAAACAGTATACCCTACGAGAATTTATTCATATGTTATTATAATAAACTGATAAGCAAAGGAGAATTATGATATGTCAAAATTTCCCTTATTTATCATTACAGGTGCTAGTGGTTCGGGCAAATCCTTCGTTATCAAGGAACTACGGAGAATAATGCCAGACTATGTTGTTTTGGATTATGATGGTATTTTACAGTTTTTGAAAGACGACTCTGGCAAGGTAGACAAGCTTCAAATACAAAGCATTTGGCTTCGTGTTGCACGAAATATCGCTGAAAGTGGACGAAAAACTATAATATGCGGATTAATAAAACCTGAAGATATTGAATTATGCAAGGACTTCCGCTTTTTTAAGCACATTTACTACCTGATTTTACATTGTGATGAAAAAACCCGTGAGATACGATTACGTGAAAGAAAAACAGTCAAAGACGAAAAGATTAGGCGTATTAATAAGTTAGCAAAATGGTTTATTGAAATAGCCGATAAATATGAGCCACAAATGCCAATCATTGATACTTCCATAACCGATGTAACGGAAGTAGCTGAGCAAATAAGAGATTGGATTCATGAACAGAACAGGTTACATTGACGAATAATAAAAACCATTCTTATACTAACAGGCTTAAATGATGGGGTCCCAATTAATCAGCGTAATATGAGTAACACGACTTTTTCGTGACACGCTAAAACTTACTCTTATTACAGGAGTTGGGGACATTTTAGGAAGGTAACATATAAGCATAAAAATCACCCCTTAAAACAATGTTGCCCCAACCGGGATTTCAACATCTGCTTTAAGGGGTGCAACTTATCCAAAAGAGAAAAGTTATTTTAATTGGTCCTTTAAATGAAATTTTTTATACCAATCTACAAAATAACCTAAACCTGTTTCTAATGTTGTTGTGGGAGAAAACCCTATATTCTCTTGCAAATCCGTAATATCAGCATAAGTCTCCTTAACGTCACCTGGCTGCATTGGTAAAAATTCCACCTTTGCTTTTTTTCCAATTAACTTCTCTAATATGTGAATAAAAACCATTAACTTTACTGGATTATTGTTGCCAATATTATAAATTTTGTAAGGTGCATTGCTTGAACTTGGTTCAGGGTTTTCTTTGTCCCATTCACTATTTGATTGCGGCGGATTATTAAGTAATCTCAGTATTCCTTCAATAATATCATCAATATAAGTAAAATCTCTGCTCATGTCTCCATAATTAAATACTTTTATTTTATTCCCTTCCATAATATCTCTAGTAAATGAGTAATATGCCATATCTGGCCTTCCCCAAGGGCCATACACTGTAAAGAAACGAAGACCAGTGGTTGGAATATTAAATAAATGACTATAGGTATGAGCCATTAATTCATTAGATTTTTTTGTGGCAGCATAGAGACTAACAGGGTGATCAACGGAATCTGTAGTGGAAAAAGGAACCTTTGAATTTGCTCCATAAACAGAACTTGATGATGCATAAATCAAGTGCTCTACTTGATAGTGCCTGCATGCCTCTAATATATTCATAAATCCAAATAGGTTTGAATGGACATAAGAATGTGGATTGTGAAGACTATAACGAACTCCAGCTTGGGCAGCTAAGTTGATGACAATTTTGATTGCTTTTTCCTCAAATATTGAATTTATAAGGTCTTGGTTTGCCAAGTCTATTTTAAAGAACTTGAAATGATTATGTTTTTCTAATAGCTTTAACCGCTCTTTCTTTAAACGAATATCATAATATTCATTAAGATTATCTACACCGATAACATGATAACCTTGAGCTAACAATCGCTTAGAAAGATGAAATCCAATAAAACCTGCTGCTCCTGTCACTAAAATATTCATTGTTTTCCCCTTCCATTTTTTCTGATCCAGCTTACATTATTTGAAATATCTGATGGCAAATAATTCTTCGTCTCGACATTGTGTACGGGTGCTGTAATCGGATTTAAAATACATTATGCAAAATCGGGAGGAAGGGTTGGACAAATCGGAATGAAACTTTATTAAAAACATGAAATTCCTTTAAAAGTTTGGGCGCGGCTTCCTAAGCTTGCTTATTCATTCCGTTATAATATGGCGCGCTAAAACTATTCCAGCCAAACGCTTAACCTGGCTAAGGAATCTTCATAAGGACCTCAGAAATAGATGCACTTACGTAGGTCTTTACCAATAAGAGATAATATTTGATATTAATATAGGTTTTTATCGTGACCGTTGGCTGTCCCTTTGCATATAAAAAGGATTAGAAAGTCAAGAAAGGAGTCATCATATGAAAATCCGTAAGGCCATAATTCCAGCGGCTGGCCTCGGAACTCGTTTTTTGCCAGCAACAAAAGCTCAACCAAAGGAAATGCTGCCGATTGTTGATAAACCTACCATTCAATATATTGTTGAAGAAGCGGTCGCTTCGGGGATTGAGGAAATTATCATTATTATCGGCAGAGGAAAAAGATCAATAGAGGACCACTTCGATAAATCCTATGAACTCGAAGATACACTTATGAAAAAAAATAAGTTAGAAATATTAAAGGATGTTCAGAAAATATCCAATTTGGTAAACATCGTTTATGTCCGCCAAAAAGAACCAAAGGGGCTAGGAAATGCTATTCTATGTGCGAAGAGCGTTATTGGCGACGAACCTTTTGCAGTTTTGCTGGGAGATGACATCGTTATGTCCGAAACGCCTTGCCTGAAACAAATGATCAGATTATTCGAAAATCATAACAGCCCAGTGGTAGCAGTCCAGCCCGTTCCCTATAACGACGTCAGTAAATATGGAATAATTAAGCCGAAAGAGCCGGTAAACGAAGTGAATTTCTTCCATATTGAATCTTTGGTAGAAAAACCAAGCATAGAAGAAGCCCCTTCAAGATATGCAATTATGGGACGATATGTGTTAACACCTGAGATTTTTGATATTTTAGAAAAGATCCCAGTAGGACAAGGCGATGAATTGCAGCTGACAGATGCGATTAATACGCTGAATAAACAACAAGCTGTTTTAGCCTCTAAATTTGAGGGCAGACGCTATGACATTGGAGATAATATTGGATTTATTAAAGCAACCATCGATTTTGCTTTGGAAAGAGACGATACAAAACAAGAGGTTTTAGCTTATTTACAGGATGTAATTAAGAAATATAAATCACACAATAGTAAAAGAGTGATGGATTGATATGAAAATAGCTGTATTAGGTACAGGCTATGTTGGACTATCGACGGGTGTCTGTTTATCTGAAATCGGACATAATGTCACTTGCATTGATATAAATAAAGAGAAGATTAAACATTTACGTCAAGGGATTTTACCAATCTATGAACCTGGTCTAGAGGCTTTGCTAGCCTCAAATATAACAGCAGGAAGACTTCGATTCACAACGGATCGGAAAGAACTTAAGGACAAAGAAATCATTATCATTGCCGTAGGAACTCCTCAGCGAGAGGACGGAGAAGCTGACTTATCCTATATTGAGCAGGCCGCAAAGGATATATCTGGGTATATCGCCGAAAGTTCAATTATTGTCATTAAGAGTACGGTACCAGTTGGTACAAATGAATATATAAAAAAAACGATTGAGAAAGAATGTGGGTTTTCAATTCAAATCATCTCAAACCCCGAATTTTTAAGACAAGGTTCCGCGATTCACGATACGATGAATGCAGACCGAATTATCATTGGTTATGAAAATAAAGCAGCAGCCATGAAATTACAAGAAATGTACCGTCCGCTTAATTTGCCGATTTTATTGACTAGCATAAGAAGTGCGGAAATGATTAAGTATGCTTCGAACGCTTTTTTGGCGACCAAAATTAGCTTTATTAATGCAATGGCGAACATTTGCGAAGCAGTGGGAGCAAATATTGAAGATGTAGCACAGGGTATGGGGAAAGATAAAAGGATTGGAGAAGCTTTTTTGAAGCCTGGAATTGGTTATGGTGGTTCTTGTTTTCCAAAAGATGTGGAAGTATTGCATCATACTGCTAGCTTATATGGAATAAATTCATCCTTGTTAAAAGAAACAATAGAGATTAACGAGTCTCAAAAAGATCTACTCGTCAAGAAAGCGCTAATCCGTTTTGGGAAATTAAAAGGAAAAAAAATTACGATGCTTGGCCTAGCTTTCAAACCTGATACGGACGATATGAGAGAAGCACCATCCATTAATATTGCGCGATCTTTAACCAGTCTAGGAGCAGAAGTAGTAGCTTATGATCCCGCTGCAATGATAAATGCAAAAGGAATTTTAGGGGATAAGATTCTGTTTGCTAACTCAGTCGACGAAGCGGTATGGAATGCTGACGCCCTATTTATCGTGACAGAATGGCAAGAGTTTCAACAGCTCAATTTACCAACCGTATTGAAAAAAATGAAACATCCAATTATTTTCGACGGAAGAAATTGCTTTAAAGAAGATCGAATAAAAGCTTGTGAGACCATCGAATATTATTCGATAGGGAGACCCGATATGATTGTTGGAATAGCATAAATTGAAGCATGCTAAGAATAGAAATGAGAGAACCTCCATTCCGTAAAGAAGTTCGTTTTGTGGAGAAACACTGTAAAAAGCATAATAATTGGCAGAGGCTGTCCCAAAAGATTACATTGGGACAGCCTCTCTCATGCTTTAAAAGTTATTTAAAAAAAACAATGTAATTTGATATTCTAAAAAGCCAAGGCTTCAAAAAAGAGGCGCCAAATTCGTGTTTGATCCGGATTCAATCTTGTTCCATCAGGAACATCCAATCCATATAGGCAAAGTACAAGAAGGATCTAGAAATAGAGTCTTTATTCAACAGAAGCACCCGGTTATCGAGGTATGTATCAGATCTTTAAGATATCTCGGGCAGCTGGATTTGGAATTCGTGGATATGGTCTTAAGAGAACATGAAAAGCTATGCAATTTTTTCCTGGAAAGTTTGAAAATTTCAAGAAATCAGTTGTGTTATTGCTCCAGCAAATTCATATCCTCAAACTTCAGGAAAAACCGGTCTGTGATTTTCTCAAAAGTGCAGGAATTGATTACGACTCATTCTGAAACAGGCCATATATAGAGAGCGGCAGTTTAATTATGACCTATGGACAATTCGGCAGTCTGATCCAATTATTCGACCTGCTGGCGAATAAGTAATTTCCGTTATTTCGCCCGACTATAGAAGAAAATAAAGAATGATAAAGGATGAGAGAAAGATATACTATCAAAGACTCCGATCTTGCTGAGCTATTGAATCATGAATATGGAATTATAGTGAAAGTAAATTAGCAAACAGCGCGAAGGATACTCCGTTCGCGCTTTTTCTTTATTCCTCTCCGATTTTCACAATCATTCTTCCCTTTGCCTGCCCTTTCAAAATTGTTTCAAGCGCTTTAGGCAGCTCTTCAAAGGCAAGCTCCTTTTGAATATCTTCAAGGAGGCCTTTGGGCTTAAGATCCGTTGCCATCCGTAACCATAATGGTTTACGGATTTCCATTGGGCAATTGACGGAGTCGATTCCCAACAAGTTTACAGCCCGAAGGATGAATGGAAACACAGCTGTAGGCACTGCTGTACCGCCAGTTAAGCCGCTCACAGCGACAGAACCCCCGTAGCTGATTTTGCTTAGGATTGCTGCAAGTGATTCCCCTCCGACCGGGTCTACCGCAGCGGCCCAAATCTGTTTATCAAGAGCTTTTATTTTTCCGCTATATACATCTTCACGTGAGAGAATCTCGTTTGCCCCAATGGAACGCAGATAATCATGTTCCGACTCTTTACCAGTGCTTGCAGCTACCTGGTATCCTCTTTTGGCAAGCATAGCCACAGCAACGCTGCCCACCCCTCCTGTTGCTCCGGTTACCAGAACAGTGCCTTTTTCAGGTGTTAAGCCGGCATTCTCCAGCTGCTGAATCGATAATGCAGCCGTAAACCCCGCTGTACCATAGACCATCGCTTCCTTTAATGTTAATCCTTCTGGAAGCGGAACAATCCAGTCCGCGGGAATGCGGGCATATTCGCTAAATCCCCCAAAGTGGGAGACGCCAATATCATAGCTTGTGGCAATGATTTTATCTCCTTCATTAAAACGAGAGTCTGCAGATGAAACGACCACTCCAGCAAGATCAATACCGGGTACAAAAGGATAGGATCTAACAATGTTTCCGTTTGGTATAGAAGCCAGTCCATCTTTATAATTGATGCTGGAATATACGACCTTAACCACAACTTCACCCTCAGGCAAGTCATTTAGTGATAGGTATTTAATAGCAAGTGAAAAACTATCCTCTGTTTTATCCACTACCAATGCTTTAAATTGCTTCATCCAAGCTTCACCCTCCCGTGAAAACTGATTAATGATGATGATTGTGCCAGCCTTTTGAGCTGTTTGTTATTTCAAAGCCTTCCTGTGGCAGATAGAAATATTTGATCCAGACGCCGTCCAGGAACTCCTCCCGTTTATCGAGCAAAATATCAATGTCTTTGTCCGTTTTTACGATCTCATCATTTTCTGTTGGTGTATCAAGCACTACATCATAGTGGGCATGGTCACCGTGCATCTGGGTAATAATGACGCGGATCATCTTTCCCTCTGCTTCTTCGCCAGCAAGCATTTTCTTTAATTCCTTTGCAGCATTACGGTTGATCTTAACATTCATGTTGATTTCCTCCCATAGGTGTAAATTTACATTTTCTTTAACAAAAACCATCCATACCGCATGACAATCCTTCGGGAAAGTCATCGGTCTTTAGTTTTTTAAGTTCTTCATCAATGATAGCTGCCAATCTTTCTTTGGAAAGAATTCCGGCTGTTTTTGTGTCTCCTATGATAAACGTAGGAACTGCCTGAATTCCAACATCATTATAAGCATGATTAAGCGCCCGTTCGTGGGCTTCCTTATACTTCCTTGTCTCCAATGCGTCCTTGAACTCAGCTCTATCCAAACCAAGTTCTCCAGCAAGCTCTGTTAGTATTGTTATATCACCAATATCCTGTTCTTCCTGGAAGAACGCCCTGAGCATCCGGTCATTATATGCATTCCCTTTACCTTTTTCCTTGGCATATTGAAAGCCTTCAAATGCTAGGTGAGTATATGGCTGCGGTGATACTTTCGGTAATACAATGTCTATGTCCATCCCTTCTGCCATAGGGTAAACAGACTGTTTCCAGGTAGTTTGCAGATAATCCTCTTCTGGACGCAAGGTTTTATTAGGATAAGGCCGTAATTCGAAGGGCATCCATTCAATCTCGACGTCTTTTCCCTTCACCGCCTCTTCCAGGGGCTTTTCTGCCAGAAAACAGAACGGACACACATAATCCGAGTAGATTTTAATCTTTAGTGTCATTGTGCAACCCTTCCATCTTTTTTTGTTGGTTACTTCTCTTATACTCCAATAATAATAGGATGTCTAACAACTTGCCTTATATGAAAAGAAAACGCAATTGCTCAGTTCAGCCCAGGCAGGTGTCCCCATTTTAGCAGCAAAAGGTTGAGACTATATTTAATTCCAGCCTCTTGCGGCATTCACTCCAACAGGTTTGAACGGTGCTGGGGTACAATGCTCACGGGACTTTTTTCCTTCAAAATAAATTACTGACCGCACACTAGCGCATCACATTATGTTGAAGTAGATTAATTTAAAAACAGCACCCCGAAGAGTGCTGTGCACATGAAAACTCAATTATCGGATAATTGATACTCTCTAGGACTTTGCGTAGATCTCTTTCACCTGTTGGCGGAGCTGGCGTTTCAGGAATTTCCCGACAGATGTTTTCGGAATTTCGTTTAAGAAAAGAACATCATCAGGAAGCCACCATCTTGCGAATTGAGGTGTTAAAAAATCTATAATATCATCTTTAGTTACAGAATCTCGGTACTGCTCTTTCAGTACAATACAGGCAACCGGCCTTTCTGCCCACTTTTCGTGCGGGACCGCAATAACCGCTGCTTCAAAGACCGCTTCATGAGCCATTAATGTATTTTCAAGGTCTACTGAGGAAATCCACTCTCCGCCGCTCTTAATTAAATCCTTCGTACGGTCGACGATTTTTACAAACCCCTCCTCATCTATCGTCACGACATCACCGGTATAAAGCCAGCCATCCCTAAATGCCCCATCCGTCCTGTCATCCTTATAATATTCCGAAGCAATCCATGGTCCCCTGATCAGCAGCTCACCCATTTCTTTCCCGTCAGGTTTTACTTCGCCATCCTTACCGACAATCTTGATCTCAATCCCTGGGACGACAACTCCCTGCTTTGCTTTCAGCTCATATTTTTCCTCATCTGAAAGCTCATCCTGATAACTTTTTAAAGATGAGGAAATGACCAGCGGGCTCGTTTCGGTCATTCCATAGGCATGCATGAATGGAATACCATGCTTCTGCTCAAACGTTTTGATCATGCCCTTCGGAGCAGCCGATCCGCCACAAATGACCGCTCGCAGGCTGCTTGTATCATAGGTATTTTCTTCAAGCTCCTTTAAGAGACCCAGCCAAATGGTCGGAACGCCTGCAGAGAGCGTAACTTTATGATTTTCAATTAATTCAGCGAGAATTTTTGGCGTGAAATAAGGGCCTGGAAGCACCTGATCAGTGCCAAACCATACACCTGCAAAAGGAAGTCCCCAGGCATTGACGTGGAACATTGGTACAACCGGCATCGACACGTCCCTTTCAGATAGTGCTGCCATATCTGCGAGTCCAAGCGCCATGCTATGCATTACGATTCCGCGGTGGGAATAGACAACACCCTTTGGATTTCCTGTTGTTGCAGACGTGTAGCACATGCCAGCCGGAGCATTTTCATCCAGGTCAGTAACAAATTCAAATGCTGGATTCCCCTTTGCAATCAGCTCTTCATAGTGAAAAACCGGCGACAAAGTGGTTTCCGGAAGCTCTCCGTCAGTCATGATGATTATGCCCTTTACCGTGGTCAGGTTATCCTTGATCGCTTCCAATAGCGGCACAATATCCGCATCAACCAGCAGCAATTTATCCTCTGCATGGTTAATGATATAAGCAATATGCTGAGGGGACAGTCTAATATTGATCGTATGCAGTACGGCACCTGAACACGGAATCGCAAAGTATGCCTCTAAATGTCTGTGATGGTTCCAAGCAAGAGTGCCCACACGATCTCCTGTTTCAATACCGAATTGCTCAAAGCAGCTGGCCAGTCTCCGGGTCCTTTCTGCTATCTCTTTATAGGTCAGCGTATGTATGCCCCGGTCTGTCCTTGAAATAACCTTCTTTTTTGGAAAATATTTTTCAGCCCGCTCAATCATTTGTGTCATAAGCAATGGAGTATTCATCATAAAAAACCCTCCTTTTGAAAACGTTTTCATATTTTTTACTATAATGATTCGATGCACCTATTAAAAACCCTCTTTGCTTTCTAATTTTTTTAAAAAAAGTAAGTTGTTTGCTTATTTAATTCGGAACAGGGAATAGTATGATTGAAGATTCATCGTTAGGAGGACCAGTATGAGTTCAATTCCCCAAAACGTTACATCCTGTTTCAGTGAATATGACGAACTGAAGCAAGTTATCTTATGCCCGCCGGAATTCATGACAATAAGGGATGTTATTAATGAAACGCAAAAGCATTTTAAACATGAAGGTATCCATATTGAGACTGCACTAAAGCAGCATAATGACTTTGTGGAAACGCTACAGGCACAAGGGGTTGAAACCATCCTCCTGCCTGCGCACAGCAAGTATCCGGAACAGGTTTTCACCCGGGATATCGGCTTTACCATCGGAAATGTCATTTATGTTGCGGATATGGCAGCGCCCATCCGTCAGGGTGAAGAGGGTGAATTGAAAAATTGGCTTGAGAGAAATTCAATCTCTTACTTTAAATTGCTGGAGGATGTAATAGAAGGCGGAGATGTGATCATAGATGGAAATACCGTGTATATAGGGATCAGCAACCGCACCAACGAAGACGCAATCCGCCATCTTCAGAGCCTGCTTGTTGAACATGAAGTGATCCCGATTCCATTTACTGCTACATATCTCCATTTGGATTGCGTTTTCAACATTATATCGCCAACAGAGGCCCTGATCTTTCCGGGAGTAATCAGGAAGGAAGAAGCGGACTTGCTTGCCTCCCGTTACGACTTAATCGAGGTAACAGAAGAGGAGCAATTTACGCTCGGAACCAATGTCCTCTCCATCGGAAACAAGAAGATTATCAGCCTTCCTGTAAATAAGGGCGTGAATAAGCAGCTGAGGGATCGGGGATATGAAGTTATTGAAGTTGATATTACCGAAATCATAAAATCAGGGGGTTCATTCCGCTGCTGTACCCTTCCCATTTTCCGCAAAAGGCCTGATATGGACTAATATTTAAACAGCAAAATCCCAAGTGACAGATTGCTCACTTGGGATTTTACATAATTTTGGATGTTTCTGGAACGTATATTCAGGAACAGTCTATCAAGTTTAATGATAATTTCCGTAAAACTGACTAATATGACTGTAATTTCGCAAGGAGAAGAGTACGGATTCCAAGTAGGTTATGTCAGTATCCATTACATTGTGTACATCGGAAAGTGTCCACAAAATTCATCAGGCCATAGACGTCGATGTATCGTACTTTATTACAGAGCAGACATCACTATAAATAAACAGGTCCCTCACTCTAAAGAGTCCTGCAGGTTTTGTCCTTTGGCCAGGACAACATATTTTCAATGCTAACATAAACTCAGCTAGTTAAGTGCGTAGTCCAAGTCGCCAATTAAATCCTCAGCATCCTCAAGCCCAACCGCAATCCGGATCAAGCCTGGATTTATATGCTGTTTCTTAAGCTCGACAGCATTGTTACCCAAATTCGGCGACCAAATCAGACTTTCAAATGACCCCCATGAGACACCAATTTTAAACAGCTTCATTTTGTTAATTACATCCCTTACTGCTTCGTACGTTCCCTGCTTTAATTGAAAGCTCATTAGACCTGTATACCCTGTCATTTGTTCCTTACTAAGCTGGTAGTCCGGATGGGAAGGCAGTCCTGGATAATTGACCTTTTCAACTGCTGGGTGGGATTCCAGGAAGCTCGCAATCTTTAAGGCATTTTCTTGATGCTCTTTCATCCGGAAGGGAAGCGTCCGCAATCCTCTGATCAGCAGTGAGGCCTCATGCGGTCCCATAACTGCTCCCATCATAATTAATTCCTTGGAAAATACCTGATCGATAATCTCTTTGCTGGCAATTACCGCCCCTCCAAGCAAATCACTATGGCCGCCAAGATATTTTGAAGCGGAATGGACTACCACATCCATTCCCATTGTAAGCGGTTTTTGATAAAGCGGGGTTGCCCATGAATTATCAATAATGGTTCTAATATTCATTGCTTTTGCTAACTTTGCTACTGCTCTCAAATCAATTATGCGGAAATTCATGTCTGTTGGAGACTCGATATAAATGACCCTCGTATTTGCCCGAATCTCCTTTTCGATATCATCAGGACTAGTTGAATAAATTATCGAATGTTCCACCCCAAATTTGTCCATATATTTTAAAAAATCAATTGTGGAAAAATAGATATTGCTTACACAAAGGACATGGTCACCGCTTTTCAGGCTGCTTAGCAAAATGGAGCTTATCGCAGCCATTCCGGAAGAAAAACATCTGCACGCCTCCCCTCTTTCAAGTGCGGCCAGTTTCCTTTCTGCAATCTCAACAGTAGGATTGGCTCCCCTTGAATAAATATAATGTTTGGCTAAATCGTTTTCAGCTTGTGAAATACTCTCGTGTGTTTTATATAAAAAAACATTGTTCTGATAAATGGGGGGGACAACCGAACCTAGATGGCGTTCTCGATCCTCAGCCAGGTGAAAGCAAATTTCTTTATCAAAAGAAAGCGATTCATTATAATTCATGGCAATTTTCCTCCATGCTGCTATTATTTGTACTATTTTTTAATATCCTCCATTCAAAAATATTCCATCCCCCAAAACCAAAAAACCCCCGAAAAGCTCCGGGGGATTCACAACGTTTGTTTATTACTGGTTAGCTTTTCACAAAGATTTTTTGACTAAAAAATTCTTCCTAGCTAGGCATTTTTCGCTTTAAATCCTTATCCTTGGCAAATAATTGTTCCAGGATTTCGATTTTCTGCTTTGTATAGCTTTCAAAATTATCGTTATACGTTTTTGGATCCTTTGGATTAGCGAAATGCGTGATCTTCCCGGTTTCCGGTTCCATAAATTTGCTTGCAGCACCGCAGCCCAAACCGATAATGGATTGCACTTCTTCCATAATCATAATGTTATAAATGCTTTCCTGGCCCGGGACTGAATAACCCACATTTTCAAGATTGCCGAGAATATTTTTTTGGCGATATAAATAATAAGGAGCGTAGCCGTGGCTGGCAGTCCAGCTTTCCGCAGCTTCCATCATACGTTCCACTTCTTCTCTCGGAGCAACCTTATATTTTTGCTTATTTCTCGTCATTTCTGAAGCCCGTTTAAAAGACAAAGTGTGGACCGTCAATGATTCGGGCATCAGCTTTTCTGTTTCATTTAACGTTACATTGAATTCGGGCAGCCCTTCTCCAGGCAGGCCGATGATTAAATCCATATTGATATTGTTCATTCCCTTTTCCCGCGAAAGGTGGAACTTCTCAATTGTTTCCTCCACTGTATGATGGCGGCCGATTGCCTTCAACGTTTCAGGGATATACGATTGAGGATTTACGCTGATGCGGTCAATTTTCCATTTCTTCAAAACGGTCAGCTTTTCAGGTGTAATAGTGTCCGGCCTTCCCGCTTCAACGGTAATCTCGCGTATGTTCTCCACATCGGGAAATGAAGTATACATTTCTTCATAAAGCATATCCATTTCTTCCGCTGTAATGCTCGTAGGAGTTCCTCCGCCATAGTAAACAGTTGTGATCTTTATATTCCTTTCCTTCAGCCAATTGCCGATTTCCCGCATCTCATAATGGAGGCCGCCAAGGAAGGAATTGACTGATCCCTGCCTTCCGTTAATTGCATAGGCCGGGAAAGTGCAATAAGCACATTTAGTAGGGCAAAAAGGAATTCCAATATAAATGCTAACTTCATCCTTAACCGAGTAAAGATCGGGTACAGCGGCCAGCTGGCGTTCCACAATATTTTGCATTAAAGCAATTTTTTCATCGGAGATCATGTAACCTTCTCGCAGCTCGGCATGTGCTTCTTCCTGAGACTTTCCTTCCTGCAGTTTTTTATGAAGCAGCTTAGTTGGCCTTATACCCGTCAAAATCCCCCACTTCTGTACAATGCCCGTTAGCTGCTGCAATACATCAACGAATACATAAGAAACGCACTTTTTTATTTCTTTAAACTGTTCCTTTTCGGAAGCTAGAGGAAGCTCCGTCTTATAGGAAGACTCTGCCTGTTCCAGCTTGATTGTGTGTAGCTTAGCCGAAACGAGAATTGAATCTGTCAGGCTTAGCTGGAAATCTGCCGTTATGTCAGCCTCTGTTAAACCTGTAAGAAAAACCTCGGACTCTTCAAAAAATAAGTTTGCAATATTCTGCAGCGGCCTACCGAAACGCTCATCATCTAGTCCGTTTATAGCTATACGCAAAAAATATCACCCATCTATCATAAAGTATTATCATTCATTTCTATCGTTTTAGTGTACAAAAACATAATCACCCCGGTCAACACTGCTAATAATGGAATTTCAGCTTCGTATAACATTCCCCCTAAAACCTACTCAAAAAACAACAAATAGCTAAATTTAAATAAGATTTCGTCAGATTAAGTGTATATGTAAGTTAATCTTACAATGGTGAATAAAAAAACAGCCCTTCATTTGCGAAGGGCTTCATTAACTGATTGATTTTACATATCTTTGGTATACATCTTCGTTCACTTTGAATGCACGTTTACATTTTTGGCATATGAAATTAAGCCGCAATTTTGAACGCTTCATTAACAAATAAGTCAATATTAAAATTAAACCGGCCGGAATCCCTATTAACGTAATACAAGATATTACACCAAGCCAGAACAGCCGTTTAGATGCGGTCCCTGAACTTTTGACCTTATTTCCTCTGCAATGTGGACATTTAACTACTTGTTGACCCTTCATACTTTATTTCCCCCTATACATTTAAAATGGAAAATCATCCTCTACCACTGGCCTATCTGGTTTACAACATCTTTAATATCATGTTCTCCTCCATACTTTCATGTTTCATCTTCTGGATCCACTCTTAAGTAACAATCCCTGCAGCCATTTCTAGATTATCTTTAAAATCCTTGGCATTCACCAAAAGGAACCGTGTCTTAGAATGCCCTCAATTTGCACTTCAAGCTTAATGTTCAATCATCCACTTCCTCATATAAATCATCGACTTTAACACCTAACAGTTTAGCCAATTTGAAATCCTATAGCCATAGGAATGTAACTTTCACCCGTTTCATAATTACGTAGCTGTTTCGTCGAAATCTCCAGTTTATCTGCTACAAAAGCCTTTTTTAATCCACGATCATTTATCAGTTTCTCTATATTACATTTCATTTTAATCACCCAGGATTAATAATTCTATATCGTGGCCCTAATCCCTTTATAAAAATTTAACTGGCGATAAACTACAAATGTTTATATGATCTACAATCAGCTATTAATAGCAAAGCTGTATCAAACACATAAAAATTGATGATAGATTTACTAAAAAAACCCTGTCTGCAACTTTATACAGACAGGGTTTGACAGGACAAATTAGGCTGTCCGTTTCCGTTTGATGATAATGTAAATGATTAATATACTCAGCACCGCAGCTCCGATAGGCAAAGAATATGGCTTAATTATCTCAGCCATGTCCTTCCATCTTGGGCCCAGTTTATACCCCAGATATACGTATATCGCAGTCATGGGAAGGACGCCAATAAAAGTATAAATACTAAAAGTCCACACATTCATTTTTGCCATGCCGCATGGAAGAGAAATCGCCGTTCTTACTCCCGGGATAAAGCGGCCAAATAATGCAACCCCTGCCCCGTATTTTTCGAAAAAGGATTCGGCAGCATTGATTTCTTTTTCCCTTATCAAAAAATACTTTCCAAACCGTTCAACAAACGGACGCCCTCCATACCTTCCAAGCGCATAAAGTGTCAGCGGGCCAAAGGTGCCTCCGACTGTTCCTGCAAGGATGGCCAGCCACATAATCATATCGCCTTGATACACCCAATAGCCGACCAATGGCAGAACGAGTTCAGCGGGAACAAACTCGAAAGTTAATGCCAACACTACTCCGCCATAGGATAATTGCTTTAAATATTCAATCATTGCTAAAATTAAAGATTCCATTTTTATACTCCTAATTTTTTGTAAGTGATTCAAATGGTTGAGCACTCAAATTATCTTGATGATTGAGAGTGTAGATTTTAATCCGGTCTTCTAATCCTTTTAAATCCTAACAAACACATAATGGGAAATCAAGAAAAGTATCGCGTATATGCTTTCTCAATTTAGGCTGCAAACCAGCAAAATGAAAGCAGTTCCCGTTTTTGCGGGAACTGCCGATCTTAATCTCTACTATTGAACAATTCATTGTAAGCTTTTTCAGCCGCTTCCTGGGATGTGAACAGCGCATCATCGTCTTCGATAACATGAAAGGTTTCATGAATAAACAGGGCCACCGCATTAGGATCTTTTGGATGCTGTACAATTTCAGCAGGCTTAATATCAGCAACTGTCGGAGTATGCGGATTATTATAGATCACAAATACCTCATCGCCCGATTTCGCTTCTCGCGGATCAAGTGTATCCATATTTTTGCCTCCCTCTTTAGTTTTATTATTTGTCCTTTAACAAAATAAAACCCCTGTTAATTCCACAGGGGCTAAAAAATTATTTAAGCATATTTAGTTTTTCCAGGAATTCAATTGGGTGCTGTTTCCTGAAAAATTCTTTTAGCATGTAAGCAACACCCTGCTCATCATTTGTGCGTGTAATCCACTTAGCGGCACGCTTAACGTCTGGTTCCGAATTAGACATTGCCACACCGACTCCGCTGTTCTCTATCATTTCTATATCATCCGGTCCATCGCCGATTGCTACAATTTCTTCCTTCTTCACTCCGAGATGTTCAGCCAGATAAAGAACACCGCTCCATTTGGATACTCCTCTTGGCACGATGGTCAACTTTCGATTCGGCAGCTGAATTGTGGTAACTTCAGGATACAGCTCAGTTAACAGCTGGCAAACTTCACGCTTCTCCTTTTCTGTTTCAAAAACAGCATCAATTTTAGGAGGAGAAACCGGATTATCCTCTAAGGCCTCACTCACCGTATTTACGTACTGGTTTGAGTAAAAACTTCCTTCATTCATGTACATAACCGCCTTGCCGAGAATGTTTTCCGGCAGATTGACACGATTGCCAACCATGAATTTTTCATGGATAACTTTGATTTGGCAATTCGCCTTTTCGAGGAATTGTACGATTTCCAGCGTATGCTCCTCGGAAATTCTTTTGATGAATAGCGGTTTTTTCGCCGGAGAGCCTACATAAGCGCCCTGATGAGCTACAATCATCGGATTAATCTTTAATGCCTTCGCCACTTTTTTTGCAGAGAGAAAGTTTCTGGAGGTGACTAATGCAATGTGAACCCCTTTTTGGTGAACAAATTCCATTGCTTCTTTTGTAGATTTATTTAATCGGCCATTAGACTGGAGCAATGTCCCGTCAATATTGACCGCCAACAGACGAAATACCATGGTGATCTCCCCTTCTATAATGTCCTGTTAAATATTTATGTACAAAGGAAAGAACATAGAACTCATGATATCAAGCCTGTTTTTTGCAATCGCTTTCATAATTGCAGCTTGAATGATTATAACTCCCAGGTTAAGCTGAACAAAATAAAGCTGGCAATCATATTCCGCCGACGATTCCAGCACGAAGAAACCCTGCCACATTTTATGGACAGGGTTAATTATTATTGCAAAATATAATGGTGTTACTGCTGGCCAGGTACGCCGTATAAATCCTCAAGCGGCTTCATGATAATTCTATTAAGGTCAGCTATAACCATACTCATCCGCTGTTCTGCTTCCATAAGCCTGGAGATGCTTTGATGCTGCTGGACAAGTGCAACGGTTTTCTGTGCCTGTTCTACTTCTTCAGGTGTAATCTCCTGGCCCATCATTTGTTTCTGCTGCAGCTTCATTTGAATATCACGGAAATTTTCGAACATCACCCTTGCTGATGCATCTGCATTTACTTCATCATATAACTTTCTTAACTGTGTATATTCTGCACTTGATCGGATTACTTTCTCCATTTGATAAGCGACATCATACAAATTTGAACTCATCTTTATACCTCCTAAATTTACACTTTTCTATCTTATCCACTATATCAAACCAACAATCAAAATACACACGCAATCAAATTATTGGTATGATAAAAGATATGCCAGACTCTATCTGCAGTTCAAAAAAGAATCCGAAAGGAAGAACTTCAACGATGCTAACTCACTTCCAGTGGAAAAATCTTTATAGTGACAAAGGCTTGCCGGGGTGGAATGTTTCTTTTTATTATCAGAAGCAGCTGTACAGGGCCATTTATCACCCAAATGGAACAATTGAATGGACAGGGAATAAGCCTCTATATGAAGAAGAGGAATCACTGAAAGGCTCCATACATGAACTTATGCTGTATCATGTTTATGATGACAAATAATTTTCAATCATTTGTCAAATCTTCTATCGTATGAATCACTCCCTCCTTTGCCCACACTATAAGGAAAAGGTGTGAAGGAGGTAAGATTGCTTTGAAGGATCCCAATGGGAGCGAAACTCGCCAAAATTACCAAAGTAAAGAGACAGTAGAGGCAAACCGTGCGCTTAATGATGCATTTGCAGGCGAGAGCAGTAAATATGCCAACGAAAATGTTGAAAATAACGATGATATTAATGAATTGCCGGTCAGAGCTCCCCAGATGCCACCGGTGGATTAATAATGGCTTCAGTTTAGTTAATTTAACGGCCATTAAGCAAGCCCAAGTACACTTATCAGCGGCAGATATGCTCATAATAATATGGTCAAACAATTATATTCCTTTTCTTTTCGACCTTGTCTGTTCAAGTTGGGCCACAGACAGGGTTTTTTACTTGCAGTTTTATGGTTTTCCCAGGCCCAATCGATTATTTTCCGACAAATTAAATAACTGGTATAATGGAACCAAAAAAGCAGAAAAGGTTTGTTGGATATGTTTGCAAAATTAAGACATAAGTACCCAGGTGCCATTTCCGGCAGATCAGAAACGGTCCGTGGAACAGAATATCTTTGGATTCAGGATGACAGCGGACAAATACTCGGGATACCGTCAAAACAAATTACCAAAGAAGAAGCCGGGCTATTGCTAACCCTTTTCACCGTTCCAACTGAAGCAAATTTCAACCTGTCGCATTCACAACGATTGTGGCATGCTTATTTGCATGATGAGGCCTGCTTGCCGGTTACCTCCTGGCAAATGATCCGCTTTATTCATCTCCATTTGTCCAATGACGACTTTTCCCTCTCCGATTTCGAAGAAGCAATTACTTCACTGGTATCAGATGATTCGATTTTAGTTTGGACGGATTCGATGCGGGGTGTACTGATTCAGCATTTATCCGAGGATTCACTCGGGACCAGCGAATTATTTCAGTTGCTTGACACGCTGGAAAGCGATTTTTATGTAAGGCTGCGGCTTTTTTCCGGGACTTCTCACTACGTTGAAAACAGCCTGAGGCAGCATTTTGATTATGAGAGAGAAATTTTTGAAACATGTGCCGGAAAACTTCCATCAGCAAAAATTTTGGATCTGCCCCGGGCTTTTCCATATATGCTGTCTATGGGTATTCCAGAAAATATTAAGGTATGGTACATCAATGTCCTAATCGGACGGGTACTGGATGATGATGAATTGATCAGCACCGTAAAGACCTATATTGAATGTGGTTCAAATGCAAGCCATGCTGCCAAGCAGTTATATATTCACCGCAATAGCCTTCAATACCGAATCGATAAGTTCACTGAGCGAACTGGCCTTGATATTCGGTCTTTCGATCACGCGCTTACTGCCTATTTGCTTATCCTCATTTCATCTGCGGTATAGATGCTGTCACTTTGCATAAATCCTTATAGGATTTTTTGTGCAAGGTGTCCATTTGAATTAAAATGCGGCTCCCGTAAAATAAGATTATCAAAATTAAATCTTATCCTTATCTTTGGGAGGCAAACATAATGGCTGAATTAGTTCTGGACCACATTTACAAATTATATGACAACAAAGTAACAGCAGTAGATGATTTTAACCTTCATATTGAAGATAAAGAATTTATCGTATTCGTTGGTCCATCAGGCTGCGGAAAATCAACAACACTTCGAATGATCGCTGGCTTGGAAGAAATCTCTAAGGGTGATTTTTACATTGACGGCAAGCGTGTCAACGATGTACCACCTAAGGACCGGGATATCGCCATGGTATTCCAGAACTATGCGCTTTATCCCCATATGACCGTCTACGACAACATGGCATTTGGGCTAAAGCTTAGAAAAATGCCGAAGGACGAAATTAAACGCCGTGTTAATGAGGCTGCTATAATCCTTGGCCTTGAATCCTATCTTGACCGGAAGCCTAAGGCATTATCAGGCGGCCAGCGTCAGCGTGTTGCCCTTGGCCGTGCTATCGTGCGTGACGCAAAAGTGTTCTTGATGGATGAGCCTTTATCTAATCTGGATGCCAAACTTCGCGTGCAGATGCGCGCAGAAATCGCCAAGCTTCATAAACGTCTTGGAACAACAACTATTTATGTAACACATGACCAGACTGAGGCCATGACCATGGCAACAAGGCTAGTAGTAATGAAGGATGGAATTATACAGCAGGTCGGTACACCCAAAGAAGTTTATGAAAAGCCGGAAAATATTTTCGTTGGCGGCTTTATTGGTTCACCAGCAATGAATTTCCTTACTGGAACACTTGCGGATGGCAAGTTTAAAGTTGGCGAACAATCCATCTCCGTACCGGAAGAAAAAATGAAAGTATTGCGTGACCAAGGATACGTCGGCAAAGAAGTTATTCTCGGCATTCGCCCTGAAGACTTCCATGATGAACCTGTTTTCATTGAATCCTCATCCGATACAATCATTAAAGCACATATCGAAGTTGCGGAGCTTATGGGAGCCGAATTTATGCTGTATTCCACAATCGGCGGACAAGATTTCGTGGCACGCGTTGATTCTCGTACAGCTGTTAAACCTGGTGATATCATTCAACTTGCTCTTGGAATGAATAATGCACACTTCTTTGATAAAGACACTGAACTGCGTATCCGTGGAGTAAAATAAAAAAAAAAAACGCAATCCCTTTATCAGCCCGAGAGGAGATAAAAGAGACCCGGAAGGCGCTTTTTGCCTTCCAAGGGCTTTTATCTTTTCCACAGTGGGCTAGGCGCTGGAAATCTCTAATTAAAAAGTTATATTTCATATATCTTATTACAAAGAACTATCCGAAACAGGATAGTTCTTATTTAGTTGTCCAACCGAAATTCAGCTTCAAGTGCATACATTCTATTACCCACCCAAACCTTCTGACTCTTCCTGCCTATAAATATGGTTAATTAATTTTACATAAGCCGATTTTTATTCAAGATCAAATCGGTTCCTTCTATCTTCTTTGCCGAAAGCAGAATTGTGCGGAATCATTGACTAAAAGGCGAATATAAAAACCGCAAATAATAAAACACCTTCGCATAAATACAGGCACGCTGCAGAATAATAAGCTTAATAATATATTGGGTTAGGGCTGGTGGCAGCAAAATGATCCTTTTTGCCAATGGTTCGATTCCATTCTAACCCGCCAATTAGGGATCCAAATAACCGATCATGCCAATAGAACATCAAAGGAGGAATATTTTAATGGCTAGGAGAAACCAATTATTAGTTCCTGGGGTTCAACAAGCTCTTGATCAATTGAAATATGAAATCGCTTCTGAGTTTGGTGTAACCCTCGGTGCAGAACAAACAGCTCGTGCTAACGGCTCTGTTGGAGGAGAAATTACTAAACGTCTTGTTCAAATGGCTCAACAGCAAATGGTCGGATTTGGACAGCAATAACAAATCAAGACATCGCCAATGGTATAAATAGTATAATGGCTATGCCCCCTCCTATAAAAGAGGGGGCTTTATTAATTACGTATTTCCTTTTCACTATTTACTTATCGCTGTAAACCATTTTTGCCGGGTCGAGCCATGAGTCAAACTGTTCTTCTGTCACATATCCCAAGGATAATGCTGCCTCTTTTAAGGTTGTATTATCGCGGTGCGCTTTTTTTGCTATTTCCGCCGCTTTTTCATACCCGATATAGGGATTAAGAGCTGTAACAAGCATTAAAGACCGTTGCATATTTTCCTGGATCTTTATTTCATTAGCCTGCAAACCTTTAATGCAGTGTTCATCAAATGAGTGTATGCCATCAGTCAGAAGCTCAATTGTTTGCAGGAAATTATAAATGATAACCGGCTTAAATACATTCAATTCAAAATTCCCCTGACTTGCTGCAAAGGAGATGGTTGTATCATTTCCAAAAACTTGAGCTGTGACCATGGTTAAGGCTTCGCTTTGGGTTGGATTTACTTTTCCAGGCATTATGGAGCTGCCGGGTTCATTTGCTGGAATCATCAGTTCGCCAATGCCGCTTCTCGGGCCACTTGCAAGCCATCTTACATCATTGGCAATCTTCATTAAATCAGCAGCCAATGCTTTTAACGCACCGTGAACATGAACAATTTCATCATGGCTGGTTAAAGCCTGAAATGTATTGGAGGAAGTCTGAAAATCATATCCAGTCTCTGCACGAATATAGTCCACTACTTTTTTGCCAAAGTCACGATGGGCATTGATTCCGGTTCCGACCGCAGTGCCGCCAATCGCCAGCTCCAAAAGATACTGGCTGCTTTCTTGGATCATCTTCATATTTTTATCAAGCATGGCCCTCCAACCGCTTATCTCCTGGCCGAGGGTCAATGGGGTAGCATCCTGCAAATGGGTCCGCCCAATCTTGATTAAATCCCCATACTGCTCTTCCTTTTCCTTCAAACTGTCCCGGAGTTGAGTAAGTACAGGCATTAGCTTCATCTGTACTGCCTGATATGCTGCAATATGCATAGCGGTTGGAAAAGAATCGTTCGAGCTTTGGGATTTATTCACATCATCATTGGGATGAAGCCTCTCACTGCTGCCTTTCTCCTCAAGCCACTGGTTGCCTTTGTTTCCGATTACCTCATTTACATTCATATTTGACTGTGTACCGCTCCCGGTTTGCCAAACCGCCAAAGGAAAATGGCTATCCAGCAAGCCATCTGATATTTCTTCACAAACTGTCACAATGGCCTGCTGTTTTATTTCCGATAATGTTCCTAGTTCACAATTGATTTTTGCTGCTGCCTTTTTTAAAATGGCGTAGGCGTAAATGAGCTCTAAAGGCATCTTTTCTTTTCCAATTCTAAAATTCATCCTGCTTCTTTCAGTCTGCGGTCCCCAAAGCTTGTCATGTGGCACTCGGACCTCACCCATTGTATCCTTCTCAATTCTGTAATCCATTTTTTCTCCTCCCTCTATAAATGTTGATTTATCAACGGTTTGACCCGTTGGT
>NZ_QVTE01000057.1 GCF_003429095.1 Peribacillus saganii
ATGCAAACCGTATTGTTTGGGAACCCCAACAAATATTATAGAGCCGAAATAAATAAAACAAGTGCTGCAAATTTCTTAAAACAGGAGATAACCTGCCAGAAGGCTTCCAGCAGCAGCAAGGCAGATTGATAAGCCGTTGACCATGTCATTATTGAAGAGCGGCCAGCCTTTGATTAAAACGGTTCCTGTGCCGCAATGCACCTTTTTTTCAGTTTTCAGCCTGCAGCTTTTACACCTGTATTCAGCCTGAAAAAATGCCCCTAGTAAGGTATCTGCCAGATTCCCCAGAAACCCGAAGAATGCAACGGTAATGAACCAGCTTAATCCTTTATCAAATAACAAAATTCCACATAAAGCTATAAGTATTGAACCCGCTAATGCTGCAATTGTTCCTGTAGCTGAAATGGCCCCTGAAGTTCCTTTTTCCGCCCGCTTAAACGTACGGATGAATACAGGTGGACGCTTGCTGAGAACACCGATTTCAGAAGCCCAAGTATCAGAGTTGGCTGCTGCTATGCTGACAAGAAAAACTAGAAGCAGGATTTCATGACCATAAGCTAAATATAATAACGAAACGGCAGCTGCAGCCCCGCCGTTAGCTGCAACCTGCGTCAAATCACGGGAACTTCCCTTCTCAAGCTTATCCTCAACTTTGTTTTTCTTAGCGGCTTTGTATTTTGACCAAAAACTTGAACTGGCGAAAAAAACACCTAATATAAGCAAGCCCTTCACACCAAATCCAATTGCCACACTATACCCTACCGCAACTGCACCGATTGCCCCTGAAAAGGAAAGGGATTTAACCCTGTAGCCTGCTAAAGCTGTAGCACAAATGAAGACCAGATAAATCAATTCAACTGCCATGGCAGGTGATGACCCCTTCTGGCGTTACGATTTTATCTACACTAATGTCATACGGTTCATGAGGCAGCTGGGATATAATTTGCTGATTAAACGCCAGGGATATTTTCGGTCCCATATAGGAAGGCAAATACCGGTCATAATATCCGCCTCCAAACCCTAGGCGGTGGCCATTAGCCGTAAACGCAAGCCCGGGAACCACCATTAGGTCTATAACTTCTTGCTCAATGCTATTTGTCTTTTCAGGGTCTGGCTCCTTCAGTCCAAAATATACAGTTTCAAGCTGTCCAAAATCGGTAATCTCCCTGAAGTCCAGTTTCCGTTCATTCGGTTCACATTTTGGCACTGTTACAGTTTTTCCTTCCAGCCAGGCTCTTTCAATTATCCGAGCGGTTTCGACTTCCGGCGGTGTTGAGATAGTAATCCCAATTGTTTTAGAGTCGAACCATTCCGGAAGCAGAAAGAGTTTCTCCGCGATTCGCTGTGATAAAGCTGCATAATCTTCTTCAATAAGTTCAGCTAACAAAAGTTTCATTTCATCTCGGAGATTTTTCTTTTCCTTATTCAATTTGTATTCCTCCCAAGCCTGAAATTTAATCAGGCAGCAACATAAATATGTATTTAGAAAAGCGCAAGCGCCCTGGTCTGCCTCGACAGAGTTGTGACAGCCTTTGGTCACAATACAGCATAAGACAAGGCTGACAGAAGGCGCTTTTTGCCGTTCGAAGCGATTGGCTTATGACCTCGAGGCTGACGTGTGCATCGGGACTTTATTTTCCTACGAAAAAAAAGCTGGTGGACGCTGGAGCTAGACATCATCGTAGCAATAGACCCATGAATATTCATTTTTCAAAAACAAAAAAAGCAACAGGAAGTCTCCTGCTGCTTACTTAGTTTCGCGATGTGTAGTATTGCGTTTATCTCTTGGGCAGTATTTCTTAAGCTCAAGACGATCTGGATTGTTACGTTTATTTTTCTTAGAAATATAATTACGTTCTCCGCACTCAGTGCAAGCCAATGTAATATTAACGCGCATGTGTATTTCCCTCCAAACATAATGGCTTCTCCATGTAGGACTTTTCTATAATAGCACTTTTCAATATGAAAAGCTAGTCTGTTTTTCCGGGAAATAAAAATTACAGAAATTCTCGGGAAAACTATTTCAACTTCAGATATAAATGGGTCATCTTAGGATGTAAAATAGAAGTGTCCATCTGCCCGATTCTTCAATTGATCATTTAGTGTTACTGCTTCATCTTTACAATTCGAAACAATCATCCATGCGGTTGCGGCGGCATCTTCGCCAGGGGCTAAAAGGGCTTCCAGCGAATAAGTGCTGATAACATTGCCTCTTGCCAGAGGTGAAAAATTCAATGTTCCGTCAAGCTTTGATTTGAAAAGAGAATCCCTTCCCTTTTGCCTGATACAGTATTGCGTTAACCCCTTGCCTTCCATGATACCCCCTAGAAGTGAAACAGTACCATTGGCCGAGTGCATTATAGCCTGTTCATTCGGGCTGTAAAAAGCAGCTGTATTAGAGCTGCAATCTCCTTCATACTCAAAAAATATCTTGTGCAGGCTGTATGAACTAGTTTGATTCGGAATGGTCAGCCGCCAAAAGACAACTTTTGTATTATAAGAGGAAAGCTGTTTCACTTCAAATTCCTCACTGCAAATGCTTTTGTCCGGCGTATTTGAGTTCAACCATCTAAATCTTCCGTTTAACCAATGTCCTGCCCGCCAGCGGCTGCTACAGGGAACGGTTTCAATGCTATATTGGGTTTCCAGTCTAGAAGCTGATAGTATATTCATCTTTTTCTCCCCTCTTAATATGGTTATGAAGCAAAAGCTCCTGAATTATTCTTTCTGTTTCAGTACTTACTCTTTCCCAGCTGAAAATCCTTCGGGCCACTTCTTTTCCTTGGCTGGCCATTTTAGCAGCTTCCTCCTGAAATTCAGCCATATACCAAATTTTTTCAGCCAAATCCGCACTGCATCCTGGTTTTGCCAGCAAACCGCTGTATCCGTGGCGGACTATTGCTTTTAGTCCGCCTGTTTCCGAAACAATGGTTGGTTTCCCTGCCGCCATTGCTTCGAGTGCCACGATGCCAAATGGTTCATAAGTGCTTGGAAAAACGGCAATGTCACTATCCTTTAAAATCGAATTTCTTACCTCATCATTTACAAAACCGATAAAAGTAAATCCGTCGCCCAGTCCTGAGTTGTCCGCCATTTCACGGTAATAATCGAGGAGCGGTCCCCTTCCAGCAACGATAAATGAAAAATCCTTGCCCTGTTTTTTCAGATCGCATGCAGCTTGTATCAAGGTGTCATACCCTTTTTCAGGTACAAGCCTCCCCCAGGAGAATACAGTTATCCTGTCGCCTTTACTTTTATTATCGATAGCTCTTTCAGATGATCCTGGAGTAACGGAATCTACATTTACTCCATTGGGAATGATGCTGACCTTTTCTGATAAGACTGAAAAAATATCCTGAAGTTCCTGTTTCATAAATTCACTGCAAACGATAATTTTATCGCTGTTGGAGATCAGCTCTTCTTCAAGAAGATGGATTGATTGCTGCAATTTTGTATGGATGCCGTTATTCCGGCCATGCTCTGTTGCATGGATAGTAGAGATTAACGGAATATCATATAGTTCACGAGCCGTTATCGCTGCAGCTGCAACCAGCCAATCATGAGCATGAATAATGTCAGGAAGGCTTCCTTTTTCACAAAGACTCCTAATTTTAGTCATTATAGCTATATTCAAGCTTCCAATCCAAGCCAGGAACTCATGGTCTTGGCCAGCATTCGGAGTTACAGTATGTACATGGATCCCTTCAACCAGCTCATACTCTGAGAGCCCCTCCGCGCGGGTCGTAATCACATATATTTCATGTCCGTCTTCAGCCATGGCACGTGCAAGTCCATGGACATGCCTGGCAAGGCCGCCAACTACATTCGGCGGAAACTCCCAGGATAGCATAAAAATTTTCAGCCTCCCTTTACCCTGTTTAACACCTTTTTGTATACTGCGTGTATAAATGTCTGAAGCGCTGCCATGTGGCATTCCGTCCTGAAGCTTCCATTGCTTTTGAAAGGACTGGGAATACTCCGCGAATCTTTCCAGCCAAACCGTTTGAGAGGTTTTATCGGCTCCTAAATAACAGGCACACATGTGCAGCATTCCATCTATCAGACTCTCTCCTTTTATAGTGGGGGACTTTGATTGTTTGTAGGCAGCAGCATCTATAACACCTTCCATTTCGCCCAAGGCCTTTAAGCGGGCGGTATCCTTATGCGAAAAAAGGGCCTCACCATGCATCATCCCTGAGTAGGAAAACGATAAATGTGCGGTCGGCAGCTCCTTATGTACTCTAGCAATATTGTCTGCTATCGTTTCGTTTGCAAGGACAGAAATTATTTGATTTAAGCCCTCTCCTTGAATCAAATCCTGAAGTACTTCGAGGCCAATGACAGCTGCCATTTGGTCTGATGCTGTTTTTTCCTTTTGGAGCATGTTAAGACTTTCTAGTTTCATTGAAGGAATCATAATGACCCCATGAGGACTAAAGATAGCTGAATTGTTTTCTGGTATAGGATCGCTTAATTGGCGTGCATGTTGATCAGTAAATGAATATTGAAAGCCTTGTTCATGGAGAGTCTTATCAAGCCCTGGCAAATAAGCGTTGGCTGGAAATAAAAAGCCGGAAGGTACCGTTCCAAAATGGTCCTTGTGAAGCTTAACTGATTGTGTAATTTGCATTGAAACAGCTGCAGGGGATTGAATAGCAGTCAGGGGAAATCCTGAAAGAGAGGATGCTAACAGAATAATTTTCCTGGTACTGCTTTCTTTCTTTATCCGCGCGATTATGTTTGTAAAACTTTTCGCAGAATTGGATGACCCGTTCCTTCGGTCTATTAACCATTCCTCCCAGCCAGACTGGAAATCTTCATCAGTCAGAAGCTGTATTGTTAATCCGGATAATGATAGATAAATACTTTTACCGTCAGGCAAATTATCAATAAGTGTAAATAAGGAGGAAACTTGCTTTTCAACGGTACTATATGCCTCTTTTTTTTCTTCTGGGGATAAACTGTCCATTTCCATGAACGGAATGTGCCCGGTGATCACTAATTGCATTGTTTTCCCTCCTATTTCCGATCCTTTTCATAATAGGAATACGTGCTCACGTGTTCAATCCAGTTAGGCATCTGATCTTTACCGAGCTTCCATCTTTCTATATCAGGCGCCAGATAGCCACAATGGGAAGTATCCATACGCGGCATTTGCAACGGGTATGATTTTATTAATGGAACAAAAGTGCCGTTCTCAAACAGAAGCCCTAACTCCGCCAGATAAGATCTGTTAGGCTTGAGTCCGCTGATATCCATATAAGTATCCCGCTTTGGCGCAATAAGATCGACAGAGTAAACGGCATTCGTGCCATTGTAAAGAATGCCGGTTATATCCTGCATTCTGATAGCAAGCTGATAAAAGCCCGAACCTTTCCAGAAAATTTCTGCAGCTCTCAATGTTGCAGGTGTAAGGTACCAACTGGCCAATGCTCTATCACTGCTCATAAGGATTAGTGTAAGCCTGTCCATTAGCAGGCTATCAGCAGCCATCATGTTACCATTATGTGATGGTTCCTCCCTCTTTAGGTCTGATGCAGCCGAATTGGAATCAGAACTGATCATGACGGTAACAGGCTTTGATTTTCTTTTATTGTTTTGGACCGATTCTTTTTCCTTCGAGTATTTTGTCCACTGATACTGGACCCTACCAACAGTTGTATCCAGCCTCTTTGCAATTTTCCGGAATGAAAGTCCCTCTTTCCGCAAATCCATTATTTTATCAATCATCGGTATCACCCCATTCGGCTAAACTACTATTTTATGTAATAACTTATTTAATATTCGTATTATTTGTAGATTAATCGTAGCATTTATGGCTTAGACGAACAATAAACGCAATTTGTCGACTTTTTGCAAACGCAGAAGCGGCAAAGCAAAAAAATTTTTGTTAACCGGTTCCCTTCAACATATTTCCTTGTTATATCTCTCTTCGACAATTAATCCTGCAGGAAACTGACATTTTTCCCGATTTTTTTTATTTTGGGCATAATACCATGAAATTTAATCCACTCCCCAAAAAAATGTGTATGATAGAGATATCAATAAATCACGACAGAGGTGTAACAATGGATTTTGCTATTATCGGTTTACTTGTTTTTGCTTTGCTATTGCTATTATTATCTTTTTTCAAAAAAGACCGGCTTTCAAAGATAGAGGAAGAAATGGAGCAAATGACCCTAACTCATATGCAGGATATATATCAATTAAAAAGAAAAATTAAATTACTAGAGGAAGAATTGCTTATCCAAGATGCACCTTCCGCTAATAGAAAGAGTTTTAGGCCAGCTTCCGTCTCCGTTTCCGTAAAAAAACCGGCTATTAATGAGATTTTGAAAAGCCAGGTGCTTTCTCTTTATCACCAGGGACTGCCCTTGGAACAAATTGAAAAGCAATCGGCTCTTTCCATGGAGGAAATCCTTACTGTTATTGAAGATCAGCAGACGAGGGGGTTCTCATCATGAACCGATCTTCATTAAGAGCATTCTCAGCTGGGATTATCCTTTCGGTAGCCTGTCTTGCCGGAGTGAGTTATTTCAGCCCAGCTGATACTGAACCATCTGTAACTGAGGCTAAAGAATTACTGGCTGAACAAGGATATACGGTGAGCAAAAAAGAAAGTCAAAACGATGAAACTGTAAATACACTAGATTCATCGGCAAGCATACCAAAGGAAAAGGTCACGCAGGAAGAAAAGAAAAAGAACGCTCAGGCAGCCCAGCCTGACGCAAAAAAGTCTGTCAATAGTACTGAAGATAATACTGCCAATACCAACACTAATGATAAAGACAAACCTGCTGCTGAGAAATCTGCAGAAACCTATACGCTTACAATCAAATCCGGGATGACTTCCGACAAAATTGCTGACATCCTGGTTAGCCGGGAAATATTGGAAAACCGGAAAGCCTTTGAAAAATACATGAAGGACAATAATCTTCAATCCAAAATTCAGGTCGGGGAATTTGTGGTAACTTCCAATATGTCTGTAGAACAGATGGTCAACACAATCACAAGGAAATAAGCTCCTAAGGCATGCTGCAGACAACCAGCAATAATCAAGCAAGAATGAAAAACAGCCCTGTCATCATGATAGGGCTGTTATGTTTAATTATTCATTTAAATCAAGCTGTCTGCCACGGACTAAATAATAGATGCTTTCGGCAATATTAGTCGCATGGTCGGCCGTTCTTTCCAAATATCTGGCAATAAAGGAAAGCTGAGTCACCTGCTGGAGATTGGTGCTTGTCAGCTGAAGCAGGTCGCGGATGCTCTCACCATATAAATCATCCACCTTGTCATCCATTTCCGCAATTTTTCGAGCGAGGAGCACATCCTCTGTTTCGAATGCTTTTAGTGAAAGATCGATCATTTCCAGAGTTATAATCTGCATTTCTTTCAAATGTGTAATCGGTGTAATAAAGGGCTGGGTGCCGATACGGATTGTTGATTTAGCGACATTCACTCCAAAATCAGCCATTCTTTCAATATCTGAAGAAATTTTTATAGCTGAAATAATTCTCCGCAAGTCAATGGCAACCGGCTGCTGCTTAGCAATCAGCAGAATTGCTTGTTCATTGATTTCATTTTCCAGCAGATCCGCTTTATTATCATCTTCAATTACTTCTAATGCCTTTTCCAGATCCTGGTTTTCCAGAGCAGAAAACGAGTCTTCTAGCGACTTTTTTGACAGCTCTCCTAACTCAATAACCATATCCTTTAACTGTTTTAACTCCGATTCAAACCTTTCTCGTACTACCATGACCTTTTCTTCCTTTCCGGCTTATCCGAAGCGCCCTGTTATATAGTCTTCCGTTCTCTTATCAGATGGATTTGAAAAGATAATATCTGTATCTTCATATTCAACGACTTCTCCATTTAAGAAAAATGCCGTTTTATCGGAAATACGGGCTGCCTGCTGCATATTATGAGTCACGATTATAATACTGAAATCATTTTTCAATTCCTGAACAAGTTCTTCTACCTTCAATGTAGAAATAGGATCTAGAGCTGAAGTAGGTTCATCCATTAGAATCACGTCCGGTTCGATTGCAAGGCAGCGGGCAATACAAAGTCGCTGCTGCTGTCCGCCGGAAAGGCCGTACGCATTTTGGTTAAGCCGGTCCTTAACTTCATCCCAAATTGCAGCTCCACGAAGACTTTTCTCCACAATCTCATCTAGTACTTTTTTGCTTCTGATGCCGTGGATCTTAGGACCATACGCAATGTTTTCATAAATAGACTTCGGAAATGGATTCGGCTTTTGGAATACCATCCCAACTCGGGTCCGTAAGTCTTCCACTTTGAAATTTTTATCCAATATATTTCTGTTTCTGTATAAAATTTCACCGGAAATTCGAACGGTGGGAACCATCTCCACCATTCGGTTTAAGGTTTTAATATAAGTTGATTTACCGCAGCCGGAAGGTCCGATAATAGCTGTTACTTCATTTTCATAAATCTCAAGGTTAATATTTTTTAACGCATGGCCTTCCCCATACCATAGGTTAAGATCTTTTGTATTGTATACGATATTCTTGGGCGCACCTACCGTGCCGGAACCCTCTCTTTTTGATTTTATATTTAAAGTCTTTCTCTCGTTTTCAGATGTTGCCGCCATATCCTGAAACCTCCTAAGGACTAATATCTTTTCTGAAATTTGTTTCTAATAATAATGGCAATCGAGTTCATTAAAAATAGTACAATTAAAAGAACTACAATGGTTGCAGCCGCAAGATTAGCATATTCAGCTACAAGCGCTGAATCTATAGTCCAATAGTAAATCTGAACAGGCAATATCGTAAATCTGTCTAAGATTCCTTCCGGAAGAGGGATAAGCAATGCCGGGATACCGATTACAACAAGCGGTGCCGTTTCTCCAATGGCCCGGGAAAGCGCTAGTATTACACCAGTTAGAATCCCAGGTATAGAAGCAGGCAGTACAACATTTTTTATTGTTTGCCATTTTGTTGCTCCCATTCCATATGATGCTTCTCTTAGGAATTGCGGTACCGCACGAATGGCTTCCTGGCTTGCAACAACTACAACCGGAAGAACCAATAGTGCCATTGTCAATCCGCCTGCCAACACAACAGATCCTAAATCAAGCGCCCTTACAAAGACAGTAAGTCCAAGAATTCCAAACACTACAGACGGTACACCAGCCAGATTTGAAATATTCGTTTGGATAAATGATTGGAGCTTCCCTTTTTTCGCGTATTCTTCTAAATAAATAGCAGTTCCTACGCCTAAAATCATTGTAACAGGAGCAACAACTAGCATTAACCATAAAGTACCCATTATAGCACCCATGATTCCTGCTCTTTCCGGAGCGGTAGATAGCTTATTCATGAGAAAATCAGCATCTAACCACCCTATGCTTTGAGCCACAACCCTGTAAATAAGAATAACTAATACGACTAGCCCAAACAACGTCGCTAATAGGAATAACCCCTTTGCAACATTGTTTGCCAACAGCCTTGAAGCCATTTTCTTTTGTACCTGCTGGGCGTCAACATATTTCATTTTAGTATTCCTCCCTGAACTTGCGTGAAATATATTGCGCAACAAGGTTCATTATTAGCGTGAACACAAATAATGTCATGGCTACAGCATATAAACTGTAATATAGTGTTGTCCCTGCAGCGGCCTCTCCGCCAGTTACTTCCACAATATAAGCGGTCATCGTTTGCATTGATTGTGTTATATCAAAGGTAAAGTTTTTCGAACTTCCACTTGCAATTGTAACAATCATTGTTTCACCAATCGCACGTGATATTCCAAGTACAAATGAAGCGATGATTCCAGAAATGGCTGCTGGTACAACCACTTTCCACGCTACCTCAAGTTTTGTTGCTCCAAGCGCCAAAGCCCCCTCGCGCATAGAATTAGGGACAGCGCTCATCGCATCCTCTGATAAGGACGCCACCATCGGAATAATCATTATACCCATTACGATACCTGGGCTAAGGATATTGGTAGGTTCTAAGCCCGGGATAATTGATCTTAATAAAGGAGTGACAAATGTAAAAGCGAAAAATCCATAAACGATAGTTGGAATTCCCGCTAGAATTTCCAAAAGAGGCTTAACTGTCCGCCTAAGTTTTTCAGAAGCATATTCACTTAAGAATACAGCTGTCATTACACCAATAGGGATGGCAACCAGCATGGCAATTGCAGATGAAATAATGGTTCCTGTCAACAAAGGCAGCACACCGAATACTGCATCTTCTCCTAAAGGTTTTAATTTAGTGCCTGTAAAGAAGTCCAAAAAAGGAACTTCTCTAAAGAACATAATGGTTTCAGATAATAAAGTTACTACGATTCCTATAGTCGTTAAAACAGAAATTGCCGCAATTGCAAACAAAGTGCCAGGTATGAATTTTTCTGTAAAATTACCTAAACTGGCAGAGTTTTTCTTTTCTTCGATCATTTTGCGGACATTCAGCTTATTTTTTTCTTCAGCTACCGCTTTTGCCAAAATAAAAACCCCTTTCATCCAAATTATTATCCAAGGGAGAATTAGAGCAACCCCAATTTACAAGCATAAGAAGATGAGAAGGCATACTTCTCATCTTCCAGGGATACATCAGCTTGCTTTTTAAAAGCTTACTTCAATCCGTTTAGAGCTTCGAGGGATGCTTGCTTGTCTTCATCCGATAATGGAGCAAAGCCAGTTTCCTTCGCAACGTCCTGAGCGTTTTCCATAGTGTAGATTGCATAATCCAATACTTCAGGTTTTTCTTTCGCATGGTTTACATTTAGGTATGTGAATACCGGACGAGTGAATGGAGCATATTCTCCGTCTTCTGCAATCGTGTCAAGAGTTGGTTCAACAGGACCTTTACCGAAGTCAACTTTAACCGCAGCCAGCTTGTCTTTATTGCTTTCATAGTAACCATATCCGAAGAATGCGATAGCATTTTTGTCTTTAGAAACTAGATCAACAAGTGTAGAGTAATCTTGCTGTAAGTTAATAGCTTCAGGCAAAGCTTTTTCTTCTAGAATGTTTTCAAACATGAACTCGTAAGTTCCGTGGTTTTCGTTAGGGCCATAAGTTTTAATTTCTTCAGCTGGGAAGTCAGGGCGGACATCAGACCATTTTTTCTTTCCTTTTTCAGCAAGGAAGATGTCGATGATTTCTTGTTGAGTAAGTTCTTTAGCCCAGTCATTGTCTTTGTTGATTACAAAAGTTAAACCATCCAAAGCAACCTTCATTTCCTGAACGTCAATTTTAAGCTTTTCAGCTTCTGCTTTTTCTTCATCTTTAATTTGTCGGGAAGCATCATTGAAGTCAGTTCCGTCTTGCGCCAGGAATTTTTTGAATCCAGCAGAAGTACCGGCACGGCTTACCTCAACAGAAACGCCTTCCTGTTCATTTGTCATATAGTTTTCGGCCATTTTAGCCATGAAAGGATATACAGTCCCGGAACCGTCGATCACTACACTTCCTTCTAATTCAGCTGTGTCACCATTTTTATTGTCATTGTTTCCATTTGTTTCTTCTTTATCTCCGCCTCCGCAAGCAGCTGTAAATGCCATAACCGCTGCAATTAACATAAGCAGGCTTAATTTCTTAAAGCTTTTCATTACCGTAATTCCCCCTACGAAAATTTGTGGTTTGTGTTTGTCTTACAAGAATAAGAATACTGTTTAACTTTTAAAGTGGTTTTAAGGGAATGTAAATGTTTTGTAAATAATAATAGGGATATTGTAAACTAAATCTAATGTCGGGAAAACTTCTAGTATCAATGTAGCTTTAGCTACACACGCGGTCTTCTGTGTGCAGGAAGGAGCATCCACAAACCTCACTCTGTTAAATAGCTATGCTTACTATACCCTATTTTCCTATTCTTACCCTTTGCTTTTTTATTTTTTTAAGAAAAGCGAACTGTCATATCAAAAGTGGGCGAGGAAAAGATCGCCACATCCTCATGTCTTCGCCGTTCTGATCCAAATCCTTACAAAGGCGCCAGCTAAGTTCTGGCAGGGTGATATCTTCGGCCATTCAGTCCTGTCCCAAAGGTAGACACCAGCAAATCCTCACAAAGCTGTTGGTTTGTTTAGTGCGATGTATCACTGCCGAAGCGTTCCTTGTCCTGTGCGTCGGGGTTTATTTTACTCCGGCAAAAAGTTGCTGGGCGCTAGCTGGACATCTTTACTTGGTAAAAAGTTATATTTGTTATCTAGAAAAAAGACCCGGCTATGCCGAATCCTTTGTCGAAAGATATCTGTATTTTGTTCTTAGCCAAACTCAGGCGCTTTTATTAACTTTGAATCTGTTTGTAATAGATGAGAGAGATTTTGAAAGATCATTTAGCTTAAAACCGATATTGTCTGTACTTTCCATTTGTTTGATCTGATTCTCGCTTGCAGCCAGCATTTCATCAGAACTTGCCAATGTTTCCTGGGAAACCGACGAAAGGTTATCTGCAGAATGTTCAAGCTGAGGTAATATTGCTTCTAAGTCCTTGAGTTCTGCTTGCATCCCATGCAGTTTCCCGCTAACTGCAGTAATTTCGTTCATAAGGTGATCAAAAGACTGCTTCGATTCATTAGCCATTAATAAGTTTGATTTGATCTTAATTAGCATCTGTTCAAATTCCTGTGTTGCACTTGCTGTCATGCTCTCCATATTGGTTATGGATTGGGAAATTTCATCTGTCGCTCTTTTGGATTGCTCTGCAAGATTTCGTACCTCATTTGCTACCACTGCAAATCCTTTTCCGGATTCCCCGGCCCTTGCGGCTTCAATTGATGCGTTCAGTGCCAATAACTTCGTTTGTTCAGCGATTCCCTGTACCATTCCGATGAGGTTGGTAATGGACATTGAATAGTCCTTAACTTGCTTAATCGTTATTGTTAAATGATCGAAATCATTTTCAAACTTATGGATTGTAGATATTAAGTCACCCATGTTTTTTTCCCCGCGCCTGGCAGAAAAATTCATATTCTCTGAACTGCAATAGACATTCTCCATATTTTGCATCAGTTCTTCCATTTTATTCTTCATAGTTTTAAACCTGCTTACACTATTCTCGGAGCTAGCCGCAGTATGTTCAGCACCTAATTTAACAATGTTAATAGCTGAGATTAATTGATGACTCGATGAAAGGGCGCACCCTGATGATTGCTTTAACTCATCACCTGTTTGTTCCAATTCCTTTGTCGTTTCCTTGAGTTCATGGAGCATAGTCCTCATTTGTCCAATCATTGCATTATAACTTGTATGTAATGAAAGAATTTCAGGTATTGTTGTTTTCATTGCTGCTGAATCTAATAGATTTCCATCCCTTACTTCTTTCATTGTATTTCTTAATTTGTTCAAGGGCTTTGTCAATGTCCTTACAAACAAGGCAATTACTATGGCGGTGACAGCGATACTGATGCCAATAACTGCAAATGTAAAATAGGCCATTTGACTGACTGGATCCATGTATGAATTTGTAGGAATCAGCAATACGTAAATACCATTAATTTCTTTCATTTCTTGAAATGTAATAGTATATTCCTCACCCTTTAATTTCTCCTGAATAATGCCTTTCTTTTGTTTCGTTATTTTATTTATTATTGGCTTTGGTAACGAAGGCGATGAGTTTTTGCTGACCTGAAAAGGCTTTACCTCCTTATTCACTATGTACAAAAAGTTAGAAGTGATGCCGTCTGATTTTAGCTTTTTCTGTTGGGATCGGACACTTGCCTCTAGCTGCTGCATGAAATATTTATCATCACTTATGTAAACAAACTTTAAGTTTTCTGCGATATATCCCATTAATTCAGCTTCTCTGACTAGCCTATCTTCTATGGTGCTCGTTGCCATTTCTTTGGACTTTTGGTATGAGGAAAATCCAACCACAACTGTTGAGACTATTAGTAAGGAAACAAAAAGAATGAATAGACGGGTACCTAGATTCATTTTCCTGGAAATTTTCTCAAACAGCCTTTTTTTTGTAAGGTTTTCCTCATTTGTTTTTTCTGTGTTATTCAGCCCATTTTCCACCAATATACCCCCAAGAAATAATTCTTTCGACTCATAAAATAGATTATAGGCGAAAAATATTAATTTTCTGTAAAGATTTCCTAAATTTTCTTCCGTAAAAAAAAAGAGCTCCATAAGTCATAAAAGACTTACAGGCCCTTTCGAACATGTATTGTTCCGCTTAATTCAATGCTAGCGGTCCCTAATTAATAGTTTTGTGATTCCTCACCGGCTGTGGTTCCCTCTGTTTCTACTGGTACCTTTAAAACCGCGTCCGGCCCTGTTACTTTTTCTTCAGTAGATTGTGTGCTTTGCTGCTGCTGTGCCCGCTGCTTCTTCAAATTAAAATAGGCATCCATTGCCGCAGCTCCAATTTCCTTGTTCATATTATGAGCCGGTTGTCCCTGGTAAGCCCAAGGCACAACAACAGATAGTGCAATTTCAGGTGCGTTGGACGGTGCATAGGCTACGAAACTCAAATTAATCGTTGGTGGTGGCTCCTTGTAATTCTTGCGCTTTGGACCATCATAAAATGATTCAGCAGTTCCTGTCTTTCCTGCAGGACTGTATGATTTATCTCCAAACCATTTATAGGCAGTACCACCTTTTTCCTGAGTAACCCTTTTGAATCCGGTTTGTACTCTTTCAATCCATGCAGGCTTCATATCCAGGCGATTTAATACAACAGGAGGCATTTCCTGAATGACCGGCCCCAATGTATCTTTATCATCAATCGGCTGGCGGATTTCCTTTACAATATGCGGCTTCATTCTGTTACCGCCGTTTGCAATTGTTGACACATACTGTGCCAGCTGAAGCGGTGTGTAGGTGTCGTATTGGCCGATGGCTAAATCAAGCAGCTTACCGCCGTCAACCGGTCCTTTGAATCCTGCCATTTCATTCGGGAGGTCAATTCCAGTTCTTGTTCCGAGTCCAAACTGGCTGAATGAATTGCGCATAATTGAATAAGTGTCCTCAAGCCTTGGCCTTGGAATACGCAATGGCTGTCCCGCAATATATTGGGACCCCGCAATATCGATAGCAGTAAGGAACATATATACGTTTGATGACAGTTTTAAAGCTTCTGTATCATTAATGCTTCCCAGATCTTTATAAGAACCTTTATCGGGGGTGCCTTTAATACGAAGCGTTCTATCCCAGCGGGTTTGCCCCGGTTTAGTTGCGCCTGTCTTATAGCCGGTTAACACCGTGGCCCCTTTAACAGTTGAACCCACAGTATATGAGGAAGCCAAGTTTCCAAGAGCATTATCTTCCATTACCCATTTGCCTTTTTCATCCTTATAATATCTTTTTCCGGCCATTGCAAGAATTTCGCCAGTGTTTGGATTCATAATCGTCACATAGGCATATTCAAGAAATTGGGTATTCCCATGGGATTTTTTCTCTTTCAATTGCTTTTCGATTATTTTCTCAACGGTAAGCTGAAGATCCATATCAACTGTCAGGACAATATCCTTGCCGCGTTCCCCATCGGAGATAGGAATAGACTCAATGATATTTCCCGCTTTATCCGTCCTATTTTTTACTTTTGCCTTTTGGCCGTGGAGGACATCCTCATACTGCATCTCGATATAGCTCTTTCCTACCCGGTCATTACGGCTGTAATCTCGTGCGAGGAAATAATCAAGCTGTTCATTAGGGAGGCCTTCCTCGGATGAGGATACCTTGCCGAGAACAGATTTCAAGGTCTCACCAAACGCATACTTCCGATCCCAATCAGTAGTGATGTCGATTCCAGGTAATTCTTCCAGATGCTCACTTACGACCGCAAATTCTTCACGGGTAACATTTTTATTCTTTATGATTTTCGGGGTGAGAGACTTACTGCTGTTTAACTCCCTGAAAATGGCTAGAACCTCAAGCTCTGCCGCTGAGAATTCATTTAACTCTGCTTGAGTGATCCGGTTTCTTTGAAGCTTATAAAGATCTTTTTGAGTAAGCTTCTCTTCTGCAACCATCTTTAATTCTTTTTTCTTAATTTTCGCTTCGGCACGTACTGGATTTTTCAGTATCCAAAAATCCTGCTTATCTCGTTCTGTTATCTTTTCTGTATCCTTATCAATATATTTTGCCAGCTTTTCCGCTGTCTCGAGCATTTCTTCCGTTTTTGTTCCCTGATACCTTGTATAGGTGATTGCATCGAGAGGAACGTTATCCACGATAATTTTCCCATTTCGTTCAAACATTTTTCCGCGCGGCACCGGATTGTTAACAGTGATATCTTCTGTTCTTTCTATTTCACGGCGATAATCTTCCCCATAAACGATCTGGACTACGCCAAGCCTTAATACCAAAATTGAAAATAATAGAAACACAACAAAAAACAGCAAATTCAATCTAACAGGAACATGCGTCTTTTTTTTCTTCTTTTTTTTCAAACTAAGCCACACATCCTTTAATTAAGTAAAAACATCTTCCTCTTTGATTATTCTATAGAATAATCCACAATTTTTCTAGTATAGAGTATAACAAAACTCATCGAAAACTGGCTCTTTCTAAAAGGTAAATAATGGGAAGAACAAAAGCAAGCACCTCGGTTAGAGGAAACGCGGGTAGGCTCATCGAATCCTGTATCGGCGCGAGGACAAGCAAGACCTATCGCAGCTTTAGCGTTTCTTGTCCTGTGCGTTTTGTCTTTATTTTTGGAAACTAAGCGCTGGGAACGTATAGATAGCCGCTAATTTCATTACCCAAAACTGGATAATTTTACAATTACCTGAAACAAAAAAAACCGTCTGCATTACACAGACAGGCTGACAAAGGGGAACTACCTTTTTATAGGGGCCACAGCCGACGGGAGTTCGATCTTCCTGACAAAAAAATAAATACAGGAATGGCCCGCTCCTAAAATAAGCAATAGTACCGGAATACTAACTCTCTCATCAAAAAATGTTATGGCAAGGATAAAGGACAAGACGGATATTACCCGGCCGAGATTTGTACATACTTCCCTGACAACGATGTATTCCACCCGCATTTCAGCAGCCTTCCATGCGTTGCCAATAGTATCAAATGTCAGCGAGACATATGGTACTAGCAATACCGGATAGGCCACCGCAATTACCGCAGCATAAAGCAGCAGTTTCATATAAGTAGGATTATGAACAATTAAAAACACTGAACCATACAGAAGCAGGCCACCGATAAGTATTGATTTCTTTTTCATAGAAGGCTTGATGAACTTCGAGGCAAAATAATACGCCATAAATGAAACACCTGAATTAATCAGCCCGAAATGGCCCAGCGCCATTTCGCTGCCAGTCGACAAGAAAACGAAGACGGATATGATAAATGAGAATGTTCCCTCTCTCAGGCCCTGAAAAAAATTTGCATATGTAATAAGCCGCCAATTCATATCATGCTTGCGTTCCTGCCAGATGCGTCCAAATGAGTATTTCCCTTGAGCCGGCCTTCGCTTAATCGACAGGCTAAGCAGGACAGCGATCGTGAATAGGGATAGAGAGAGCCCAAATACAATGGAATACCCTGTGAATTTCTCAAATCTTGAAATAATAAAACCGGCCAGAACGGGGCCAATCATCCCTCCCGAAGATGAGAGAATTCCCATAAATCCATTAAAATAATCCCTTGTATCCGGTTCTGTGATTTCAAATGTCAGCACATTAAAAGCAAGCCAATAAAATCCATAGCCAATGCCTAAAAGCCCACCGAGGAGTACAAGATAATCCTCCGCCTTAGTGCCAACCGCCAGTACGCACATATAAAATAAAGAAAGAAATGTAACCCCCAGCCTTAATACGATAATCCGGTCAACTTTTTTCGCAAGCCGTCCTGCGAAAATGAATGTAAGCGGCTGAAGGACAACTATCGATAAATTAAAAATGCCAATGTCGAGGAATTTGCCTGACTGTTTCCATAAATAAATATTCACAAAGGTACTTGATAAAGCGACGCTTAAGCTATACAATCCACCAATGATAAGCAGCAGGTATAAATTTTTCGTTACTTCTGATTCCCCAGTCCATTTTTTAAATATACGCATTGTTTACCTCTCCTTTTACGTCTGAGATAGTTTTTGAATAAACAATGGCATTTATGTAAAAACCGTTTGATTGGTTCTGATTACCTGTTTGTGGATGACTGGAAAAACCAGATAAGAGAAAAAAACCTGTCCTTTATCAGGACAGGTTCAAACTGGATTCATATATAAAATTATTATTTTGCAGAGCTGAAACGCTTGGAAACTTCATCCCAGTTAACAACGTTCCAGAATGTGCTGATGTATTCGGGACGGCGGTTTTGAAATTTCAAGTAGTAAGCGTGTTCCCAAACATCAAGGCCTAGAATTGGTGTTTTGCCGTCCATTAATGGAGAGTCTTGATTTGGAGTGCTTGTTACTTCAAGCTCACCATTGTTCACAGCTAACCAAGCCCAGCCAGAGCCAAAACGAGTTGTTGCTGCTTTTGCAAACTCTTCCTTCAAATTCTCAAAGCTGCCGAATTTTGAAGTAATCGCATCAGCTAATTCACCTGTTGGTTCGCCGCCTCCATTTGGAGAAAGGATTTGCCAGAAAAGAGTGTGGTTAGCGTGGCCGCCACCGTTGTTGCGAACTGCGGTACGTACAGATTCCGGTACAGCATCAAGATTTGAAATCACTTCTTCAACAGTTTTGCTAAGAAGTTCTTCGTTACCTTCTAGCGCGTTGTTCAAGTTTGTTACATACGTGTTGTGGTGTTTTGTGTGGTGGATGTTCATTGTTTCTTTGTCAATGTTCGGTTCTAACGCATCATATGCGTATGGTAGTTGTGGAAGTTCAAAAGCCATTTTAATAATTCCTCCCTATGTACATTAAGTTTCAGCACTGCAGATGACTCATATTCAGCAGAAAACGATTACAACAGCAGTCTGTTGATTTTAGATTAACAAAAGTTAGTAAACGATTCAAATTTTTTGCTTAAATCAGGTATTATTTTCATTTATTTATTCTAAACAATTTTTTCGTGTTTGATGTAAACATTATTCGACCAGCTTTAAACCCACGGCTGCTGCGAGCACCATACAGATAAATAGGAGCCGCTTCCAGTCCCTTGACTCCCCATACATGTAAATCCCTAATATAGCACCTCCACAGACCCCTATTCCGGTCCAAACAGCGTAAGCAGTACCCATAGGTATAGTTTTCATCGCAAGGGCAAGAAACAGAAAGCTTGCACCGAAGCCTGAAATCAATAATGCAAGCGACTGCCAATTCCTGTCCTTATGGAATTTATTAATCATGATTACTCCAGACATTTCACACAGTCCGGCAATGACTAGAAAAAGCCAGGCCATTAAGTTTCAGCTCCTTCCTCGGCATCTGTCATCATTTTCAAGCCAATCACACCGGCCAATAACATTCCGATCAGTAAAATCTTTTCAATTTTAAAGGATTCACCAAAAAGAAGAATCTCCAATGTTACGGTACCTGCCGTTCCAAGCCCTGTGAAGACTGCGTAAACAGTTCCAACCGGAAGCTTTCGTCCGGCCATTATTAAACCATAAAAACTGATGGCAATTGAGATGATTGTCCATGTCCAGGACAGCAAATCGTCTGCATGCTTTAAACCAATAACCCAGCAAATTTCAAAAACAGATGCAAGTAAAACCTTGAGCCAATCCCTATTCATCTGTATTTCCCCCTCTTTATTATGTCGGCAGATCATCTTCTTAATAAATGTGCTTGTTTGTATAACCTGAAGTTTCTAGCCGCAAAAAAAGCCTGGGAAATGTATCTCCCAGGCTTTTATCCTTCCGTGGCACAGCAATACTGCTGTGAGTCTTCTCTCGGACCAGTCCGGCACCTGCCGCGGAACCCTAGAAAACATTTGGTTAATCTAATTCTCTTCTATTATAGCCAATTAATTCACTTATTCAATTTATCTTTATCATAAAACTTCTATTGTAAAATAACCTACCATGAGTAATTGAATGAATGCTTTTGCAGCAACACTGCTGATAAATCCAAAAACCGATCCAAGCCCTATCTTTACAGAGGTGTTAAAATCTTTTTTATGGACTATCAGTTCAGCTAAAATCGCTCCTGCAAAAGGTCCTATTAAGAGGCCGATAACCGGAATGATGAACGGGCCGGCAAGGATCCCAATCGTGCTGCCCCAAATTGCAGCTTTCGAACCTCCGTACTTTTTCACCCCTAGCATATTCGCAACATAATCGGCGGCAAAAAGCAAAAGAACAAATATTATTTGTACAGACCAGAAAAGCCAGTTAAATGGCTCAAAGGAAAAAAGGACGCCGTATAGCAGCATACCGCCAATAATGAATAGTACACTAGGGATAATCGGAAATACTAATCCAATGAACCCGACAAGAAATATAACGGAAATAAGTATCCAGTAGATTGATTCCAACAGGCAATCTTCCTTTCATATTGTGTTATATATGATTGAACGATAAAATGGTACATGGTTATCGTATTTTATTTAAAGGTGCTGTTGTGCATGAATATTTTTAAACAATTTATCCGAAGCCTCTATTCTCCAAAAGATATTGCAGGCTTCCGTACTCAAGGAATGGGCAAGACAGTCCTGTATGTATTTCTCCTGACATTGATTGCCATTATCCCATCTGCCTATCATTTTACCACAGCTTTCACCCAAGGTGCAGAAACCGTCCGTGAAACAATGGCAAATGAAATTCCGGCTTTTGAAATAAAAGAAGGTGTGCTTGAAGCCGAAAGCAAGGAGCCTACGATTTTTGAGAAAGATGGCCTTACTATTTTTGTAGATGATACAGGGGAAATGACAAAGGAAGATATTCAGGCAAAGTCCGCGAGCGGTGTTGGGCTTCTGAGAAATGAATTTGTCTTCTATGGTCCCGGGGGGCTGCAATCCTATCCCTATTCCATGTTAAGTGGAATGCACATTACCAATGAAACATTAGCGGATATGCTAGTATCCCTTGAGAGTATGCTGGTTATTATTATACCTATCTTCCTGCTTGTGCTTTTTGGGTTTTCAGCTGCAATTCAATTTGTGGAAATCACCCTACTTGCATTCTTTGGCATGTTTCTTAAAACCATTCTAGGAAGAAACCTTCCATACAGCCTGATTTGGAAACTGACAGCTTATAGCATTACCCTACCTACTGTATTTTTCGCGATTATGGGAGCACTGAACACCCCAGTCAGGGGCGGCCATCTCGTTGATTGGTTTGCGTCATTGGTTGTACTATACTTGGCGATCAAGGATATTCCGCAGCATGAAAACAACTAAATTGGCTAACCGGGAAAGCCTTGTGCAGCGGACACATTACCGCTGCACAAGGCTTTTTTCTTCCGATATATCTTCTTTTTCCTTCCTTATCTTTTAAAAAAATTGCCGGTTTTTCGGCATATTCAATCTGTTGGCACATATACATGAATTAAAGACAAGTCATAGGAGAGAATCGTATGAAGAGACTCGCGCTGTTTCTGACCATCGTTTTTATTTCATATATAATATATGTTGATGTAACAAAAGGCACTCTGCCTGGTGCTGCCACAGAAACAGCCGCAACCGAAGAAGTGAATACCAGACCTTCAGAGGCCGGTGAGCTTGCGGAGATACCCTTCAAGAAAATAAAGATCCAGCCTGGTGATACACTTTTATCTTTAGTTGAAAAAAACAAGAATGGTTCGTCCATTGATATACAAACTATCATCAAGGATTTTCAGTTATTAAACAATGGGCTGAAGCCTGAGGAAATGAAGAGCGGCAGTACGTACAAAGTACCAAGCTATCGATAATGTTATGGATTCTCATAAAGTTTTGCGATTGCAAACTAACTTCTGCAGGAATGAATCGGTGTGCGGTTCCGCCACAGCAAACAAAAATTAAAGTCCATAAAATAAGATAAGTCCGAAAAATATTTGCTTTATTCAAATGACCGGGAAAAGAAAGCAAAGATATTCATTTCTTGTCACCTATCCATAAGCTTGATACAATATTTTCGTAATACATGTAAATCTTGATTCTAAATAATTGTTTTTTCCTAAAGGAGAGAATTCCACTTGAGTGAAATTATACATCGCACGAAAACACGGCCGGTAAAGGTAGGCAACCTGACTATAGGTGGGAATAATGAACTTGTAATCCAGAGCATGTGTACAACAAAAACACATGATGTGGAAGCAACTGTAGCTGAAATCAAACGTCTGGAAGAAGCAGGATGCCAGATTGTCCGCGTTGCATGTCCGGACGAGCGAGCTGCCCAAGCAATCCCTGAAATAAAGAAACGTATCAATATTCCGCTTGTTGTTGATATCCATTTTGATTATAAGCTCGCACTGAAAGCTATTGAAGGCGGAGCGGATAAAATCCGGATCAATCCGGGCAATATTGGCCGCCGGGAAAAGGTAGAGGCAGTTGTCAATGCTGCGAAAGCAAAAGGAATTCCGATCCGGATAGGGGTCAACGCTGGGTCTCTAGAAAGAAAAATCCTTGAAAAATATGGTTATCCTACAGCTGATGGCATGGTGGAAAGTGCACTTCACCATATTAAAATCCTGGAGGACCTTGATTTCCACGATATAATCGTGTCAATGAAGGCATCCGATGTTAACCTCGCGATTGAAGCATATGAAAAGGCGGCCAAAGCCTTTGATTACCCTCTGCATCTTGGTATAACAGAGTCAGGTACATTGTTTGCAGGTACAGTAAAAAGTGCTGCAGGGCTTGGTGCCATTCTTAGCAAAGGAATCGGAAATACACTTCGTATCTCACTTAGTGCAGACCCAGTAGAAGAAGTTAAGGTTGCACGCGAGCTTTTAAAATCATTTGGCCTTTCTTCAAACGCAGCAACACTGATTTCATGTCCGACTTGTGGCAGAATTGAGATTGACTTGATTTCCATCGCTAATGAGGTGGAGGAATACATTCAGACTATCAAAGCGCCTATAAAAGTTGCAGTACTTGGCTGTGCCGTAAATGGCCCAGGAGAGGCAAGAGAGGCTGATATCGGCATTGCCGGTGCACGTGGTGAAGGATTGCTCTTCCGTAAAGGAAAAATTGTCCGCAAAGTGCCGGAAGAGACTATGGTCGAGGAATTGAAAAAGGAAATAGATAAAATTGCAGAAGAATATTTCGCAAAGCAGGCACTGGAACAGGTTTAATTAACCAGGCTGCAGATATTTATCTCATTAAAGAAAAGAGCCGGAAAAAAATCCCGGCTCTTTTCCATGTCTGCTTTTATCAAAAAAACGGGGCTATGACTAATCCAATAACGATAGCGACGACTCCGAGACCGATTGCCCATGCTCCAAGTGAATCGGCTCCTCTGCGCCTAGCAAGGAAACCTAAAACGATTCCTGCAGCACCAAATAAGAGAGGAAGAACGAACATTGCAAGGATCGATAAAGCAAGCGCTGATAATCCGAGTGCTCTTCCGGCTTCTCTACCTTCGTTGCCGGCAGCTTCGCCGCGTCCAGCCCCTCGTCCCATTAGAGGTGCGCTATACTCAGCGGCTGTTTCTTCGTAGTAGCTTCTTCTGCTGCGATTATTTGAAGTTTGCCCTTTGTTGTCTGCCTGGTTATTGTAATCTGAGTTCGATGAATCGTTTGACCCGTTGCGATTTCCATCCATTAGACAACCCTCGCTTTCAATGATAGGAGCATTTATATTGTTTGTAAAATCTCCCGAAAATTGTCTAGAAAATGATTCTAATGATGGACGGCTCGTCCATGCATTTTTTGTCTGTTTATACCAGCTTTTTGTGTTAAACTATATTGAAGGGCTGCCAAAGAAACTGTGAAATTGGTCATGCCATCTGTTACGGCCAATACCGTATTAAGCAGATCTTTTAAAAATATTTTTACCTAAAAAATACTTTCTTTTACAAGAAAAAGCGATACAGGAGCTGTCATAGATGAGAAAACGTTTTGGAATCGATATTGATGGGACTGTAACCAGGCCTGATACCCTTATCCCTTATTTAAATAAAGCGTTCCAGCTAAATCTGACACTAAAAGATATTACTCAATATGACTTAACCCCATATGTGGATGTGTCAAAGGAAGACTTTGCTAAATGGTTTTTGGAAAATGAACCTGTTATTTATGCGGAATCACCTATTGCGGAGGGGGCTAGAGACGCACTGCATGAATGGCTTGATGCTGTTGATTTATACTTTATTAGCGCAAGACACAGTCGATTACATTCCATTACGGAAGAATGGTTTACGCAAAATGAAATAAGATATAACCATATCGAACTAATCGGCTCCCACGATAAAGTGGAGACTGCGAAACAACTGAAAGTTGATCTATTTTTCGAGGATAAGCATGATAATGCTGTTGCCATTGCTAAAGAATGCGGCATTCCAGTTATATTATTCAATACTCCTTACAATCAAGAGCCGATCCCAAATGAAGTTATCCGTGTCAATGATTGGGCGGAAGCCAGGAAATGGGTCAACAATTGGCTTGGGGTTAAATAGCGTATTATTACCTTCTTAACGGCATTATTACCCGTTTTTTTAAGTGGCTCTTTTAAAAATATATGCCTGTTGATTTCCGCTCCAGGTACTCGCCTTCCCCTGGCGGTTCGGAAGCCCCGCTTTTCCCGCAGGACGTTGAATTATTGGCTTTCCCGAATAAACACCGCACGAGAAAATACGAATGGAAAAGCGCAAGCGCCCTGATCAGCTCTGACAAGCATAAGACAAGCGCTGACAGAAGGCGCTTTTTGCCTTCCGAAGTGATTGGCTTATGACCAATATTGTGACGGCTATTGGCCACAACATTCGAGGGGCTGGGCGCTGCAGCTAGACATCATAGAAAAGCGGAAGCGCCCTGTTCAGCCCTGACAAGCATAAGACAAGCGCTGACAGAAGGCGCTTTTTGCCTTC
>NZ_QVTE01000058.1 GCF_003429095.1 Peribacillus saganii
ATTATGACCAGGGTTGTGACGGGCTTTGGTCACAACATTCGAGGGGCTGGGCGCTGGAGCTAGGGATCTCTACTTGTTAAAAAAGTTATACTTTCTAAATTCAGAAACCCAAAAGTCCAGAATAAACGGGACTTTTTTGATGTTTTGCTTAACAACTGTTTTCATTGCAGGAATCGCGGCTATTATCTAGAATAAATATTAAGAACAGATCATTGTTGCAAGAAAACGTTTGGAGGGAGGAAGCTTCTCATTTAGTGCCGTGTGAGCGGTCAGTCGGCTGCCTTTGGAAGCAACATCGTAAAACACAGACGGCATTAAAGAAAGCGATTACAATGCTTGAGAACGTAAAGAACCAAAGCTTTCAGGTTCCTTCCTATGAGGAATGGAAGGCGCAGACAGAAGCCAGCCTTAAGGGAAAAAGCTTTGAAAGTTTAATCACCCATACATACGAAGGTATTGAACTTCAGCCTATTTATACTCCCGGGAGTTTAAAAGGATCAGACGAATCTGAAGAATTTCCAGGGGAGTTTCCTTATACAAGAGGAATAAATCACACTGGATATAAAGAAATGCCATGGCTAATGTGCCAGCCGGTTTCAGGAAAAACCGCCGAACAGGTTAATGAGAATTTAAAAAAGGCATTGTCACGGGGACAAAATGCCGTTGTTTTCGATTCTGATGCTTTACTGGGTTTAGATACAGCTTCGTTAAGAACAGTTCTGGAAGGCATAAATGCAGAAGAGATTCCATTTTTTTTAGACCTTCAGGGCAACCAAAAGGCTTTTTTAGCTATGCTTAGGAATCATTGTAAAGCTGTCGGCCTCAATTCTGCCAGCCTTGCTGGTGTTATCGGTGAGGATCCTATTTCTGAATGGAGCAAAGAAGGAAAACTTCCTGCTGATATTGATGGATTTTTTACCATGTGGTTTGAGGGATTGAAGAGAGCAGAAGAACTGCTTCCAAAAGTTAAAACCATCCTTGTTAAAGGATCCGTTTTCCATAATAGTGGCGCCACTGCTGTCCAAGAGCTTGCATATGCCCTTTCTGCTGCTGTCCACTACATTCAAGAAGGTTCAAAAAATGGTTTGGATCCAGGAACAATTGCTGAAAAAATGGTCTTTTCATTTGGAATTGACTCTAACTTCTTTATGAATATTGCGAAATTGAGGGCTGCCAGAAGACTTTGGGCGCACCTTGCTCACGCTTATGGGGCTTCCAGGGATTCGTTTAAAATGCATATACATGCTGAAACTTCGAGCTTCACCGAAACAGTGTACGATAAACATGTAAATATACTGCGATCCACAAACCAAGCCTTTGCTGCTGCCATAGGCGGAGTCCAATACTTAACAGTGCGCCCTTTTGATGCTGCTTCAGAACTGAACGGGGAACTAGCGGCCCGGCTGGCGGGGAATACACAGCTTATATTAAGGGAAGAAACCCATATAACTGCGGTTGCAGATCCGGCAGGAGGTTCATGGTATATCGAGGCGCTGACTGACGAGCTTACAGAAAAGTCATGGGAAAAATTTTTGGAAATTGAGGAGAAGAACGGAATACTTAAACTCCTAAAGGAAGGGTCCATCCAGGAAGATATACGTCAGGTTTTCAGTAAAAAACAAATGGATGCCGCTATTAGGAAAAGCAGTATTGTCGGAACGAACGTTTATGCAGATCCTGCAGAGGAAAGTGGGGTTTCTCTGGAAAAAGAACTGCCAATAATAAGAAATACTGCGGCACCCGACGATTTAAGACTTAATTGGGATCGGTTGGTTGAAGTGTTTTCAACCTCCTCACTTCAAAATTACAGAAGCTTAGTTGAACAAGCATTTCCATCAGAATCAATACAGCATGTAAATGCGGAACGGCTGTCATCCCAATTTGAAATGATGCGCATCCGCTCTGAAAAATATAAGCATTCAAATGGCCAGACCCTTAAGGTTGGCATAATCAATCTCAGGGATATAAAATCCTATAAACCGAGAGCTGATTTTATTAGCGGATTCCTTGCATCGGGAGGGATCATTGTGACCCAGAGCGATGGCTGCCAATCTATAGCAGATGCGGTAAAGTTTATTGAAAGTTCTGGATTGGCTCATTTTTGCCTTTGTGGCAGTGACGGCGATTATGAAGTGATCGCACAAGAATTTGTTTCCAAATTAAAGCACCGTTTCGGCAATGTGGATTTGTATCTGGCCGGCAAGCTCCCAGAGGAGCAGGCAAAAAAGCTTAGGGAAGCAGGGCTCAGTGATTTCGTTCATGCCAGAACTAATCCAATCACCTTTCTGGATAAACTGCACCAAGCTGAAGGGGTGAATAGTCTGTGAAAAAACCCGATTTTCAAAAAGTAAGGATAAAAAAGACAAATACAGTAAGTTTTGAAGTATGGAAAAAACAGGCGGAACAAGCCGTTTCCGCCCAAATTGATGATCTGTTATATGAAACAAATGAAATGATTAACCTGAAGCCACTGTATACAAACTCAGATGGAAGCTATGAACATAATCAAGGGCTACCAGGCATCGCTCCGTTTACAAGAGGGCCTTATCCAGCCATGTATGTAAACCGTCCTTGGACTGTAAGACAATATGCCGGATTTTCCACAGCAGAGGAATCAAACGCATTTTACCGCAGAAATCTTGCTATGGGGCAGAAGGGACTTTCCGTTGCCTTCGACCTTGCAACCCACCGGGGCTATGATTCAGACCACCCGCGCGTGGTAGGTGATGTTGGAAAAGCAGGAGTGGCTATCGATTCAATTCTTGATATGAAGCGGCTCTTTGAAGGAATTCCTCTTGATAAAATGTCAGTATCCATGACGATGAATGGGGCAGTGCTTCCGATTATGGCCTTTTTTATCGTCACAGCAGAAGAACAGGGCGTGACTCAGGACCAGCTTTCAGGAACTATCCAGAATGATATTTTAAAGGAGTATATGGTTCGAAACACTTATATTTATCCGCCTGAAATGTCGATGAAAATCATTGCAGATATCTTTGAATATACATCGAAATATATGCCTAAATTCAACAGCATCAGTATTTCAGGATATCATATGCAGGAAGCTGGCGCCCCTGCAGATATCGAGCTGGCCTATACACTGGCTGATGGAGTCGAATATGTGCGCACAGGCTTGAAAGCAGGCATAGACGTCGACAAGTTTGCTCCGCGCCTTTCGTTCTTTTGGGCTGTCGGGATGAATTATTTTATGGAAGTAGCTAAAATGAGGGCTGGACGTTTTCTCTGGTCAAAGCTGATGAAACAATTTGAACCGAAGAGCACAAAGTCAATGGCGTTAAGGACCCATTCACAGACATCAGGTTGGAGCCTTTCAGAGCAGGATCCGTTTAATAATGTTGTCAGGACGCTCCTCGAGGCTCATGCGGCAGCGATGGGGCACACTCAGTCGCTACATACGAACGCGCTTGACGAAGCAATCGCATTGCCAACAGATTTTTCAGCAAGGATTGCGAGGAATACTCAGCTATACCTTCAAGAGGAAACGAATATTACCAAAGTGATTGACCCATGGGGCGGTTCTTTTTATGTGGAGGCGCTCACAAATGAACTGATTAACCGCGCCTGGTCCCATATTGAGGAAATTGAAAATCTTGGCGGAATGGCAAAGGCAATTGAAACCGGTCTCCCGAAAATGAGAATTGAAGAAGCAGCAGCAAAGCGCCAGGCGCAAATCGACTCAGGCCGTGAGATAATCGTTGGCGTGAACAAATACAGGCTTGAAAAAGAGGACCCGATTGAAATCCTGGAAATTGATAATACAGCTGTTCGCGAGAGCCAGCTGAACAAGCTTAAAGAATTGAAAGCTGGCCGGGATATGGAAAAGGTAATCGATGCATTGAAAGCAATAACAGCTGCGGCCACAACTGGTGACGGGAATCTGTTGGAGCTTTCAGTCCATGCAGCAAGGGCAAGGGCAACACTCGGAGAAATTTCGGATGCTGTAGAGGAAGCGGCAGGCCGCCATAAAGCGACCATCCGTTCAATTAGCGGAGTTTACAGCTCGTCATACAGCGAAACCGCTGAAATAGATGAAGTGAAAAAAATGACAGAAGAATTTCTTGAAAATGAAGGACGCCGTCCTAGAATCCTGATGGCCAAAATGGGCCAGGATGGCCACGACAGGGGAGCTAAGGTTGTATCTACAGCCTATGCCGATTTGGGCTTTGACGTAGATATCGGCCCGCTGTTTCAAACTCCGGAAGAAACAGCACGCCAGGCAGTGGAAAATGATGTTCATGTTGTCGGAATGAGCTCGCTCGCTGGAGGGCATAAAACACTGCTCCCACAGCTAATTGAGGAATTGCGAAAGCTTGGCCGTGAAGACATCGCGGTAATTGTGGGCGGAGTGGTACCGGTCCAGGATTATGATTACCTGATGGGAAATGGGGCGGCTGCTATTTTTGGACCAGGAACGGTCATTCCAAAATCTGCAAAAATCATTATCAAAGAAATTTATAAGCGTCTGGGATATGAGGAAGTGTCATTTAATGAGCGGCAATAAAAAGCCTGAATGGGCCTCAGGCGGGCAGGAAAATGGTTTTGCGTCTACTATCAGGCCAGGACTCGGGCAGGAAATTCCAAAACAGGAGAGGCCTGAAAGCGGCAGATTCATTAAGAAAAATCAATCAGTGACTGACATTGCCAAACTTCGTGAAGGACTGCTGAAAGGTGAGCGTGCAATGCTCGCCCGGTCAATTACTTTGGTAGAGAGCAATGCGGTCCGGCATTTTGGGCAGGCTCAGTCGCTGCTCCAATCTATTATGAATGAAACCGGAAAATCGGTTAGAATTGGGGTTTCAGGTGTCCCAGGTGCCGGTAAAAGCACATTTATTGAAGCGTTCGGCACTTTTTTATGCAGCCTAGGCCATAAAGTTGCTGTACTGGCAATAGACCCCAGTTCATCTATTGGAGGCGGTAGCATACTGGGTGATAAAACACGGATGGAGGAACTGGCCAAAAACCCGCTGGCGTTTATAAGGCCTTCTCCTTCCGAAGGGACACTTGGGGGGGTACATAGGAAAACAAGGGAGACAATGCTCCTTTGTGAAGCCGCCGGTTTTGATGTCGTTATCATTGAGACAGTGGGAGTAGGCCAAAGTGAAGCAATCGTCAGGGGAATGGTTGACTTCTTTATGCTGCTGGTCCTAACAGGTGCCGGTGATGAACTCCAGGGGATGAAAAAGGGCATCCTTGAGCTCACAGATGTCATTGTTGTAAATAAAGCAGATGGTGATAATAAGCGTCTTGCCATGAAAACGAAGCAGGAATACAACCAGATTCTTCATTTTCTTCAGCCGGCCACTAAGGGCTGGTCATCCAGGGCCATTACCTGCTCTTCCATCACGAAAGAAGGCATTGATATGACCTGGAATATTATTCAGGAATTCAGGAAAATAACAAATGAAACCGGCGTATTCCAGCTTCGAAGGAGACTTCAGCAAAAAGAATGGATGCATACCCTTATAGATGAACAGCTCCAGAAGATGTTTTACCGTAATGAAAACGTTCAGCTGCTGCTGCCGGAGTTGGAAAACCGGGTGATGTCGGGCAAAGAGACGGTTTCCAACGCTGTAACTCAAGTATTTAATGTATTTTTTGAAAGCATTCGAACAGATAATTAACAGGCTGTATCCAACCGGATTTCAGATCTCTCTGTTTCCGGCAATTTTTAAATGAGCCGCTATCTTGCAGTCAAACTTTTCAATGAGGTATGATAAACTATGCAAAAAGAAAGAGGATAGCAGTAACTGCTATCCAAGTCTAGGGAGTTAGGGGGTATGGATCTTGATGTAGTTATATCATACCCTGCTATTTAACAGATTAAACTTCCCTTGCTATTTCTTTATGCAGTTACTTGCATGTGATATCATGGAATGGATTATATTAATGAAAGGGGTACCAGTATGAACATGGATTTTAATTTTCTAATGAATGATGTTGTACGTCAGGCGCGCCAGGAAATTACAGCAGCCGGCTATACAGAGTTAACAACTCCTGAAGAAGTAGATGAGGCATTTGCCAAAAAAGGTACGACACTGGTTATGATCAATTCAGTATGCGGCTGTGCCGGAGGGATCGCCCGTCCTGCTGCTGCTCATTCTGTGCATTATGATAAGCGCCCTGACAACCTTGTTACCGTATTTGCCGGACAAGATAAGGAAGCAACAGAAAAGGCACGCCGTTATTTTGAAGGATATCCTCCATCATCCCCTTCTTTTGCATTGCTGAAAGATGGAAAGTTCATCACGATGGTGGAAAGGCATGAAATCGAAGGCCATGAGCCGATGAGTGTCATCAATAAGCTTCAGACTTATTTTGACCAATATTGTGAGGAAATTTAAAAAAACGGTTCATTTATCAGATCACTTTTAAGCCTTTGCTGCAAACGCGGCAAGGCTTTTTTCTATGGGCATTTAAAATCATCTTTTCAACAGGAAAATTCAACGGAACCATTTATTAAAAAGTAATATTATGTAACTCAGTTAAAAAATTATAGAGATATAACATGGTAGAATTCATTTATTCTACAAATTATTTTTATAAAAATATTGCATAATGGTTAATATGTGTTAAAATACATTTTATTGCATGGTTATTCAAAGATTTGGTTGTTGAAGTTTATCGTAAAATCTTTTTATAATAAAGTATCAAATATTCATAGAATTATTGGAGGAAAATAATATGAAAAAATGGCTATCAATCCTTTTAACTAGTATTTTGCTGGCTGGAATTCTGGCAGCATGCGGTACATCAGAAAAAGAAGAAGCAACGAATGGAGCAGGAGAAGAAAGCGAAAAGAAAGTTTTGACAATGGGTACTTCTGCTGACTATCCGCCGTTTGAATATGTAGAAACAGCTAAAAGCGATGAAATTATCGGATTTGACATTGATCTTGCAAAAGCGATCGCTGGCAAGCTTGGCTATGAGGTTGAAGTAAAGGACATTGATTTCGGTGGCTTAATCCCTGCTATTGAGTCAAAGCAGGTTGATTTCGTTCTTTCTGGCATGACTCCAACGGAAGAGCGCAAAAAGACTGTTGATTTCAGCGATATCTACTATACAGCACATCATATGATAGTAACAAAGAAAGATAGCGGCATTGAAAAGCCTGAAGATTTGAAAGGAAAGACTGTTGGTGTTCAGATGGCTTCCATCCAGGAAGGTCTGGCAAAGGAAATGGTTGAAAAGAGCAAGATTGAGATGAAAATCGAAAATCGTAACCGTATTCCGGAAATTGTACAGGAATTGAATGCTGGCCGTTTTGACGCTGCTATTATTGAAGATACAGTAGCAAAAGGGTATTTAAAAGAAAACAAAGACCTTGCAGGTCATGTAATTAATGAAGGCAGTGAAGAAGCAGGATCTGCCATTGCATTTGCAAAAGGAAGCAAATTAACAGAAGACTTTAATAAAGAATTGAATGCAATGAAAGAAAACGGTGAACTGGAAAAGCTAGTAGTTAAATGGTTCGGCGGAGAACAATAATGGAAAAACGTTCAGAAAGGTGTTCCTTTTTGAACGTTTTTTTCCGCTATATGACATTATGAGAGGAATGAAGACATGAATCTTGAATTTGGACGGATCGCGGATTCTCTTCCGTATATCCTTGAGGGGATCCCCATTACGCTAAAAATTGTGGCAGCCGCAGCACTGCTTGGGTTTTCGCTTGGTATCATTCTGGCATTATTTAAAATTACCCGTATTAAGCTGTTAAATTGGATTGCTGATGTTTATACTTCAATATTCCGAGGTACACCGCTTGTTCTTCAGCTTATGCTGATCTATTACGGCTCCCCGCAAATTTTCGGTATTCAAATAGAAGCTGTTACTGCAGCTTTCCTATCATTTGGGCTGAATTCTGCGGCTTATATTTCTGAAGTCATCCGTGCCGGGATTCTAGCGATTGATAAGGGCCAAAATGAAGCAGCAATGGCGCTGGGAGTGCCATATGCGCGCTCCATGTGGGATATCATCCTGCCGCAGGCAATGAAAAATATCCTGCCGGCATTGGTTAATGAGTTTATCACCTTAACGAAAGAATCTGCAATCGTAACCGTAATCGGAATTACAGACATCATGCGCCGTTCCTATATTGTCGGCGGGGAAACTTATAAATTCTTCGAACCAATTTTATTTGCGGGTCTGATCTACTACATCATGGTGATGGTACTGACCCTGCTTGGCAAAGCTATTGAAAGGAGAATGAGACGAAGTGATTAAAATAGATAATCTTCATAAATCATTTGGTAAACTAGAAGTTTTAAAGGGCATCAGCACTACTATTAAAGAAGGTGAAGTAGTCGCCATCATCGGTCCTTCAGGTTCTGGGAAATCTACCTTCCTTAGGTGCATGAACCTGCTTGAACAGCCAACTGAAGGGAAAATTCTGATTAAGGATCAGGACATTACAGATAAGAAAACAAATATTATGAAGATTCGCCAGAGCGTTGGTATGGTATTTCAGCACTTTCATTTGTTCCCGCATAAAACAGTTTTGGAGAACCTGACTTATGCCCCGATAAAGGTTAAAGGACTATCTAAAGCTGAGGCTGAGAAGCAGGCTATGGAGCTGCTTGGCAAGGTAGGGCTAACCGAAAAAGCAAACGAATATCCAAACCGGCTATCAGGAGGCCAGAAGCAGCGTGTAGCGATTTCACGGGCACTTGCAATGAATCCCGATATAATCCTGTTTGATGAGCCAACCTCTGCATTGGACCCGGAAATGGTAAAAGAGGTACTTGATGTCATGAAGTCGCTTGCCCATACAGGAATTACAATGGCTATCGTGACCCACGAAATGGGATTTGCACGTGAAGTTGCAGACAGGGTAATGTTCTTGGATGGAGGAATTCTTGTTGAAGATACAACCCCGGAAGAATTCTTTTCTGCACCAAAAAGCAAGCGTGCAAAGGAATTTTTAGAAAAAATGCTATAGATGATACTTCGTATCTGGGACTGGCCGCTTTTAGTGGTCAGTTTCTTTTTTTGTAATATTCCTCTTCATTTTTCTTAAGATAGTAAACACAGCTATCCAGAATTTATGTAAAATTGGCTAGTTAGCGCTCAGCGACTTTTTTTACGAAGTAAAATAAAGCAATTTCTTTTACTGAAGTAAACATAAAGCCCTGCGCTTATGACAAGGACAGAACTCCATCGGTATATTGCATGAAACAAACTATTTTTGTGAGGATGTGCGGACCTTGACGCTGGGCACAGGATGCAGTGTCTTTAGACTTGCTTCCTCTAAACAAGGCGCTTAACTTTTCTTTAGATAAATTCTCCAAAAACGTTTAAAATATAGTCATTATAAAACATGGAGGCTGCTGTATTGTTTAAAATTGGCTATAGAACGATTAAAACTGCAATTGGCACGGCGGCTGCCATAACAATCGCGCAATGGATGGGGCTGAATAGTTTTACAGCTGCGGGCATTATTGCCATCCTTTGCATCCAAGTAACGAAAAAGCAGTCTTTAAGGGCTTCGTGGAACCGTTTTGCGGCCTGCATGATTGCAATGGGCTTATCTGCTATATTTTTTGAGGGAATCGCTTTTCATCCAGCGGTCATTGGAATCTTGCTGCTATTATTTATACCTGTCACTGTTGCTGCGAAAATAAAGGACGGTATCGTCACAAGCAGCGTCATCATCCTGCATTTTTACTCAGCTGGAAATGTTACCCTTGAGTTATTTATTAATGAAACGGCCCTAATTATTGTAGGAATCGGGGTTGCCCTGATCATGAATTTATATATGCCAAGCGTTGAAATTGAACTTAGCCGGTTTCAAGAGGAAATTGAGAAAAAGTTCGAGATTATTTTAAAAGAAATAGTTGTTTACTTAAAAATGAACGACAGCAGCTGGGGCGGGAAGGAAATAACCGAGGCCAGCAAGCTGATTGGCGAGGCAAAGTCGATGGCGCTCCGCGATGTAGAAAACCACTTTCTCAGGAATGAAGATGATTATTATCATTATTTTAGAATGAGAGAAAAGCAATTTGAAATTCTGGAGCGGATCCTCCAGCTAGTTACTTCGATACCGTCAATTGTTAAACAAAGCGGCATGATTGCCGATTTTCTTGAAGAGATAAGCAACAATGTTCACCCTCATAATACTGCTCACATTTATTTAAAACAGCTCAATGAAATGAGAGTGGAGTTTCAATTTATGGCCCTGCCAAAAACACGAGAAGAATTTGAATCCAGGGCAGCGCTTGTTCAGCTTATGAAAGAAATTGAGGAGTACCTGAACATTAAAAATTCGTCTAAGCCATTCCCTGTTTCAAGAGTAGGAATGAAAAGGAAAAGCCCTGTGAAAACTAAGCAAAAAGCTTAGGAAGGGAATTACTATGAAATTTTTTCATGTTCTTCTTGCGCTCACCATGTTCTCCCCTTTATGGCCGTTTGATCTTAATAGAAATCCTGCACCTGGAGATCCTTTTATCATTGTTAACAAGGCGAACAATAAACTTGCATTTATCGATGACAATAAAGTTCAATTTATTGTTCCTGCTGGCACTGGAAAAAGCAATGAGTTAACACCTGAAGGGCTATTTACTGTCAAAGTAAAAGCTGTAAATCCATATTACCGAAAGAAGGATATTCCTGGCGGGGATCCAAGAAACCCGCTTGGGACACGCTGGATTGGGTTTGATGCTAAAGGTACCGACGGCAGGATTTACGGTGTTCATGGAACAAATCAGCCTTGGACAGTGGGCAAATATGTTTCTCAGGGCTGTATCAGGCTGAAAAAAGAGGATGTAGAGAAGCTATATCAAAGGGTACCGATTGGAACAAAGATCCTTGTAACTACTTCATCAAAGAGCTTTCTTCAATTAGGGAAGGAAAATAGAGCAATTAAATAGTGATCTCATCTTGTATAAATCATTAAAGATAAGGAGCTGCCACTGTTCAGCTGTATAATTGTTCAGGTGGAAATGTATAAATATTTTTTACAATTACAGATGTCAAGCTTCATCGTCCAGCCCCTCGAATGTTGTGACCAAAGGCTGTCACAACCCTGTGTTGCGATCAAGTGCCATCGCAACCCTGGTCATAAGCCAATCGCTTCGGAAGCAAGAAGCGCCTTCTGTCAGCACTCGTCTTATGCTTGGCGGCGCTGACTTAGGCCTTACGCTTTTCTTACCAAAAAGACCTTGCCGAATTTTCGGCAAGGTCTTTGGTTTAATTTAAAATCAAATCAAAAAAGGAATGCGACACCAGAAAGAAGGCTGGTAAGCAGCATGGAAATGAGCATGATATATACGATAATTTTTCTGATATTTCTATTTTGCATCAGTCTCTCCCCTTACAGAGCTTTTGAATTAGTTCTATTTTAACGCGGAATTCTCTAAAAAAACAAGGACTATCTCTTGTAAAATAGGGTACGCAAAGGAAGGGTTTTAAAGGTTTTTGAAGAATTAATATATATTACGTAACTTTGATGGAGGATAGGCAATGGTCACAAAAATTGATCATATCGGTATCGCGGTTAAGTCGCTGGATGAGGCAATGGCACTTTATATCGGTATATTAAAGATGGAGCTAGAGGGAATTGAAACGGTAGAAAGCCAGGGAGTTCGGGTTGCTTTTTTATCCGCGGGCAATACTAGGATCGAATTATTGGAAGCGCTTTATAGCTCGAGCCCCATTTCTAAGTTTATCGAAAAACGCGGTGAGGGGATTCACCATATCGCACTTGGGGTAACAGATATTGGGGAGCGGATAAGGGAAGTAAAAGAAAAGGGGATCACTATGATTAACAATACTGCCAAACCGGGTGCACATGGTGCACAGGTGGCATTTATCCACCCAAAATCGACGGGTGGAGTTTTATATGAGTTTTGTGAAAAACCAGAACATGAGGAGGACCATCAATGACTGACATCTATGAAAAAATAAATGAGCTATATGATCGCAGAAGGGAAGTGGAATTGGGTGGAGGAGATGAACGGATTGAAAAACAGCATGAAAAGGGGAAGCTGACGGCTCGTGAACGTATTGAACTGCTGGTTGACCCCGGTACATTCGTTGAACTGAACCCATTTATCCAGCACCGTTCCCATGATTTCGGCCTGCATGCTGTTAAAGGACCCGGGGATGGAGTAGTGACTGGGTACGGAAAGGTAAATGGCAGGGATATCTATTTATTTTCACAGGATTTTACCGTTTTTGGTGGAGCGCTTGGCGAGATGCACGCAAAAAAAATCGCTAATGTGATGGATTTGGCAGCAAAGAATGGCGCGCCGTTTATTGGTTTAAATGATTCCGGCGGGGCCCGTATCCAGGAAGGGGTAGTGTCTCTTGACGGATATGGCCACATTTTTTACCGCAATGCGATTTATTCAGGTGTAATCCCGCAAATTTCGGTCATTATGGGGCCTTGTGCAGGCGGGGCAGTATATTCACCGGCAATTACAGATTTTGTTTTTATGGTTGAAAAAACAAGCCAGATGTTTATTACCGGACCAAAAGTAATTGAAACGGTTACTGGAGAGAAAATCAGCTCTGAGGATCTTGGCGGGGCAGATGTACATAACAGCATTAGCGGCAATGCTCACTTTAAGGCGCAAACAGAGGAGGAAGTAATCCTGATGGTCAGAAATCTCCTCAGTTATTTACCGCAAAATAATGAGGAGAAGCCGCCAAGGAACGAAAGCGATTCAGAAGATGATTACAGGGCAAACCTTACTGATCTGATACCATTTGATGCTATCCGTCCATATGATGTTCGTACCGTAATAAAAGAGGTGGTAGATAGCGGTTCATTCATGGAGGTTCAAAAGGACTTTGCCCGCAATATTGTGATCGGGCTTGCCAGGATAAAAGGGGAAGCGGTTGGTCTTGTGTGCAATCAGCCAAAATTCATGGCGGGCGGCCTTGATATAGATTCGTCAGACAAGGCGGCGAGATTCATTCGATTCTGTGATTCTTTTAATATTCCGATTATTACCTTTGAAGATGTGACAGGGTTTTTCCCGGGTGTTAAACAGGAACATGGCGGCATTATAAGGCATGGCGCAAAAATTCTTTACGCCTACTCGGAGGCAACCGTTCCAAAGCTTACCGTGATTTTGCGCAAAGCATACGGCGGAGCCTATGTTGCCTTAAATAGTAAATCGATCGGTGCAGATCTTGTATTTGCCTGGCCGAACGCGGAAATTGCCGTTATGGGGCCGCAGGGGGCAGCGAATATTATTTTCGCAAGGGAAATCCAAAATAGTGAAGATCCGGAACAAACACGGGCACAGAAGATTGAAGAGTACCGTGAGAAATTCGCCAATCCATATGTAGCAGCAAGCCAGGGAATGGTTGATGATGTAATTGATCCGCGTGAAACTCGAATTAAGATCATCCAGGCGCTGGAAATGCTGCGGAACAAAAAAGAAACAAGGCCGTATAAAAAGCATGGAAACATTCCTTTATAGACAGCGTTATTAGTTAATTTTATTGGGAAAACGTTTTAATTCAAAAAGGGCAGCTGAAATTCCTAATGGGTGCTGCCCGTTTTTTACGGGGAGATTTGCTTTAGAAAACCTGCCGATTTAGCAGGGGTTTTTTAAAACTCGTGCAGTTGTTATTCGCTTAGTGAGTACCATAAACATATTTGCCGCCACTACTTTTTAAGGAGTATACTTACAATTGAGCATACATATGGAGGTTTGTTGAAATGATTAATCAAGAGCGTTTATTAAACGAATTTTTGGAGTTAGTCCAAATTGATTCTGAAACAAAATTCGAGGCTGAAATTTGTAAAGTTTTGAAGGAAAAGTTTTCTTCCCTTGGTGTTGATGTTTTTGAAGATGACACAACAGCACAGACCGGCCATGGAGCAGGCAACCTGATTTGCACACTGAATGGAACAAAAGAAGGCGTAGATACCATTTATTTCACTTCCCATATGGACACGGTTGTACCCGGGAAAGGAATTAAACCTGAAGTTAAAGACGGATACGTCATTACGGATGGTACAACTATACTGGGAGCCGATGATAAAGCAGGCCTGGCCGTAATGCTTGAAACCATACGCGTTTTAAAAGAGCAAAAAGTTGCCCATGGCATGATCCAATTCATTATTACTGTTGGCGAGGAGTCAGGATTGGTTGGAGCGAAAGCGCTTGACCGATCATTGGTGAAGGCTGCATACGGCTATGCACTTGATAGTGACGGAAAAGTAGGAAATATTGTCGTAGCGGCTCCTACCCAGGCAAAGGTTTTGGCTACCATATATGGAAAGACTGCTCATGCTGGGGTTGCTCCTGAGAAGGGAATCTCCGCAATTACATTGGCAGCAAAAGCAATTGCCAGAATGCCGCTTGGCCGGATTGACGAAGAAACAACTGCTAATATCGGACGTTTTCAGGGCGGAACCCAGACAAACATTGTCTGCGACTATGTAGAAATATTGGCTGAGGCGCGTTCACTTGTTCCTGAAAAAATGGAACAGCAAGTGGAAAAAATGAAGGAAGCTTTCCAATCAGCTGCTGAAGAAATGGGCGGCCGTGCGGAAGTGGATATCACTATCATGTATCCAGGTTTTAAATTTGCTGAAGGTGACCATGTAGTTGAAGTTGCAAGAAAAGCTGCGGAGAAAATCGGACGTCCTTGTGAGCTGCAGCAAAGCGGTGGCGGAAGCGATGCCAACGTTATTGCGGGTTTTGGAATTCCAACAGTCAATCTTTCTGTCGGCTATGAAGACATCCATACGACAAATGAAAAAATGCCTGTGGAAGAACTTGTGAAGCTTGGTGAAATGGTAGTCGAGATCATTAAAGAAGTATCAGGGGAGTAAAAAGGGAACATTCTCTCCCAATTGGTGCTATTCTTTCTTTTGAAAAACCTGCCGTTAAAACCCATATACTTTCGTTAAATATACAGTTGAGCAAACACTCGTCAGCAATCATCTTGATTGGATGGGAAAATAAAGTACATAAACCAGAGCCCCTGTCATGTATTTTGGTGACAGGGTATTTGTGTGTACAGTTTGTGCTCACAGGCATTTATATGTGATTAGTGCTACAATATAAGCAAAGGCTAAAAGGAGTGAAAGGCGTGAATGTGATGTATCCAAAGAACGGGAGGGTTATCCTTCACGTCGATATGAATAGTTTTTATGCTTCTGTGGAAATGGCCTATGATCGTGAACTAAAGGGTAAACCGCTTGCGATTGCAGGAAATGTGGAGGAGCGGCGCGGCATCATTGTTACCTGCAGTTATGAAGCAAGGAAATTCGGAGTCAAGACGACAATGCCAATTTGGGAAGCGAAAAAGCTCTGTCCTCAGCTCATAATCCGAAGACCTAATTTTGAGAGATACAGGCGTGCTTCGCTTTCTATTTTTGACCTGCTTCGGCAATACACCGAACTTGTTGAGCCAGTGTCGATTGATGAAGGTTATCTGGATATAACAGAAAGCAGTGCCTTGGGTTCCCCTATTGAGATTGCAAATGATATACAGAAACGGATCATGGAAACAATGGATTTACCATGCAGCATTGGAATTGCTCCAAATAAATTCCTTGCAAAAACTGCCTCGGACATGAAGAAGCCAATGGGCATTACCATTCTCAGAAAACGGGATGTTTCTGTTAAGCTTTGGCCGCTTCCAGTTGGCGAAATGCACGGTATTGGAAAGAGAACTGAACAGAAGCTGAACAGCATTGGCATCATAACGATTGGCGACCTGTCCTCAGCAAATGACATTGCCTTGAAAAATCTGTTAGGCATTAATGGAGCAAAGCTTAAGGATAGAGCATCCGGCAATGATCGAAGGCCAGTAGACCCAGAATCTATATTCGATTATAAAAGTGTCGGCAATTCCACTACATTGCCGCACGACAGCACTAACCAAAAAGAATTGATCGGGATTCTTGAAAAACTTTCAGAGAAAGTGGCTATCCGCTTAAAAAATAAAATGCTTGTTGGCCAAAAAATCGGAGTGACGATCCGTTATAAAGACCGAAGTACCATTACAAGGAGCCGAAAAACGGATAATCCTTTTTTTGAGAAAGCGGACATCCATTCACTAGCTGTGGAGCTATTCAAAAAAAATTGGAACGGAGAAGGAGTCAGGCTGCTTGGCGTAACGGCATTTGATGTGGTTGAAAAGGATGCTGCCTTTAAGCAGCTAGATTTATTCTCCTATCACCAGGATGCTGCAAAAGAGCCATTATACGAAGCGATGCAGAAGCTCCAAAGCAAATATGGCAGCAGTATCATTAAAAAAGGTTCAATACCCCCTGCGCTGGAACAGCAGTCAATTGGAACAGATACTTCCTTTAACAAAGATTTATTCGATAATTTTCGGCTTAAAGATTCAAAAGAGTAATTTTCGCGGTTGTTATCCTTGTTTACGCACAAAATAAGGAGAGCTGTGCCTTAGAGTTGCATGCCTGGCCGAAAATTGCTAAATTTAAATGGTTCTAAAAAAAATAACTACATAAAAGAAGGGACGTTCACATATGTCAAAGCAGCAAATTGGTGTTATTGGACTAGCCGTAATGGGGAAAAATCTTGCTTTTAACATTGAAAGCAGAGGCTATTCCATTTCTGTATATAACCGTTCTCGTGAAAAGACGGATGAAATGATGAGAGAAGCCGAAGGAAAAAATGTATTGCCTACATACACAATGGAAGAGTTTGTAGAATCTCTGGAAAAACCGCGAAAAGTATTGCTGATGGTAAAAGCCGGCAGCGCCACAGACGCTACTATTGAACAATTAAAACCGCTTCTGGAAGAGGGCGACATTGTCATCGACGGCGGAAACACCTTCTTTAAAGATACACAGCGCAGAAATGAAGAGCTGAGCAGTCTTGGACTAAATTTCATCGGAACTGGCGTATCAGGCGGGGAAGAGGGAGCATTAACAGGCCCTTCCATTATGCCTGGCGGACAAAAAGAGGCATACGAATTGGTCGCTCCAATTCTGAAAGATATTTCTGCGAAAGTAAATGGTGAGCCTTGCTGTACATACATCGGGCCAAATGGTGCTGGCCACTATGTGAAAATGGTTCACAATGGAATTGAATACGGCGATATGCAGCTTATTTCAGAATCATACTTTTTGCTGAAGAACCTTCTTGGCCTTTCAGCTGAAGAGCTGCATGAAGTGTTCTCTGAGTGGAATAAAGGTGAGCTTGACAGCTACCTGATTGAAATTACAGCTGATATCTTTAAAAAATATGATGAAGAAACTGGCAAGCCAATGGTAGATGTTATCTTGGATAAAGCTGGCCAAAAGGGTACAGGCAAGTGGACCAGCCAGAGCGCGCTTGACCTTGGTGTTTCGCTTCCGGTTATTACAGAATCAGTATTTGCCCGTTTTATTTCTGCCATTAAAGAAGAGCGTGTTGCTGCGAGCAAGGTGCTTAGCGGGCCTGAAGCACAGCCAATCTCAGGAGATAAAAAGGCATTTATTGAAAGCATCCGACGTGCGCTGTATATGAGTAAAATCGTATCTTATGCACAAGGGTTTGCCCAAATGAAGGCAGCATCAGAGGAGTATAATTGGGATTTACAATACGGTGAGATTGCGATGATCTTCCGTGGCGGCTGCATTATCCGCGCCCAGTTCCTGCAAAAGATCAAGGATGCTTATGATAAGCAGCCAAATCTGAATAATCTCCTGCTCGATGAGTACTTTAAGAACATCGTGGAAAACTATCAATCATCCCTGCGTGAAGTTATCTCTGCAGCGGTTGCCAATGGAATTCCGGTGCCATGCTTTGCAGCTGCCCTAGCATACTTTGACAGCTACAGAACCGAAACACTGCCAGCAAACCTGATTCAGGCACAGCGCGACTATTTCGGCGCCCACACTTATGAGAGGCTCGACAAAGAAGGCGTGTTCCATACTGAATGGATGAAGTAATTCTGGAGGCCGGTGCATAGCTTAGCTATGTGTGCCTAGAACACCAGTACTTACCATTGTGATTAGGTACATTTCGATGTATTATATTAATACAAGCTGCGCTGTTCGTGGTTATAATAAAGTTTTAACCTTTAAGCTGTAATAGGGAGTTTTATTTTCAAAACTGGAATGACAAGCCTCTGTCTATATGACAAGGAGGACAGGCAGGACATTTTGAGCGAACACCCACTTTGAGGAGTGGTGGTTTAAAACTTTCTTATTGATTACGGCAAACGCGGCTTTATAAATTAGCCAGCAACTTCCATTGATTTTTATCAACAATTACGTTAATATAATACTACAAGCTGCATTGTTCGTATTGATAATAAAGTTTTAACCTTTAAGCTGTAATAGGGAGTTTTATTATTGAAACCGGAATGACAAGCCTCCGTCTATACGACAAGGAGGACAGGCAGGAGCGTTTCTGCGAACACCCACTTTGAGGAGTGGTGGTTTAAAACTTTCTTAGACGAAATACGGCAAATGCGGCTATATACTTATACCATACCAAACCAGTTTCCAATCGGAGGCTGGTTTTTTGCATTCTAAAAAATGGCTCTATAATATTTGTTGGGGTTCCCAAACAATACGGTTTGCA
>NZ_QVTE01000006.1 GCF_003429095.1 Peribacillus saganii
GGGTGACGACATATCGTCATCACCCCAACATTTGACGGAGAACCTATAATACTCAACAGAGTAGGGGAACCTTTTTCAGGGCTCCCCTCTCATCAAACCGCGCATGCCCTACTAAGGCATACGGCTTACCAGTGTGTTTTCGTGTCAATACGTTGCTAATCTTTGAGCATATTCCATTTGTCGAACTTGTAGAGTAGTGTAATATTCTTCTCCCCGTTCTTTTGCTTTTTCAACTCTTCTTTTATGGGATTTCTTTTGCCTCTTTTTCATGTATTCCAGGTAATTTTCTTTGTCATATCCATCCTGTTTTTCGTAATAATTATTGGAAGTCAGGTACCAGGCCTCTTCGAGTGAAGAATTCAAATTCCATTTCGTCATCATTGCCCATCCTTTTCTTTGAGTAGGATGTTATGAATCATGGCACACGCAGTCATCTTCGAATATAGTGTCTATAACTAACAGTTGATTACTGCTTGTATTAGAGAAACAGCGCGACTTTAATCCATGAGTTTCTTCATTCTCTCTAATGTCTTGCCAAATGGTAAGAAAGTAATTCCTTCCCTCTGATTACTGAATTTGCGATAGATGCCTGTCATTTTGAAGCCAGAGATCAAGCTACAGTACAAGAGAAAAAGCCAAAACCCGAACCCAAAAACGTGGCCGGAAAAAGAAAGAAGAAAAAAACAATTTGCAATTATGAATTGATTCAAGTATTATTTAATGCTTTCTAATGCTTGCTTAACGTTTGCGAAAGTAGTAATTTTGGACATATTAATTCCGCTATTTACAACGGTTTGTGCTAATTCAGGGCGTAAACCTGTTGTGAAGGTTTGTATTCCTAACAAATCAAGCATTTGTCCTATTTGATGAAGATGACGCGCTATATCTATATCAATTTTCAATATGCCTGAGAAGTCGGCAATCACATAGTTTAACTGTAGGTCTGCAATTTTTGGTACGACTTTTTCCATAATATAACTTGCCCTATATGAATCTATAATGCCAATAAATGGGAGAACGGCAGTACCTTCTTTAATCAATACAATAGGTGCTGAAAGTTCAGCCAGTTCTCTTTGTGTCTCCTCCCTATATTCGTCGGATAGACGTTCGAAAGCAAAAACAGTTTCATTGAGGCTTATGTCCAACATATTGTTTATCCGCTTAATAATGAAAGAATGATCTTTTAATGATAGCCCAAACTCTATGCTAATATTCGTAATTATGTCAGTAAAAATGTCCCTAGTTGGTGGATAACGAACCATTATCTTTGAAATTTTTCCTTCGGGAGATACCTGTCTAGCTGCGTTTCTCTTACTCCATTCAATGAGTGTTTGTGGTACTTCCTCTTCCTCTATAAAAAGAGAATTACCTAAAAAGTTTATAAATTCAATATACATTGTTATTGCTTGTTCTTTTTCCCACTGAGGAATTTTTAATTTCATATTATGCAGAACACCGTCAACAATTTCTTCAGCTAGAGATTCTGCATTATCGATTAAGTGGTTTGAAACATTTAAAACCAAGGTCATATTAGTCCAACCCTTCTTCTAAGCTAATTAACTCTTGTAGTAATAATAATCATTTACTTCATGGATAGTCAATGAAAGTAAAAAAACGGGAATGGTGTTTATGACCTAGCTGAATGTCTTTAATGCCCATTTACAAGAACAGAGCCATTTGATTAAGTGGTATCTAAGCTATATCGTCATTACTCCTGTCTAGTTCAAGGCGAACTTAGGATTATCCTACAAACTGCCTGGCCTAATGATTGGGATAAAATAAAAAGCTGCTATGAAAATAATCAGCGTCAAAAAAGGAATATGGTAAAAAATTCCGTTCGTTTAAGCCATCAATCTATTCTCACAAATTCCCCTCTTCTCCACAGCATTTTTTGCAAGTATGTATCAACTGTGACCCAAACAGAACAATTTTCATCACTCTACTTAAACTCTCTGCCCCATTAACAAACTATTATACATTTTATTAATTGTATTCAATAAAAAGCCTTAATCTATAGGACCTTTTCTATATGAGCTATAACGGTGCTTAAAAGTAAAACATCTTCTTTAATAAGTTCTTTGTATACAGGGTCGGAACACCTATTAAAATCATTCAGAAGTCTGATTATTTCTCTTTCCAACAGAAATTGTTCCTTCTCCTGCATCCAAATTCACCTCACTTTGATGTAAACAGTTTTAAATACCCAAGGCTCGAATAGGTCAAACCAAAAAAGAAGTATGAATTTTTCGCTCTCTTTTCGTTTTATTAATGGTTAAAAACAGTACATTGATAACCGCCAAGATAAATATCCGGCCATTTTTGAATCAGAACGATTTGCCCATCGAATGAGCTTTGATCAGCTAAGATGGGTTATTAAGCGAATTTCAGGCCGTCCAAGGATTAACAAAGGGATACATCCAGATGAGCTGAGACACAGTTATGCCACCCACTTATTGAACAATGGAGCTCCCATAGAAATTATTTAAATTTTACTGGGTCACGAAAACGAAAAGAGTGAAACAACTCGTATATATATACTGCTTAGTAGAAGACACCGGCAAGAGTATTATTAAAAGTATTTCTAGTCACAAAAGCAACACCGAGTGTTCTTTTTACTCTTGCACCCGTAAGTTGAGGAAGAACACGATAAGTATAAATAATATTGTTAAAAAAGGTGTCATATATTAGCTTTTAAAGTCGAATATGACCTGTTACTACGATGTTGTGTTAGACTTGAGATATTAGAATTATATTATCCAGGGATTATTCGACTTTTCTTAGTCACCCTTGTATAAGGGAAGGAGTATAAGAAATGGAGAAAATTAGCGTTTTCCTGGATGACTATCGGAAAGCACCCGAGGGTTATGTGCTAGCCGAGACTATTGACGAGTGTATAGAGCTATTGCAAAACTTTGATATTGAACATCTCTCTTTGGACCACGATTTATCAAATAGAACTAAAAATGGTTTTATGCTTGTTCAAAAGATGGTTGAAGAAAAACTATTTGCAAAACGCATAACTATTCACTCTGCCAATTCAGTTGGCGGTAAAGCTATGTACAACTGTTTGAAAAAAGCACAACGCAATTTTATAATGCCCAATTCCATTATTTTATCCTTAAGACCACTGCCCCTTAATTTCTTCCCATCAAAGGTTTTAGAACATTATTTAGAAATACGGTAAACACTTCTTATTTACTTTTCATTCCTGATATTCATTTTAATTAAGCTGTCCCTCAATATCAGGAAGTACCTTGAAAAGATGTTAACAGATCTCTGCTACTACAACGAAGTAGTAATTACTCATACCTCTAAGAATTTCTCTTTTAAGCTACCATTATTGAAAACTAAAATATGAAATTTACGAAAATATAAAAGATTGCAGCTGTTCCTCTCCACAATATATTAAATAGATTTTTAGTAGATTGGGGCTGACTCAAAGTATAAAAACTTTTGGGTTTTAGCCCCTTTTTTATTTTTGGTTTTCTTTCACCCTATATAATGTGCAACATTTTAAGGTTCTTCACTGTTATCAAGTGTTTAATGAAATATCTTACTTGATTTTTAATAAAACAAAAAAAGTAACTCCTATACCATCGGGCTATGATAATACAGGTTAGTTAAGTTACTTCTTCTGTAGCTGGCTGTCCTATTGCCATTGACGCCACTGCTCTTCCATTCACGAAAAAGACAAGTATTCTAATTACTTGTCTTTTTTGTAACTATTATTAATCTTGGTTAAAAACCGCTAGCGGCAGAACAGCACTAACTACATATTGTCCAGCGTCAACGATTTCAGAAATTTTAAGATCTACACAAAGACTTGACAATAGATAAGCCTCAACTGGTTCTAAAGAATATGTTTCTGAAATGTGATTAACCATAGCACGTAAAGCATCCTTTGATGCTTCCATTAAATCTGAACCGATTCCAGTTGTTCCAAAAAAACCTTTATGGTTTACTTTAGGAGTTAAAGCACCTTTTGTCAAGAATTGAGGTGACGGAATCGTTTTACCTTTAATAAGTTTAAATTTCAACGTTGCATTCATAGGACATTCTAATGCTGATACGCATACTTCTCCATCACCTTGTGCAGCGTGTCCATCTCCACAACTAAATAGTGCTCCAGAAACTTGAACAGGTAAATAAAGTTTAGTACCAATTGTTAGTTGTCGAGTATCCAAATTACCACCAAACGTACCTGGTGGCATAATTGCTAGTCCTTCAGCATCTTTTGGGCAAACTCCCATTGTTCCTAAAAATGGTTCGATAGGAACAACAACATTATCAGCGAAGCGAATGTTTTCTCCATCTGATAGATCAAATGTTTTCAAATAAGCATCTGGAAAATCCACCCCTAACAATCCCAATCCTGGAAGGACCGCAGTCCAACCCCAATCTCCTACTTTTAAATCTACAATCTCCACTTCTAATGTATCCCCCGGTTCTGCACCTTCAATGAAAACAGGTCCAGCTAAAGGGTATACTTTATCCCAATTTAAATTAGCAATGTCCTCTGTTTTTGAATTGATATTAAACTGACCGTCGCTAACATCTTTCGTATCGAAAACAACCGTATCTCCACTTTGGATAGCAAGAACAGATTTTGCATTGCTATTCCAAGCGTAATGTACTTCATTTTTTGGAAAAGAGTGAGTATTTGCCATAAAAAGTTTCTCCCCTACAATAAAGTTAAAAGTCTATTATATACATTTTATTTGAAAATGTAAGTTTTTTCAGATAAATAAATAAATTAACTTGAATCTTGCACACTCACGTGTTTGCGTAATCGTCTGATGGCACTTGCACAAAATGATACCATGCATAATGGAAATGAGATGGTGTAACTGAGATTTCGATAAGCAAAGACGTAAGGAAAGAACGAACTTGACGTTATTCGAAGGATACCATTTTCCTCACGTACTCAGATTTAAGGATGTCACATTGAGACCTGACGGCGCCTAATAGGTCTTTATCACAAACCTTATCATAAATCAAGAAATGTGTTGCTTTTTTAATTGGAAGGTGGTATTTTTCCCTGATTTATTGGAATTTCCACACGTACAACCGTCTGGTTTTTATTAGAATCAATTGATATTCCCCCACCGTACCTACTTACTACTTCCTTAACGATAAATAGGCCTTGACCCCTCATTTTTCCCTGTCGTATCTTTTTAGTTGAGAATCCACTTTTAAAAATATGTTGTTTATCTTTTTCTTTAATCGCGGGTCCTGTATTCGTTATTTCAAATATGTAGTTATTTGAAACCACTTTACATACAATCTTCATTTTTCGTTCTTGTTCAGGCAATTCTAATGCCGCCTCTATTGCATTGTCTATTAAATTGGATAATAATTTAATTAGATCTGTGGTTTTAATTGTGTTAAATGAACCATTTAACACATCAAAATGGATATCAATGTTATGATTTTGAGCCGAGAGCTTTTTGGTTTGCAAAAGCACGGATAACCCTGGATTACTCACGTCTAATTTAATGGACTCAATTAAATGTACTTCCTTAGAAAGAATGGTTAAGTAATCGAGTGCTTTATCATGCTTTTCAAGCTTGAGCAGACCGTGAAGTACCTGAATGTGATTTGAAAAGTCATGCCGTAAAGATTGAACAGACGATATTAATGATTGAAGTTCTAATTGATAGGTATCCTCTGTATCACCTACTTCTTTTTTTAGTTCTCCCCTATACCAATTTTGGAGGGCAAGAAATGAGGCAAGCATGAGAATGACAAATAAACCGTTAAAAACAAGGCTGGAAATGCTGCTATTTAATGCCTTCCCACTGATATTATTAATTACCTCTGCACTAATATCAATCGCTAGGTATCCAATATTTCCACCTGACTGATCCTCTATCGGTACTCCGACCGTTAAATAGTCTCCATATACTGGATCCGCAATAATATCAGTTGAAAAAATCAATCCCTTGTTTGCCATCTCTACCTGTTCTTCTGGGACAGTACAAATCCCTCCGATCGGAAATTCTTCATTTATCTCTTCAGGCATGGCGACAATCATCGCCCTGGATACTTTAGGGCTGTCAACAACAAGTGTATACACATGTAAAGCGCCGTTTTTTTCTCTTGCATCTTCTAAATAATGTTTGATTTCCAAATACTCCTTGTTCTTTATAGGATTTTCAAGAAACAGTTTATAGGTCTCTGTATCCATTGAGGCAGCTATTGATTTTGCAGCTACTATATTCTGGTTAGCGATGGAGTTTTCCGCTGTTTTTTTTATGTTAAAATAAGAAGAAAACATATTAACCATCATAAAAATCACTAATAACAGAAGAGATATAACAAAAATTGACTTCAACTTCTTATTTTTCATAAATGCATCCTCTTAACACTGTTTTATCCACACTTTAATAATTATTCTAACATAATTCTAATCTGTATGATTCACTACTTTTAAGGAGTTAATCACACATAAAATCCAAATTTGTTATGCCCTTTTTCTTTTTATTTTCATGGGAGTTGAAGAAGGAATATTTGTATAAACCTCTCCTTCAGTGAAATCCATTTTTATTCCCTATAAAATAAAAAAGAGTGCCAACTTCTCTTTAATAGAAATCGGCACTTCGTTTATTCGCTATACGTTATCGAGTCGTTTGTCGCGGTTGGCATACGTCACATTTGCGTTGGTTATTATTTTTAAATTTCGTAAATGTTTTTTCAAAGTTACTACCACATGCACATTTAAATAGTAACTTTTGAGAAAAACCGTGATATTCCGTTGTTAGCAACTTACTTTCCGAATTGTTCTCAACAAATTTTTTAATTTTATCAATTGTCCATCGTTTATTCATTCTCTTACACCTCCATATTTTATCGCTATGCGGAGGCTTTTCTTGGCATCCGTTCAATTATAAGTAAAAGTCGTATTTTATCCTAAGTTTCTTATTATAACATGAGTTGGCACTCAAATAAACTCACCAAACAGACTATTTTTATATATCAATAATCGATTATTAACTATGAGGTCCTTGTTCAACAAACCTCCCCCGTTAGAATTCCTGTAAATCACTAATTATCAGTTTTGAAAAAAACAGGGCCCCTCAGAAAGAATGAGTGTATAGACACCACTCTAACTTAAAAACCTTAAGGAGGAAACCCTATATGAAGTTTAAAATGCAAGACAAACAGAATCAACTAATAGAGAGAATTTCTCATAAACATTTTGTAGTTGGTAGAGATATTGCCCAAGAATCAAACGTAGCTAGAGCTGTAAATTTGCGTGGTATAGTAGTCGGAGACCCTCTTACACTTGAAAATAATGAAGATGGTTTTGCGAGATTAATAAAATGGATTAACAGTTAACTTAAATGCAATAGAACTAACAGCCGAAACGTCGCATATTGGACCGTCAGCGGAAATCTGTTCCTTTATCCGCATTTATAGTGATTTTTCTAGCTAACCTGCCCGATATCCATAATAGAATGTGGGAAACGCGGATAATAAAGCAGAGAAGTTTGAGTCCTTACATTCGAAAGAGTACATTTACCGGTATAAGAAATTAAATATTATACAGACCCCAAGCCCCTCTATCATCAAAGGAACATATTTTTTATGGCTCTATCAAGCAAACTTCTTTAACGAAAGATGTCCCCGCTATATACAGACCAATGTTAAAATACGTGTTCTGGTTTTCATCCAAAATGACTTCGTTGAACCGTGTAATTCTGTGAACGTTATGGTGTGTGATTTCACCGTTCTGCTTGTATTCAGGTGCATTCCGCTTCCATTGCACCAGCAAAATGTCACCTTTTTTTAGGTTCATCAGTTCTTCCTTTGTCGTTAAACGAATCATTTTCATCGGATCACCTACTTTCCTTTGCTTCCGTTGAATTTAAATCGGTTTCAAAGTGCGGGTAATCATCAAAATAAGGGATATATTCCCTATGCGAGTTAGCGTATTCTTTGGAAATCCAACAATCCTTACATAAGACGGAAGGAATGCCGGCTAGAAAAGGGGTGGTTCGGAGCATTTCAGCAGACCTTTCACAATACGAACCTTCCCACTCTCTTTTGGAAAAAATTCTTCCCGTCAACATAACCCCCGTATTCAAACGCTCCTTGGCTAATATCAAACACGACACGTTCATAGGGAAGAGAATGGATTTTGTTATCCTCTATCCATTCGGTTGACTTGCCTAACGTGGTCAATACAACTGCGTTTTTTTCGTCCAGTGCTTAAACACATAAATACAGGATCTTCATCCCCGTCTGCATCAACAATGGCTAAACCACCAATAAGGTCTAATGCCTTTTGTTCATTCCCAGAAATACCCATCATCACTGACTTATCTTTCTTCTCCTTTTCCATAACAATTGGTCCCCTTTCTTGAAACAGACAGAAAAACAACGTTGCGGTTCCCTTATTTTTATCCGACCTTTTTCTATATAAAGCCATCTTTAGAAGGGGAGTGGTTCGGCAAAAAATGGTGAATGTGAGGATGCTTCAGAAAGAAGAATGATTGTAGAGGTACAATATTCCTCTGTCGCAACCATTCATGGAGGTTTTCGCTAATGTACAAAAAGTGAGATAACAACTTTTTGAGAACCCTTTAAAGGAATAACCTCCCCTCGCGACAACAAACCGCCCCAACTGCCCTTCTTATCAAATTCTATGACCATTACAGCCCAAAAATACAGCAGAAATATATTATCACCGCTGAAATAGCTTATAAATAAAGCTGACTCACAAGTCGTTGAACGACGATCTTTTGAGTCAGCTTTTTCGCTTCTAGACTCTTTAAAGAAAAAGCTCAGTTGGCAGTAGGATTTCTAACCTTTCGTTTATGATTCTGCATCACGATTAAACTTTCTCAATATTAAAGTAGTCTCCAGAAGGGCTTTAATTTGATATGCTGGGTAAAATGTTTATAAGATTAATGAGGAATATGAGATGGATAAAGATGTGTGGAAGGTTTTTTTAGCAACTGATATTACTGAGCTGAAGTCACAATTCGGTTTTAATGATATCGCACCCAGCCAGTTCTTACAGTAATAAATAGAAAACAGCAACGGCATGGCATGTTTATGAGATGGGGGTTAATACCTTTTTTGCTAAGGATATATTAAAAATGAGTATAAAATAATCAACGTCCGAAGTGAAGGCATTGAAAACAAACCAATTTTCAGCAGTCCTTTTAAACCTAGGAGAAACCCTCATTCTAGCTGATGGCCTTTGAATGGATAAAAATGGAAAATAGTAAGCAGCCATACCACTTTATAATGAAAGATAAAGGCCGGTTGCTTTAGCAGGATTGTGGGAATCTAGGGATAAATGTGAAAAACCTATTATTTCTTGCACCGTACTTATCACTACTCCAAATACTGTGTTGGATGAGATTCATGATCGAATGCCGGTGATACTCGAACCAAGAGATTAGGATATGTGACTTGATCTCAACTTTCGTGTTATTGACAAGCAAAACACTCCTTAACCTTTCCGAGCCGAATAAATGGAATAGTATCCAGTATCATAACTAGTTAATACGCCCCAAAAATGATAAAGCGGAAATAATATCCCCACTGAGCAGCTTATAAAAAAAGGTCATTGCGAATCTTTCTCAATAATCCCTTCTTACCTTATGGGTAATATATATTATACATAAAAGCAAGGCGCTGGTGAGCAATATTTATGCAAATCGCCTTACTCAACATAAACATACTACCCGCTAATCTAGTTCTACACACACACTTAATTAAACTTATTTTTTAAATGTTAATTCACTATAGGGCACTAATTTAATCTCATTTAAGCTGTCTATGGTCCTTATTTCACAATAGCCAGAATCGTACTTATACAGCAGTATATATTCAGTACCATGATAAACTACTATTTCTTGCTTATTGTTACTCATAGGTATATATACCCCCTATTTACAGACTAGATAATGGATTTATACCATGATAATAGTACTTATAAACTCTACAATGCTGCATATTAGAAAAAAATATAAATGTGAATAACTTACGTTTAAGTGAGACAACAATGTGTGACATGGAAACATAATTTAAGCCTTATAGATTTAGGTAGCTTTTTCTTGTTCAACTAAATGGGCAGGTTGAAGAAGGTATAAGAGAACATCACAAAGATTATACAAATATGACTAAATAATTAAGAATCAGCAAACCAAGGAAGTTAATTGCGAAAAATGAAGATTAATCGCAATCATTTCATTCATCATTTCATTCATCATTTCATTTACATTTGTTTTTACAAATTCGCCCCGGTTTAGTTCCAGATGATGGAGTAATAAATTGTTTATTTTTACCGCTAACAATAGGATAATTTCTTTGAATAGACTTAAATAAAAAGACCCCACTTACATAAACATTCAAGACTTACTGACAAGAATATAGAGAGTCTTCATTAAAATTCTATGTTAATTGGTGAATTTCCTGAAAAATCAAATGCTAAATTTTCATTAAGTTCTGTATACGATGTTTTTATAACAAATGGAAAAGAAAGTATTTTAGGTGTTTGGGAATTACCTATGTGTCATACTTTATAGTATGTTATTCATTTTCAAGTGTTTCTAGAAGATGTCGTTGACAAGATATTAAAAGATCCTAGCGGTCGAATCAAAATAATCACAAGTTAATGGAGGTAATAAAATGGAATTGTTACTACTATTTGCGGTTGTTATAGTCTTTATTTTATCTTTACGAAAAAAATTCACATTTACATTTGGTTTATCTCCAAAAACAATAGAGATAAACCGAATAAAAGGGCTTAAAACACTAAGTGATGATCTGGAAAAATCCCTTAGTGAAAGTTATATGAAAAATGTAGAAGAGAGGGTAAAAAAAGAAAGTAAACTAAAAGAAAACGAATACAAGTGGCGTCTACTTGATTTAAAACGTTACTTTATTTTGACTGCTCTTTTAAAAGAGTCTCCAATGTTTAGCGAGAAAGTCGATGAACTGTGGCATCAGATGCTCATGTTTACCCATGAGTATGAAGATTTTTCAAAAACATATTTAGGGAGTATCCTTCACCACAGTCCAAATGTAAATGAATCACCTGACCCTGATTTGCGAGGATTTTTTGATTGGGTGTACGCTGAGCTTTTTCTCATAAAAAAAGAGAACATCCATCTTTATAAGGGGTTCTTTAGGTGCCCAGTACATCCAACTATCATTGATGAGTTTAAAAATTCACCTGAAAACGATCTTATAGATAAATATTTTAATAGTGATACCAAATATAATTCTACGGTACTCTCGCTCATCTCTTCCATGAAAAAAACAGCAAATAAAGTAAAAGATTATCAAAAAAGCGTCATAAAAGAAAAAATGAAAAAAAGCAAAAGAGAGGAAAAATACAACGCAATGCTCGTTCCAGTTTTATCTGTTTCTTATTTTCATTATGATGAATTTTCAAGTTACATGAAAATAAGCAGGGACAATTCATCAAGTTGTACTAGTTGCGGGTCGGCTAGCTCCTGGAGTTCTTGCTCGTCCGATAGTTCCTGCTCCAGCTGCGGTGGCGGTGGAGATTAATTAAATGAACCCTTTAGGGTTTTTTTATTTTTTTACAATATTTTCAAAATTCACAGTCCATTAAAAGGGCCTAAAAAAAGACCCAGAAAAACCAGTTTTAAAAAAAGCTGATTCTCTTGATCGAAACTTCTCCAACTTTTGCACCTCTGAACGCAGCTGGTGAATTTCCCTGATCATTTCATTCAACATAGTGAAGAACCAAGTAACTACCACTACAAGTATTAGGATGAATAATCTGTACTTTCAGATAATCTATGGATACTAAAAAAGGCAAGAACAATAAGACAGTAATAAAAGGAAACTAGTAATTTTCAGGCTTTATTATGTGACGACTAAGTTGTCAAGATGTCTTGAGACAACTTATTATTCGATTTTTTGCAAGACTCACTCCATTTCCTTTCATGAACTAACGGATTCTTTACTTAGAAATGGAGTAAAGTCTAAAGTTTTTTTTGCTTTCCCTTTTTGCAAATTATTTCATACAATCTTAGTGTTTTTCTACGTTATTTTATTAATTGACCATTATTTTTGGCGCATGCTTTTGTTAGCTTTTTCAAATGGCTGTTAATAAATTCTTTATCCATGTTTAGCCATTCAACGGCCTTTATTCCTTCCAATATATACGCTGAAAAATCCCACACAATCTCCTTGATATTATTCTCATTTGTTTCCGCTATTAGTGTTAACGCCTTAATAATGGATACCATAACAGAAACATCAGCTTTTCCATAGTGGCGAATTTGATAGAAACTCTTGTACAAATCATCACGGAAATCCGGTTGTTCTATTATTACCCGTACATTTTTTTGTTCATCACAATAGAATGGGAAAGGAGAATTCTCTTTTGCTATTTTTGTTAAGATTTGACCCAATTGTTCAATACTGTTAATCGCTGTTTCAGGATCATTTTTCCCCGGTGCAATCGCCCGAAGTGCAATCTCTACCAACTTTTGAATTCCGAATTCCACATTTTCCATAGCTTCTTGATCTGGAGTGATAAAAATATAGTTAAGGATTTGATTTTTATTGATAGAATCATTTTCATTCCAAACCGTTAAGAGCGGAGTATCTACATCTACATAATTACGCTGAAATTTTTCGAGCTTAATGATAATATTATTCTGGGTTGCGAACTCAACCAGTTTGGCAAGCTCGATATATTGGATATAGCCTTGTTTTTTGCTCTTGATTTTGCTCTCCTTCATCTTTTCAAGATCTAAGCCCCTACTCTCCCTGGAAGCTTGCAGATGATGAGTTTCTTTTCTTTTGCTTTTTTCAAGGGAGGAAAGCGTTTCTTTTGCGATGATAGAAATGAGATTTCCAACCTTTATCCATTCCGTTACATGGTGAATTAAGAACACAAACATACCCAGGCAAATAAAGGCTACCACAACAGCAAATGTTGGAACAATGAATGTATTGCTTAACTCATTCTCCCTTAATTGAATAAGAAGAACAAGCGCAAATATGTAACCCCCAATAAATGTTCCCAGTCCATGCTGTATTTTCGATTCGGTATTGAAATTCTGCAATGTACGGGGTGAATATTGTGCCAAAAACGTTGTCTGAACAACCAATACAGAAGAAAATGTAATGGTTGTCATAGTGAGTAATGAAGTGGAAATGGCACTTAAAACCGTTTGTGCCAATTCCTTATCGGTAAAAAAGAAGGAAGGAAGCAGCTTTTTTAAATTAGTGTGCGCAGCCAAAAAACGGTCAAGCTTCATGCTTAATAGCGCCAAAAGAAAAAAACAAAATCCATACATAGCTGGCAATATCCAGAAATTTGATTTTATCTTATTTAATGTGAATTTAAAGGACATGTAGCAGTTCCTCCTGAACAGCAAGAGCTGGAATTTGAAGCGAATGGGAGTTTAATCATTTTTCTTTATATCTTACCCGTTAGAAAGAATTTCAAAATCCATTAATGGTTCTTTCGAAATACCGGCCCGATTTATTTAAATATCCTCACCTCACAATTGTTGAAATGCTCTAATTGTTTTTTAGAAATACTCCCACGATTGTTGATATATTAGAAGTCCTGGAACGGGTACGTTAGTTTGGTTTGGTCGGACGAATTAGTCAAGATATATGAAATAGAATAGCCGCCCTAATTAATGGCGGCTTTTCCCTTTCAATCTATTCTCCGCAGAATTGGCGAGTTTTTCTTCATTTTGTTTTCGGAACCTTATTTAAAATCAGACCTGTTAGCAAAAGAAGAAATCATTGAATAATCCTACCCTTATTCCACAGCCAAAGCATCTGCCTTAGTTACATGAACCGTACCAAATGGATGTTGTGGAGGTGCATATATAGAATAAATTTTTAACGGGATATTACCTGTGTTGGTTACGTTATGCCATGTTCCTGCAGGTATCATAATGGCAGAATCATCATAAATATTTCGTACAAAGTTCAAATTATCTTTTCTTTTGCCCATTTGAACAATCCCTTGCCCTTGTTCAATCCGTAAGAATTGGTCAACGTAAGGGTGCATTTCTAACCCGATATCTTCACCAACTTTAAGACTCATCAATGTAACTTGCAAATGATTTCCTGTCCATAAGGCGGTACGATAGGTATTGTTTTGCTTCGTAGCCTCATTTATATTTATAACAAATGGCATCCGTCCATAATCTTTTATCGCAATTTGATTTCTTCCATTTGGTGTTTGAACAAAACCGAATCTGTTAGCATCATCATGAACAGTCCAGTAATCAGGCTGTCTAACATAGTCATACATTGGTAAATTAGCATAATAAGGATTTTGTGGATATTGGTATGGATACGTATAAGGTGCATAGTACATCTTTTTCAATCCCTTCAAAGATTTATACAATCATCCTATGCACTATTTAGGGAAATGTACTTATATTCAGGATGATTTCCAATTATAATGGGATAAGTATTATCGATTTAGTTGTCTCGATTCCTTTATCCGCAGTTACAAAGAATCGTTGGACAAAGCCGTGTGAGTTCGGCAACTGCATCTTTAACTTCACTCTTCTAATTTGAGACAGAAGAAACCCCTATTGTCTAACCAGCAGCAGGTGTACCTGCTGCTGCACCGTTTTTCCTTTGCCCTAATTCTTGGTCTAACAATAAAAGCGCAGACGGATTATTCCCAGCCAATTTCAGCCGATTAACTATGGTTTGACTCTGTGCTTCTTCGTCTATTTGCTCCCTTAGAAAGTCTTGTATAATAACTGATGCTTGTGGGTCAATTCGATTCACATAATTATAGGCTTGACGATAAGAGTTTGTGACCATTTGTTCATGAGCAAACACTCTTTGGAAAGTTTCCAATGGCGTTCCGAAGTCACTCGGCTGGGCAGGAATACTAGAGAGTGTTACAGTTCCATCTTTATCAACAACATAATCAATCAATGTAAGCATATGTGTTCTTTCTTCTTCAGATTGTAAACGTAACCAGTGAGCCATGCCTGTTAGATTTAATTTACCCATATGCGCCGACATTGCAAGGTAAAGTGTAGATGAAACATGCTCAATCTGAATTAAATTATTAATTAATTTTTGAAGTTCTTCATTCAAATCTTCCCGACTCCTTTAGTCCTGATACTCAACCTAGATATAGTGTATTAAAAACGAAACTGAAAGTAACTTGTATAAAAAAATATTTCAGTTTTAGAGGTTCTGAATACTCAACAGTTAAAATATCATACACTGACAACAGTGGAACCTGTTGTAAATTACGGTCTTTTTCCTAAATGTCTATTATCTCCATATGGAAAGAAAAGTCTTAGTAAAAGATTCTATTCAAACAAAAAAGATGCTTAAAAGTTAGCATCTCTTTATACAATAGGTTCATTTGTTGTAATCAATACATTAGCGTACTTAGTTGGTCTATTAAGTATTTAAGAATAAAATTATAAACGATAGGAGACAGGAACCTTCACCTTATATATTTTTACTGGCTTTCACACCGTAAATGGAATAGCTGAATGTTCGCATTTAATGAATGTGATATAGAGCATCCTTATCCCTTGATAATTGAATAGCATGAACCACCTTATCATCGGGCAGGTCTCCTTCGAGTGAGTGATGAAAATGCGTTATAAATCAAGTATGGGGGATAAATACAGCTTTTCCCCATGCAGCATTTATCTTTGGTTCCCAATGTTATCACACATTGTTTTCTGTTATTATAAATTAGAAAAATCAGATAAATCCTCTCTACTGCCTATTAGTACTAACATATCTCCTTTATGTATGATTTCATTTGGAGAAGGTGATATAATGACATTTCCATCTCGAACAACAGCAATGGCACTGACATTATATTTGGCGCGAATATCAAGTTCTCGCAGACTATTCTCCGCCATACTCTCAGGAATTAATATTTCCTCTATGTTGTATTCATGTGAAAGTTCTATATAGTTTAACATATTCGGTGACAATAGTTGATTTGCAACACGTTCACCCATATCTTTTTCTGGGTAAATAACCCAATCCGCTCCTACTTTTTCTAAAACTTTGCCATGATGTTTATCCAGAGCTTTTGCGATTACCTTTTTAACTCCAAGTTCCTTCAGAAGCAAGACTGTTAAAATGCTTGATTGCATATCATTCCCAATTGCAACAATTACACGATCAAAATTACTGATACCAACTGATTTAAGCGCGTCCTCTTCAGTAGTATCGGCAATAACTGCATGGGTAACGAATGATTCAGCTTCCTCAACCCTTTCTTCATTAATATCAATACCCAAGACCTCTTGTCCAGCTTCGTGTAATCTTTGTGCTACACTTATTCCAAATCTGCCCAATCCAATTACAGCATATTGGCGTATGGCCATGTATCAATTACCTCCTAAGATTTCAAGTTAACCAATCATGATTTTTCCTTTGGGATGACGGACAGCATCAGGTTTTCTTTTCATAGCTACAGCAAAAGCAACCGTTAACGGTCCTAACCGTCCTGAAAACATCGTAAAAATAATTATTATTCGGCCGATTGGAGACAATTCAGGGGTCAATCCCATTGAAAGCCCTACCGTGCCAAACGCAGAAGTAGCTTCAAACATTATAATAACAAGCGTATAAAACAAAAATTGGCTGGCATGAGTCCAGTTCAATACCGGATTCACACCAGCCAATTAGCTGCGTAATATTAAACTCTAACTTTTTGGGGTCACATCAAAGTTAAAATGGTTCTCCCTAAAAAGATAAAATAGATATGATTTAGTTTATCACTTTGACGTTTAATGCTTTTTTATTTGTGATAACAACCGTTTACATTAATACAAACATTAAGTTGTAAAAAAGCTGATTTCTTCCTTTTTTCCACGAAGAAGCCAGCTTTTTTTCTGTTCATTTCAAAAAATTAACAAATATCTCGTAAATAAATTTATTAAATTGAGTCTTGCAAATAATTCTGCCCTTTGATCTATTTAACTCTTTCTCTATTAAAATTTATTGCCTTTGTTTTTTTAAAAGTTAAAACGAGGATCCACATCAATTTTTGTTATATTTTCACTAATTGAAGCTTTTGTTTATTTTAAAAATCTTAACCATGAAAAGCATTTTGCATCTCCATTTTTTCTTTTAAAATGCACACCTCTTCTATATGTTGATCGTCTTTTGTATTTTACTACTCCGTAAGTACTGTAACTGCTAGACTAAATTGAACAGTTTTTGCCAGATAAAAATGA
>NZ_QVTE01000060.1 GCF_003429095.1 Peribacillus saganii
GGGGCAGCATTCCTGTAATGAGTGAAAATGGAGTTTGAACAAAAAAATAACCTCTTGGTAGAATGAGAATGTCCTAAAGCAGCGCAGCGAAAAGGACATTACTCAAATACCAGGAGGCTTTAAAATGAATTATAACCAGAATAAGAAGATTGCTCAAATAACTCCTAAAACTCTTATTATAGGAGTCGATATTGCTAAATTCAAGCATGTGGCACGTGCCCAGGATTTTAGAGGAATAGAGTTTGGATCACCATGTTATTTTGAAAATACAAAAGAAGGATTTGAGCATTTTCTTAAGTGGATTTCAGAAATCAAGAAAGAACAAAGTATGGATAAAGTCGTGGTTGGGATGGAACCAACAGGCCACTATTGGTTTAATCTCGCTCATATTTTAAAAGAAAACGAGATTAAATTTGTAGCGGTAAATCCATTGCACGTAAAGAAAAGCAAGGAACTAGATGATAACTCACCTACTAAGAATGATGTGAAAGATGCTAAAGTTATAGCCCAGCTGGTCAAAGACGGAAGATACGCCGAACCTACGATACCACAAGGTGTTTATGCCGAACTCCGTGTCGCAAAGAAAATACGCGATCTTTTAACAGAGGATCTCCAAACGGTCCAAGGGCAGGTTCACAACTGGATTGATCGGTACTTTCCTGAATTTCTAAAAGTCTTTAAGAAGTGGGAGGGCAAGGCAGCGTTACAATTTTTAAAGCTTTATGCCTTACCTCATGAAATCGTAAATTTCACTGAACATGAACTGCTCTCCCATTTAAGAAAATCCGTAACACGGAGTGTGGGATTAAGTAAGATTCGTGAGTTAAAGCAAGCAGCCAGTAAGTCCATCGGACTTCGACAAGGCTCTGAAATGGCTAAATTAGAGCTAAAAACGATTCTGGCTAAATATGAATTAATTCAGTTAAAATTCGAAGAATTGGATGCGCAAATAGATGGTTTACTTGATGAAATACCAGGTGTACCACAAATGTTAGCCATAAAAGGTGTTGGCAGGGATACAATTGCCGGCTTCTTTGCGGAAGTGGGTGATCTTAGTGAATATACTCATCCTCGGCAAATTATTAAGCTGGCAGGCTTAAGCTTAAAAGAAAATACATCAGGTAAGCACAAAGGAAAAACGACCATCACAAAAAGAGGACGGAAGAAACTGAGGGCTCTGTTATTCAGGGTTTGTATGATTCTCGTCGCCAAAAATTCTGCATTTAAGGCATTACATGCTTACTATACTCAACGTCCAGATAATCCATTAAAGAAGATGCAGTCTCTTATCGCTTTATGTAATAAACTGATCCGTATCTTCTTTAGTATAGGTAAAAAGCAATTTGAGTTTAGTGAAGAAAAGATGTTAAAAGACATCCCTCATTTGTCAGTATTAAAGAAGGCAGAATTGGCCGCTTAATTTTGTTTTTTGTTTAGATAAATTATAGTTAATGTTTTATGGTTTTGAGGACATTTGAAGCATGGATTAGTCGGCAAAGCAACTAAATTACGGGCTAAGACCCTGTGGGGCAGCATGGCCGACATCCACCTCATGGTAAGGTTGGACGAAGGAATTTGAGAGCGAAGACTCTGTGAGACATGGGAGGGTTGACCTCCATGAGAAATGTGGACATCTACCAGTGCGATCATATTTTGACTAACCAACCAATTTTTGTAATTGGTTGGTTAGTGGGTGACGGCTCTTTTTCCTTATGGAGTCTAATTTTATCCTTTCAAGTGATAATTCCCCAACTATTAAACATTTACCGGAAGGTAAACCACTATGAAAATCTAAGAAAACAGGAGAAAACGTGAGATTTTCCTTTCTTCATTGAGGGAG
>NZ_QVTE01000061.1 GCF_003429095.1 Peribacillus saganii
AATCAAGTAGGAGGGGGTGACTAACCCCCGTCCTCTCACACCACCGTACATACCGATCGGTATACGGCGGTTCCATTAAGATTGACGCAGAGTTTCATAACGAGAATATAGACTTTTCAGCCCTCGATGACTCCAATAGGAGTTATCGAGGGTTTTGTGTAGGATTGGACTACATGCAATTCTCCAGTATTTCTTCCGGGAATTTCCCCATTCGTATGCTTTGGATTCCGGAGTTCCTAACCCAATAAGTTTTCTGACACGAGTCTTTGGTTTCTTCCACTGTTTCCATTCGCACATCCTGAGTCTTCGTCTAATCCATTCATCAAATTCTTTGAATTTGCTTGGTGTATCTGCGAGGGCGAAGTAACCGCACCATCCGGTTACATATTGATTAAGCATCGCAATCCTTTGTTCCATTGGATATGGTTTTGACCGCGAGGTGATTTCCTTCACCTTCTTTTTAAGACGAGAGATGCTTTCTTTGGCGATACGCACCTTCGGTTCTTTATGGAGTGTGAAACTGAAGCCAAGGAACTTCCTTTTCCAAGGCCGGTCTACTGCTGACTTATCTTTGTTTACTTTCAGTTTCAAGTCTTTCTCTATAAAGAGTGTTACGGATGACATCACACGGTGCCCGGCCTTTAGTGACCTAACATAGATATTACAGTCATCCGCATAACGGACGAATTTGTGCCCTCTCTTCTCAAGCTCCTTGTCAAGTTTATCAAGAACGATGTTTGACAAAAGAGGACTGAGAGGTCCCCCTTGCGGGGTGCCTTCTTCCGTAATTTGCACTACTCCGTTTAACATGACTCCAGACTGAAGGTATTTCCTAATTAGTTTCAGTAAGATCCGGTCTTGAATTTTATTTGCGAGGATGCCCATCAGCTTATCGTGATTCACCTTGTCAAAGAATTTCTCCAAGTCCATGTCCACTACCCAGCGGTAACCGTCCTTTATGAATCCTTTTGCTTTCCGTACGGCATCATGAGCCCGCCTGTTGGGACGGAACCCATAACTGTTTGTTGAAAAGGTCGGATCAAAAATATGATTCAACACTTGAGCAATGGCTTGTTGAATGAAACGGTCTGTTACGGTAGGTATGCCTAATAACCTCACTCCGCCGCTTGGTTTCGGGATTTCGACACGGCGAACGGGTGAGGGTTGATAAGTGCCATTTCTTATAGCGTTCACAAGTGAATCCCAGTTCTCATAGAGATGTCTTCGCAGGTCTTTTACGGACATTCCGTCTATGCCGTGACTTCCTTTGTTTCGCTCAACCCGTTTAAGGGCTGTTAAAAGATTTTCCCGCGACAGTATTTGTTCCATTAACATTTTGTTAATCCTTTCTGCGTGAATGAAGGTTCTATTTATTCCAGTTCCTGCTCCACCCTCCTGGAATCCCCCACGGGATTCACCGTTTCCTCTTCCAGGCAAGTCCTTTTGGATTGTCTGTGTTCAGCACAGGACCTGTATTAGTAGGTTTCATTCTCTCTCAATAGTTCAGCCCTTCCCATGCCTTCTCGAGTTGGCAAGGTACTATGACCTCTGCTGACTTCTGATTGTTCAGCGGTCCATCTCTGGACAGGTTACCAAGGGGACTTGGCGTGCCAATCAGATCTCCCCGGGTAAGGATGCAGTCTTTCCCTCCACCTATCTGCTTCATTTACTCTGCATCACCTTCGGCAGTACGGACTTTGTCTTGTATTGCAGACTCATCCAATGATGCCTAGCCTTATATGAAGTTCGTGTTCCTCAGACCGGAGGTTTGCCGCCCGCTTCCTTCAGATTCCACGTCACCATGGACACCCTTGCGTTAAGCTAACCATTACTACTGCCTTCATGGCTCGGGACTCACACCCTATAGACTGCACCCATGCCGGGCGCACAAT
>NZ_QVTE01000062.1 GCF_003429095.1 Peribacillus saganii
CATAGTAAACGTTTAAAAGCCTGTTGATTGGAGTGGAAGGCGCGAAGACTCCTGCGGGAGCAGCGGGACAGGTGAGACCCCGCAGGAGAATTATGCGACGAGGAGGCTCACCGCCCGCCCCGCGGAAAGCGAAGCGCCTGGAACGGAAATCAACAGACCCCATTAACAGGCCAAATAAAAAAATAACTGCAGGCAAACTCGATTTCATCGAGTTTGTCTACAGTCTGAGCAGATCCAAAATGGACCTGCTTTTCCTAATAATTTACCAAAGCTTATATCCTTTTGATCCAGGCGGTGCGTTTTGGATCATATCAATGAATGGAATTGTGTAAGCGAAAAGAATCAGAACTACTGTGATACCTATCCATAGCTTCCAGTTTTCGAATACCATTGGAGTTCTTTCTGCGTTATCAGTAACTTCGCCAACAGGGAATTCCTGCTCACCTTTAGGTGCATAGAAAGCAAGGTTTATGAAAATATACAGGACTAAGATGATGCCAATGAACAGGATTGTTCCGCCAACTGCCTGGGCAATTTGGTAAGGAATCCACTCAATAGCCTGTGCTGATTCACCGTAAGTTGAGAAAGATGAGCGGCGTGGAGCTCCTAAAAGGCCAGCAGCGTGCATTGCACCTGACATGAATGTCATACCGACTGCCCATGTAAGAGCTTGGATGATTGCCAATCGGTTCATTTTTTTAGTTAATATTCTTCCAGTTAAGTGAGGTACCAGCCAATAAGAAATGCCAAAGAACGTAAGAATTACAGCTGTTGCCAATGTTAAATGGAAGTGGCCTGTTACCCAAATTGTATTGTGGACAACCTGATTCAATTGGTGAGAAGCGTTAACCATACCTCCGGCTCCGGCAGGTATAAAAGCTACCATTCCGATGAAAGGCACTACGAATCTGGCATCACCCCAAGGCAGTTTTTTAAGCCATCCAAACAACCCTGTTGCTCCTTGCGAACGGCCGTACATTTCAAATGTGCCAAACATTGAGAAAGCAGTCATCAATGAAGGAATTACTACAAGAAACGTAAGAATTACTTGCAGGAATTTCCAAGCTGGATCAATACCTGGCTCCATCAGCTGATGGTGGAAACCGACAGGGATTGAGAAAAGCAAGAATAGAATGAAAGACATACGAGCAAGGGAATCAGAGAAAATTTTGCCGCCAATAATTTTTGGAATAATAGCATACCAGCACATATATGCAGGCAGCAGCCAGAAATATACAAGCGGGTGGCCGAAATACCAGAAAAGAGTACGGCTGATTAAAACATCGATAGTATCTACCAAACCTAATGACCAAGGAAGCATTTGCAGAAGCACAGTTGCCGCTACCCCAATTGTGGCGACAATCCACATAAGAGTATTTACCACAACCATAAAGCTTAATAGCGGGCTAGGTTTGCCAGGATTATGCTGCCGCCATCTAATATAAGATGTAAGCATGGCACCTCCGGCAATCCAACTTCCTACAACCACTAGTGTTAAGCCTGTGTAAAAAATTGGATGGGCCATTAGAGGTGCATAGAATGTGAACAGCACGGAAGCTTCGTTTAGCAATATCATCGCAGCGGCCATGGCAGTACCGATTGTCATTATCCAGAAACCAATCCATCCAGTTTTCCGGGCCCTATTTGATAACGTTCCGGCAGTGCGGCTAATGACCGCGAATTGAAATCCTAGAATAAAGAAAGTAGTCAAAACAAGTCCTAATAATACGCCGTGAACAGTCAATACTTGATAGTAGCCGATTCCGTATGGCAGTTCTACTTTACCTGAACGGACAAGAACCTGAAGTAAACCGGCGAGGCCTCCAAGTGCAAGGGCAGTGAATGCTACATAAAAGTGTGCCATTGAAAGCTTGGCATCACGTGGATCAACTTTTACTTTTTGTGAAGAGATCATCATTTTTCAACCACCTCAATTCGGGAGTTCATCATATGGTGACCAGCTCCGCAATATTCGTTGCATAAAATTAGGAATTCCCCATTTTTATTGAAAGTAGCGACCTTTTCGCTTACGAAGCCTGGCTCAAGCATCATGTTAATATTAGTTCCAGCAACCTCTAAACCATGGATAACATCCTTTGTGGTAGCGATAATCTTCACTTTGGAACCCTTTGGAATTTCAACTTTTCCAGGGTTATACGCAAACGCCTGTGCAACAAATACAAGTTCATAATCCCAATCCTGGCCCTCTATCTTATGAAGACCTGGCTTGTCGAATGGTTTTGTTTTATCAATTTTTTCCGGATCGATAGTCGTTAAACAGCTTGGCGGCTGGTTGCCCATATAGAAAGCGCTAACACCAAGGACTGTTAGAAAAACAAGCAATGATCCAATTCCGAAAATGAGCCATAATTTTTCAAACTTATGCATATGCATGGCTTTTTCCCCCTAAATTTATCTTTATAGACGCTCTAGAAATAAAAAATATACACTTACCCAAGTTATAATCAGAATAAATCCAAGTGTGAAAACTGAAGCTAAAGTTCCTTTAAGGGATGAGTGGTCATCGATATTCGTTTTTGTTTTATTTTTTAATTGTGGCTGTGCCATTTTTATCACTCCTTTCTAGAAAATAGAAAATTGATAAATACATTTACATGATACAAAACAATTTGTTTAAATCCAGACGGTTTTTTTTATTTCACAAAGTGTTCAAAGCTAACTTAATAACATCATAATAGGGATAAGTTGATGTAACAGTGATTTTTGTCACAGTAAGACCCTGTAAGATGTGAAGGATATGTGAAGTTTTAAAAGGGCAGCTCCTATACCTGAAAGAAAAAAGATATAAGCTGAGAAGATAAAGCAGGCGCTGAACTTTCAGGATGCAAACTAAGTTTGAGATAGAATCTCGAAAGAAATCGTTTATGGTTGAATCAACAAGCGTTTATTTTGCACTTGGCGACATTGTCAAGAAAGATGTTACAGTAATTGACCTTGCAAAAGGGTTGCTGGAAGTCTTTCAGCAATAATTCTGAATTTATCTTTAATATTCTTCCTGCAAAAAGGAGCAGTCTCTGCAATAATTCTCTGGAAATAGGAAACAAAACCTGTACATGTGAATAGAATAGGTTAATATCAAACAATATGAGGGAATGTGGGATTTTGGAAAAAAAATATTGCATTCATTGCAGGGCAATTTATACAGTAGAAACGCAATGCAGCCGTTGTAAACCGGGCACACTTAAGCCTATCATTATTGAAGTTCAGAACAACCCGAAAAAGAAGAAGTAGTGGGATGTTTTCTCCCTTTTAAATTGTCTATCTTAATCAAAAGTGATTTAATAGTAGAAGATTAAAGATAGGAGTGGTTTTAGATGTATTTACCTACCTTTCGGCTAGATGGAAAAACCGCTATCGTAACGGGGGCAGGCCGGGGAATTGGAAGAGCAATTGCAGTCGGCCTGGCTGAAGCTGGTGCAGATGTTGCGATAATGTCGAGAACGGAAAGTGATTTGCGGGAAACTGCAAGGTTGATTGAAGCTGCTGGCAGGAAAGCCTGCATGTTGGCTATGGATGTCACTGAACGGGATCAGGTTCAGAAAGCTGTTTCTGTCGTTATCGACGAGTTTAAAGAGATTAATATTTTGGTTAATAACGCGGGTATGAATATAAGATCAAAGGCCCTCGAAGTGACAGATGAAGAGTGGCAAAAGATCATGGATACCAATTTGAAATCGGCATTCATGATGTCCCAGGAGATTGGCAGAACAATGGCGGATAACAAAAATGGTGCCAGCATTCTTTCCATTTCATCAGTAGGCGGCCACACAGCTTTAAGAACAGGAGTGGTTTATGCGGCTACTAAGGCTGCCATGATTCAAATGACTAAGGTGCTAGCGCTGGAATGGGGAACTTTCGGAATTAGAGTTAATAGCCTTGGACCATGGTATTTCAAAACGCCTCTAACTGAAAAACTGCTGAGCGACGAACAATATGTAAATGATATTCTCGCAGTCACCCCTCTTAACCGGATTGGGGAGCTTTATGAAATAGTAGGGCCTGCTGTATTCTTGGCAAGTGATGCGTCCTCATACATAACTGGACAAACTTTATTTGTAGATGGCGGCATGACGATAAAAGGATTTTAATGATTAAAAAGCTGTTCAATACAGAAAAGGCAGAAAAAGGGGGCTACCCCGTTCGTTGCCAATCCATCTGTTCTGAACAGATGTTTTCTTGAAAAACAGAACAATTCCATGTGAGAATTGTTCTATTAATTCACTTCCATCATCAAGATTATCCGCAGTTCACCGATTTCGGGAAAACCAATGGGTAAGCTGAGTGCTTTTTCAAAGCCGTACAATTTCGCTTTCCCTACAAGTACTGTTGGGGGAGTAATGTCCATTTCTGTGCCTTGTCCGGCGATGTTGGTAGCCAGATTGCCGGCAATCATATTTCCAAGCTCTCCGGCAAAGGACTCAAGCATTCCTCCTTGAATCGGCATGCCGAACATCGATTCTCAGATTTTGCCTATCGTTTCTTCTGCCCCTTCAATTATCAGCCTTCCACGGATATCTCCCGTCATTCCAATAAGCACCCCTATTGATTCGTGCTCAACCGGCTGTACAATGAGCGCAGGTTTTCCAACTTCTATTGAGAGCGGGATTACAGATTTAACAGAATCAATTGTCCCGTTTAAAACATTGGTGATTACAACGCTAGTCATATTAAACCCCCGAATTTTTGTATATTCCCTATCATAGCAAAAAATTTGAAATTATAGCACCGAAAATTAGTATAAACCAGTAACTTTGACACAGGTCATTTGTACTGGCGGGTAAAAGTTTATTTTTCCACGAAAGAGGTTATAATTACCCTGTATAAATTGAAGGGATGATCCTATGCCATACATTCTATCTGCCTCCCATATTGAACTGCCGCATAAAGTAAACCAGGATTCCGCAAGGGAAATTGCGAAAACCATGTTTAGTTCTTCCTATAGAGACATCGACAGGCTTCTTCGCGCCTTTGAAAACGGGCAGGTGCAAACCCGAAACTTTTCAAGTCCACTCGAATGGTTTAAAGAAAAGCATACTTTTGAAGAGAAAAACAACATTTATATAGAACATTCCGTGAAATACGGGTATGAAGCGATTTATGAATGCCTTAATAACCGGGAATTTTTAAGTGAAACGGTAAATCCAAGAGAAATAGATGCATTTTTCTTTATTTCCAGCACCGGTATTGCAACCCCTTCCGTTGACGCTCGGATCATGAACCATATCCCTTTTTCCAAAAACTTGAAACGGATTCCGATTTGGGGACTAGGCTGCGCAGGGGGAGCTGCGGGTCTTTCGAGAGCGTTTGAGTATTGTAAAGCGTACCCAAAAGCCGCTGTGATTGTCCTGGCAGTAGAACTTTGCAGCCTGACCTTCCAAAAGGACGACATGTCTAAAAGTAATTTGATTGGTACTTCTTTATTTTCGGACGGAATCGCCTGTGTTTTAATATGCGGGGATGAAAATGAGAAGCTTTCGGATGTAAAGCTTCCAGCAGTTCCAAGGATCCTCCAGACACAATCCGCCTTAATGCCAAATTCCCTTGATGTAATGGGCTGGGAGTTGAAAAATGAAGGGCTGTTTGTTGTTTTTTCCAAAGACATTCCATCAATCGTCAAAGAATGGCTTAAGCCAATAGCTGAAGAATTTCTGGCTGAAAACAGTTTAAGCCTTAATGACATCCAGCATTTTGTTGCCCATCCCGGCGGAAAGAAAGTGATTGAAGCCTATCGGGATTCCCTTGGCTTCTCGGACGGTCATACTGAAACATCAATGGAAATTCTCCGGGAGTACGGAAATATGTCATCTGCAACCATATTGTATGTACTGGAACGCTTTATGAAAAAGCGTATTATTAGAGGAGAATACGGGCTGGCTGCCGCACTTGGACCCGGTTTTTCATCAGAAATGCTGCTAATGAGGTGGGAATAATGCTGTTCGGTGGATTTATTGCCATTGTCTGCTTGCAGCGCCTTGCAGAGCTATTCATTGCGAAGCGAAATGAACATTGGATGAAACAGCAAGGAGCCATTGAATTTGGAAATAACCATTACCGATGGATGGTGGCGATGCACCTCGGTTACTTTTTATCACTGATCATAGAAGTATCGTTCTTTAGGACAGGTATCTCTCCAATATGGTGGCTTTGGCTGGCTATTTTTATTGCTGCACAGGCAGGAAGAGTGTGGTCGCTTTCTTCCCTGGGCAGGTATTGGAATACCAAAATTATTGTTATGCCAGGGGCGAATGTTGTAAAAAAAGGCCCTTACAAATTTATTAAACATCCAAATTATATTATTGTAGCAACAGAAATTCTCGTGATGGCACTATTATTCAATGCTTATATTACAGCGGCATTATTTACATGCCTGAATCTTGCGATGATGGGTGTAAGGATACCTGCAGAAGAAAGGGCACTTAAATCATTGACAGATTATAGCACCGTATTTAATTCTGAAGAACACAATTCATAAAATGTTCTGAAAAATAACCATTGAAAATGATTATCGTTAATGATACAATTCTAATTGAAGATGATATTTATTCTCAATGAATGGAAAAGTTTTATCATTAACGAAAAAAGGATGTGCTTTCATGATTTGGTTATTTATTGCCCTTACTGTCGTTACATATAGCTTTGTGATGGTTTATGTGTTGAATAATATACAAAAGCCTGCCAAACGTACTGCCCAAGCCTTTGCTAATACTACATCCCATAACAAACGAAATAATTTCATACCAGCCTCCCAAACCAGGTAGCCAATGCCTGGTTTTTGTTTTAGGCTCTGATAAACTAGTCTGTTGATTTCTGCTCTAGTGGAGGTTCGGAAGCCTCCTCGGCGGGGGTCTTCCTTGACCCGCTTTTCCCTCAGGAGTCTCGCACCTTCCGCTCGAATATAGAAAAGCAAAGCCCCCGGACAGAGGAAGAACGGCTAAGTTCGCCACGTCCTGTGGCAAACGCCGTTCTGACTCACATCCTGAAAAAAGGAACGTCGACTAAGTTCTGGTACTACCTGTGCCAAACGTCGACGCCAGCACATCCTGTGCAAGTCCGACAGAGTTGTGACGGCTTTTGGTCACAATACAGCATAATCCAAGCGCTGACAGAAGGCGCTTTTTTCCTTTTCGAAGTCCTGTGGCAACGTCGGCACTAGCACGTCCTTTGCGTCGACCTGGGAGCGGCAGCTAGACATCAACGAAGTGTTAGAATCAACAATGAGCATTATCATAGTATGGTTTAATTAAACTTAGCAGGTAAGGATTGGGCAGTTCTTGATCTGGCTTCAGTAAATAGCTCATTGTATAGAGGGAATGTTTCACAGAATTATTTCTGATTTTCATGCAAATTAGGCTCACCTTTAAGGAAAAAAGTTATTTTTACGGAATTGCGGCTATTTTCATGTAACTTTAACCGCCTAAAATTGCTGTTTATCTATAAATAGCTTACGAAATCGTTTACAATAGAATGTATTAAGTTCAAAACAAGGGGTAATGGATTCATGATGCAAACTTCTGCTGTTCAGCATGGTCAGCTTAGCAGGCTTGGAGAGCTGTACAGGAAATTCACCATAAGCGGGGATACCCGCAATGCTGATAAAATGAAACAATTAATGAAAAAACTTCATAATGAAGAATATATCTTTGCTTTTTGCGGCCATTTCTCAGCCGGTAAATCAAGTATGATTAATTTTTTGATGGGCGATCAGATTTTGCCGTCAAGCCCTATACCAACAAGTGCCAATACGGTAAAGCTTCAAAAAGGAAAGGACTATGCAAAGGTTTATTTTAACAATCAGCCTCCGGTCCTTTTTGCTGCTCCCTACGATTTTGCTGCTGTAAAGGAGTACTGCAAGAATGGTGACCAGGTGGCTTCGATTACCGTCAGTTCAAGCAGCTTTCCGCTGCCGGAACATGTAGCGGTAATGGATACACCAGGTATCGATTCAACAGATGATGCACATCGGGTATCCACTGAATCGACGCTCCATTTAGCAGACATAATCTTTTATGTGATGGATTATAATCATGTCCAATCCGAAGTGAACTTTTTATTCGCCAGGGACATGGTGGAAGCAAAAAAACCCCTATATCTGATTGTGAATCAAATTGATAAGCATGACGATTCGGAATTAAGCTTCGAAACCTTTAAACAATCCGTTCAGAAGGCATTTGATAACTGGGGTGTTAAACCGCAGGGCATTTTCTATACATCTTTACGAGATTTGGAAAATAAAAACAATGAAATAGCCAGCGTTAAAGAATTAATAGCAAGGATAAGCCAAAAGGATAATGAAAATTCAATCAGCCTTGCTGCAAAGAGGCTTATATTTGATCATGCTGCCTGGCAAAAAGATCAAGATGAAGAGGCGGAACGCCAGAGCTTTGAACTGCTTGAGCAATTAGATGATGGGGATTTAGAGCAAATAAGCGGGAAGCTGGCTGCACTAAAGTCTGAAAAAAATGAATTGAGTGCCAAGATCGAGCATCTGGAGGCCGGCTTTACGCAAGAATTAGAAAAGGTCTTAAAGAATGCCTATATTATGCCAGCCGAAACACGGGAATTAGCTAAACAATTCCTAGAAGCAAACCAGGCAGATTTTAAAGTGGGTTTCCTCTTTTCCCGTAAAAAAACAGAGGAGGAACGGGAACGAAGACTGTTGAAACTGAAAAATGATCTGGTCGAGCGGGTAACATCGCAGCTGCTCTGGCATATTAAGGAGCTTGCAGCCCGGACATTAAGATCCTCAAGTATTATAAGCTCTGAGCTTGAAGCAGCGAGCCAGGCAATTGAGCTTGAAATTACAGAACAATTAATCCGCAAGCCTTTGAAAACCCAGGCCGGAATTACAGGGGAGTATGTCTTAAATTACACGACTGACCTGGCGGATACCATAAAAAAACAGGCAAGGAATGCGGCTGCCACCTTTGCCAAGAAGGTTTTCACGTCTGCACAAACTCAATCGGAAAGCAGACTTATTGAAATAGAGAAAGAATTGGATGGCCTTCAGAAATATGAAACTGCCATTCATAATGCTGAAAAAGTTGAGCGTTTGGCAAATATCGAGAAAGAACAGCTGCTGTCAGTCTTAAATGGGATACATCCACCAGATAGCGCTGATGATGCTGCAGCCCTTTTAAAGCAATGGGAAGAGGATGACAGGAATGAGTCAATAACAGAAAGCGGTGAAATGATAAAGATTCCTTCACCAGCCATTGTAGAAACAAAGGAAGAATCTCCGCTTAACATAACAGATAAACAGCCGGATAGAGATATTTCAGCTATATCAGGAAAAGAAAGACTGGCAATGACGGCGGAAAATTTGATTGCAGCTGCGGATCTTGTATCTCCCTTAAAAGGCTTCCAGTCACTATACAAGGAGCTCAAAGACAAAGCTGAACGGTTAAAAGGGAAAACATTTACTGTAGCTCTGTTTGGGGCTTTCAGTGCCGGAAAGTCCTCCTTTGCCAATGCACTAATGGGAGAAACGGTGCTGCCTGTTTCCCCTAATCCTACAACCGCTGCAATCAATAAAATAAAGGCGCCAAAAGGGGAAATGATCCATGGTACAGCATGTGTCCGGCTTAAATCGGAACAAATGATCCTTGCGGATGTCAGGCTTGCTTTATCTGCTTTCCAGTATCAGGCAGATGATCTCGATCAGGCGTTTGAAACCTCCCGTCTGCTGACAAAAGGGGAATCCTTGAATGATAAAGGCAAGACTCAGTTAGCATTCCTGAAGGCATTTTCAGCCGGACTGCTATTGCACCGCCCAAATCTGGGCGCCGAGTTATTGGTGGGGCTGGAAGAGTTTAAGATGTATGCGTCAAATGAAACCTATTCTTGTTTTGTCGATGAAATTGAGCTATATTACGACTGTGAGTTAACTCGGCAGGGCATGGTCCTCGTCGATACTCCTGGAGCGGATTCTATCAATGCGAGACATACTGGAGCCGCGTTTGAATATATAAAAAATTCGGATGCTATTTTGTTTGTAACCTACTATAATCATCCTTTTTCCCGTGCGGATAGGGAATTTTTAATTCAGCTTGGCAGGGTAAAAGATTCGTTTGCCATGGATAAAATGTTCTTTCTAATCAATGCGGTTGACCTTGCAGGTTCTGCCGAAGAGCTTAACGACGTAACGCTTTACGTCAGAGATCAGTTAACCAGCTTTGGAGTCCGTTTTCCTAAGCTTTTCCCGGTTACCTCAAAAGGAGCCATAACAGAAAAAAAAGGCGAACCATTTATTCACCACTTTTTACCTGATAGCGGACTGAAAAAGTTTGAAAACGACTTTTTGTCTTTTATTGAAAATGATTTAACAGAGCTGGCAATCCAGTCTGCCATTGGCACCCTTCTAAGAACGGAAGAACTGCTGATGCAAGTTGTCGACGCCTCCAAACAGGATGAACTGACAAAACAAAGGGTACGGATGCAGCTGGAAAGTGAACTTGCCAGCATTTTGGAGATTATTAAAATCCTATCTGCTGAAACAGACAAACAGCGTCTTGAAAAAGAGGTTAATGAGCTTGCGTACTATTGTATTCAGCGGGTTTTTCTAAGATTTTCAGATTTCTTTAAGGAATCGTTCAATCCTGCGGTACTTAAAGACGATGGACGTGACTTGAAGGCTGCGGTACAATCTGCACTCAGAGAGCTCCTTGGATTTCTTGGTTTCGATTTCGCCCAAGAAATGCGGGCAACAGGGCTGAGGGCTGAAGTATATATGGAAAAATTGATTAAGGAAAAAGAAGCAGAGCTGCTTAATAGGATAAAAAGTATCCGTAAGGACGCTTCCTTAAGCGATTATGAACCCGGAAAAATGGACCCGCTGGAGTTCAGTCCTGCTTTTGAAGGAACGGATGAAAGCAGCTTCAAACATGAGCTGTCCATATTCAAAAACCCGAAATCTTTCTTTGAAAAAAATGAAAAACAAAAGATGAGTGACAGTTTGCATGAAACGTTAAAACCATTAGCAAAGGCGTATGTGGAAACCGAGTCTAACCGGATCTATAAAGCAGCGGCAGACACACTTGCTGCTGAAATCGAAGGGTTAAAAGAAGAGCATACACGTGAAATAAAGGATATGTACCTGGGACTTCGCTCAGCAATGGAAGAGACCGCAGACATACCATTATACGAAGAGGCACTAAAGATAATTAGAGAGCGAAACAGAATATAACTGGAGTTTTACACTATCAATGTAAGCTGGAGGCGTTTATGATCGCATTCCGGCTTTTTTTTAGATTTAAAAGGAAGAATAGGCTTTGATAAAGAATAGTATTAGAAAGGAAGATTCCGGCTGGACTATTTCGAATTAAACTAAGGGAGTGGTTCCGATGAAGTATTTTATTGAAGCAGAAACACTGTTGCAATGGTTGGAGAAAAAGAATGTTAGGGTTGCAGACTGCCGTTTTCGTCTCGGCCACAGGGAATACGGCCGGTCAGAATATGAAAAGGAGCATATTCCGAGAGCAGCATTTTTTGATATAGAAAAAGACCTGTCAGCCCCGAAGCAGGAGCATGGCGGACGACATCCGCTTCCAGATATTCTTGAATTTAAAAGTAAGCTGGAAGCTGCTGGCATTAGTAATGATACTATTGTGGTTGGCTATGATAATGGGGAGGGGTCGTTTGCATCGAGGTTTTTATGGATGATGAATTATATTGGCCATACTGATACATATGTTCTTGATGGCGGCTTTTCGGCTTGGAAACACAAGGGGTATCCCACAGATGCCGAGCAGGCTGTTTTCGAGCCTGGCAATTTCTCGATTTCTCTCGACAACTCAATCTACGCTTCCTATGAGGAAGTGAAGCAGGCTGTTGAGCAGAGAACAGATACTATACTAATAGATTCGCGTGAAGAGAAGCGCTATCTCGGCATCGAAGAGCCAATTGATGCGAAGGCGGGGCATATTCCAGGAGCAATCAATAAGGATTGGATTCAAGGCTTTCAAAATGGCCATTTTTTGGCCGGCACAGAGCAAAAGCAGCGGTTTACCGAACTTGATCCAAATAAAGAGATTATCGTCTATTGCGGGTCAGGGATAACAGCAGCTCCTAATTATATCGCTTTAAAGGAAGCCGGATTTAAAAAAGTAAAAGTCTATGCAGGAAGTTTCAGCGACTGGATCTCTTACCCTGAAAATCCGATCGGGACATTAGCTGAAAAGAAGAATTAATCAAAAAGAAATTGATTACATCCCGCCAGTTTTATAAAGGAAAAGTGGGTCAGTGATGTAATTCTTGCCAAGAGTTTTTGATAAATCCGTTTTTCTCTGTTTTAAGTCAGTGTAACCCCCTTGCCGCTTATTATAGATATATATGGGTTCTTTCGAAGAACAGCAAAGGGTTCTTACATATATCCCAAAAACGTGATAGAATAGAATGATATGATTTTTTTTGGGGTGATTAATTGTGATTGAAAAAGAGGTTAAATCTTCGTTTCTTCTGGTTGATGGGATGGCCTTATTATTCAGGGCTTTTTACGCCACGGCGATTACCGGCCAGTTTATGATAAATTCTCGGGGAGTCCCGACTAACGCTGTTCAAGGCTTTTTGAAGCATATGCTTACCGCGATAAAACATTTTCAGCCCTCACACGTCGCTGTATGCTGGGATATGGGAAGCCAAACTTTCAGGAATGAAATATATGCTGAATATAAAGCAAACAGGGGAGAAGCTCCAATTGAAATGATGCCGCAGTTTGATTTAGCGAAGGAAGCTGTCGAAGCGTTCGATATACCTAATATTGGCCTTTCAGGTTTCGAAGCTGATGATTGCATCGGCACCATAGCAAAAGCAGCTATGGAACACTCACATGTTTACATTCTTACAGGGGACCAGGATATGCTTCAGTTAATTGAGGACCAAGTTTCGGTGGTGCTGCTAAAAAAAGGCTATGGGAATTATGAAGTTCATAACCCGGATTCCTTTTATGAATGGAAGGGCATTGTTCCAAGGCAAATGATTGATTTGAAAGCATTGATGGGGGATTCAGCTGATAATTATCCTGGGGTAAAAGGAATAGGTGAAAAAACAGCATTGAAATTGCTCCAGCAATTTGAATCGGTTGAAGGAATATTGGGAAATGTCCATGCATTATCCAATTCTCAGCGTACAAAGATTGAAGCAGCTGTTGAAATGCTTCACTTATCCAGAACATTGGCTGAAATTAAATGTGATGTTCCAGTTAGCTGTTCACTTGAGGATGCAAGCTACGGCTACAATTCGGATAAAGTAAAAGCACTGCTTGATTTCCATGAATTTAAAACAATTCAGCGAATTATTTAACGATTGCCGCCAGGACAGTTGTCCTGGCGGTTTTTTCCTTTATCTTATAAAACTCTTATTTAGCGTTTAGTATTGCTGCGCTTTGCTTTATTTTCAAGTTCACTCTTTGGATTATATGCGGCTGATCTGCCTGTATGCCCCTGTGGAATAACGCCGCTGAACGCCTCGGTGCCTCTGTTTCTGTTTTTGCTCATTTTCTATGGCCACCCCCTGTTCTTACTTTACCCTCAAATTATCTTTTCTATCTGAAAGAAATTTCACATCTTTATGATAAGCGAATAAGCATTTATAAACAAACAGTCAAGGAGGACACACAGGGACTTTAGCATCAAATAAACTGCAGCTTTTGTCGAAAATGAATAGGCAAACCAGCTGAGTTGAGGTAAAATTAAGGAAGAATTAGGTACGATAAAAAGAGAGGATGTATCTGTGGGGAAATCGGTTGGGGAATACGTTAGTTACCTTGAGTCGAAAGGGTTTTCATTTGGTGAAGATGCGATAGGTTTTATTTTTTTTGGGAAGCAATACACAAATGCAGAAGATACACTGGTAAACGCAGCAATTGAAGTGACGCTGAAAGCCCAGAAAAAATTTGATGGAAGTTTCTATATCTCTTTGCTGGAATCCATGAAAAAAAGCAATATAAGCACACATTCAGATGCCGTTGCTTTCTCAAGGGAACGCGGGCTTATATAAGGGGTTTTAAACATTAGGGTATAAAAATAAGGAACTTCCTCACATGGAAGGTCCTTATTTTTTAACTAATTTTCGATATACTTTCCATTTCCCGCTCACTCTTCGTTTGCGGCAGTTCAGAAAAAATCATACCAAAAAAAATTAAGAGACATCCAGCAATGGCCATTGGCCCCAAACGTTCATTGATCCAGATAAATGAAGTGGCTGCCGCGAAAACCGGCTCCATTGAAAAGATAAGTGCAACCCTTGTCGGTGTTGTGTATGTTTGAAAATAGGTCTGCGCAAGGAAAGCAAATGCAGTTGCGAGAACGGTTGTGACAACCAACGCGCCCCACACATCAGGCTGAAGCATAACCGTTATATCAAAAATGACTGAAATGTCTTCAAAGAATAGGGTGAAAACGAATGAGAGCAAGGCAACCGTAAAGATTTGGACCATTGTTAAACAAATTGCCGAAAATTTTGCGGCGTATTTTGCAGTAGTAACAATATGCATCGCAAAGCTTAATGCACATAAAAAGACAAGAAAGTCACCAAAGTTTATGGCGGAACTTCCGACCATTGTCATGAAATATAGCCCCGATGTAGCCAGTGCCACGCCAATCATCGCGTTCCTTGAAGGCTTTTGTTTCAGCAAAAGGAGAGAAAATAGCGGAACGAGTACAACGCTAAGTCCGGTAATAAACCCTGTCTTTGAAGGCGAGGTCGTAAGCAGGCCAAAGGTCTGGAATGCATATCCCAGAAACAGCCAGCCTCCGAGCTTCATACCGGAGAAAATCAGATCTCTTGAAAACGCAAGTGTTCTGCCCGCCCTCTCGTTTTGGCCTCTTCGAAGAACTGCCAGATACCAAAGGCAAAGCAGCAAAAAGGCGGCAAAAAAGCGGACAAAATTGAAACTAAAGGGCTCCAGAAATGAAATGGCATTTTGGACCATAACAAACGTAACACCCCAGATAAAAACAACAAACAATAACGTTAGATCAGCGGCCATAGTTTTATTCATTATGACCGTCCTTATTCATGCGGATGGCCCTGCGTGCGAGCTCATCTGCGGATCTATTTTCTATACTGGGAATCCACTTAATAAAGAAAAGGCCAATTTGTTCTGAAAGCTTAACTGCTTTTTCAAATAAAGGCGCATACCGTTTGTTTTTGACAAAGTTTTTTTCGAATGCCCTGTTGATTAATTCAGAATCAGTACGGAATGAAACGGAGCTGTACTCGCGTTCAAGGCATATTTCCAGGGCTTTTATCAAAGCATGGTATTCGGCCTCGTGGTTTTCCATTATACCAAGCGGAATGGAATAGCGATCTACTTCGCCATTATTTTTAATAAAGATCCCGGCCCCGCTTGGTCCGGGGTTACCTGCACTGGCCCCATCTATATAGACCTCAATCATCTAAAAACCTCCAGGATAAAATATCTGATTAAGTTTACCACATTCAAGCCTGTTTTCTGCACACTTTTAATAGAAAAAAACACTTTGTTTTGATACGGGCAGATTGGTATATAATTAGAAAAGACACCTTTAATGTAGCTCAATTGGAAGAAATCTGGTACCGTTTGTAAAAATAATCCAAAGGATGCCCATGGGAAGAGGCGGTGAATGCAAAGTGAATGTTATGATTCAATGGACATATTCGATGGCAAAAAGACCAGAAGCGGTGTTTACTTCTGAGTATATGAAGGCCGCCGCAGCTCTGCTCGTATTGGAGGACCTCGAAAAAACCGGAAGGGTAAAGAACGTCGAATTTAAAGATGAAATCGGTACGACTTGGACTAAAAAAGAATTAGTAAAATTGCTGACCGAGATGAAAGAGGAACCGCAGGATATTATCGTTTATTTTGATGGCGGCTATGTTAAGGAAGATGGAATGGCTGGTGCAGGTATTGTCATATATTATACACATGGAAAAGATAAACGTCGTATCAGGATGAACAGGCTGTTAGAAGAACTTGACTCAAACAATGAAGCGGAATATGCAGCCTTTTACGAGGGTGTAATTCAATTGGAGGTGCTGGGAGTCCACCATCAGGCTGTAACCTTTAAAGGAGATTCCCAGGTTGTTCTAAACCAGCTTTCAGGTGATTGGCCATGCTTTGAGGATACATTAAATGCCTGGCTTGACAGAATTGAGGCCAAATTGAAACAGCTTGGAATACGGCCGGTATATGAACCAATTCCAAGAAAAGAAAATCAGGAAGCCGATAAACTGGCAACACAAGCCCTTAAGGGAGAATTCATCTCCAGCACAATTAATTTAACACAAACTTAAATCGGCAAGAATTCCGGGAAGTTTAACGAAAAGCCATATACTATTAACAGATTTTTTACCTTCATAAGAACTGGATAAAGGAGACAATATGGAAAGAAAGTTGCTTTATGAAGATGTTGAAAATATATTATCTGAGTATTGTAAGGAGTGTTTTGTAAAATCACATTTTCGCAAGGAACACGGAAGGCGTTTTGCTCATAAGTTTTGCATTTCCTCATGTACGGTAGGAGAAAAATTAAAACTTATAGGGGGAAAATTATCGAAACAATAATGTAAGTCGAACAATAAAATTCTCAAAGACCCAGCGGCCCTCATCTGAACCTACAAAGTTGAACCAAGGAAAAAACACCGTTTATGTTGTATAGATATTCTATATTACATGAGGGGTGTTTTTTATGGGGTCAAGAGTGCATTACTATTTTTATGAAGTAAAGTGGAAAGGCTTAGAAGCGAAACAAACCGGGATGGTCACATAGGGAGAACATTGAACAGATTGGTATAAAAAATGTTTCAAAGATAAATAATGAATAAAAGGGTATAGAACGGGCCAAATCTATAGGTTCTCACAAGTAAGATAGCAATATTCCTATGGTAAAGGACAAGGGATCTAATTCTCAAATCCGTGGGTCAGTTTACAATTAGATTATTTTTTATAGTTTAAGATTTTCTTGCACCATTGTTATGCATTTTCCCATAATTCCTTTGCAATATAGTAAATAAGAATATATGGAGACATACTAGGTAAATCATACGAAGAAATAGAAGCATTAAGAAGAGAATCGATTATTTAATCTTAAGAAAAAAAGACACAAAAACGAGCGCCGGAATAATTTCAGGCGCCCTTTTACATTTTACACTTGATTAATCATTATTCTGCTTTATTTGAGCTATCCCCGTCAGGAGGCGAAACCATTTCCGACGGGTTCTTTATCGAGAAGAATTCCCGCAGCATGAGACTGTTGTCGGTTACATCGGCCAAAGAATATTTATCAAGCACCTGCAGAAATGCCTCGAGTGCTGTATTAAATATATATTTTAATGAGCAGACAGGGGTGATCAGGCAATTATTGTTATGTTTTTCGAAGCATTCGACCAGATAAAAATCTTCCTCCGTTTTTCGGACGATTTCCCCTATATTAATTTCAGATGCTGGCCGGGCAAGGCGTATTCCTCCATTCCTGCCGCGGATCGTTTCTATATAACCCATTTTCCCGAGATTATATATTATTTTCATTAAGTGATTTTTTGAAATTTGATATACTTCAGCGATTTCTTTTATATTCGCCAGCTTATCCTCCGTTTGAGAGGCGAGATACACCAATACTCTCAATGAGTAGTCAGAATAGCTAGTTAAGCGCATATTTTCTCCCCAATACTGTAAGTTCTTAAGGTCTATATTAACATACATTTGCTTCGTTCATAAATAATTCACATAAAAGATGTATTTCTTATATTGCTTTTAACAAATACCTAATTTACTATTAAACATGTATTTAAAATATTACTTTTAGCTAAAGGGGAAATAATGATGCTATCAGAACAAACTATTAAAATAGTTAAATCAACTGTCCCGGTATTAGAAGTAAAAGGAACTGAAATTACAACCGTATTTTATAAAAACATGTTTAAAAAGCATCCGGAATTACTACATATCTTCAACCATGCCAACCAGCAGCAGGGACGGCAGCAGGCAGCATTAGCGAATACAGTATATGCTGCAGCGAAAAATATCGATCAGCTGCATGTCTTAATACCTGCAGTGAAGCAAATTGCACACAAACACCGCAGTTTGGCAATAAAGCCGGAACATTACCCGATTGTCGGAGAAAGCCTTCTTGGTGCGATAAAAGAGGTTCTGGGAGATGCGGCAACCGATGAGATAATCAATGCATGGGCAGAAGCATATGGAGTGATTGCTGATGTTTTCATCAATGTTGAAAAAGAAATGTACCAGGAGGCTGCTGAACAGAAGGGCGGCTGGATCGACTACCGCGATTTCATAGTGGCTGATAAAGTAAAAGAAAGCGATGTAATAACCTCCTTTTATTTAAAGCCTGCTGATGGAGGAGAGATCGCTTCATTCCTGCCTGGCCAGTACATTACGATCCGCTTGAAAATGGCTGGTGAAAAGTTTATGGTCAACCGCCAATATAGCCTATCCCATATGCCAGGCAATGAGCATTACCGCATTTCGGTCAAAAGAGAAGCTGAACCAGATACTCCTGAAGGCAGAGTATCAAACTATCTTCATGATAAAGTCCAGGCAGGAGATATAATTGAAGCAACAGCCCCGGCGGGTGATTTTATTTTAGATCAGAATGACCATAACCCTGTATATCTGATCAGCGGTGGTGTTGGAATTACCCCGTTTATGAGCATGATTCACTGGATTGCAAATGAGCAGCCAGAACGGGAGGTTCATTTCATTCACGCTGCCAGAAACGGAAATGTGCAGGCGTTTAAGGAAGAACTCGCTAATTTAAAGGGGGATCTGAAAAACTTTAAATTATCTTATATTTATGAAGATCCAACTGAAGCTGATTTGCAAAATAGCCATTTCAGCAAGCAAGGTTACATTGACAAACAATGGTTCTCTGAAAATGTTAAAGACAAACAGGGCCAATTTCATGTATGCGGCCCAGTGCCATTCCTGCGTGCAGTTGTGCTAGGCTTACGCGATTTTGGAGTAGAGCAGGATCACATTCATTATGAATTCTTCGGCCCTGCTTTGAATCTGGAAGAAAACTAGGAAGCAAAAGGATAGTTTTGTGTTGCGAAAAGGCATTTTGATAGTGAATTGTATACAAAACAATATAGGATTTAGCAAAAACGCATGCACTTGATCATAAGGCCAAGTGCATGCGTTTTTGCTGTTTTAATAAAGTCTAATTAATAGAACTTTTTGATTACAGGAGGGACCTGTTTTCCGGTACCTGCCAATCATTTTATTGTCATACAGCCGCATGGGAGTAATGCATGCTTTTTTTTGCATAACTGCAGCGCTTCTGGCTTTTGTCTGAAAAATTTATATTTTACAGGTCAAAAGAACCGTATTTTACCTTGTAAGCTTTCCTGGATGCAAATTATAGGAATAAAGTTATATAGCTAGCTAGGAGATATGGTTTTATTTTCCTGTTTTTGTATTTTTCATTCCTTTTTACTGCCGCCATAATCGTCAGTCAGTGTAAAATGGATTTACCTTTTGATGAGGAGAGAAATAAAAGATGAAAAGATTAGTACCTGTATTTACAATTCTTCTATTATTCATAACCGGCTGCGGCAAAGCGGAAGAAAAAGCCGAAGCTGAAGCAAAAAAAGCGCCAGCAGAGGAATCCAGCAAGAACAATGATACTGCATCAGATGAACAGGAAGATACAGAGGATACTGCATCAGAAAATGAAGCTGCTGCTAAAGAATGGCCGGCTTCCTTCAAAGCGGAGAAGGACTTCATCCTACCGAAAACACTTGAGGAAGCAGAGAATATGGAACCGGGTGAATGGTGGGAAAAAATAGAGGATAATGAGTGGAAGGATTCGGACCAATTAAAGCTTGCAGACAAAATCGGGGAAATCGATTCCCAGGATATTAGTGAAGAGAAACGGGCGGACCGTGTCACACAGCTTCTTTTCAAATCACTTTATCCTGAACTCCTGGTCTTGGTGCATTCCAGCCTAGAGAAAAAGTCTCCCTGGTAACCCTTGATACGGGTTCCAACCTAAAGCTTAATGGCAGGGAAGTGAAAGAAAACATAAATGTAGCCATCATTTTGGATGCTTCAGGCTCCATGAACGCCAAGCAGGGTGGCAAAACGAAGATGGAAATAGCTAAAGAAGCCATTAATGGTTTTGTAACAAATCTGCCTGAGAACACGAAGGTTTCTTTTACAATTTATGGTCATAAAGGATCGGGGGACGACAAAGATAAAAAGCTTTCCTGCTCAAGCGTCGAAGAAATCTATCCAATGAGCACTTACAATACAGGCGCCTTTAGTAAAGCATTAAATGCTGTTAAACCAAGCGGCTGGACGCCGATTGCTGCCTCTTTGATTCAGGCTGGTGAAAAGCTTAAGAACTTTGACAGCGCAGTGAATACAAATATTATGTATCTAGTTTCGGACGAAAAAAGAAACGTGCGATGGAAAACCTCAGGAAGTTGCTGCAAATCTGGCGAAGTCTAATATTAAGCCGATAATAAATGTTATCGGGTTTGGAGTGGACCAATCAGATCGTTCCAGTTTGGAATCTATTGCAAATAGTGCTGGAGGAAGATATATTTCAGCAGAAAGCCAGGCTGACCTTGAAGAAGAATTTGAAAAGTCCAATGATTCCATCAGCAAATGGATTAGCTGGTCCAATGAACATACAAGCGATCTGATTTCATTGAATAACAAGACAACAAGCAGGCTGATTTCTTTTGACAATACAGCCACCAGTGTATTGATTCGTGCTGATAATGAATATGACATGGATCCGGATGTATACGATATAGTAAATGAAGCTCTTGATGATTTTTACCGGGAAATAAAGGAACAGGCAGATGATGATTACCGGACCAAGAAAGAGACAATTGATGAAACATATAAAACTACCAAAAATACAATAGATCAAACATACGAACAAAATACAGGAAATTGAATTTACTGTACGGTGTGCGACTTTTCTTCATTGAGAAAAAGTTTGAAATAATCGAATTTGGTATTTTATAACTAACTATTGTCATTATATAGCAAAAAGGTACATCACTAGTTAAAGTGGTGTACCTTTTTCTTTAATATGGGTGGGAATATAGTTCCTTGTTGGTTATATAATGGACTCTTTTGTTTCAATATTGCTTAGACGGGCAGTTCGAGGATCCTTGTATCCGCCTTTTGACTGGTGGTCAATGGAGATTAAGATGATGACTGATGCAAAGAGTAGGATGAGCTTCTTCAATTTGATTATCTTCTTTCTAATAAATTATTTTTTTAACTTAAAATTATAATGAAATATGTAATAATCATCCAGTAAAAAGTATAAAAATGGCAAAAAATAAGGATAGACCATACTTTTTTATTGCTTCTACATTATTAAAAGTTAAAAGAGTTAGACAGAGTTGTGTTAAAATAAAAGACTATTATAGTTCTAACATATAAAAAAACACCGTTTCATTTATAAAAAGCAGGTGAGGAAAATGAATAGATTAATTATTGCAGAAAAGCCATCTGTTGCGAAAAACATTGCAGATGCTTTGAAGATAAAAGGCAGAAGCGATGGATATTTTGAAGGAAACGGCTACATTATTACATGGGCATTCGGCCACCTTCTGCAGCTTTTTGATGCAAAGGATTATGATGAGAAAATGGCAAAGTGGAATATGGAAAACTTTCCTTTTATTCCGGGTGATTTTCGCTACAAAGTAAAAAGTGATCCCCGCAGCAAAGGGAAAGAAGATTTCGGTGCCAGGAAGCAGCTTAAAATTATCTATAGCTTAATGAAACGCAATGATGTGAATATGATCATCTCTGCCTGCGATTTTGACCGTGAAGGGCAGATTATTGGAGATACCATTATTTATAATCTTAACACACAAAAACAGGTTTACCGGCTTTTGTTAAATGAGTGGACACCTGATGAAGTATTAAGAGGGCTTCAGCAAATCAAGCCAAATACGGAAATGAAACCTCTTCAGGATGCAGGCATGGGCCGCCAGTGGGCTGATTGGGTGATTGGGATCAATTTAACCTCAGTGGCTACATTAAAGTATCAAAAAGGCAAGGGGAAGGCGCTGAATATAGGCAGAGTTCTTTTGCCGACATTGAAAATTATTTATGACCGGGATAAAGCCATTGAGAATTTTAAACCCGAAGAATACTTTAAACTGTCTGCTACCTTTAAGACGGAAGATGGAAAAGAGTATGAAGGCACCTACTTTGAAAAAGAAGAGGATAAATTTAAAAACAAAGAAACTCTGGAAGCTATTGAAAAAGCACTATTGAATCAAACCGCAGCAATAAAGGACAAACAGGTAGAACGGAAAAGAGAGTTTCCTCCATATTTATTTAATCTTTCAAATTTGCAGGGGTTTATAACAAGCAAATACAAAGGCTGGACCTCAGATAAGGTATTAAAAGTAGCCCAATCACTTTATGAGAAAAAATATATTACCTATCCGCGGACAGCAAGCGTTGTGTTAGAAGAAAGCCTTGTAGGCAAAGCAGCAAAAGTATTGGACAATCTGAAAAAAGGGTTGCCATATGAGAATGAAATCAATTTTTCAAAATCGAAGCGGATATTTGATAATTCTAAAGTGGAAAGCCATAGTGCCATTATTCCAACCTATCTGATCCCAAAATCCTTAACAAAGGATGAAGAGATAGTGTATACAGCTATAAAAAATCGCTATATTATGCAATTCATGCCTGTTGCGGAACATGAAGAAACCAAGATCATGTCGCAAATCAACAATAGTGATATAAAGGGTATATTTATCTCTAAGGGCAGGGTGCAGCTTGTTGAGGGATGGAAAAAGGTCGAAAAGATTGAATCCAAGGATACTATACTGCCGCTTGTAAGTGTAAATGATGCTGTTAGCATTGTTGACCACAAGCTGACTTCTCATGTTACAAAACCGCAAAAGCATCATACTGAAAAAACTTTATTAAGAGTGATGGAAACGTGCGGAAAAGGCCATGAGGATGAAGAAAGTGAAGAAATGATGGAGGCCATTCTTAGCGGCTACAGCATAGGTACACCTGCTACAAGAGCCGAAACCATAAAGAAGCTTAAAGATGTTGGTTATATTGATACCCAAAACAAAAATTTAATCTGTACTGACTTAGGAAAAAGACTGGTTGAGACTTTTCCGGTAAAGGATTTATTTGATTTGGAGTTCACGGGGCGATTGGAAAAAACCTTGTCAGATATAGAGAAACAAAAGTTTACAAAAGAAAACTTTTTGAACCTAATCTTTGATTTTACTGCGAAGTCTGTCAATAAAATAAAAAATGAAAAAGATATCATTATCAATGAAGTGACTGCTGAAAAGAAATCAATTGAGATATTAGGGAAATGTCCAAAGTGCGGTCATGGAATTATAGAGGGCCAAAAAGGCTTTGGCTGCAGTAATTGGAAAAGCGGCTGCAAATTTGTTATATGGAAGAATGATAAATTTTTAGCAACGATGAAGAAAAAACCAACGAAGACAATGGTTAAAACGCTCTTAAAAAATGGTGTAGCACCTGTTAAAGGCTTAACAAGTAAAAAGGGAAATAAATTTGACGCCAACCTCCGCTATGAAAAAAATCTAGAAAATGAATATTATAGCTGGAAGATGGAATTCCCAAAATAAATCTATTAAGTTATACAAAAAATCGTCTCTAAAGGCGATTTTTTTTACTATTCATATATGAAATCGAGCACGTCACTGGTTAACGCCAATAAAAATAAAACTTTTTTGACTTTGATTAAACTAAACTTATGGAAATTTTACAGGGTTAATAGATTGACATTAGTTGCATAACATACTATTATTGTCTTGAATTAAGAATATATTATTTAAAAATATATTTTTTAAACAAACTAGATTAACAGAAGGAGCAAAAAAAATGACAAAAGTTTTATATGTAAAAGCTAATCCGAAGGCTGATGAGTATTCTTATTCTGCACGTTTGGCAAATGCATTCCTGGATGCATACCAAACTGAAAATCCGGATTCACAAGTTGAACTGCTGGATCTTTATCAATCCAACATTCCGCTGATTGATGCAGATGTATTGAGCGGCTGGGGAAAACTTGCTGCAGGAACTGAGCTTTCAGAAGCAGAAGCAGCTAAAATAAATAGAATGGGTGAGTTGGTTGACCAATTCGTTGCTGCAGACAAAGTTGTCTTCTCAGTACCTTTCTGGAACTTCGGATACCCTCCGTTATTAAAGGCTTATATTGACTCTATCGCTGTGGCAGGAAAAACTTTTAAGTATACAGAGAACGGCTCAGTTGGATTAGCTGGCGACAAAAAAGTTGCGATAGTTGAGGCGCGAGGCGGCATCTATTCTGAAGGCCCGTTAATGGAACTTCAGCATACAGAAAGCCATCTGAAAGCAGTTCTTGCATTCTTTGGAATCACTGATGTTACAGTCGTTCTAACAGAAGGAATGGCTGCGGATCCTGCAAACGCCGACAACATTTTTGCTGCTGCAGCTGAAAAAGCTCGCGAAGCAGGTTCTAAATTTTAATTTATTTTAATCGTTCCTCAAAAGGACCCTGTCAGTTTTAAAGTGTACCCTTTGTAAAGGACAGTCTTAAAAAAAGCTAGGC
>NZ_QVTE01000063.1 GCF_003429095.1 Peribacillus saganii
AAAGGACTGAATCAAATAGATGATTCAGTCCTTTATTTTTTTAAGGGCTCATCTACTGGCAAGAGTCTTAAAGAGGGGATGGGTACAGGTTGAAATTGATAATTGCTGCCTTTGAAGCATTATAATGATGTTTTTTATCTCCTATAAAAACTTATAGATATACATTAAAAGCCTGCCATAAGGATCGGCCAGTTTTGACCTATATTAGCTGAGTAATTTCAGCCAATATTTCATAGGAATGGAGGCGGGTCTTATGATCGTAAACCTGGGCGATTGCCATAATTTTTTATCGGCTTGACTTTCATCCAGAAACTTTTCCAGCTTTTCTTTTACGGTTTGAGGACTGCCGACAATCGAAGTTCCTAATTGATTCTTAAGGGCAGCTATTTCATAGTCGCTCGCTATATCATTAATATTTTCCACTGGCGGCTGCAATGGGGCTTCCTTCCCGCGCATCAAATTCAAGAACTGCTGCTGCAATGTTGTAGAGAGCCGCTCAGCTTCTTGATTTAACGTGGTTGAGTAAAAAGCGAAGGAAAGTGAAAAGAGTTGCTTCTATAAATGTTTCAGTTCCGTGATATTAATAATAAAAAAACACCTAACTGTTGTTAGATGTCTGTGTGCTTCTTATTCACTACTTAACGTTCAGATATTCGAATATCTGTAAACTTCTGGTTGAAGAGCTCACTTCTAATTAAAAGAGTTCCTAAGACATCTCTTTCATCTTCAGCGGCTATTGTTTCTTCCAAGATTGTAGTGTACCCATTCTTTACAACCACTTTATATTGATTCAAATTATCACCTCCCAATAATCTCAGTTGCTACGTGTAATGCCTCGACTCTTAACTACTCTATATACGGTCGTTTCACCTATTCCTAATACTTGGCTTATTTCCTTTACTGTTTTATCGCCTTGCTTATACCATTCCGTTGCTTGATTTATTATTGAATTCTTCTCTGTGTACTTCTTAGGTCGGCCTTTGTATTTTCCCTTTTGCTTGGCTAGTTCTATACCAGCTCGTTGTTTCTCTTTCATCATTGTTCTATCTAACACTAAAACCAGCCATCACTGTCAGAAAGAACTTACCTGCTGCAGTTCGAGTATCAATGTTCATATTTAGAATGACTAAATGAACGTTCTTCTGTTCCAACTGTTCAACTAGCTCAAGTAACTGCAACGTGTTCCTGCCTAAATGATCCATCCGCGTGACAACTAATACGTCTCCATTTTGTAACTTATTAATTAGTAATTCAAGTTTTTCTTTCGCTTTTACCACTCGACTAACTTTTTCAGACACAATTTATTCAACATCAAATTTAGTTAACGCTTCAATTTGGGAATCCAAGTTTTGATCCGCAGCACTGACGCGAGCATAACCATATTGATTTATATTTAATCTCCTTGTTTAAGGCTAGTAAGGAAAGACAGTAATTATGATAGATGTATATGATAGGTTGTTGTTAGTTGATATATATAATCCTTGGATAACTATCAATAAGGTGTACTTAAATGATGATAGGACTATGTCGTTAGTCACATCACCTGTTTATCTGGTAAAGGCATTTGGCTCTGGAGAGGGGGGTGTTTTACATTCTGTTAAAAGAGATTTATACAATTCACCATGAACTGATCACTAAATATAACTTGAAAGATTTCCGTTTAGCTGCTGGTATAGTTTCTTTTCAAATGTTTTAATTTAATATTCAAAAAACTTATATCACTTTATAAATTTCTGGGTTATTATGGGAATATAAAAACGAAAATAGGTGACCAACTTGGTAAATCAGATTTTATTATCACAACGAGATTTAATAATTAAGCGGTGTGCAGATAAAAAAACATTAGTAGTTACTTTGAATTATTCTCGATTTGAAAAGCTTGAGAATTTGTATAAAACAAGTGTGGTTTTCTCAACAGCCAATAATGTTGATAATATAAATGGCTTTTTTAAGTTGGATAATGATCTTTACATAAAGTTATTAATAATCCATGAATCAGGGAGAAATTTTTCCCCAGATATAGAAAACCCATATAAGTACAAAATTAAGGTAGATCAACTTTCAAAAACAATCACTTGGTCAATATATGAACACGCATTTAAGAGAGTGTCTTCTACTTTCGTAACTGCAAATATTAAAACAAAGTTCAGATCATCTGCTTTACCTGGTCTTTATTCTGATTTAGTAATTACCTCGGATAAAAGAAACTTAATTCAGACTGATAAGAAAATCACAGATGGAAGGGATATATCAAGCTTAAAACAAAAAGATTTTGCAGAAGCAGATAGGTTTAGTTATACTATCAGTCCGAACTTAGATGGTAATAGAAGCAGAAATGAATACTTTGCGGGTTCTGGAAGAAACATTGGTTGGAGAGGGTAAAGGTTAAAATATACAAACATAAAGATGACCCTTTAGTGTTGTGCATACAGTTCAGCAAGCAGGAAAGACAAAGGTGTTACAGGATGCATAAAAGTGAAATTAGCTCTAAGGGGGTGACATACAGTTGTTCCCCATCAATATGGTTATTTACCTCCAGCACCGGAAATTTTGGGCACCTTCACGGGATCTTTTTTTTTGCAGTGTTCATTATCCTACAATTTATCTGATTGTTTTTTCAGTACATTTGTTCCAATTAAAAAGCACCCAAAATGGATGCTAGGACGATTTATTACTCACCGGTATTAAATATAAAAAGCTCATTAATATTTATTTCTAACATCTCAGCAATAGCAAAGGCATATACCAACTTCCAGTTAACCTTATTATTAAGTAATTCCATAAAGTTGTTATACTTCATGCTGAATCCGTATTTACTTTTCCATCGATCGTGGAATTCTTTAGCTGTCCATTGTTTCTCATCAATTAAGGATGTAAATTTCTTTTTATTTATACCTGCAGTAACTTGTACCCGTGATGTACTTACTGATTCAATGTTTCCTACTTTAATCATTATTTTAATTTCCCCTCTATGAGCGGTTTATTCATTCTCTTTACATAAGAAAATCACCTCTTTGGGCTTATCTTTATCTTGGTCTTACAGTCCCTCCTTTATAGACTCTAATGGGCGCTTTGCTCAATCTTTGTTCATCGCGAGTTTTAGATCTATTTATGGCTTTTCCGTATTCTTCCATTGTCATAATGTGCGCTGGAGTGCATACGAAATTAAACTTAAATTTTGACTTTCTCGAAATGCTGTAGTCATAATCAGAACTTAGTGGTAATTTGAGGTTAACAGATAGATTATAGTTAAACTCGGCATCTTGGAAAATTTCGAAAGTTCCTATTTTGTTACTAGAAGAAAGAATTAATTGAATTGTATCCTCATAAATATCTTTATCAATCTTTAATGTTAGTTGATATCTATATTTAGAATCAATTGTATGTATTTTAGATATGTAGTGATTATCATGCAAATTAAAGTCAATAGCTTCCATTTTACATTAAAAATCTTTGAGTTTCGATTTGATTTAGAATTAACAATCAATCTCATAGAATCACCTCCATTGCATAAAAGAGCCTTTCCTAAAGTATAACTGTAGAAAAAATTAAAGTAAATTCTATTTTTGGAATAATAAGGAAAAAAAGAGGTGTTTAAATGAGCGGGTTAACATCTATTTCTATAACCCATTCATTTTAAAAAAGGGTGAGGAAAAGATGTATTAGACTTTGTGTTGCAAAGTTAAAGCGATTATATATGGGGCGTTATATATAGATTGAAGAACAAATGTTCGGTTATGATATCGGTATAGCAACGAAGGGGCTGACCGAAATGACGCTAAGGGATCGCGGAAAGTTAAAATGGCAAGGAGCGTTTTTCATGCCGGAACATGTAAAGATGCCGCGAGATATGAAAACGGATTACCATCGCCAGGCAAAGCCGATCATTGATGAATACGAAATAGACGAATTTGACCGGCGCATCTGTTACGCAATGGAATTTAATCTTGCGGTAAAGTTAACGTGTTGGTATGACGGATTCAACGAGGACATTTGCGGCCGCATTCATTATATGGATCCGATTAATCAAGAAGTACGGCTAGTTACGGAGGAAGAGGCGGCTGAGCGGGTGAAGTTTGCGGATATTGTTGCGGTTTCGGTAATCGAATAAAGAGAGGGTTCCGCAAATATGACTTGCGCGGTTGTGCGGCTATTCGGTATAATTTGGGTTAACGGGATTTGTTCGTTTAACTTACCGATTGACTTAACGTAGATATACTACGAATTACATACGTTTGACTGACCGGATGACTTAACGGTGCATGGACCACTACCTTGACAGGGTAGTGGTCGCTGGTTCGAACCAAGTAGGAATCATCGGGTGTTAAAACCCTTGAGAGAGCGTCAGGAACACGGTTTCTCTACGAAAACACCACTTCTTCGGAGGTGGTGTTTTTTGTGTTCTTGACGCTCAATCGGTGTTTGGTGCCATTTTGGTGCCGCAACTGCTTAATTTGATTTTGAGAACAGGACATCAATTTGATTCGCTGCTTCCTCTTGCATATTAGGAAGTACATGAGAATTGAAAAGGGTAAAGAGAATATTCTCTAGATGAAACGTGAAGAATTGTCCGCAGCCATTGGCTGTGATGCAGATGAAAATTACGAAGCTGGTTACACTGCTGTGTGAGAAGGGCCTAGTGATGGCATCCAAAAGTAGAAATAGTCTGCTTTACAGGGTTCATCCCGATTTAATGTACCGCCAAATCACCGACAGCAATAATGAAAAGTTCAATGCCATTCGTGAAGATTTTGAAGCGCATCGCATCGCTGCAAACCGCAGAAGAAAAAAACATTCAATGTAAAGACCTGCCAGATCTGCTTTCAGCAGGTCTTTTTTTATCCGTGCCTGTTTAATTACATGCACAACTATACGGGAAAAACCGAACCTATTAGCCATTCTATACGGGACTTTACGAACCTATTGAAGAAGTAAAAAAGTGACTTGAAAGCTGTTATACCAAGGGTTTCATTAGTTTTAGCGGCTAACGTACCTCTTTATTCTTTGTAGAATCTGTAAAGTGATTTAAAAAAGTACATGAGAACAAAAAATAAAGAAAAAAAAATGAGTGTATTCTTGAAAAATTAACAATGGTAGAGTTGTGCGAACTGCTTCATTCTTCAACAGTCCACACTTTCTTAGGGCGGCGCTTCGCTTGCCCCGGAGTCTCCTTTTTTACGTCTTATTATGGTAAAGAGGTTTTTTTTTACATTTTTAAAAACACTACATGGACGTTTTGGATAATAAAACCCTTGGCTATTGTCTCTCACTTATTACAAATTTTTAAGAGTAGTACTTTTGCTTATTATTCTCTTTTTGAGTGGAAGTAAGCAAAAGAAAGTAAAGTTGTGAAAATAATAATGTTCTTAAAATAATTTTCAAATTTATTGGTCAATGAAAAAGAGAATTAATAAGTAAAATTGAGGGATAATGGACTTGGTGTATATCAATGCTGCAAATACCTTTTTAATTGAAGGGGAATCCATTACAATAGAGATTGTGCAAATGAAGATTAGAAAGGTGATAATATGAAGACAGCGATTAGCTTATTTGCTGGTGCTGGAGGTTGTTCTTTAGGTTTTAAAGAAGGTGGTTTTGATATTGTAGCTGCATATGACAATAATGCTGCAGCAATCAATACTTATAATAAAAATTTTGGTGAAAATAAGAGTAAGCTTGTGGACTTGTCTGCATGCGATTTTAAAGAGTTAAGAGCAGGGCTTGGACTTAAGCCTGGAGATTTAGATTTAATTATAGGCGGCCCCCCATGCCAAGGATTTAGTTCGGCAGGGACACGTTTTTGGGACGATATTAGAAACAAGCTTCTAAAAAATTATGCAGAAGCACTGGAAGAATTTAAACCAAAATGGTTCTTTATGGAAAATGTTGAGGGATTGCTTACAACCGGAAAAGGAGAGTATGTTTACGAAGCCGTAAAAAAATTCGCTGAATTAGGGTACTCAATTGTTCTAAAGAAGGTTTATGCTCAGGAATATGGGGTTCCTCAAAGAAGAAAAAGGGTTATTATTATTGGAAATAGGCTCGGTATAAATTTTTCATTTCCGAAACCGATCCATTCAGTTACAGGACCAATTTTTAGAAACTCACCTATTACACTTAGGACGACAATAGAAGACTTAGAGGCAGTTAAAATACCTGAAATAGACCACTTGCCAAAAGAAGAATCAGGCATTAATTTTGAACGTTACAGCTATTTAAAACCTGGTCAGACAATGAGGGATTTACCGGCAGAATTGCAACATGATTCTTTTAAGAAAAGATCATTGAGACGGGTAAAAGATGGAACGCCATCCCACAAACGAGGAGGCGCGCCTTCGGGATTAAAAAGGTTAATTTATGACGAACCAGCTTTAACAATTACTAGTGCAGCAAGCAGAGAGTTTGTACATCCTGTACAAAACAGAACGTTAACTATGCGTGAATGTGCGAGGCTGCAGACCTTTCCTGATCATTTTGTTTTCACAGGAAGTGATGGAGCAAAAATGACACAAATAGGGAATGCTATTCCCCCTAAATTAGCTCAAATTTTTGCCCAGCATATAAATGAAGTTCATGGTAAGGCAATTAGAAAGGGAGAAATAGGTAAAATTAGGGGGGGACTAATATCTTTTAACCTAACTAAAGCTACTGCAATGAGCCCAGCACTTAAGAAAACAAGTGATTTGTTAAATAGTTTATTGATTGAGAAATCTATACAAGAGGAGTTATTCAATGGAAATTACGAGACAACTAAAGGCATATTATAAAATCTTTTCTCAGCACGGTGCTGGGGAGGCAAAGGTAGAATTAGACCCGAAAGAGGTTGCTTTGCTGGTTCACATTGCATATTATGATCTTAATTCTGGGACTGTTGAGGACTGGTTTAATAAAGATATCAAGGAACTACTAAAATTAAGCTACTATGATTTAAAGTATGAGGATATAGACAAAATTAACCCTCTGAGTATTGAGGATGCTTGTGAGTATTTGAAGGAATCAGGGGCTCTTGATCCTAGTAACATAATATATCTTTATTTAAAAAATCTTAGCGATTTGCATAGAAGAAGATTTAAGTACAGATATATTTTAAGTAAACAGCCCTTCCCTTCAGCAGAACAAATCGGGCCACGTAGTCTAATTGAATATGGGAATTGCAATGAAGAGTTACTATTTAACTGGTTACATTGGAGAAAATGGATTTATGATATTGACAATAGAAGTGCTCAAGAGACAGGTTATTTATTTGAACCAATTTTGGCTAGTTGTATTGGGGGGGAGTCTGTCTCCCATAGAAACTCTCCTGTAAAAAGGCTTACTATAGATGGAGACCCAACAGAAAAAGGTAGACAAATTGATTGCTATATTGAAGAAGGAACTAATAAATCTGCCTATGAATTAAAATTAAGAGTGACAATAGCTGCAAGTGGGCAAGGAAGATTTGGTGAAGAGATGTCTTTTCCAAAGGAAGCAAATGCAGCGGGAATAAAACCAGTGTTAATAGTTTTTGATTCTACTCCTTCCGAACTGTTAAGGAAACTAAAAAAACAATACGAGGATAACAATGGGGAAGTTTACTTGGGTCAAGGCGCTTGGAATTTATTAATAAAAAAAGCAGGGCCTGAAATGGGGCAGTTTATAAAAAAATATTTAAAGCCCCCTTTAGAGGCTATAGCAACTACTGAAATAAAAATACCTCAGAATATATCCTTGAGAGCAACCGAAGAGGAAATTAAAATTATAAATGATCAAGGTGATGAATATTTTATAAAGAGAAGTAAAAAACCAGAAGTTGTAGAATGAACCTGCTAAATATTATTATCTGTTCTGATGAAGAATTGATGAAGAGTTTTGGGACGTTGTTGGAGTAGTCAATTTTTCTTTCAGTACTTGCCCTAAAACAGAAATCTCCCCCTTTTTAACAAATAAAATTATAGAAGAAGCTTGCCATATCAACATTTAGAGGGGTTTATTTTGATGCTATTATTGGTGCCGAAAGGGTGCCATTAAATATATAAGGTAGTACCTGCAATATTTAGTTTTTAACAAAGCCTATAATATCAATGTTTTTCAGATGGTTAGGTATCACCTGTACGATCTAGAACTGAGAAATGCAATAGTTTCGCTTTGACAGGGTAGGGCTAGGCGGTTCGAACCCGTTACAGGTCATCTTAGTTAGATGCTTCAATCCTTTGAAATATATGGGTTTGAGGCTTTTTTGTTTTTCTGACTGCACTCAAAATGGCATATCAAGCGGGAGTGCTGCCATTTTTGTGACGTAGTAATGTAATTAGATTTTGCGAACAAAACATCAATCTGATTTGCCGCTTCTTCTTGCATGCTTGGTAACACGTTGGTTTATTTACAACAATTCAAAAAAGCACTTGTCAGACCAAGCTTATTTGTCATGTGCTGGCTGTTTTCTGTTAATGACTCAGTTAACACTTTAAAATGGCCAGTAGTGCTGGAGTGGCCTTTTTTTGCCAGACTGCATTTTTGCAGAGTGCTTTCACAAATTAATAGAACAAATTGCTAGAGAAATAGGGAGGATCCATTAACTCACTGCATGTGACTTTTGGATCGTCCCATTTTTGCTTTCAAACATACTGTTAGATCTGCCTTTTTCCATTATGCGATTGATTGTAGGGCAGTGATTCTTCAATTGATAATAAAAAATTTGCCTACTCGATGATCCTTTTTGCTCCTATCGATATATATAAAAGGTGAAAGCGAGTATAAAGTTTCGGCAGGCCTATTTTTCCGCGGCAGCTGGCACGTGCAACAAAAAAATTGGACGAATGGGAGGCAGGTTTTATGAGCGGATTATTAATCAAGGAAAGTCCATTAATGATCATTCCTTCTTTGGCCGTGAAAATCGGGTTGAGTGAGGCGGTTATTCTGCAGCAGGTGCATTATTGGCTGAAATCAAGCAAGCATGAATTCAACGGGAGAAAGTGGATTTACAATACATATAAAGATTGGCAAAACCAGCTGACATTCTGGTCGGAGAGTACAATCAAGCGAACGATCAAGAAGCTTGAAAAGGATGGTTACCTGATTTCGGGTAATTGGAACCGGTCCAAGATGGACAAAACGAAATGGTACACAATCGATTATGAAAAGCTAATGAATTTGGAAGAGGAGCTAATGGTACATCCAGCTGCCCAAAATGAGCCATTGAACGCACCAGATGCAGACATGGAGGAGCCCGTCTTGGACCAAGCAATACCAGAGATTACCCAAGAGACTACTGCAGAGAATAAAATCCCCTATGCCGAAATCATCGCTTACCTGAACGAAAAGACAAATTCCTGTTATAAGGCAAGCACTCAACAAACGAGAAATCTGATCCGGAAAAGATGGAAGGAAGGATTCATACTGGAGGATTTTAAGAGAGTGATAGACCAAAAGGCTACAGAGTGGAAAAATCCGCAATGGAGCAAGTACTTGAGGCCAGAAACATTATTCGGGACAAAGTTTGAGTCGTACTTAAACCAGAGAAGCTTTGGGAGCCACAAGGTTCGCGAGGAGGACTTTGATCTCGATGACTAAGAGGGAAACATTCGAAATCCTGAAACTGATTGGCGATTATTATGGGCAGTTTACAGTGGACCAGCAAAAAATAGATGCATGGAATGAGGCATTGAAGACCTACTCTTTTCAGCAGATAAAACAAAATCTGGTTTGCTATGTAACCCAATCTCCGGCACCGCCGAAGATTTCAGACCTTGTGAAGCAAAATCCGGCAGGCGGGCACACCGCACCGGGCGCACATCAGACATTGGACTTGGAATGGGAACCGGCAGTGGAACAAGACATTCGAGAGGAATTGCAGCGGCTGAGAAAAATATTAGGGATAAGGAAGGACTAATCACATGCAATACGAGATGGTCAATGTCGAGGCGGAACAGGCGCTGGTCGGGTCCCTTTTCCTTGAGGATGGGCTGATCCAGGAATGTACGATCCGGCCTAATCAATTATACACCTGGCAGCTGCGCAAGCTTCTGGAAGCGATGAAACAGCTGCATGATATGGAAAAGCCGATAGACGTGATTTCTGTTGTCGAACAAATCGGCCCAAATAATCTTAAAGACATTGGGGGTATTGGCTTCATAACAGACCTTGCCGGAAGCGTGCCAACCACCTCCAACTTTCATTATTACCAGGACATCGTTAAGGAATATGACCAAAAAAGAAAAACCATCCATGCCGCCACCCTGCTTATGGATGAGGCAAAGTCGAATGATATACGGAAAACGCTGCGCGACGGTATTCATCGCCTGATGCAAATCGAAGACCTGGGCATGGAAGACAGCCTCGGGGACATACAGGCTTCATTGGTAGACTTCTATTATGAATGTGAAAATGATATCGGGGAACTGACCGGCATCCCTTCCGGCTTTACCCAGCTGGACAAACTGACAGGCGGATTTCAGGCATCAGACTTGGTCATCATTGGCGCAAGGCCCGGCATGGGGAAAACCGCATTTGCATTAAACCTTGCCCTTAAAGCTGCCAAGGAAGATATTGCGATTTTCTTCTCAATGGAAATGCCGGTCAAGCAATTAATGAAGCGGGCGATCAGTGCAACCGGCAAAATCAATGGGCTGAAACTAAGAAATCCAAAAAAGAACTTGTCTAAGGAGGACTGGACCAAGCTCACCGAGGCAATGGGCAAAATATCGAAAGCAAATTTGCACATGTTCGACCGGGCCGCAATCACTGTCAGCTATATCTGGGCAAAGGTAAGAAAAGTGAAGAGGGAATACGGAGAGAATAAAAGAATACTGGTTGTGCTGGACTATCTTCAGCTTATATCAGGAGAAGGAAAGCCCTATACAAACCGCTATGCCGAAATCAGCGAAATCAGCCGCTCCCTAAAACAAATGGCCAGAGAACTGGATGTGGTCGTGCTGGCACTCTCCCAGCTCAGCAGGGCAGTGGAAGGCCGGCAGGATAAACGCCCGATGCTCTCTGACCTGCGTGAGAGCGGCCAAATCGAACAGGACGCAGACGTCATCGCCTTCCTGTACCGCGAGGATTATTATCAACAGGATACGGCACAAAAGGATATCACAGAAATTATCATTGCAAAGCAAAGAAATGGCCCGATTGGGACGGTGAAGCTGGAATTTGAGAAGGAGTATGGGAGGTTTCGTGAAGTGTGATATATGGAGAACGCCACGACAGCGCCATTAAGCACTACCTTCAATCAGGGAGAAGAACATTGAAGCGAAGCCGCTGGGTTCAGACCTTTTTTCAGGTTTTGGAAGGTTAAAAGAAATGAATATATTTTACTATGATTTAATTGAAATACACAATTTTCCTTCTTAGTTACGATAAGAGGTTCACCATTCCCTTTCCCAATTCGGTTTTAAATTTGGTTAGTTTGATTATTACATCAAAAGAATCATCCGCTTAATAAATAAAGCAATTGAAAAGGTTGACAGCAAATTCATCTTCCAGAAAATTTAAAGAAAAGACTTGAAGACGTTGCTAAAGGGATTATCTAAACAAAGTGGAAATACTTGTTGTAACGAAATTAAATGATGGAACTGAGGTAGAAGTGAAGCTTAAAATAAAACTTCTAAGAATCGCAGTTATTAAAGGGAACAGCTTTTTCATTCTTATCACTTTTGTGCCTAATCGCTAGGATTATAAATTTAAAGAGAAAATAAGGGAACTCTCATGAAACTTCAATCTTTGTTCACATTCAACATGCAGTAAGGCATCTTCTTTAAGCTATCATAAAATTAACTTGATAGGGGGTCTTATTATGTATAAGGTTATGTTTATTAACGCTCTAACAAAGGAAACGCTTCGAGAAGAAATTTGCATTCAACCTAAGATATTCAATGGATTGATTCAAGATTTAAAGGCAACGAGCGAAAGAAAATCATTGTTTTTTGTGTTTGACGATCGTGGAAGAACTCTTGAAGCTAACTATGTATCGCATACCCTTTACGAGGAGGGGAACAAGAAAATATTAATGGCATACTTGAAAGTTAGATTATCACCAAATCAGGCAGTTATCAAACAAGTGGGAGACAGGAAATAACACACGATTTATTAAATAAAAAGTTGAACTCTTATCATCTTTTTAAATAAAACATACTTTTTGTTGATTTAGAGTATGGGCGGCATATGTAATAAGGGGTTTAAAACCTTGTTATATGAACGTCTAAAATGATAATAAGATTTTCTTGTTCACAGATTTGTCCTCGTTTTCTATAAAACATCGAATCCATGACAAAAAAAGCTAACTATAGGAGAAGGTCTTTCATCAGTTTACTAAACTGTTGGGAGGCCTTTACTTCCATATTGGCGGTCATATGAGCATAGATATTCATTGTAGTATTAATATCCGTATGATATTCAGATGAACGTCCAATACTAAGATTGGCCAACCGAAAATTGAGGAGAGTAACTTAACAGGTCAGCAATTATTTGAGCCGCCCGTTAAATTCTTTTTGATAACAAAACATGGTTTTAATTTATATGTTATTTTATAAAAAAGCCGCTCAATAAAATTGAGCGGCTTTTTATTATTTATTCAATTTATTTTTTAAAGCTTCATACACACCATTAATGCCTGCACTAGTACCAGTAAATACAAACTTATTCTTTTCAGGAATGTAGCTACCTCCATAACCTTCCCATACAGAACTACTATGAGACCAATCGATAGTGCCTAACTTTTTAATTTCACTTTGCCAATCAACGTTATTTTGATTATAAACCACTTCGTTTAAGTATTTACCAATCCCTTGTAATGTAGCCGCTGTACCAATAATATACTTGTCACGATTAGAAGCATCTTCTGGTAATTCATCGAATAGTAAATTGAGGATTTCATCAAGTGTATTGTGGAAATCATTATAATTTTCGATATTTAATTTGCTATCTTTATCCTTATTTGCACCTGTAATGATATAGCATAACATGTTTCTTAATGTAGAAAGAACCATGATTTGATTGTTATTGCCGCGAATTTGCGTTTTTTCAGTTTGGATATTTAATCTCAATAACTGCTCGTTGTTTTTAGCTAAATCTTTAGCTAATGTACTGTACAGATCACTTGAATCAAAGTTTAATGCAATAGATTTGTTAGGCTTTCCAGCTAATAGATTTAAATCGTGGAATAGTTGTTGTTCGCCTTTTTGATCAATTTTAGTGAAAATTACAACTGGAATAGTCATATTTTCTAAGATGTTAAGCTTTTCTGTAAGCTTTTCTCTTTCATTATGATCACTAGAACCTTCGATAGCCTCTTTTAATGTTGCAATGGCTAATTTAATAGCTTCAGATCGATGTTGTCCATCGTTAATAGAGAAAACAGTGCTAATATCCACATCAATAGTAGATTCATCTTCGTTATATTGAATTTCATTTTTACATGTTACTGTAATAGCACTTAAAAATGTCAATCTTTTTTTATCGATACCATCTAAAATATACTTTGCAATTGATTTAACACGAGGCTTACTTAGTTTTCGTTGAACTTCTGGAAAAACCTTAAAGAAACTTTCAAGTTTATTGAAAGGAATCATTGTTACATAAGTTTCCCTTCCAAATTGATTTCCCTTTGAACCTTTAAATGATATTTTAATTGAATTTGCTACAGACATTTTACCACCCCAAAATTGTTATGTATTAAATTTATCATTATTATGGTATTATTTCAATCTATATTTTCATTTTATTTCATTATTTTATAAGCCGCTCAATTGTGATGTTGTATTATTATCTAATTATATATTTATCGAGCCGCTAAATAATATTGTTATTACTATGGGAGTATATAAACTTAAGCCGCTTAAATAAATTAGTTAATTTTTAATTATTTATAACGAAAAAATTTTGACAAATAAAAAAACGTATAGTTTAATTATTAAAAACGGGCCGCTCATAATATAATAGGAGGTAATATGATATGACTACTGTAAAAGATATGAAACTCACATTAAATGAGGTAAAATTAGTTTGTTGCTTTGAAAGTACTCAAGAAGTGATTTCTTTTTTGGTAAAGAAAGGCTATTGGAACGACGATAACGTTTGGAGATATTTAGGTGACACTGAAAACAATTACTCTAGTATTGGAAATCAGCAAAGTCATCCGGTTTCTTCAATTGTGGAAAAGGTTGTAAATGCATTCGATGCAATCTTGATGAACGCTGGTAGAGAAATGGCGATTGACTTGTACAATATTCTAGACCCAGCAAAGACTAAAGAAAATATTCTAAAATATATACAAGAAAGCAATAGTACAGCTTCGGATATAAAAAAAGTTAAAGAAGATATTTCGCGATTAGTTGCGATTTCTTTAACAGGTGGTAAACATCCTGATAATCCTAATGTTACAATTGCAGATCGTGGCGAAGGACAAACGCCTGATAGTTTACCAGATACTATTTTATCATTAGGTAAAAGCAATAAGATTCGAATCCCAATTGTTCAAGGAAAACATAATATGGGAGGAAGTGGCGTAGCGAAATTTACTGAGCTACAAGTTATTGTTACTCGAAAAAATCCAGCTTTAATAAATTCAACAAATCCGCGCGATGATCAGTGGGCATTTACAGTAATTAGAAGAACACCACCAACTGGTAATATGCGTAGTTCTGTAGTGGAATATTTAGCCCCAATTGCTGCAGATAGTAAGCCGAAAAAGGGATCTGTGTTAGGGTTTGAAGCAGATACATTTGCAATTATGCCAAATGCTAGAACTCTATGCGGTACAGAAGTAGAGTATGGAACATTCATTAAATTATTTGATTATGAAGTTGGCGTCCATAAGACTAGTATTCTATTAGATAATGGTTTAGGTCATGCTATTAAAATGCGTTTACCAAAAATGACGGTGCCTGTTCGTTTTTGTGAATTCCGTGAATTTAGGGCACAAGGATCTAAAAATGTATTTGCAGATGGTCTATTAGACTACTTTACTTATTCTCGTCAAGGAGATTTAGAAGAAGGTTTCCCAACGCATGCTTCCATGACAGTACATGGTGAAACATTGACCTGTTCTACATATGTGTTTAAACGGAAAACTCTTTCAAAATTCTTACGTGGTACAGGGGTGATTTTCTCTTTAAATGGCCAAACTCATGCAATGCTTGATAAGACCATTTATTCACGTAAGCGACTTAAACTAAATGAAATAAAAGATGATACATTAACAATTATTGATTGCAGTCATTTAACTAATGCAGCAATTGAAAAATTGTTCATGAACAGTCGTGACCGATTAGTGGATTCCCCTTTTGCCGAAGAAGTGAAGAAGGAGTTAGAAAATTATCTTGCTAATGAAGCAGGTCTTAAGCGATTAAATGAGGCGCGTATTCAAGAGATGATTAAAATTAGTATGGCTGATAATAAGCCTTTGGCTGATGCATTGAAGAAAGTCGTAAAGAATACAGAAGTATTAAACCAGTTATTAGATTTAGGAAATGATATTTCTGGTGATGAAGGTTCTGTTTCTGGTAATAATGAAGGGGAAGGAAGTGGGGTGGGGAAATTTGGGGGAAAAGAGACTCCTACCTTCTTTAGATTTTATGGCCAGCAAGATGAATATGTCTTTAAAGGCAGCAACCAAGAAGGAAAAAAATCCCGCATTAAATTTGAAACAGATGCGAATAATGATCTTTTTACTCGAGAAGGATCTGATTGGAAATGTCAATTATTATTATTACAATCAGATTCGAAACTTACCATGTTAGATCACACGCTAAATCTAATAAATGGTAATGCATTTCTATCATTTAATCTGCCAAGTGTTTATAAGGAAAATGATGAAGTGAAATGTAGATTTGATGTTAAGAGTGATGCGACAGACGAAACTTTCAGTAATGTATTTGAGCTTATCATCATTAAGCCTTATGAATCATCAGGCGGAGGTGGTGGAGGTGGCGGCTCTAAAGGAAATACTGGTAGTAATACTGGTATAGGGAATGCACCATCTAAGAGTAAATTAAAACTGCCAAATATGTCGACTGTTACAAAGGATGACTGGGAACAATATGGTTTTAATGCTAAGCGTGTTTTAAAGATAATTGATAGCACAGAGTCTTTGAATTTTGTGTTCAATATAGATAACACAGTATTGAAATCAGAGGTAAGATCTGCCCGTGAAAGCTTGAAAGATCTAACCAAAAGTAAGTTCATCTATGGAATGACAATGTTAGGGCTCGCAGCGTATTCTCTTGTGAAAGAAGAGAATGAAGGTTCTAAAGGATTTAACTCTTTAGAGGATGTTGAAAAAATCTGTGAGGCATATGCTCCATTTATTATTCCTACATTAAATATGTTGAATTCTATTACTGGAGTAGAAGACTGATTAAAAAAGAGTACTGCCCTTAGATTAATTTTACATTTAGTAAGAATAAAAAATAGTAGAGGTGTTTTTTTGATGCAACAAGTTGGCGCAATTACGAGTCAGTGGAAATTTTCTCCGATACCAAATATTGAAGAATCGAATTTTAATAAAATATTAGAGCGATTCTATGGATTAGGTGTAAAAGGTTTAACGAAAGAAAATATTCAAAACTCGTTAGACGGGAGATTAGCTAATAGCACTGCACCGGTTATTGTTAAAATAAATATAGGTACTATTAATAATAATGACGTTCCAGGAATTGATGATGTCATTGATCGTATTAAAAGCCTAGAAGCAAGAAATAGCTACACTAAGGAAACGATTAGCCATATGCTCAAAAAAGTGGAACAGGAAGAAGTACGCTATATTTCCTTTGAAGATATAAATACTAGAGGACTAACTGGAGCGAAACGCGGACAAAGCCATTCTAAGAAAGATACTTGGGGTATTTATGCATATAACAAAGGTGTGCATTTTGAGGAAAGTGATGAATCTATTGAAACATCACGCGGTGGCTCGCATGGTGTAGGAAAAATTGCATCAAATGCTGCATCGGATCTTCATTTAATGTATTTCGCAAACTGTGATGAGCACGGGGACCAGCATTTAGGTGGTACGGTTCAATTAATTGAGCATATGTTTAATCAGCAATGCTACCGATCAACCGGTTATTTTGCTGATCAAAAAATGGAAAATGGTACATCTAAGTTTTATCCATATGAAAATAAGTTCCATTCTGTTTTTGAAAAGAAAACTAGAGGCTTAAAAATTATTATTCCCTACCTACGTGATGAATTTGATAATGAGGATGAAATTATTAAAACGGTGTGTGATAGTTTCTTTATCTCTATATTAGAGGGTAAATTAGAAGTTCATGTGAACGATCATGTAATTAACGCTGATAAAATTGAAAAATATTTAAACGATAATCGTTATTATATTCAAGAAATTTCAGATATGAAGAAAGTTTTTACACCACTTTATGTAAAAACATTTAAAAATGAAATGCCAAGGAATATTGTAGTTTCAAATGGTGATAAAGACTTCCATTTTAAACTTTATTTTAAATATGATGAATCCATTTCAAAAGGCCGTGTAGCCATTGTTCGTACGATTGGTATGAAAATTGAAGATTTTTCAGTAAAATCGTATGCGACAAAACCGTATAATGCTGTTTTAATTGGTGATTTAGAGGAAGATGGCTATTTGAAATAACTTGAAAATGAATCGCATACAAAGATTTCAGCAGAGGACATAAAAGATCCAAAGCTGAAAAGACAAGCTACCCGCTTTATAAATAATCTTTCTAATGCAATCGCAGCCATCATTGATGAGGAAATGAAGAAAAATAATCCTACAGATGGTGTAATGGATACAAAGGATCTTTTATATATTATGGAATCAGAATTCAAACAGGATCTATCCAATGCGTATGGTGCGGTCAAGATTAATAAAGGTAAGCAAGTTGTAAAGGCAACAGATGTCACTTCAAAAACAGATCCTAAGAAAAAAGGAACAAAAAAAGGTACCGTAAAGCCTAAAAATAGAGGTATTAAACGTACCCGTAGGAATAATCCAACGGGTACTGCAGATGAATTACAGAAATCAGGCACTGAAACATATAGTATAAGTCCTAATTTAGTAGAACGTTTAATTCTAAAAAATAATGAATTTATTCAATTCAATTTCAAAGATATTTCAGAATTAAAAAATACAACTTCTTGTAATCTTTCATTAAACATTATTGACGGAATGGGAGAAGAATATAAGAATGAGTTTAAATTAAAAGAGAACTATTCAGCGGTAATTGATAATAATACAGGTTCAAGCTGTGTAATCGAAAATGAATCTATTAAAAATGTTTCAATTAAAAATGGCGTTGTGAAATTGAAACTGGACTTAAAGCCTAATTATAATCGAGCATTAAAATTTATTTACTATGTAGAGGTGTAAAATGATCTATAAAAAAGATGCGAATTTTCCTTATCCCGTTTTGACGAATACATCCACAAGCTATGAAAATAGTTCTTTTTTATTGGATGTATCATTAGAAGAGAATACAAATGATTATCGCTTTGTCATAAATTACGACATTAGTTCGCCCTTTGTAAAACAGCTTATTGCAACAGGAGCGGCTGAAACTATCTTAATTATCCAGTCAAAGGATAATAAATTTTATAAGCTTGAGCCAAATCAAAACACAATTGAAGTCCCTAAGAAAAGAGTTTCTTTAAATAAACGTACCTCGATTCAATTGCACATTCAATCAACAAGAGAAATCAATTTTAGTGATAATGATGATTTAACTTCATTTTATGAGGCGTTTAAAGACGAAATCATTGTACCCAAAAATGCGTTATTAGGCTTTTCTAACATTGTTGTATTTGAAGGTAGTATTCAAAATCCATTGGTGTTATTTGAAAAAAAGTTAGATGAAACTTTATCCTCTGATATTAAAATTGAACTAGGATCTGAAACCATCATCATTCGTTACCGAAAAGAGGAGTTTCAATTTAACGGTATAGGATCTAGTCAAGCGTTCAATAATCCTTATATTTATGCAGGTCTACGTACAGCATTGCAGCGCTTTATTAGCGAGTATAGTGACCTGGGGGAGGATTATGTAGATTTAACACAAATTACTCAGCCTGAGAATTTACTTGATTTTAAGTTATACCAGTTAATGACTAAAAAAATGATTGAAGAGGTTTCGATTGATAATATTGATGAGGTTATCTCTTTAATATCGAATAAAATTATTGAAAAATATGCTGGTGCAATTAAGGAGCTTATTAATAATGGAAATTAGATTATTAAACAAGGGCTATAAAAATAATGAGCAATTTTATCAGGATTTTTTAGAGGATAAAATCAATAGCAATGAGAACTATTTTTCTAATGAATTCGTAAAAATTGCAGATACGCCAGATTTTCCAATTTATATGGGACGTGGATCTGAAGAAGAGAAGAAACAAGCCTTTCAAAAGGCATTTGAAATAATTGCTGCTTCCTATATTAATACCGATCGTGATGTCCATCTAGAAGAGATATTTTGGCATTCTTTATTGATTACGAAAAAGCGTGAATTTATTCTTGAAAACTATCCAATCGTAAGTACTGGTATTAAACATTTTGAAAATATTGTCATCAAGAAGTTCGACTGGGAAAATTATATTTATAAATGTGTTCTTGCAGCTGAATATATTGGAGATTTAGACATAAATAAGGAAAAGAAGAAGCATTATTATAATTTAGTTTTGGAAAATTTAGATGTATATAACTATATTATTAAATATGCTATCTTTCGAAACTCAGAGTTTTTAATTAAAATATTAACGATTATTGATGAGTTGCAAATTTCAAATATTATGAAGGCAAATATTAAGGATCGGCCGGATTTAGGCAATGACGAACGTTACGGCAGACGTGTTATCTTTGAATTAAATAAAAAATATCCTGTCGTCATGTCACCGTTATTAGATATCGAAACGTTGAAAAATGAGGTTATTCAAGCATTAAGCTATTATTACGATGTATCAGGAATAAGAATGAGGGAACTTCAATCAGTGGGGGCTGGAGTAGAGTAAGGATCCACTCTGAATTTTATAAGAGTAATAGGCTCGGATCCACTAATTAGGGGCCGAGTTATATACCAACCAGCACCCTGTGTTGCCACATACAGACATTTGAAAAATTTGTGGATTATTGTTTTGAGAATCAAGGGTGAACGCCGAGGACATTACCTTTTATCAATCGTCGAGAAAGTCTGTTGGCGATTTTTATCTATGGTGAGCTAGTTGGATGAAAAGTTTGTAAGGCATGATATTTTATAAGACTACTAAAGAAAGGGAGTAGTATATATGGGGTAAAAATAGATAAGGCGGTTTACACTAAAACAAAAGAAACGATGACGAATATCGAAGCAGATAAACAGGAATTGAATGGGGAAAAGTTCACCTGTCCTTATTGTAAGGTAGAATTATCATTCAGAAGATCAGGAAAGAGACAATTAGAAAATAGAGTGATTGACGTATCTCCATATTTTCGGCTGGAAAAAGGAATCGAACATGAGGGTAATTGTGAATATAATACATTTGGACAGATTGAAATTATAACCCATAAACCAATGGCATTGAAAGAATTCATGGAAAAGAAGAAAAAAGATCAATATGCTATAAGGCTGCAAGTTGTTAAGAAAGCGATGGCGGAACCGCCAGAAGAAGAGGAAGAAGGAACAACAGCAAATCCAAAAGGAAAAGGAGATGCATCGGATAAGAACTATAAAAATAGGGGATCAATGTCACCTTATCTTAGCCGGATGAAAGATATCATGATCCTGCGTTCTAAAATGGAAGAGAATGAGGATGTTAAGAAACATTTAAAGTTAGAATATAAGAGCAAGACGATTAGTTGGGATAAATTTTATTTTGGTCCTGAATATAAAGATTTCCTAGTATTATCGAAGTATTTTAGAAATAAACCGGAGCCGAAGCACCCTATCTGTATAGAGGGAATGGTAAAGGAGTATCAAATAAGAACGGACAGAAAGAATAAAAAGTATAATTCTTTTATGTTAGAAAAACCTTATGTAAAGGATACGGATACAGAAGGATTTAGGCATGTTCCAAGTGTGAGTTTGAATATTTATGAGGAACATGAAACGTTAATCGATTATATGGTAGATAATTATAAAAAACATAATAAACAAATAATCGCTTATGGAGATCCTTATGTAAAGATCAATACTTCAACACAGAATAATGTAAAATATCATAATATTACGATTTGGATTAATCGGACAGCCCAAGTTCATTTATTTAATAATGTTTATGTAAAATTATTTGGAGAATAAAAAAAGGCCATCTTATGGATGGCTTTTAATTTACTATTAATTACAACTCCCTTATATCTAGCTCCCCAATCCCCAGAAAGCATCTTGGATAAGCAGCACTAAAAAAATTGATTATTGCATATGAATTGAGCCACGTGTGCGGAGTTTTGAGCCAGTCAGTGCGGAAGAGTGAGCCACCATTTGCGGAGTTAGAGCCGGCACCATAAATCAAATAACCTCTTGTATAATAAAAAATGCATGCAAAAGTGCATGACAATATTATACAGGAGGTTTTTTTGTGGTTAATTGTCGGAAAATCCTTGAACTGTATTTTGATGAGATCAGTCAAAGAACAATCAGTTCTAGTGCCGGTCACTCTAGGAATACAGTCGCCGAGGTCATTCGGCGTGCCAAAAAGCTTGGGATAGAAAGCTTGAACGATACCATGACCAATCGATGGTTGGAGGAATTTCTTTTTCCGGAGAAACAGGCTAGCGAAAAGGGGTACTTCCCGATTGATTGGGAGAAGGTGCATAAGGAGCTGCAAAAAAAGAATGTCACTTTGGCTTTATTGCATCATGAGTATGCGGTAGAGGCTCGCGAGGGTGGAAAAGTCCCCTATGCTTACAGGACTTTTTGTGAAAATTATGGGAAGTACGCGAAGAAATATAAATTAACGATGCCAATTCGCAGAAAACCGGGTGAAATCATGGAAGTGGATTGGGCAGGATCCACACTGCATATTATTGATCGTTTCACTGGCGAAAAGATTCCGGCATATGTTTTCATTGCGGCTTTGCCATACAGCCAGTTAAGTTACGTGGAGGCTTTTTTAGATATGAAGTCACCAAACTGGCTTCTGGCACATATCCATGCATTCGAATATTTTGGTGGTGTTCCTGAAACTTTGGTTCCAGATAATCTAAAAACGGGGGTTATTAAGCCCTTCCGGGTCGAACCACTTCTTAATGAAGCCTATCGAGAAATGGCAGATTACTACCGTATAGTCGTCGTGCCTAGCCGGGTTCGAAAACCAAGGGATAAGGCTAGTGTCGAAGGTACTGTTGGCTACATTTCACGACAGATCATCGCCTCGTTAAGAAACTATCAATGTTTTCACATAGAGGATTTAAATCAAAGAATCCATGAAAAGCTGGAAGAAATCAATACAATTGATTTTCAGAAACGTCCTGGTTCACGTAAAAAGGTGTTTGAGGAAGAAGAGAAATCCCACCTTCACCAGCTTCCCCAAACACGTTACAAACTTGCGGAATGGAAAACAGCAAAAGTTCAATTGAACTACCACATTCAAGTTGAACGAATGTATTATTCCGTCCCATATGATTATGTCCGTGAACAAGTCGATATTCGGCTTACCACTGACCTAATTGAAGTTTACTTTAAGGAAGCGCGAATTGCATCCCATAAACGGTTAATGGAAGAAGTTGGACAGTTTTCTACGAATAGGGATCACATGCCAGATAATCATAGACTATACCTTGAGCATAACCCTGAAAACAATCGTAAATGGGCAGAAACAATTGGACCCTCCATGGCGCGATTTGTCTCTTATATCCTAGAAACGAATGCGGAAAAGAAGGCATTGAACATCCTTAGTGCTTTAAGAAATTTATCAACTAAACATACAATGGATGAACTTGAGACCGCAACACATACATTGCTTGAAATCTCAGCTAATCCGACCATTCCCGTTTTAAAAGGGATATTGGATAGGCGAAAAAAGCGTGAGCAAAAATCTAAGGTTGATAATCATCGAATCAATAATAATAACCATGGCTTTACCCGTGGCGCTAAATACTTTGGAGGGGACAAAAAATGATGAACCAAGAAACATTACGTAAATTAACCGAAATGAAAATGGGTGCAATGGCAGAATTATATCAGCAACAAAGCCAGAACAAAGACTATCAAGATATGGATTTCGATGATCGATTTAATCTTTTAGTAGATTTTGAGTTTGACCGTCGAAAATCAAATAGATTGGAACGGTTGATTAAACAGGCAAACTTCGAAGATCCTATGGCAGCTATTGAAGACATAGAGTATCATCCAGATCGTAACTTAGACAAAAACTTATATTGGAGCTAGCGACAGGGAATTATATACAAAACCACCATAACATTATTTTAATGGGTGCATCAGGGAACGGAAAAACGTGGATATCCAATGCCTTTGGCATTCATGCCTGTCGCCAATTTTACAATGTAAAGTATATCAGATTGCCAGAATTGCTTGATGAACTAGCTGTCGCAAAGTATGAAGCCGATGGTAGCTTCCGTAAAATCATCCAAAAATATAAGAAAATCGATTTATTAATACTTGATGAATGGCTATTAACTGAGCTCTCGGAGGAGCATGCCCTTCACGTCTTAGAAATTATTGAATCAAGAATAAAGAGGACTTCTACTATATTCTGTTCCCAATTCTCACCAGAAGGGTGGCACTCTAAGTTGGGACAGGCGCAGATTGCAGATGCGATTCTTGACCGCATAGTGCATGATTCCTATAAGATTCTAGTCGATGGTGAAGTATCAATGAGAGAACGTCATGGTTTGGTGGTGGGAAGATGATCCCAACAGAAGTTGAAAACCGTGTAGCTACGTATTTCTTTCACAGATATTTACCGGAAGAAGTGATGATGAAAATAGTAGATAGGTTACTAACTACTTGTGTATGGGACGAGGAAGATGATTTAGATTTTGATGAACTTGTCCGTTGGGCAATTGAGATTATAGACGAACAATTAGAAGATAAACGATTTAGATAGAATCAGCAGCCATTGAAATTAGAAAAAAAATCATTTCAATGGCTGTTCCCCTTTTAATAGCCAGTGGCTCTCTCCTCCGCATTCACTGGCTCTGTTGTCCGCAAACAGTGGCTCAAAACTCCGCACAGCCGGCTCATTCTGTCCGCAATACTCAAAAATTCCTGAAGTTGTCCTCGTGTTTGTCCTCGCCTTTTTTTAATTGTATTTTTCCTCATTTAATGTTTTGGTAGGGTTTTTATATAAGTTGAGAGTGTGATGTTATATATTAAGGGGGGAAGCGGCTTATTACATCATGCCGCCCATTCATCTGGATATATAATAAAAGAAAATAGATATTAAAGAAACTTGTAATACCAACGTTTTTATCATGAGGTTTTTAACGGAGGCTTCTCATGAGTTGAGTAAACTTGTGGGAAGCTTCTTTTTTCATTTCTTGAGTAACGTGGAGATACACATTCTGCGTAATTTGATCATCGGATTGACCAAGTCTGTCCCTGATCTGTTCGAGTGAAACACCTGCCTCTGCTAAGAGAGATGTGTGGGTATGTATCAAAGAGTGAGGTGTTAAGTCTGTATTTAACTCGGCGATAGTTAGTAATCTCTTCATTCGGTTTTGTACTGTTTTAAATATCGATGGGATAACCAAATTGTCTTTCCACTTAGCGAAGATAAAGTTTTTATTATAATAAACTGTACCTAATCTCTTTCTTACTTGATTCTGGATATCTTGGTTTAAAGCTTGAATTACATCTTCATCTACAACAATCTTACGTTTTGACTTTCGGGTTCGGTGGTGCTAATTGGTAATCTAAGGTGTTATTATTCGGAATGTAATAGGTTTTTGTTATGCTGATCGTATGGTTTTTGAAATCAACATCTTTCCATTTAAGAGCCACTAATCTACTACTCTGATTCAGGTGTATGACAGAATGAGAAACAATCAAGTAGTCTAACTTAAGCCCTTGTTCGTTAGCGGTTTTTAGAAATAGGGCTTCTTTTTCAAGGTATTTAGGGATAAGTTGCTCTTTAGATGTAATAGCAAAGGTGGAAAACTGTGTAGCCCACTTCTTTTGTAAGTCATTTAATACAGTTTCATGTACAGGTATAAGTGGTACTGTTTTTTTACATTCTGGGGATCTATAAATCATATATTTGCCACGTTTGCTCTTTGGAGAATTACCTTTCGTAACTAAATATGAATTACATCTTTTACATATGATAATGCCGCGAAGGTAATAAGGAGTACTCATCGTCTGTAACCGTCAAGTAGAAATCAACAGTTTTTAGTAAATAAGATTAA
>NZ_QVTE01000064.1 GCF_003429095.1 Peribacillus saganii
TTGGGACCAAGGGGTCGCAGGTTCGAATCCTGTCTTCCCGACCATCCGTGTTTTTGGGGCCTTAGCTCAGCTGGGAGAGCGCCTGCCTTGCACGCAGGAGGTCAGCGGTTCGATCCCGCTAGGCTCCACCAATAAATAAATTTATTGTATTTCATGGCGGTGTAGCTCAGCTGGCTAGAGCGTACGGTTCATACCCGTGAGGTCGTGGGTTCGACTCCCTCCGCCGCTACCATAAAATACATGGCCCTTAGTTCATCTGATTAGAGCAGCCAGCGAGGCTTCAGCGAATACTTCGGGTTGTATTTATCGAGATGCTGCTTAATTAGCTCACTGAGATGGGGACAGTTGTATCAACTGAATAAAATTTTAGAAATTCAACAATGGACCTTTAGCTCAGCTGGTTAGAGCAGACGGCTCATAACCGTCCGGTCGTAGGTTCGAGTCCTACAAGGTCCACCATTATTATACGGAGGTATACCCAAGTCCGGCTGAAGGGATCGGTCTTGAAAACCGACAGGGGCGTAACAGCTCGCGGGGGTTCGAATCCCTCTACCTCCTCCATATTTTATATATTTTATCATCGCGGGGTGGAGCAGTCTGGTAGCTCGTCGGGCTCATAACCCGAAGGTCGCAGGTTCAAATCCTGTCCCCGCAATCAGTGGTCCCGTGGTGTAGCGGTTAACATGCCTGCCTGTCACGCAGGAGATCGCGGGTTCGATTCCCGTCGGGACCGCCATTTTGGCTTGGTAGCTCAGTCGGTAGAGCAAAGGACTGAAAATCCTTGTGTCGGCGGTTCGATTCCGTCCCAAGCCACCATCTTAAAAATCAACATATTTGGCGATTGTGGCGAAGTGGTTAACGCATCGGATTGTGGTTCCGACATTCGTGGGTTCGATTCCCATCAGTCGCCCCATGATTTATATGCGGGTGTAGTTTAATGGTAAAACCTCAGCCTTCCAAGCTGATGTCGTGGGTTCGATTCCCATCACCCGCTCCAAACAATTAAATGGGCCTATAGCTCAGCTGGTTAGAGCGCACGCCTGATAAGCGTGAGGTCGATGGTTCGAGTCCATTTAGGCCCACCATATAAAATTGTTCCGCAGTAGCTCAGTGGTAGAGCATTCGGCTGTTAACCGAACGGTCGTAGGTTCGAGTCCTACCTGCGGAGCCATTTGGGGAAGTACTCAAGAGGCTGAAGAGGCGCCCCTGCTAAGGGTGTAGGTCGGGTAACCGGCGCGAGGGTTCAAATCCCTCCTTCTCCGCCAGCTGGCCCCTTGGTCAAGCGGTTAAGACACCGCCCTTTCACGGCGGTAACACGGGTTCGAATCCCGTAGGGGTCATTCTTAAAAAAGACCGTATACGTTATGTATACGGTCTTTTTTTTTGCGTTCTTTTTTTATTATTAAATAATGTTATTGTAATATTTTTTCAGATGCTAATACGTATGCCAAAAGTCCCGTATGAAATCTGCAGAATTTCTCAGAAATCACTCAATACTTTTTTTTTATTATGTTTAATTCTATGACACATAGGGGTATATAAATATGCTAGGGAATAGTAGAATCTTCGTCTGTTTTTCTTTGTAATTAATTTCTTCTTTTTATTTTACTTATATAGCTTTTATTAAGTGTATTCCTATACAAATATAATTCTATATAGGAGGAATGACCTGGCTTTATCATGATATATTTGAAAAATAATTGAAAAGTTTGTCGAATAAAGTAAAAGAAAATTATTAAGATTCTAACAGGAATAAAAATAAAAATCGAGAATCATTTAGAAGAGAAACTTATCAGATAAGGTAGATACAGGGAGTGAACACATTGGAAAAAGGTTTTCCTACAGATTATGAAATACATCTTTTCCATGAAGGGAACCTAAACGAAGCTTACAAATTATTTGGCAGCCACTTAGTTGAACAGGGAGGAACGGTTCATACGAGGTTCTGTATCTGGGCTCCGCATGCCAGAAAAGTAAGGCTGGCCGGGAGTTTCAACAACTGGGATGCAGAGGGATATGACTTAATGCGCATTAATGATGAAGGGATTTGGTTTATATCTGTTCCTTTTAATGCCTCTGGTGCTTTGTATAAGTATGAAATAGAAACTGGGGATGGAAGAATATTACTCAAAGCGGATCCCTATGCGTTCTATGCAGAAGTACGGCCAAATACAGCGTCCATTGTTCATTCCATAGAAGGATATGAATGGCAGGAAAAGCAATGGCAACGGAAAAAGAAGACTGACTCGTTCTCTAACCCAATGGCTATTTATGAGATGCACTTCGGTTCATGGAAGATCAAACAAGATGGCAGTCTTTACTCCTACCGGGAGATGGCGGATGAGATTATTCCATACGTTAAGGAACGGGGATTTACGTATATCGAAATCCTGCCTCTTATTGAACATCCATTTGACCTCTCATGGGGTTACCAAGGAACAGGCTATTTTGCTCCTACAAGCCGTTATGGCACTCCGCAAGACTTTATGTATTTTGTAGACCGGTGCCATCAAAGCGGTATTGGTGTTATTCTCGATTGGGTTCCAGGCCATTTCTGTAAGGATGCACATGGGCTATATATGTTGGATGGAGAGCCTGTTTATGAATACCGCGACCAAAGAGATCGGGAAAATCTGGTTTGGGGAACGGCCAATTTTGACCTTGGCAAGACAGAGGTACAGAGTTTTTTAATATCAAATGCCCGATTTTGGATTGAGCATTATCATATCGACGGGTTTCGGGTTGATGCCGTAGCCAATATCATTTATTGGCCGGGCGGTGATGAAAAAGGTGAGAATCCATTTGCAATCTCATTTTTGAAGAAGCTCAATGGAGCAGTGAAGAAGTACAACCCTCATTTTTTAATGATGGCCGAAGACTCAACTGACTGGCCAAATGTCACTACTCAGACAGAATATGGTGGGCTTGGTTTTGATTATAAATGGAATATGGGCTGGATGAATGATGTGCTGAAATACATGGAAGCATCTCCGGAATTGCGTTCAAATCTTCACCATAAACTCACATTTTCATTAATGTATGCTTTTTCAGAAAAGTTTGTGCTTCCTTTTTCACATGATGAAGTGGTGCATGGCAAAAGATCTTTGCTGGATAAAATGCCAGGCCACTATGAGGAAAAATTTTCGCAGCTCCGGCTTCTTTATGGATATATGATTGCCCATCCCGGGAAGAAGCTTCTGTTTATGGGAGGGGAGTTTGGCCAATTCGCAGAATGGAAGGATAAGGAGCAGCTGGACTGGAATTTGTTTGAATATGGCATGCATCAAAAAATGGATGCATACACTAAAGAATTGTTATTTTTTTATAAGCGTTCTAAAGCTTTATATGAATTAGATAACGACCCTTCCGGTTTTCAATGGATTGATGTTAATAATAATGAGCAATCAGTCTTATCTTTCATCCGAAAAGGAACAAAAGAAGAAGATTTCCTTATTATTGTATGTAATTTCAGGAATCATTCATACAGCGATTATAAAGTTGGGGTTCCAGAGAACAGGGAATATAGAGAAGTACTAAATTCAGACCGGGAAGTTTATGGTGGAAGCGGACATACAAATAAAAAGGTTTTGAAGAGCCATACAGGATTCTTTCATGGAAACCCTTTTTATATCTCAATGAATGTACCGCCATACGGAATTTCAATTCTCCGGCCAGTCCAAAAAAGAAGGGAGCAAAAGCAAAATGGTGAAAACAAAATGCGTAGCAATGTTATTGGCGGGAGGAAAGGGGAGCAGGCTTAATTCTTTAACGAAAAACCTGGCTAAGCCAGCAGTACCTTTTGGAGGGAAATATAGAATTATTGATTTTACATTGAGTAACTGTACGAATTCAGGAATTGATACTGTGGGTGTACTGACTCAATATCAGCCGCTTGTTCTTAATACTTATATCGGAATCGGCAGCGCATGGGACCTGGACCGGAAAAATGGTGGCGTTACCGTGCTTCCTCCTTATGCAGAGTCTTCTGAGGTTAAGTGGTATACAGGGACTGCAAGCGCCATTTATCAAAATTTGAATTATATTGAACGATATAACCCAGAATATGTTCTGATTCTATCAGGTGACCATATTTATAAAATGGACTACGATTTAATGCTAAATTTCCATGAAGAAAGGGGAGCTGATGTCACGATTTCAGTCATTGAGGTTCCATGGTATGAAGCAAGCCGGTTTGGAATCATGAACACCAATGACAAACAGGAAGTAATTGAATTTGATGAAAAGCCGAAGCAGCCAAAAAGCAACTTGGCATCAATGGGGATCTATATTTTTAAATGGGAGGTCCTAAGGGAATATCTTGAAAAAGATGCATTGATTCCAGACTCAAGCAGGGATTTTGGAAAGGATATTATCCCGATGCTTTTGAAAGATCAAAAGAAACTGATTGCCTATCCATTTAAAGGCTATTGGAAGGATGTAGGAACGGTTGAAAGCCTATGGGAAGCTAACATGGACCTATTGGATGAGAAATGTGAACTTGATTTATTTGACCATTCCTGGAGAATCTATTCGGTGAATCCAAATCAGCCTCCTCAATATATTGCCCCTTATGCACAAGTTGAGGAATCGCTGATTAATGAAGGCTGCATGGTGGAAGGAAGTGTTGAGAAGTCAGTCCTTTTCCAGGGTGTTACAGTCGGACAAAACTCAAGAATATCCGAGTCAGTTATCATGTCAGATGCTGTCATCGAGGATAATGTCATCATTGAACGGGCTATCATTCCTCCTAACTCCAGGGTTCCATCAGGAACGATTATCCGGCCGGAAGAAGGCAAGGAAAAAATCGTATTAGGATCAGAGGAATTGTGCCAGGAAATGAATAATGGTATGTAACAACCAGTCAAAGCAGATAATCTTGGAGAGGAAGATAATTATGAATAATAAGAGGATGCTTGGAGTAATCGATGCGACAACCTTTTATGAACCGCTTAAGGATTTAATACAACACAGGACACTTGCCGCACTTCCGTTTGGCGGGAGGTACCGATTAATCGATTTCGTACTTTCTAGCATGGTTAATTCAGGCATCTCAAGTGTAGCGGTATTCCCGAAGCACAATTACCGGTCTCTAATGGATCATCTAGGGTCAGGAAGGAATTGGGATTTAAATCGCAAGAGAGATGGGCTGTTCTTTTTTCCGGCCCCAGTCCTGGATATGCCTGAAGAATTAATTGGCTCCTTCCACCATTTCGAAAGCCATATGAGTTATTTTTACAGAAGCACGGAAGAATATGCTTTGGTCGCTAACTGTTATTCCGTGTTGAATATGGATTTTAAAGCCATCCTGGATAGACATATTAAAAATGGGTGTGATATCACAGAGGTTCATCAGATGGGTGAGCCGCTGGAAATTTATTTATTGAAAAAGGATCTGCTTATTGATCTCATAGAAAATAAAGATACTACAGGTTATCGCAGCCTCAAAGACGTTATTGATAGCGGGGATGCCAGGTATACATTCTGCAGCTATGAATATACAGGCTATGCCGCACAAATAGATTCCATTGAAAAGTATTTTAAATCAAGTATGGAGCTATTGAACCAAAGCAAATGGCATGATTTATTCCGGAAGGATAATCCGATCTTTACAAAAGTAAAGGATGAGCCGCCAACCAATTATAAAAAGGGTGCTACTGTAAAGAACTCCATGATTGCAAACGGATGTGTTATTGAAGGACATGTGGAAAATAGTATCATTTCCAGGTCAGTTAAAATTGGAAAAGGTACCATTATAAAAAATTGTATAATCATGCAAAAGTCAGTTATAGGGGAAAACTGCCAGCTTGATTCGGTAATTCTTGATAAAGATGTGAAAATTACGGATAATACTGTGCTTATCTCAGAAGCATATACAAATCCGATTGTAATAAAAAAGGGTGTCGTGCAGGGAGAGTTGATGCAGTCGTGAAGGTTTTGTTTGTCGTTTCAGAATGCGTTCCCTTTGAGAAATCAGGAGGACTGGCAGATGTAGCAGGTTCACTGCCAAAAGAACTGAGAAAACAAGGGACTGATGTCAGGGTAGTAATGCCTAAATATGGCACCATCTCTGAAAAATTCCGCACTGAAATGAAAAAAAAGGCAGAATATATGGTACAGGTTGGATGGAGAACACAGTTTTGCGGTATAGAAGTTCTTGAGCGTGATGGCGTGATCTACTATTTTGTCGATAATGAATATTATTTTAAAAGAGGCAGCAACCTGTACGGGCATTATGACGACGGAGAGCGGTTCTCCTATTTTTGCAGGGCTGTGCTTGAAATGCTTGAAAAAGTTGATTTTATTCCTGATGTCCTGCACTGTCATGATTGGCATACAGGCATGATACCGTTTTTATATAAAACAGAATACCAACAGCGCGCTGGATATGGCCATATTAAAAATGTATTTACAATTCATAACCTTCAATTTCAAGGTGTTTTTCCGCGTGAAATCCTTGGAGAGGTACTCGGTGTAAGCGACTATTACTTCCATCCGGAACAGCTGGAGTTTTATGGTAATGTCAACTTCATGAAGGCAGCGCTTGTCGCTGCAGATTTTATCACAACAGTCAGCCCTACTTATACGGCAGAAATACAAACCCCTTATTTCGGGGAGAAGCTGGATAGCCTCCTTAGATATCGCGAGCGTGACCTTATGGGGATTCTTAATGGCATTGATGATGAAGTGTACAACCCGGAAAAAGACTCATTCATAGCGGCTAACTTTAATTCCCTAAAGCCAGCAGGAAAAGCAAAGAATAAAGCGGCTATTCAAAAACATTTTGCTCTTCCGCAAGAGGCTGATAAACCTCTGTTTGCAATGGTGACCCGATTAACGAAGCAGAAAGGTCTTGATCTTGTTAAAGCCGTATTCCACGAAATCATGCAGGAAGACATTCAGATGATTGTCCTTGGGACAGGGGATAGGGAATTTGAGGATTTCTTTCGAGAGATGGCTACGCATTACCATCAGAAGTTAAGAGTGCAGATTGGATTTGATGAAAGGTTGGCTCACCAAATATACGCAGGGGCGGACCTGTTTTTAATGCCTTCACAATTTGAACCTTGCGGCTTGGGACAACTTATTGCCATGCGGTATGGAGCAATTCCGGTTGTGAGGGAGACGGGCGGTCTGAATGATACGGTCATGTCTTTCCGTGAAGATACGGGGAAAGGAAACGGATTTTCATTCACGAATTTTAATGCTCATGATATGCTTTTCACGATTCAGAGGGCGATTCACTTTTATCATAATAAAAACGTCTGGAAAACGCTTGTGAAAAGGGCAATGGAACAGGATAATAGCTGGGCACAAAGTGCTTTTAAATACAATTCCCTGTATGCTGACCTGGGAAGCAGGAGTGAGAGCCATGTTTTCTAATAAAGAAGAATTTAAACAATCTTTTATTAAAAAGCTGGAAATGACATACGGAAAAAGCTTCGAGGAAACCTCCAATGAAGACCGGTTTCAGACTCTGGGCCAGATGGTAAGGGAACATATAAGCGAGAATTGGATTAGAACAAATGAATTATACCGCTCTTCTAAAACAAAGCAAATCTATTATTTCTCGATAGAATTTTTGCTTGGAAGGCTGCTTTCCAGCAATCTATTGAATCTCGGAATAACAGGGGTTGCAAAAGATGGGCTAGAAGAGCTGGGGATTTCTTTGGCGGAAATTGAAGAAGTAGAAGCGGATGCTGGGCTGGGCAATGGCGGCCTGGGCCGGCTGGCTGCTTGTTTCCTTGATTCATTAGCCGCTCTTAATCTTCCAGGTCACGGAAGCGGTATCCGCTATAAGCATGGTTTATTTGAACAAAAGATCGTGGATGGCTTTCAAGTTGAGCTTCCAGAACAATGGCTCCGGTACGGCCATGTCTGGGAAGTTAGAAAGTCGGATTTAGCTGTGGAGGTTCCTTTCTGGGGAAAAGTAGAATCATATATGGAAAATGGCCGGCTTAATTTTCGCCATGTTGAAGCCGAAAATGTAATGGCCGTCCCATATGATATGCCTGTTGTCGGATATAACACTGAAACAGTCAATACGTTAAGGCTTTGGAGTGCAGAACCTTCACCATTTCCGATTCATAGTGATGTGCTCCAGTATAAAAAAGAAACTGAAACTATTACAGAGTTTCTATATCCAGATGATACTCATGATGAAGGCAAGATACTTCGTCTAAAACAGCAGTATTTCCTTGTTTCGGCAAGCCTGCACTCCATAATAAGGTCATTTAAAAAGAAGTTTTCTCATATTGGGGATCTTCCTGAAAAAATTGGGATACATATCAATGATACTCACCCTGTCCTTGCCATTCCTGAACTAATGCGGATATTAATGGATGAAGAAAAGCTGGGGTGGGAGGAGGCCTGGGATATTACCGTCCGAACGATATCCTATACAAATCATACCACTCTGTCGGAAGCGCTTGAAAAGTGGCCAATCCGGATTTTTAAACCGCTTTTGCCGAGGATTTACCTGATTGTTGAAGAGATTAACGAACGGTTTTGCCGGCATCTATGGGAACAATATCCAGGGGATTGGCGCCGCATTGAGGACATGGCGGTTATAGCACATGACCAAGTTAAAATGGCACATATTGCTATAGCCGGCAGCTTTAGTGTAAACGGAGTGGCGGCACTTCACACAGAAATATTAAAAACCAGGGAAATGAAGCAATTCTATGAGGTTTTTCCCGAGAAGTTTAACAATAAAACAAATGGGATCACACACCGCAGATGGCTGCTTAAGTCCAATCCAGAACTAACACAGCTGATTAATGAATCCATTGGTGATGATTGGATTAAAAATCCAATTTTACTAAGTGAGCTGGAGGCTTTTCGGGATGACCATTCATTTGCTGCTAAGCTAATGTGGATTAAGCAGCAAAAAAAGCAGGCACTGGCTAAACGGATTGAACAACAATCGGGAATAAAGCTTAATCTGGATTCCATTTTCGATGTGCAGGTCAAACGTTTGCATGCTTATAAAAGGCAGCTGCTTAATGTATTTCATATAATCTATTTGTACAACAGGATTAAGGAGGATAGCAGCTTTCAGCCATATCCAAGAACGTTTATCTTTGGAGCAAAGGCATCTCCAGGGTATTATTACGCAAAAAAGATTATTAAACTTATTAACTCAACGGCGGAATTAGTTAATAAAGATCCAAAGGTGAACAAATATGTTCAGGTAGTCTTTTTGGAAAATTATCGCGTGTCCCTTGCGGAACAGATATTCCCTGCTGCAGATGTAAGTGAGCAGATATCAACAGCAGGTAAAGAGGCTTCAGGTACCGGAAATATGAAGTTCATGATGAACGGTGCGATTACCCTCGGCACTTTAGATGGTGCCAATGTAGAAATACTGGAGCGGGTCGGGGATGAGAATATGTTTATTTTCGGACTTAAGGCTGAAGAGGTGATGCGCTACTATCTGAACGGTGATTACAGGGCGAGGGAGTATTATCATCATGATAAACGAATACGTCAAGTTGTTGACCAGCTGGTAAATGGATTCTTCCCTAATTCCTTTGGACAGTTTGAAGCTATTCATGACTCTTTGCTGGCTGAAAATGATCAGTATTTTGTCCTTAGGGATTTTGCTTCGTATGCCGATGCCCATGAGAAAGTAGCAGAAGCCTACTTGGACAGGGATCGCTGGATGAAGATGAGCATTATTAATATAGCCCAATCAGGCTACTTTACAAGTGATCGGACGATTCAGGAATATGCTGAGGAAATCTGGAACATTGATAAGGTAAAAATGCTACATTAAATGAAATGTTTTTCAAATGCAAACTCTTACTTAATTTATGAATTCCATAAATTCTGGAAAGGGTTTATTTTTTTGCCTGATATAAAAATAAAGGATAGCTGGCGTTAAGGAGGTAAAGCCTGATTAAGGAAGAGATGGATGTAAAAAAAGAAGGAGAGTTCAAATTAAGTCATAAAGAGATCAAAACTGGCCAAATGCGAGAAATACCAATACGGAACGCAAGGGAGAAAATTGAATTCGTCTTGCGGAGCATAAGGAAGGGAACATACCCTCTTTTCCGTTGAAAAGAGGGCATGTTTTTTAGTTATTTTTTTTATCAACATAACCATCAGATTTCTTATATGGTATATTTCCAAATGGGGCTTCTAGATTTTTATCATCCAGTTCTTGTTTATATTTTTCCTTGCGCTCTGATGGATACATACTGCGGCCGTTGCCTTTTATATCATTTCCGATAAAGCTTTCTATTGATTCCGTATAGCCATTATGGTTTTCATCTTCATCCTTATTGTAAATATTATTATAGCTATCCAGATCGGCAGCATAGTCTGACGGGGTTTCAGAGGTTCCATAACGGGCAACCTCAGCAAAACTATCTTTACTATCATTGACTTGCGGATTTCTTCTGCGCTCAAAGGAGTCAAGGTGTGGCGGCTCCAGAACGTCTTCCTCGACGGGCCTGTCTGAAGCAATGTTACGCTCAGGGGTATGATCGACACAATATAACGTGGTTGGGATAATCTCGAGACGTTCAAATGGGATAGCCTTGCCGCACTCCCTGCATTTACCGTAAGAACCTTCCTCAATTGCTTCGAGAGCGATCTGGATTTTATCAAGCTCACTTCCAGCATGGTTATATAAAGCTGCGTCTATTTCCCTTTCCGCAAGTTCTGTACCAAGGTCGGCCGGATGGTTGTCTACAGAGGTCAGTTCCCCCACTGAATCTGTTTCCTTTTCATCAAATTGGCGCTCGTGTTTCACCATTTTCGATTCTTCCTTTTGCGAAAGCAATTCTCTTTTTATTGTTTGGATCTCCTCTTGTGTTAGCATGGTTTTCCCCTCTTTTCCTATATATAGGTTATAAAATCTTTACCCGGAGTAAAAGTAAAGCCCCGGCGCAAGGATATGCTAGTGCCGACGTCTCCGCAGGTCAAGGAATGTTTCGGCGGCATACACGCACGAAATAAAGCGTCAGCTTTGTGAGGACGTGGTGACGCTCTCCTCTTCTTTCAGGAGGGCTTTCGCTTTTTTTATCACATCACTTGCATTTGTGGTTATGCTGTATCAATACCCGCAAAAGGAAACAGAGAAACAAGAAAAAACCGCCAGTGCCACACCCGTGCAGCTCTACAAATGAAAAAAACCTCACCATTTTTAATGGCAAGGTTTTTTGAGAACATATTGTTTCAGTTTAAGCGAGGTTAAAAGAAGTAGCTGATAAACAAGCCGACTGAGAGTAGAAAACCAAATACAGTGTTAGTCTGTGCAGTAGCCTTCATGGCTGGCATCATTTGAACTGGCATTGTTTTTCCAATAAAGCCTTTAATAGCCTTAACTGCTTTAGGAATACTTAAAAATACGATTAACAGGAAAGGGGATACTAGGCCAGCTACTACCATTCCAACCACCCACAAGTAAGAGACGATGAACATTCCTGCGAGCAAGCATATCGCTTTATCATGTCCAAAAAGGATAGCCAATGTTTTTCTGCCGTTTTCCTTGTCTCCATCTAGGTCCCTGATATTGTTGGCGAGCAGGATTGTTCCTACCAGAATGGCAATCGGTATCGAAACTAAGACAGCAGTGCTGGAAACAAAGCCTGTTTGAATATAGAAGGAAATCAGGATAATCAGCACACCCATAAAAAATCCGGCCATTAATTCACCAAAAGGAGTGTAGGCGATCGGAACAGGTCCGCCTGTATAAAAATAACCAACGGTCATACAAATGGCACCAATTAATGCAAGCCACCAGGATGTCTGCATACAAATATAGACACCAAGCAGAAGGGCCGTTCCATAAAAAGAAAGGGCCAATGTCATAACTGTTTTTGGGGTAACTCCTTCACGAACGATTGCCCCGCCAATTCCAACAGAATTTTCATTATCAAGGCCGCGCTTAAAGTCGTAATACTCATTGAACATGTTTGTGGCCGCCTGGATCAGCAGGCTGGCAAAGAGCATGGCAAGGAATAAAAAAAGGTGGATATTATAAGACTGCAACGCAAGGGCTGTCCCAATCAGTACAGGAACAAATCCTGCCGTCAGGGTATGAGGGCGCAAAAGCTGATACCAGACTTTCCAGCCCCTTTTATTGTTGCCAGCCAGCGAAGCCGAATTTATATCAAAATGAGATTGCATATACTATCTCCCTTGAATTGGATTTTTTCCCGGGAACAAAAGTGGCGCAAGTACTTATAAAAGCCAGGGAAATATAAAAACTTAACATTATTAAGTTTAGAAAAACACTCCCCGGGTGTCAATGACTTTTTGGATGTTATAATACCAGAAACAGGGGAAAACCGAGATAATAATGTGCATGATATATAATAAGGAAATGAAGGGGTAAAATCAATAGAGAAATAACCCGCAAAGATTGACATACATCCAAAACGGGGTGTATCTTTAAATAGGCTTAAAACGGGATATTAGTTTGCAAAATAAGGGGGGATTTTTTTTGGCTATTTCATATGAAACTGAGCTTGCAGAGGGGTGGAATAAAGCCCTGCAAAAAGCTAAAAAAATAAACAAAAAGATACTGTTCAGTGAAGTATTAAAAATCGCTCCAATTGCCCCCCTAACTTTTTATCATGCTGGTAAAGACATGTATTCGGGGGAGCGCTTTTTCTGGCAGGATCCCAATAAAGAAATAACGATAGCGGGTGCAGGGAAGATCGAGAAAATCCAAGTAAACCCTGATAGCTCCCGTTATGAGAATATGGAAAATGAGTGGAAAGAGCTTATGCAAGATGGCGTTAAATGCGGCATTCTTGATATTGCTGCAACTGGACCACTATTGTTTGGCGGCTTTTCGTTTGATCCCGAAAAGAGTTCTTCCGCTCTTTGGGATCAATTTGGCGATAACTTATTTTATCTTCCAAAATATATGGTCAGTGTCATCAATGGTGAAACATATTTAACTTCAAACGTCATTTGTTCACCTGAAGACCGGGTTGATTTATATATAAAACTACTTCATGAACGCGAACTGCTTCTCAAGGAGAATTGGGAGACAGGTTTTAGTGCTTGTCCAGAAATAACTGGTGCGGAGGAAGTAGAGGCGGAGCAATGGAAGCGGGCCGTCGCAAATTCGATCAAGGAAATCAAATCAACCGAGCTTGATAAAGTTGTTCTTGCAAGGGAAATGAGGTTAACCTTATCAGAATCAGCAAGCTCAGAGGTTATCATAAAGACCCTAATGGAGGAACAGCCAGAAAGCTTTATTTTTTGTCTGGAATCAGGAAGTGACTGCTTCCTGGGAGCAACTCCAGAACGTTTGGTAAAGAAAACAGGAAATGAAGTCTTTTCAACTTGTCTTGCTGGTTCAATTATCCGTGGAAAGACAAATGAGGAAGATGCTCAGCTTGGAGAAGAATTATTAACCGATGAAAAGAATCTACTGGAGCACCAGTACGTGGTATCCATGATTGCTGGGGCATTGGGCTCTATTTGTGATGAGATTTCTGTTCCTGAAAAGCCACTTCTTTTAAAGATGCGGCATATTCAGCACTTATACACACCCGTTTCAGGCTTCGGAAAAAAGGAAGCGACCATTTTTAAGATGATTGAAAAGCTTCATCCGACACCGGCGCTGGGCGGTTTGCCAAAGGATAAAGCAATGGTGATAATTCGGGAAACCGAATTGCTTGAGCGAGGTTTTTATGCTGCGCCAATTGGCTGGACGGATGGATATGGAAACGGAGAATTCGCGGTTGGAATTCGTTCCGCTCTGATTCAGGGCAAGAATGCTTCCTTGTTTGCTGGTTGTGGAATCGTGGAACACTCCAATCCCGAAAGCGAATACCAAGAGACGATGATAAAATTCAAACCAATGTTAAGCGCATTAGGGGGGCTTGGAAATGAGTGAACGGGAAACAATGACCGCGTATCTTTCGGCCTTTGTTGATGAGCTTGCTATGAATCTAATTGAACATGTTGTTGTGTGCCCGGGTTCGCGGTCTACGCCGCTGGCCCTTTTGCTTGCTGAACATCCTGATATCCAGGTGCATATCAACGTGGATGAACGGTCTGCCGCTTTTTTCGCACTAGGAATGGCAAAGGGACTCGGAAAGCCGGTAGCTATTCTATGTACATCTGGAACGGCTGCTGCCAACTTTTACCCCGCGATAATTGAAGCATATTATTCGCGTGTGCCGCTAGTTGTTCTTACAGCGGACAGGCCGCATGAGCTTAGGGATGTAGGAGCACCGCAGGCGATTGATCAAATCCATTTATATGGAAAGCATGTAAAATGGTTTGCAGAAATGGCTTTGCCGGAAAGCAGCAAGAACATGGTAACCTATGCCCGAAATGTTTGTGCGAGGGCTGCTGCGACAGCATCAAATGCCCCGGCAGGACCTGTGCATCTTAATTTCCCGCTGAGGGAACCACTTGTTCCTCTATTAAAACAGCCTGGGTTTTTCGGAAATGGACGCAGGGAGAACCAAACGGACAATACTGTCCAAAGTGGTTTTTTATCACTATCCCAACCACAATTTGACAGGATCGCTGACCTTCTCTCCGCTTCCGAAAGAGGGATGATTGTTTGTGGCGATATTAATATAGCGGGATTCCGCGAAGCAGTTGTTGCGTTGGCTGAAAAGACTGGTTTTCCGATATTGGCGGACCCCCTGTCCCAGCTGAGGAGCAGCAGCTGTAACAACGATCTTATTATTGATAGCTACGATACGTTTCTCAGATTTGAACAAGTTGCAGGACAGCTGAATCCAGATGTTGTTATCAGGTTTGGTGCGATGCCTGTATCGAAGGCCTTGACCCAATTTTTGAAGCGACAATCCGGAATCCGCCATTTTATTGTGGATAGTGGAGCTGGCTGGAGAGAGCCTGCAGGCATAGCCCCACATATGATCTATTGTGATGAGACGCTATTTTGTACAGAGATGACATCCCGAATGAATCAAAATAGTTTACACGGATGGACTAATCTGTGGAAAACAATAAACAATAAGACAGTGTCTGCCCTGCGGACAGTACGTGATGATGCAGAATTAAATGAAGGAAAGTTGTTTTCCTTGCTGCAGGATTATCTGCCTGAGAACACGGCCTTGTTTGTTAGCAATAGCATGCCGATCAGGGATTTAGATACCTTTTTTACTAAAAATAAAAAAGAAATCAAAATTTTTGCAAACCGCGGTGTGAACGGAATTGATGGAATTGTCTCTACCGCCTTGGGTGTTAGCACTGTTTTCAGGCCTACAGTGCTGGTTCTAGGCGACCTAAGCTTTTTTCATGATATGAACGGCCTGCTTGCTGCCAGACTGCAAAAACTAAATCTAACGATTTTACTGGTTAATAACGATGGCGGGGGTATTTTTTCATTTCTGCCTCAGTACGCTGAAAAAGAACATTTTGAAGTTCTGTTTGGAACGCCGCACGGCCTTGATTTTTCCCATGCGGTTGAACTATACGGAGGAGCTTATTCAAAGGCTGAAACCTGGGAAAATTTCAGGGTCCATCTGGAAAAATCATTTCGTTTAGATGGACTGAAGGTTATTGAAGTTCCTACAGATCGTGAAAGCAATGTACAAAAACATCGAGATTTGTGGAATTATGTTTCCCAGGAAATAATAAACGTATTAATCGAGGAAAAAAATGAAAATAATCAGTAATGGTGTCGCTTATGCGGTTAATGTTCATGGGGAGGGAGAGCCGCTGCTGATGCTTCACGGCTTTACCGGTTCGTCCTCAACCTGGGATTTTTTGATCGGTGAAACCAGTCAGCACTTTCAGCTGATATTGGTTGATAGCATTGGTCATGGGGGTACGGAATCCCCGGAGGATGCTGAGCGCTATCAGATTGAAAAATCTGCAGAGGATTTGTGGAATATCATAGAGTACCTTGGGCATAAATCCGTGCATCTATTAGGGTACTCAATGGGAGGCAGGCTGGGGCTTACCTTTGCCTGTATTTATCCGGAAAAAGTAAAAACACTGATTCTGGAAAGTACTTCCCCCGGTTTGAGAACCGCGGAGGAGAGGGAGGCCAGAAAACTTCAAGACAGTAAACTGGCGGAAAGAATTAAAAAGGATGGTCTTGAAGCTTTTGTGGATTATTGGGAAAACACTCCGTTGTTTTCATCGCAAAAGATTTTGCCTATAAATAAGAGAAAGTCAATAAGATCAGGCAGGCTTGAGAACTCGGTTACTGGCTTATCAAACAGCCTCCTTGGAATGGGAACGGGAAGCCAGCCTTCGTGGTGGAGTCAGCTGAAAGAACTCGACAAGCCTGTTTTGCTGATAACAGGGGAAGCCGATAAAAAGTTTTCTGATATCGGTTACGCGATGAAAGAAGTATTGCCTTACTGTGAGTTGCAAATTTTTAAGGGTGCCGGACATGCGTTACATGTGGAAGAACCCGAAAAGTTTGGTAAAATAATAAGTGAGTTTTTATCGAAACACATAAGGAGGAGAAAACATGGCAATTGAATGGTCAACTGTACGCGAATACGAAGACATTCTTTATCAGAATTACAATGGAATTGCAAGAATCTCCATTAATCGCCCTCAAGTACATAATGCATTTCGTCCGAAGACGGTAATGGAATTGATTGATGCATTCTCAAGAGCAAGGGATGATGCAAGCGTTGGTGTTATCATCCTTACAGGTGAAGGCGGCCGGGCATTTTGCTCCGGTGGTGACCAAAGTGTACGCGGGCATGGCGGTTATGTAGGAGAGGATGAAATCCCACGGCTAAATGTCCTGGATTTACAGCGCCTAATCCGTGTTATCCCTAAACCGGTCGTAGCCATGGTAGCTGGATATGCAATCGGAGGAGGACATGTGCTGCATATTGTTTGTGATTTAACAATCGCTGCGGACAATGCAGTATTTGGACAGACTGGTCCTAAGGTAGGAAGCTTTGACGCAGGGTATGGATCCGGATATCTAGCACGCATTGTAGGACACAAGAAAGCACGTGAAATCTGGTATTTGTGCCGTCAATACAGCGCACAGGAAGCATTGGATATGGGGCTGGTTAATACAGTTGTTCCTCTTGACCAGCTGGAAGAAGAAACTGTGAAATGGTGTGAGGAAATGCTGGAGAAAAGCCCTACAGCCCTCCGCTTCTTGAAGGCAGCCTTTAATGCTGATACAGATGGCCTTGCCGGAATACAGCAATTTGCTGGAGATGCTACTCTTCTTTATTATACAACGGATGAAGCAAAGGAAGGCCGTGATGCTTTTAAGGAAAAGCGCAAGCCTGACTTTGGACAATTTCCTCGTTTTCCATGATGAAGCTATGAGTAATCTGTCTGGAAGCTAAACAGTTTAGTTTGCCATTTTTGGTAGGCTGTCCATATCTGCTTCAGCAGAAAGATGTTAATTTTATACGATTGCAAAACAGCTTGACGACACCGCGCGTTAAGCTGTTTTCTTATAATTGGTGATTGGAGCGGTTTTATGAATTTTAATCAGGAAAAGTTACCGAATTGGCTTAAAAGAAGAGCAGATGTAACTCCTGACCGGATTGCTTTAGAATTTGAGGATAAGGCCTATACGTTTATAGACCTCCATCTGCGGGTGTTAGAAACAGCAGGTAGGCTTTCCGGCCAGGGTATGAAAAAAGGAGACAGGGTTGCCCTGCTGATAGGAAGCCATCCTGACAGTGTAATCATCATTCATGCGTGCTTTTATGTGGGTTTAGAGATTGTTATGCTCAACAGTCGCCTAACTAACAAAGAACTAATATGGCAAATCAGGGATGCTCAGCCAGGATGGATTCTTACAGAAGCAGCCTTTACTTTAAAAGCAGAAGAGTTAGGAGAGAAGATTCCTAATGTTCCTGTTTTCTTCAAGGAAGAGTTAAACAGATTGGAAAAGGTCCCAAATTTCCAAGCGTTAGATGAATTTTCCTTACAGGATACGGCTACCATTATGTATACTTCGGGGACAAGCGGAAAACCAAAGGGAGTCATCCAAACCTATGGGAACCACTGGTGGAGCGCTGTTGGCTCAGTGTTAAATTTGGGCTTAAGGGAAGAGGATTGCTGGCTGTGCTCAGTACCTATTTTCCATATTAGCGGCTTTTCAATCCTGATGAGGAACGTTATTTATGGGATAAGAGTAATACTGTTGGAAAGCTTTAAAGAGAAGGAAGTAAATCAGGCTATTAAGGAACGAAGCGTGACGATTGTGTCTGTAGTAACAGCCATGCTAAACAGGATGATAGCAGAGCTGCAAGATGAGAATTATCCTGAGAGCTTCCGCTGTATGCTGCTGGGTGGTGGTCCCGCACCGCTTCATTTACTTGAAGAGTGTATTCAAAGGGGTATTCCAGTATATCAAACCTATGGCATGACCGAAACTTCTTCGCAAATTGTAACCCTGGCTCCGGAATATAGCATAAATAAAATTGGATCGGCAGGAAAACCATTATTTCCTTCTCAGCTTAAAATTGAAGTAGAAGGCAGAGAAGCCGTTCCGGGTGAAGCAGGTGAAATTGCCGTTGCAGGACCGAATGTAACCCCTGGCTATTTAAACAGGAAGGAAGAAACTGTTCAAGCAATTAGAAATGGCTGGCTCTTTACAGGAGATATTGGATACCTGGATGAGGAAGGCTTTTTGTATGTTATCGACAGGCGTTCCGACTTAATAATTTCTGGGGGAGAAAATGTATATCCTGCTGAGATTGAGGCAGTGCTTGCTAAGCATCCTGCTATATTTGAAGCAGGTGTTACAGGAATGGAAGATGAAAAGTGGGGGAAGGTTCCCGTTGCATTTGTTGTGTTAAAACCTGGAGCAGCTCTTTCGGAGGCAGATGCCATTGCCCACTGCCGTGAACTTTTGGCATCATATAAGGTGCCAAAGAAAATTCTGTTTTGCAGCGAATTGCCGCGTAATTCTTCCAATAAGCTGCTGCGGAGAGAATTGAAGGAAATATTGGAAAATAAACTTTAAGGAATTACGGTTAGCCCTGCTGCGAATGCAGGGCCCTAATTATTTTCACATCTAAAAAACATATTTGAGGGAACGACTTTCCCCAAAATGCCATTTTAATAGGAGGAAAACCCTTTTTGGAAGAGAAATTTTTCGGAAAAATAGGCATTTGACAATTTTTTATTTCCTGCCATTTCCGATATAATGCAGCTAAGGATAAAAAAATCTTATAAGTAAGGCAGGGAATCTATATGAATGGTACTGAAAAACCTTATCTTATAGCGGAGATTTTAATTGAAAGAGGAATGCCAGCCATTGTAATTAAAGAAATTACTAATTTTTGTGATGAAGAGCTTACCAGGCTAATGAAAACAAAGGCCGGTAAGAAGCCTGAATGCCGTTAAAGCCCCTCATCGGTTATACTTCAATATATACTTATTGACAGGACGACCGATGCCGCCATATTGCATGTCAAGTTCCACTGCCCCGGTTTCTCTTAGATAATCTAGATACCGTCTTGCCGTCACTCTGGCGATTCCGACACCGTCTGCCACTTCTTCAGCCGAGAGTGCATGAACCTGTTTTGTAAGGAAGTCAAAAATTTGCTTTAAGGTTGCTTCGTTCAATCCCTTTGGCAATGTTTCCTGTACCCCTTTTTCTATAAAGACAGCAGAATTTCCAGCTTGGAAGCGCACTTGATCCAGCTGATTTTGGGACATGAGTTTATCCAGTGAGATTTTGGTCCTAAACAGGTAATACTTTTCAAGAATCTGCTTCAGTCTTTCGAATTTGAATGGTTTAATGATATAGTCGAAAGCCCCGTATTGGATCATCTTTCTTATTGTTTGCTGGTCATTTGCCGCAGAAACGACAATTACATCTACATCGAGTTGTTCTTTCCTGATTTCATATAGAGTTGTAATCCCATCTTTTAATGGCATGAAAACGTCCAAAATTACAAGGTCGGGGGATAGCGTTTTAATCTTATTGATTCCGTCCTCTCCATTTGATGCTGTCGCAATGATCCGGAAATTTTCAAGTCGTTCAATAAACTGCCTGTTAACTTCCTGCACCATCGGGTCATCTTCAATCAGCAGCACGTTTATCAAGTTATCATCCATGCGTTATCCCTCCTTGGACTTTTTTCATAGGGAAAGACAAATAAAAAGCTGTGCCCTCATTAGGTTTGGATTCTACGGACAGAGTTCCATGTGCCTTCTCAACTATTTGTGAAATTAAATATAAACCGATGCCTGATCCGTCATTTCCTTTTGTCGTAAAGCCATATTGAAAAATTTGTTCCTGAATCGAATCAGGAATCCCTGGACCGTTATCTTCGTGGACGATTTGGCAGGCTGTTTCGTCATGGCGTATGCAGAGATACACCTGTTTCTTTTGTTCATTTGAATTCATTAAGGCTGCAAAGGAGTTTTCAATTAAGTTTCCTAATATCAATACAAAATCATGGTGATCTAAATCATCGGGAAACCGTTCCAGTCGGGAATTTTTATCAATGATCAGTTCGATTCCAAGCTCCTTGCCTCGAGTTACCTTGCTTAAAAGCAGACCAGCTAAGCTTTCATGGTGAATATGCTTACTTAGAAACCTCGACAAATCTTCCTGCTCTTCCGTCGTTTTAAATACATATTGGAGAGCTTTGTCCAGGTTGCCCAGTTGAATTAAACCTGCAATGGTATGGAGTTTGTTCATATGCTCATGATTCTGGACTCGCAGGGCTTCCACAAATGCTTTGACTCCCGTAAGTTCTTCAGCCAGTTTTGTAACCTCTGTACGGTCCTGGAAAATTGCAACTGCACCGATGGTGTCACCAGCAACGATAATAGGAACACGATTGGATAAGATGTTCTTGTACTGAACTTGAATTTCCTGATTGTAAACTGGCTTCGTGAAGTACAGCACTTCCGGAAGGCGGGTATCATTAATGACTTCCCGGATCTTCCTGCCAATCACATTGCCGCTAATACCCAGCATCTGTTTTGCTTTTTCATTAAATACAGTAATGTGTTCTTGATTATCAATCGCAATGACACCTTCATGCATAGCATTGAATGCTTCAGTTCTTTCAACCAGCATCCTTGATATCTCATGGGGTTCAAGCTGAAATGTTTCTTTTTTAATATGGTGGGCCAGCAGCCATGAGCCAATTGCTCCAAAAGATAGCGTCAGCAGCAGCAATAGTGCTATGTCAGTTCGTGATTCCAGAACTAGATCTTTTATGGTTGGCAAAATATTCCCTACTATCACAACTCCCACCTGTTCCTTCTTTTCATTCAGGATGGGAACGAAAGCCCTAACCGAGACACCCATTTCCCCTTTTGCTTTTGACAGATATACATGCTCCGCAAAAGCAGCGCTTTCATCCTTGCTGTGGGAAACTGTTCCCAGTTTCGAATAAACCGGATGGGAATAGCGAATGCGGTCTTGATTTAAAACGACAATATAATCAGCATTATGGATAAAACGGATGTTTTCTATTATTTTATTTAAAGCATGCCATCCATTAGGCTTTTGGACCATTTCCTGTACTACAGGTAGCTCTGCAACGGTATGGGCGGTTATCATGGTCCGTTTTCCGGATTCCTCTTCTTTTACAGATACAATATTGCCGAGAATCATCATTCCGCCGATTAAGATAGAAAAGGTGACAATTCCAAAGGTGAGCATTGTAATCTTTAGTTGAATCGGGGTGTGGGAAAGTTTCATATTGTTTGCCTCCGATAGTTCTATAATAATTTTAACATGAAAAAATTGCTGTGATACAATAGTTTTATAATTGCTTTAGTTTACAAGGGGTTGTTAGCAGTGAGGTTATTCTGGGGGTTTTTTTTGCTGGGGGTGCTGGGGATTGTACTGGCTGCAATAATTGGCTACCAGTCTTACTCCTCCAATAAAGAGCTTGCCTTTGATTATGAACAACAGGGAATGAATGACCAGATTGTAATAAAGTTCAGCCATGTAGTGGCGGAAAATACGCCAAAGGGTCTTGCAGCGATAAGGTTCGCAAGGCTGGTTGACGAATATACAAACCATCGTGTCAGAGTTGAGGTCTATCCAAATGAGACTTTGTTCAGCGATAAGAATGAACTGGAAGCTCTTAGGAAGAACGAGGTGCAAATGATTGCCCCGGCTACTTCGAAGCTAACAGACGTGGCTCCTGAATGGCAGCTGCTTGATTTGCCCTACATCTTCCCAAGCTATGCAGCGCTTGAGGAATCGTTAACTGGCGAAGTAGGAGATGAACTGCTTAAGAAGCTGGAAAAGGATCAATTGAAAGGGCTTGCGTATTGGCCGAATAATTTTAAGCAAATTACCAGTAATACCCCTATACGGACACCGGCGGATTTTAACGGCAAGCTATTCAGGATTATGCCAAGTAAGGTTCTTGAGAGGCAGTTTGAACAATTTGGGGCTTCAACCTCTGTGCTGGGGTTTAATGACACATTTCGTAATTTGGAGGGCAATAATTTAAACAGCCAGGAAAATACTATTTCCAACATCAATTCAAAGAAGCTCTACCAGGTTCAAAAACATTTAACGATCAGTGACCATGGGTATCTGGGCTATGCAGTAGTTGTTAACAAGCAATTCTGGGATCAGCTTCCGCAGGATATTCAAGTGAGGGTTTCGAAAGCAATGGATGAAACTTCCAGCTGGCTGTGGTCTGCTTCCCAGGAGCTAAACCAAAAGCAGCTGGATCAAATCCGCAATACCTCTGATATAAACATTTATAAATTGTCAGAAGAAGAAAAGAAACAGTGGATGAAAGAAATGGAGTTTATTTATCCGGAGTTTGAAAAGCAGATTGGACATGACCTCTTAAAGAAAGCGCTGGAGATAAGGAATAAACATGTAAACCACTGAAAAAGTAGGATTAATTCAACAGAAAAAGAGGAAGCCCGGTTTAAAACAGGTTTCCTCTTGTCTTAAATGTAAGAAAGTAAAATTGTCTCCACATGGACAGATGTCTAGCTCCAGCTCCCAGCAACTTTTTTTTACGGAGTAAAAATAAAGCAACTTTTTTACGGAGTAAAATAAAGCCCCGACGCACACGACGTGCTAGTGCCGACGTCGCCACAGGACGTGGCGTTTTTAGTCGGCCTCGAATAAGCCAATTACTTCGGAAGCAAAAAGCGCCTTCGGTCAGCGCTTGTCTTATGCTTGTCGGAGGCCCACAGGATGTGGATCAGAACAGCGTTGCCACAGGATGTGGGGACGCCGTTCTTCCTCTATAACAGGGCGCTTGCGCTTTTCTTAATTTAAGGCTTTATCGAGTGTTTCCAGATTTTTTTCCATCAGGCTGAAATAATCTTCCTCTGAATCCTGTTCCTTTTCAGTGAGTACAGACAGGTTATGAAGCTTCAAGGGTTTTGCTCCAATTTCCTTTTGAATGATCTCTGTAAGCTTGGAACTGATGTTTTGCTCAAAGATTACATATTGAATGTCATTTTTTTTGGCCGTTTGAACGACTTCCTGCAGCTGTTTTTGTGATGGTTCACTGGTTGAGGACAGGCCGGAAATGCTTATTTGTTCCAAACCATAACGTTGTTCCCAATATCCATATGCTGCATGGGATACGATAATTTGGTTCTTTTCTGCAGATGAGATTGTTTTTTCAAAGCGATGATGCAGCTCATCCAATTGGGTTGCCAACTTGTCAAAATTCCCAGCAAAGTAAGATGCTTGTTCTGGATATTCTTTGCTTAATTGCTCAGTTATAATTCTTGCCATTTCAATGGAATACACAGGATCTATCCAGACATGTGGATCAAAATCGCCATGGCTGTGGCCATCATCGCTTGCGTGCTGAGCATGGTCTTGATCCCCATTTTCCTCATCATTGTGTCCTTCATGGCTTTCTTGAGCATGTTCTTCTTCAGCATGTTTTTCTTCAGAATGACCTTCTTCAACATGTTCTTCTTCAGAATCATTATGGCTGTGCTCGTGGGCTTCTTCCGCAGCTTCAATATTTAGCTTTTCACCAACCGCCAGCATCGTGACTCCTTCTTCCTCCAGGATAGGCTTTGCCTTATTTACAAATCCCTCCAGGTTATGTCCGATATAGAGAAACATGTCAGCTTCAGCCATTTTGATAATATCTTTTTGAGACGGTTCAAAGGTATGTTCGTCTGATCCAGGGGGATATATTGTTTGAACATTAACATATTTGCCGCCAATCTTCTCGGTAAAATCCTGCAGAGGATAGACTGTTGTGTAGACTTGCATCTTTCCCTCACTTGATGAAGGGTTTTCCTTCTGCTTTTGTTGATCAGTACCACAGCCTGTTAAAAAAACGGCGGCTGTAAGGAATGTTGCAATTAGCAATCTGATTTTCATAGTTCTCCGCTCCTTGTAGTATGCATACTTTCTAATGATAATAAATATGAATCAAAATCATTACGATTTAAAAATAATAACAATCCGAAATCATTACGATTTAACCAATAAATATCATACAATGGGTAAGCCAGTAAAGCAAGTGAAACATAAAGGATTTATATTGGTAACAGCATATTATTTATGACTTTTCTCAGGTACAGGATCAATGCCGCCTGGATGAAAAGGCTGGCATTTAACAATTCTTTTCAATGTTAGCCAGCTTCCTTTTAGTGGACCAAACCTCTTAATGGCTTCTATACCATAGTGTGAACAAGTCGGATAAAAACGGCAGGTCGGCGGTTTAAGAGGGGAAATGGCAAGCTGATAGAAGCGGATTATACTAATAAATATTTTTTGAAGCATAAAAAATGCCTCCTTTATTTATGAAAATTTTAATCTTCACCATTATTCCTATCTTACATAAGCGATCCTTTCGAAGCAATTTTTTGCTTCGATATGATATCTTTAAATAAGAGCTTTAATGGGGATATTTTTATAAAAGGATGAAATATATCGTAATTAGCGTTAAAATAGAGTGCAGTAATAATTTAAGGAGTGATAGTATGCCTTCAGTAGAAAGCTTTGAATTAGATCATAATGCCGTAAAAGCTCCGTTTGTCAGACATTGTGGTGTTCACAAAGTAGGAACAGATGGTGTTGTTAATAAATTCGATATCCGCTTTTTCCAGCCGAATAGGCAGGCAATGAAGCCGGATGCTATCCATACGCTGGAGCATTTGCTGGCATTCAACATTCGCAAGCACTCAGAAAAATATGACCATTTTGATATTATTGATATTTCTCCAATGGGCTGCCAGACAGGCTTCTATTTAGTTGTCAGTGGTGAGCCCACTGTTACCGAAATTATCGATGTTTTAGAAGATACAATGAAAGATGCCGTTCAAGTTGTGGATATTCCCGCAGCCAACGAAACACAGTGCGGGCAGGCAAAGCTTCATGACCTTGAAGGTGCCAAGAAGCTGATGAACTATTGGCTGACTCATACCAAAGAAGACCTTCATAAAGTTTTTGCATAAAACAGAAAGCATGTGGGACTATGAACGTCCTGTACAGTAAGGATTCCTGGCCCATAGTCAGCTCTAATATTTCTTCGACTAACGAAAAAAAAGTGTTCCTAGTTGGAACGCTTTTTTAATAAGATAATCGTGCGGGCGAGCTAGACTTCTGTACTTAGTTATATTTTTTTTCAGAACGTCGTTGTCCAAGGACAAGGAATTCATCGGCAGCGATACATCGGACTATACACAGCGGCATGTGAACACATGGTGACATTAGCTGTTCTTCCTCTGACCAGGGAACTTCCGCTTTTCTTAATTATTTTTCTCCAGGTTGCGTGTCATTTGATATATCAGATGGTGGCGCATCAATTTTATCCACAGTATGCTCGAATTTATATGCTTTGCCAATGGTAAGTACTGATAAGAGCAAAACAATCAGCACGATAATGATTGAAATTATCATTACGGTCATCATTTTTATCACATCCCAAAATAGTATAGCTATTGTGATTTTAACACTTCCAGGGAGATTTTGTTAGTTTATAACTTTTACAAACATTTTTGTAAGCAGTTATGTTTTAAGAAATGGGAAATGGGAAAATATAAACTGAATGGGAGGTTATTACTATGTCAAAACAATTAGTCGACTTAGTGAATCAGGAAATAGCAAATTTCAGCGTTCTTTACACAAAGCTACATAATTATCATTGGTTCGTAAACGGACCGCGTTTTTTTGAGCTTCATGTGAAGTTTGAAGAACTCTATAATGAGACGACTGCTCACTTAGATGAAGTTGCTGAGCGTTTGCTTGCCATTGGTGAGAAACCTGTGGCAACTGTGAAGGAATTTCTGACCCTGACAACAATTGAAGAAGCGACCGGTTCTGAAACTCCTGATGATATGGTTTCAAGTTTAAGCAGTGACTTCCAAAAAATCGCTAAAGAATTGGAAGAGGGCATCAGGCTTGCGGAAGAAGCGGGAGATGAAGGAACAGGCGACATGCTGCTCGGCATTAAAAAAAGCTATGAAAAACACGCCTGGATGCTAAATTCTTATTTAGGAAGATAATAAAACATAAAAGGGCTCCAGTATTATCGCTGCGGTAGTGACCCCTTAAAGTTAGAGTTTTTATTATGCAGCTAAATGG
>NZ_QVTE01000065.1 GCF_003429095.1 Peribacillus saganii
TGATGAAGCTATCTTCAGTCCAGGTGACCAGCGTTAGTTTTTTATCTCTATAGCCCCAAAAGATAAGCTGTCAAGGATTCTTACCAAAGGAGAGGATTTACGATGAGTAATGTTTATTTCCAATGGAACAAAGAAAATGATGCGGCTATCTTCAGTCCGGGTGACCAGCGTTAGTTTTATCTCTATAGCCCCAAAAGATAAGCTGTCAAGGATTCTTACCAAAGGAGAGGATTTACTATGAGTACGATCTATTTCCAATGGAACAAAGAAAATGATGCGGCTATCTTCAGTCCAGGTGACCAGCGTTAGTTTTTATCTCTAATAGCCCAAAAGATAACCTGTCAAGGATTCTTACCAAAGGAGAGGATTTACGATGAGTACGATCTATTTCCAATGGAACAAAGAAAATGATGAAGCTATCTTCAGTCCGGGTGACCAGCGTTAGTTTTTATCTCTAATAGCCCAAAAGATAAGCTGTCAAGGATTCTTACCAAAGGAGAGGATTTACGATGAGTACGATCTATTTCCAATGGAACAAAGAGAACGACGAAGCTATCTTCAGTCCGGGTGATCAGGATCAGACGAAAATATTATCCTTGGAAGCTTCTCTTCCAACACCTGAATTTGATATATTTGGTACAGTTTTAAATGAACTGTAAAAACAGCCTGCCGATATTTTCATCGGCAGGCTGTTTTATGTGATGCATTAATGCTAACCTATCTAGTAGCGTTAACAATAGTCTACTTTCCTGTTGTCAGGCTTAGTTGACAAACCGTCCTGATTTTCCTTGTATCTTCCAGTATTCGTCACGCAAATGAACCTTTTGGATTTTTCCAGAGGCCGTTTTCGGAAGTTCATCTACAAAAGTAACTCCTGTTACAGCTTTAAAATGCACCAACTTTTCACGTGAAAATGCAATGATATCCTGTTCTGTTAGATCATGTCCTTCCCGCATCACAACATAGGCGTGCGGAGTCTCTCCCCACTTTTCATGTGGAACTGCAATCACTGCTGCTTCCAGTACACCTGGATGCTCATATAAAATTCCTTCCACCTCAATCGAGGAAATGTTTTCACCGCCTGAAATAATGATATCCTTTTTTCTGTCTACAATATCAATGTTTCCATAATGGTCTACAGTTCCCATATCACCGGTATGAAGATAGCCATTTCTGATTGTTTCCATAGTCGCTTCCTCATTCTTCCAGTAACCCTTCATCACCCCATGGCTTCTTACAACGACTTCACCAATTTCCTTTCCATCATGGGCCACCTCATCACCATAATCATTAATAACCTTAACATTACTTCCAACCATCGAATGCCCTGCCTTGGCCTTCATCCTGTATTGATCCTGTATTGGAAGGTGGGACAGGTGCCCATGAATTGTTGACACAAGGCTTAATGGAGCCGATTCTGTCATCCCATATACCTGGATAAACTCCCAGCCCAATTCATTCTCAACTCTTGTCACAAAGGCAGGAGGAGGTGCCGACCCTGCAATAACAACTCTTACCTTTGAATCAATTTCAGGCATATTTTTTTCATAATATTGAAGCAGTGAATTTAAGACGGTTGGAGCCATATGCATAGCAGTCACATCGTGCTTAGCAATTAGGTTAAAAATGGCTTGGGGCGTTGCCTTGCGGAGGAAAATCTGTGCTGCCCCGTTAAGTGTATAATAAAATGGCGCTCCCCAGGCATTTACGTGGAACATAGGCAAAACATGCAAGTAGACATCCCTGTCACTGACCCTTAAATGATGCATTGCTCCAAAGGCATGCAGATAATTATTGCGGTGTGTCAGCATGACACCCTTTGGATTTCCAGTTGTTCCGCTCGTATAAAGCAGGGAACAAATATCATTTTCATCAAGCTCAGCCCTGTTAAACTTTGTTTCCGGCTGAATATCAATCCACTCATCGTAATTGATTTCTTGATTGTCCTTTTCTTTATAGTGAACGATAATGTGCTGGACAGTTGTTAGCCTGTTTTTAATTGGAAGGATGAGGTGATATAGATCTTGATCTACGAGCAGTACCTTGGATTCGCTATGGTTCAGGATAAATAAATAATCTTCCGGCTTGAGCCTTATATTAAGCGGAACCATAATTGCTCCAAGCTGAAAAACCCCATAAAAGCCCTCGAGCATTTCGATTGTATTGCCAGCTAAATAGGCAACGCGTTCCCCTTTTTCAATGCCCAACGCTCGAAGACCATGCGATAGCTTATTCACTCTTTCATTTAACTCCTGATATGTAAAAGAACGTTCGTCACAATAAAGCGCTTTCTTTTTGCCATAAATTGAAACTGCCCTGTCCAAAAAATCAGTCAGCACTAACGGCACATTCATTAACATTCACCTTCCGTTATTTGAATTTTCTTAATTAAACCTATTTTAACATAATTCAGTCTGCAATTAATAGAGACACTCAAAAAAGCGATCCAGAATCATCCTGGATCGCGCTTTTTAAACTATATTTTTAACAGATGTGCACCATCAAAGAAAAACAGATAACGTTCCGTAATTTTCTTCTTTAATATCTCTTCGATGGCTCTTGTATAAAGCTGCATTTGAACTCGATAACGATCTGCAAGGATTTCCTTTGCTCCTTCAAATCCGTTTTGAAAACGCCCGGTTATCGTATCCGTTTTATAGTCGAGCAGCACAATGCCTTGCTCGTCTTCAAAAATGCAGTCAACAATACCCTGAACGATTATAAATTCGTCTCCGCCTTGCCAGTCGCTGTATGCTTCTCTCGCTGCGACAGCCATTGTAAATGGAACCTCTCGCTTGATTTCCTTGGCATTTTGCAATCTCCTGCCAAGATCTGTCGCAAAAAACATACTGATTACTTCTGCATTTACCGCTAGAGCCTGTTCCTTTGTAAGCAGTTCTCGCTTAATTAAATCATGGATAAGCTCCAAAATTGCTACTTCATCTATCGGGTTGCGCAGATCGAGATGCTGCATGATCAAATGCATGATTGTTCCTCGTTCAGCGGGAGTAAGTGACTTTTCCTGCATAAACACCGGACGGGTTAGGATTGGGCGTTTAAACCTCCTCAGTAAATCCGTTGAACTGGCTTCATCCCGCAGCTCTGCATGCCGTTTCAACTCCGAAACGGATTGTTTTGACCGGTGAGCCGAAGCATCAGCATGCTGATAATTCCATTCTAATTGATATTGAATTGTTTCTTTATACTCAGACTCTACAGAAACGGGAAGGGCCTCTTTAACCGCCTGAAGCATAGCTTCCTGCTTTTGTTCCTCTTCAGTCTCAAGCTGTTTTAGTTCATCAGCCGGTATAACTGCCAAGCTCCAGCTGGAAGGATCCCGTAAAACTTCTTCATTTCCTGAATTCATAATATTAGTATCCTGAAGCATTTCACCTGCACTTGTATGCCGGATGATCGATGGACCAATCCAATCCATGTAGCTTTTTGCTCCTGCCCTTATATGGTTTTTTAAGAGCCATTCCTTTTCCTGTAAATGCTGGCTCCAGCCTTCAATACTTTTTTGCGCATCCTTTAATGTACCAATCAAATAAAGTTTTTCTTTCGCTCTGGTAAGGGCTACATAAAGGACTCGCATTTCCTCAGCAATCGATTCAAGCCGTTTTTTCCGTTTGAATGCCAATTGCGGGAGGGATGGATATGTGATTCGCAAATCCGGATTTACATACTTAGCGGCAAATCCATATTCCTTATCTAGCAGATAAGGCTTATTTAAATCCATCATATTAAATTGTTTTGATAATCCGGCGATAATTACCATTGGGAATTCAAGGCCCTTCGAGGAATGAATTGTCATGATCCGGACTACATCCTCCTGTTCACCTAGTGCCCTTGCTGCCCCAAGGTCATCTCCTCTTTGCTGCATTCTTTCAATAAAACGCAGGAAGCGGAATAGGCCCCGGAAAGAACTGGATTCATATTGCCTTGCCCTGTCATACAGCGCCCTTAAATTAGCCTGGCGCTGCTTCCCTCCAGGCATTCCTCCCGCAAAATCATAAAAAAGTGTTTCTCTAAACAGCAGCCAGATCAGCTCTGATAGAGATTCCTGCCGTGAAACTGTCCTCCAGCGTGCCAGCTTTTTGCTGAACGAATCAACCTTGTTATAGAGTTCCGCATCCTCTTCCATGCTGGCTTTCTTGCAAAATACCTCAAGCGCCTCAAAGTAGGTGCCAGAATGATACAGACGGATCTGTGCCATTTCATTCTCGGTCAGTCCCACAATTGGAGAACGGAGGACTGATGCAAGCGGAATATCCTGCTGCGGATTATCAATCACTTTTAGAAGGGAGATCATAATTGCTACTTCCGTTGCCTCGAAATAACCGGAGGAAAGATTGGCATACACAGGTATTCCCTGTTTTTTAAACTCTTCCATAATCGGTGGTGCCCATGGCATGGATCGCAATAGGATAACAATATCCCGGTAGGCTATAGAGCGGTATCTTTTCGTCTTAGAATCGTAAATTGGATGTTTTTCAGCAATTGCCTTTTTGATTATCTTTGCCATCATCCGGGCTTCCAGCTGAGCGTTTTCAAGCTCTTCCGTTTCAAATGCTGATTCAGACGATTCAGTTAAACTATCAGCCCCTGAACTGCTATCCTCCGCTTCCTTTTCCTGCTGAGCATTGTCAATTAAATAAAGTTCAATTGGGTGTGGCTGTTCCTCGGGATAATCGGCACCTTTCTTCAATTCGGCATCCTTGTCATACTCAATTTCACCTACAGTAACCCCCATCAGCTGCCTGAAAAGGAAATTCGTTCCCTCAAGTATTTCTCTTCGGCTTCGGAAATTCTGGTTTAAATCTATACGCAGCCCAGTATCCTCACCGGCTGAAGAAAATCTTCCGTATTTCCCTAAAAATAAATTAGGTTCAGCAAGCCGAAACCGGTATATCGATTGCTTCACATCTCCCACCATAAACAAATTTCCTGTATACTCACCATCAGAGGTAACAAGCTTGAGAATGGACTCCTGTACAAGATTAGTGTCCTGGTATTCGTCCACAAGAACTTCTCTAAACTGGCTGCGATATTCCATCGCGGCTGCCGAGGGAAAGCGCTCCAGCCCATCTGCTTCTGCCGTTAAGATTTGAAGGCAGTAATGCTCCAAATCTGAAAAATCAACCAGATTGTTTTCAGCCTTTACTCTTGAAAATGCCCGATCAAACTGCTTAACTAGCATTACAAGTGTTTCTGCAAAAACCCTCATTTCCCTGATATCCTGCAGATAGCTTTCTGGACTTCTCGAGAAAAGTTCTGCTTTCAAATTCTCCAGTATTTTTTTAGCCTTATTTCTTAGCTTCGTGGCGAAATCCACCAGTTCTTTATCAAAATGTTCTCCGGAGCAACGCTTTGCGGTTGAAAACTTCCAGGATTGCATATGCTGGTACAATGCGTCCCACGATATGCTTCCGGCATCTTTCAGCCGGCTGACAATTTCAAGATCTTCGTTAAAGTTTTCCACCCGCGGGGCAGGGCCCCCAGGCTGTCTCGCTAGTTCCATTGCCTGATTCAATAAATCAGCAGCCGCATCCAGCTGCAGGCTGATATCAAACTTTAAGGATTGAATAAAGGGCAGTGAATCAATAGACATGTCTTCTCCCAATTCATACATGTTAACCAAATCGTCCAGCCATTGATGCGGGTTTGGATGAGACCTTGAAAAATCGTGTAAAGTACGGACCATTGTTTGCAGTGTTTCATCACTTCTATCACTCGAAAATGCATCAACCAGCTTAAAGAAACGTTCATTCTGTTCCTCGCCGTAATGCTCTTCAAACACATCTTCCAGAACCTCGTCCCTCAAAAGCTCCCCTTCGGTCGAATCGGCAATTCTGAAGCCTGGATCGATATCAGTCAGATAATAAAATTTTCTGATTACCTCCAGGCAAAAAGAATGCAAGGTAGAAATAGAAGCTCTATTAATCAGGCTGAGCTGCTTTCTCAAATTCTGGGAATGGGGATTTTCATTTATTGCCGTTTCCAGTGCATCCGCTATCCGGTGGCGCATCTCTGCAGCGGATGCATTTGTAAACGTAACGACAAGCAGCTGGTCAACATCAATTGGATCATCTTGAGAAAGAACTTTTTGAATGATCCGGTTGACGAGCACGGCCGTTTTCCCCGATCCGGCAGCCGCAGCAACCAGAATATCCTGTTCCTTGGCCCAAATCGCCTTCCACTGAGCCTCTGTCCAAGTAAGATTTGCCGGCATCTGCGGTACAGTTGTCTTACTCATTAATTCCCGGCCTCCTTCCTGATTAATTCCAGAATGTCCGACTTTTTTTGGGAAGTCAGTGTTCTGAATTTATTGTCTTCCAATGATTGATCAAATTGGCAAACCGACTTAAAGGAACAGAAAGTGCATGGGATTTTATCCTTCAGCTTGTATGGTGCAATATCGACAATGCCATCCACGATACTGTTTCCCGCAGTATTGTACAATCGGCGGACGTGCTGATTAAGCGAAGCGAATTCCTCTTTGCTTGCAATTTTGCTATTGCTTTTGATCGTGCCATCTTTCTTAAATCCAGCTGGAATAATATTAGAACTTCCTGCCTGGTTTGGATTCAATGTGGCATCCATCATTTGAATCACTTTCGGGTCTCCTAGAATAAGTCCATTCATTTTGAAATCCTTAAAAATCGCATCTTCTATTTGATCAAGCCCAAGCATGCCATTGCTTTTAACAACCGGGTTATGGACATGGAAATAAAGTACTCCCGCAGGGAACGCTTCTTTGCCAATAAGGGCTTGTGAATGGGTAATAATGATATCAAGATACGTAAGCATTTGCAGGGAAAGCCCATAGTAGACTTCACTAACATTCAGTTCTTTCTCGCTGGACTTATAATCAATGACCCTTAAATAAGTGCCATCCTGTTCCTCGGCTTTATCTACTCGGTCGATCCTCCCAATAAGCTCCATTTTCGTTCCATCCTTTAGCTGGAACGAAAGCGGCGGCAGCTTGCCATCCAGTCCAAAATCAAGCTCAAGTCCAATTGGGGCAAAACCGCTTAAACGGGCATGTTCGCTTAAGACAAGGGAGGCACGTGCTATTACATTTTCAAGCTTCCGTTTTAAATAATGATGGCGATTGGTGCTTAACAGAATTTGGTTCTGCAATTTGGGTGCCAGCGTATCGACAGCTGCTTTTGCAAGATGGATGCACTGTTCTTTTGTCAATGAGGACCACGGGATGCTGTTTGCATTAAGGTGTTCTGCAATGACCTTTAGAGCAGCATGGAACATATCACCAATATCCGGAGCATCCAGCCTGAAAATTTTTCGCTCCCTCAGTTTTAAGCCATGGGCGGCAAAATGTGCAAAAGCACAGCTATTGAACATTTCCATTCGTGAGACACTTGCCAAAATATTTTCACCATACAGCTTTTTACTCGTATCATGTTTAAGCTTGTTGGCCCTATTTTGGTAGAACAGGCTTGAAAGGACTCTGTGAGCCATACCTGATACAGCGGGATTTTTTATATACGAATTGTATACGTCCCACCATAAAGGGTGGATTGGATAATTCCTCTTTTTCAATTGAAGCTGCGCGGTTAAATAAGACAATGCTACATCATGGTTCACTGCAAATGAAGCCTGTTCCTCAGGTGACAGATCAGAAGGGTCATTCAGATAAGTGCATTCCTGTTTGTCAGGCAGCACATCTTTTACCCTCTTGATATACGAGGAAGCAAGAAGTGATTTCCCCTCTTCATCTGCGAGCGGAAAAGAAAGGTATAATGCTTGGGAAGCCGTCATAAACGCCTTGTAGGCAGTAAATTCTTCATCCAGCAGTTTTGTTTTTGAACTCGCAGCTACTTCCATTCCCCTGCTGATCAAAAATTCCCTGTCCCCATCGGAAAAAATTCCTTCGGCAGATAATTTCGCAGGCAATACTCCCTCTGTCAATCCAATTACAAAGACAGCCTTCACATCGTCCAAACGCGAAAGATCAAGGTTTGCTACGATTACTTGGTCTATAGCAGGAGGAACTAGTGAAAACTTCATTGTTTCCAATCCGGCCTCCAGTACCGAGGAAAATTTTTGAATAGTAAGCTTTTCCTCACCAAGCATTTCGACAAATTGGTCAAGTAATCCGCAAACTTCATCCCACGCCTGCTCATGCTCCCTCGCGAGCAGCAAATCCCCTGCATCTTCGGCATCCAGCTTGAGTTTCTCCAGTTTTTCAGGAATATGCAATTCTTCGAGGAACACGTATAAAGCTTCACAAAAAGCCCTGCCGTCCACAGCCCGTTTTAACCGTTTCGATAGTCTGATAATCGGTTCTGTAAGCAGGTTCTTCAAGTCGTTTAATTCGTTTTCTATTTCTTTTTCTCTATCGGTTTGAATTCTATCTTCAAACTCAATCCCTCTTATTCTCCTATAGGTCCATCTGTCCTTTGATGTCCATTGGCTTCCTTTTAAGCCTCTGGATAGAACATAGTTTTCCATCCGGTCAACAGCAACCCTTATTTTCCCGTTGCTGCGGGAGATGGGGAAAAGCAGCTCTGTCTTAATGGCCCGGAAAACAGGCTCATAACGCCAGTTAGTCACAAGTATTTCCAGTACAGAACGGATCAGTTCAATTAACGGGTGATTCAGCATTGTCCGTTTGGCATCGATATAATGGGGAATCCGGTAGTCTCTAAAAATTGTCTGGATAATATCATGGTACGCTTCACCATTCCGGAGCAAAATCGCTATATCCTGGAAGCGAAGATTTTGATCTCGTACCAGGTTCAGAATGGAACGGGCTGTTCCTTCAACCTCAGCACGACGGTTAACAGCCTGTGTAACAGTAACTGCAGTCTCACCCCTATATTCGCGAATTGGCCTTACATTGAAATTCTCTTCAAGATGAATAAGTGCTGGCGCTTCAGCGAATCTTAAAGGTATTTCCATGACAAGATCATCGCCAACTTCAACACCAAGCCTTTGTGCTGCTTCGTATATGCTGTAATACGTATTGCCTGTTTGCCTGAAAAGATGGAGGCTGTCAGGCGGCATCTGCCTGAATGGCTTGTCCAGCGTAAGGGCGACCTTAACGCTTTTACAATGTTTCATCAGTTTTTCAACAATTAGCAGTTCCTGTGGAGTAAGGCTATAGAAGCCATCTATATAAACGTCAGCGGACGAAATAAATGTAGAAAAAGGAATTTTTTCACCAAGGAGCCTGAAGTAATCTTCTGAATCAAGATACTTCCCGGCCAGCTCATCTTCAAATGCCTGGTAGATCATTTCAAGATCATGGAGCTTATCCCCAAGTGCTCCTTCATTATCATTATTCCCTAAGAAACTTCTAATCTCTTCCGGTTTAACACAATAGCGCTTGAACTCTGTCAGCATTTCTTCCATCTGTGCAAGAAAGCCCTGCTTTTCAGAGGAACGCGCGAATAATTTCAGATCGTCCTTTTTATCATTCATAATTTTCCGGATCAGCATGCTCACGCCAGTGCTGTCCAGATGAATCCGGTTCATCCCTCCAACTTCCTGAAGCACTTTCCATGCAAGCCGGGTGAAACTGAGTACCTGAGAACGGATCATTCCACTTAATCCCGGTGTTGCAAGTAATTTATGTTCAGATAAAAACGTCATCTGTTCAGGAACAATATAAATGATTGGGTTTCCTGCAGGACTTTCGAATAGGTTTTCACGAATCTCATTAAGAATCGCAGTTGTTTTTCCTGTACCGGACTTTCCTAATAAAAACTGAAGTGCCATCGAGTCGCCCCCCTTTGCAATGTATCTTTTGTTCTATAATTCTATTTCTATCATAACAGAACCTCCCATTAGGTTTCATAATCAAGGAGGGCTTTCCAGAAATTTAAAGAACGTTTGTTCTCATTTACTATTTTAACATTATCCCTTATTATTTGTCGTGTTTTTCTTCATATTATTATGTTTAAAAAAGAAAGACGCAAACACCCTTTGAGGCTAAGCTGGACATTAGTATATGTTCAAACAGGAATTCTTTCTTATTTTACAAAAATAAAAACCCTGTCTACCCTGACAGAGTTTCCGCTTGTTTTCCATAGGGATTTTAAGGATATTCTCGATGAAGTGGCTCACGATAAAAATAAGCAATACTTCTTTTTCAACAAACTCGACTCGTTACATCTCCAGATTAAATTCTCCCAGCGGCCAGTATTTCGCGTCCACTCGTCCAACTACCTTGTCGATCGGTACAAATCCAAAATGTCTGCTGTCAAGGCTAACAAGACGGTTATCCCCCATTACAAATAATTCACCTTCAGGAACAGTTTCCTCGCTTGTCAATTCCTGCAGCGTAAAGTCTCCTGTCATCTTTTGTCCTAGAACTGGGCGTTCAGTCTTTTCCAGATATTCTTCCCGGTATCTATTTCCGTTTATGAATAAATGATCATCGGCATAGGTAATTTTATCTCCGGGCAGCCCTATCACCCTTTTAACATAATCCTCTTTTTTTCGATGAAAAATAATGACGTCGAAACGTTTGATATCAGCCAGCTGATAACTGATTTTATTCACCACAAGCTTATTTCCGCTTTGAAGCGTTGGTTTCATTGAGTCGCCTTCAACTTCATAGCTGGAAAATAAAAACGTACGAATGAAGATAAATAAGACAAATAGTATAATTGCAGTTTTTACCCATTCTCCTACAGGTGTTGTTCGTTTCTGTCCCATTTTTATTTGCCCCCATCATAAGAGGAAGAACGGCTGACTCGAGAGTCCCCCTGTTTTACTTATTCACCGTCCTAAACCCGCATCCTAATGTAAGCTTCCACTAGTTTTCGAAAAATCCGCAGCTTCCAAATGTTTCTTGCGCGTTTTTTTCTGAACGATTTTCACAGAAGAATATATTGAAAATCCCTGACATGAAAAACGCTGACTTTATGTCAGCCTCTCTCTCTTTGACCACTCTTATTCAATCTTACTTCAATTTGTTTCCCAACATACCATAGAACAAAAATTATCAGCAGAACTAAAGCCGTTCTGAGCGGTTTATGAATAAGCGAAAAAATATCATACCCAACAAAGCTAATTGTAAAAATCATAACCATCTTCCCTGCTGTTACAGCGAGAGCGTACTGCAAGGGGCTTATTTTAGAGAGTCCAGCCACTACGTTGACTACAGCTGACGGAGTAAACGGGAAGCAGAGCAATAAAAACAAAGGACCAAAACCATGCCTGTCCACCCATTCCATCAGCTTCCTTACCTGCCTGTTTTTTTGCAGAAAAGAAAGGAGCCTTTGCTGTCCGTACTTTCTCACAATCAAAAAAACAAGAAGGGCTCCTGCCACTGATCCCAGCCAGGATATTAAAAAGCCAATCCACAGCCCAAAAGCATTGGCATTTGCCATTACGAACACAAACAGAGGCAAAAAAGGCAAGAAAGCCTCCAGCAATGGCAATAATATACCTGGGATGGGGCCCAGTGACCGGTACTGCTGAATAATTTCCATTATATTTTCTAGTGTCATCCATTCGCGTATTGCATCAAAATCCATCATGATCTCCTTGACATATTAATAGCATTGTAAGAAAAGCCTGGAGCTAGACATTCAAACTTGTTAAAAAAGTTATACTTTCTTATCTAGTAAGCACAGCGGAAGTCCCCTAACAAATCAACATCGACACCAGTACATTCTCACAAAACGGCTTTGTTTCGCACAATGTACTGCTGCCGAGGATTTCCTGTCCTTGGCGACACCGGCACTAGCACGTCATGTTGCGTCGGGACTTTATTTTCCTGCGGAAAAAATTTTCCGGGCACTGCAGCTAGACATCTGAAATTCTTAAAACAGTTATACTTATTACCCTTTTTAAAAATTGGCCTCCGTTTTATTTTACATGTATCCCCGCCAATTACAAAGCAAGAGATTATATTTTAGTGTTACTAATCCCTTTCCCCTTCGGTTTGCCGATTAATCTATTTCTGAAGTAAATTGGACATTTGCTTTTTTCCTATATAAACAGGTTGCACACTAAGCAAATTTTTATTACGATAGAATAAGAACGTACGTTCTTATTTGAGAGAAGGTTTTTAGATGACACGTATCCCTGAGAAAGACCGGAACATAATTGAACAAGCCATTTATCTGCCCATGGTAATCACAATCCTGAACCGGGACAGGCTAGTTTTTGAGAAAAGTCCGTTCAAATTGCGGCAGCCTTACCTTGACCTTGTAGAAGAAGCCTTAACGGTTGTCCAGAAAGAACTGGCTGAAGCAAGAAGGTACTTAAGGAGTGAGAATATTAAAGTAACCGAAGTAAACCGTGATGAGGCATTTACTATGTTCTCCTTCATCTATCGGGGATATGAAGAGCACCATAACTATTTCAACCCTCGTCTGCGGAATAAAGTGGAGGAATTGCTTGGGTATTACCTAATTAAAAGGCTAAAACATAAATAAGCGTTCCCCGGTGACAGGTACGCTCATGTTTTTACATAATCAATCTATTTTTAGAACATTATTTGGCAGAGTATATATTTTCAACCCCCATCTGTTTACCTAGTCTAAGATAAACTTTTATTTAATTTATGCTTCGGTTTTCTTGCGGTGAAACATATAGAACGATTTTCGCTCCGTCTCAGCGATTCTTTGAACCAAAGTAGTTTTCAAATGCGCTGTCCTCAGCAGCTGGTTTTCAAATGAACTAAAGGAAACAGGAAGGTTAATACTTTTTTGATTTCGGAACGTTATGGATGTTTCTGCCGCCCCACTCCGGCTGTATGAGGAAATATGTTCGTGGGCAAGCCATACACATTGAGGACGTGATGGAGAAATTGTCGGGAAAAAGAAGATAGAACTCGTGGGATCAATTGCTATTGGTGCTTTGTGGGTAATTTTAATAAGCCTTTTCGTTCCTTCTCGTCTGCCCTCATAAGAACTTCCAAAATATTGACAACTTTTCTTAATAATGTCCAAAGGCCTGAAAGGAGAAATGAATTCTTCGTTTAATTCATAGATTCGTGTGTAAGTTTTGCTTCCGTACTGGATGGGCATGAGCAAAAGAGTGTATGGTGTGATTTCATACTCTTCGATCAGGCATTGGTTTTCAGTCGTCATAATTAAACCCCTCTCTAATAACCATGAATTTCCAACATCTTTATCATAACATGCCCCATAGGGGATTTTACTGAATTCACAAAAAATTCAAATTTTCAGTAAAGCTAAATGAATGATATAGAACTGCCCCCATGAGCGCACCAAAGGGAAATCAGCTTAATTTTTTAAAATAAACTAAAAATTAAAAAAATTATAATTATTTGGTTGAATTTCCCCCCCATTATCCATATACTATTTAAAAGGTCTCAGGGGTGAGTTTCATGAAACATGAGAAATCCTATTCTGAATTAACAAAGTCATGTGCAATGAACAAGAAGAAAAGAGAAAATTACATGCAGAATCTGATGATTGATATGATCATTACTGAAGCTTTATTGAAACGAAAGCAACAGAAGCTCGTAAACGAAATAGACCATGCCCTCGACCAGAAAAACAAATCCCTTTTTATGGAATTAACCTGTGAATTAATTCAGGTAAATCAGGCTTTTGGAAGCTAAAATCCTTTAACCTGACGAAAACCGTGTAAAACCCTTGTCAATGATGACAAGGGTTTTTTTCAAGCGCTTTATCATTTAATTATTAATAAGCTGGTTAATTGCCTTCTCTAAAGTTGATGTAAAGGAAACTTTATCAAATGAAAGTCCTAATTGAACTGCTGTCTGAGCAATTTCAGGCCTTAATCCAGACAGGGTGGAATGGACTCCAAGCAAACTTAAACCTTCTATCAATTGAAATATCTGGTGAGCAACCATTGTATCAATCATGACTACTCCAGATAAATCGATAAACAGGTGATTAACCCTCTTTTTTGCACATTGCTGTAAAGTATTTTCAAATAGAAACTTAGCTCTTGCTGTGTCAATGTCGCCTACGAGTGGAAGCAGCGCAGTGTTATGGTTTAAAGATATCACTGGTGCGCTTAATTCCCGAATCATTTCCTGCTGAGCTTCAAGCTGCTGTTGTGACTGCTTAAAATTTTCTTCAGTGAACCATGTTATCACTTGACCGAATAATTTAATTATAGTGCGCATCCATAGATGAATTTCGTCATGTGAATATTTGCCTGGGTGCTGAGAAACGAACTCCTTGATTAAGTCCAAATAATGATCTTGGTTATTGAAAAATTCCTTTAAAATTAAATGTATCGGTGTTCTTAAATGTTCTTGGTCTTTGGCGACAAGTAATACCCACTCTTCAAATGTTTCAAAGAATTTGCATTCATCTTCCAAAAACACCCGGAAGAAGCGCTTATGAAATTCGTGGTTTTGTTTTTTTAAGCCTTCAATCACTATTGGATCGGCGGATGCATATACACCACCACTTTTACTTTTTTCTAGTGACTCGTACCATCGCTCGGTCAGCTGCCAAGAATTATCTGATAAAAACTGATACAATTCTTTATTTCGATGCATTTTTACCCACCATAGCCCTTCGAATATAAAAAATCCCTAATTTGGTATTTTATAATCATTTTAGCAAGAAACATACTAAACGTATATGCCTGTTTAACATATCTATTCTTTTTCCCGATCATACTGCTCGAGAGCGGAAATTCGTTCCAGCATCGTTGGATGGCTGTAGCGGAACAGCTTTACAAGATAAGGGGGGTTCACTTCGCTCAGCCCTGCCCTTGTCAGCTCCTGAAAGGTGCCGATGGCGGATTGACTATCTTGGGTCATTTTTATTGCATAGCTGTCAGCACGTGCTTCTTGATAGCGAGACACAGCATTGGACAGCGGTGCTGATGCAAATGTGAGGATTGAAGCGACCAGCAGGAACAGCGGGAGCGAGCTAATATTTCTCACAGAAGAAACTTGGAGAATACCTCCCCACTTTCGAACCGCATGATCCATAATTTTTGCGATAACCCACAATCCCGCCAAACTTAACAGCAAATATCCCGAAATACCGATATAAATATGTTTTTCAACATAATGGGCCATCTCATGCGCCATAATAAATAAAATTTCATCATCTTCAAGCCGGTTAAGCGTAGTATCCCATAGCACTATTCGTGAATTCGATCCAACACCAGTTACATAAGCATTCAGAGAATTGGTTTTCTCAGCCATATTCACTTCATACACATGGTCAGCCGGAATATCTGCCTTATCCGCCATCTCTAGAATCTTCGTTTCGAGTTTTTTATCTTTCAAGGGATAAAAGTCATTATACAGTGGATCAATCACTACAGGCTGAAGAAACATCATAAAAAATGAAAATGGAACTGACAAAAGCCATGCATAAAGCCACCATCTTTTTTGGCTCTTTTGTATCAGCCAATAAAGAACGGAAACGAGAAGAAAGGTCAATCCGAAGTTCAGCCAAAAATCGGTAATTTGATCCTTCATCCAGGATGAAAATGACTGGGTGGAAATATTATATTCCTTGCTTAAATAGTACCCTATATACTTAAATGGGAAAGCCGCGATTAAAGTTATAATCGAGAGCCAGAAGACATAAATGGCAGTTTGCAATATTCTCGATTTTGAGGAAGCGGCAGCCCATCTTTCAAAGGTCTGGGACAAGCCTCCTAATAACATTAATAAAAGAAAAAGCCACTCAAAAGGTATAGATACAAAGAAAAGGAAGTTTCTGATCCTGGAATATTCCTCACTAAGCATCAGTTCCCTTCCGTTAAGAAATGTTGCCGGATCTGCACTGGTCCCCCTGAAAGCCTCAGGAATGCCGGAATCTCCTCCAAAGTATAGGTAGCAGTACACAGCTATCATAAAGAATAAATAGATGAACACTGCTTGCACACCGATCTTTCTTCTCATCAACTTCTCCTCCTTTCATGGACAGCCCTATTGTATATTGTAGTAATCGAAGTTCAGGTTAGAACATAAAGAGTGTGATAAGACACTAAAAGTTCAAATAATCTTCAATGTTTGTTCTCTTTTCCGGCACCTTCATTACATTTCCTTAAGTTATAGTTAAGATATATTCTCGACATTCATATAGCAAAAATCTTTTCCTTATATTAATCCTTCGAGGTGAAACATGAAAAAGGTATATATTATTTTTTCCGTCCTGCTGGTGATTGGAATTAGTTCAGGCATTTATTATTTTACAGAATACCGGCAATCAAAAATGGTTTTTCCCAAGGAAATTGTTATGGAAACACATAACGGAAAATCCTACTCTTTCAATGATATGCCTCCAAAAGTCCGTTTACTTGAATTCATTTATACAGAATGCCCCGATATTTGCCCAAATACGACTTTTCAAATGAAAAAAGTTAGGGACCATCTGGAAGATAAAGGTAAATTCGGCAATGAAGTTGAATTTTTGACTATTACATTTGATCCAAAAAAAGATACTCAGGATGTCCTAAAAAATTATGCTGAGAACTTTGAAATTGATAAACAGGAGGGTTGGGAGCTTTTGCGCGGAACTGACGGAGATACAAAAAAATTGGCCGACCAGTTTAATTTTCAATACCGTGACCCCGGAACAGGCCAGTTTATCCATACAAGTGCAACCTATTTGGTAGATCAAAATAACCGTGTAATTGAAGTGTTTGGAATGGGTCAAGGAAATTTCGACAAAGATAAAGTATATAAAAGAATCATGAAAGAATTAAACTAGCTTTCTTAAAGAACATATGAAAGACCTTGCCGTCTGGGCAAGATCTTTCTCATAGTTTTACCTTCCAGGTCCTAAAAGGGCATGAAATAAGAATACACACTTAATACTGCGATTGCTCCAAGAACTACAACAATAACATTCGCACCAGTGAATGCAATAATAATTGCAGCTGCAGCCCCGATAATTCCGTAGAGTATATCCTCTTGGATAAACAAGATTCCGGGAAATATCAGTGCTCCAAGTGTAGCAAATGGTATATTTTTCAAAATACCTTGGACAAAAGGAGGCAATTCCTTTCCTTTAAATAGTACAAATGGCAGCATCCTTGGTAAATACGTTACTACAGCCATCCCCAATATCATTATTGCGATTGTACTATTCATGGCCATAGCCTTCTTTCCCTTTTTTGAAATATTCTACCAGCTCGACCAGGATAGCTGATAAAAGGGTTGCCGTAACGATAGCCCATCCCGTCTTCAACATGCCTGAAATAGTGAAAATGCTGTTAAAACAAGCCGCAAGCGCCGCCAAATATATCACCTTCATTGATCCCTTCATTGAAGGGACCAAAAGGCCGATGAACATCGCGTAAAGGGCAACCGACATGCTTTCCTGCAATGTTTTGGGCAGGCTAGCTCCAAACAAGTAACCAAGACCTGAAAACACGACCCAGCTTGAATAGCTGACACTGATCACCCCATACATATAACCGGCTGAGACAGTCCCGTCCTTTGTTGCCGCAACCGAGAAAGTTTCATCCGTTACTCCAAAAGCGTATCCTGCCTTTTTCCACAACCGGTCATCCGTGCTTTTTTCGTTCAAAGCCGTTGACATTAAAAAATGTCGGATATTTAATATAAATGTAGTAAGGACGATTTCAAAAATCCCTGTCCCTGAAGTAAGCAGGCTTAGAGATACGTATTGTGCCGCTCCAGCAAAAACAAAAATGCTCATGGCAACGGTTTCAGCCATTGTCAAACCAGTAGTCTTTGCCAGTAGCCCATATGTAAGTGCAATCGGAAAATATCCAATGGCAATGCTAACACCTGACTGGATGCCCTGCCTGAAATCTGATGTTTGCTTTTCTGTAATGGTGATGGCCATTTCTATTCTCCTCCCAAATGACATATTTTTATTTTCCTAAATTAATCCAAATATTCCAATTACCATTTCATTCGCTTTAAAACTCCACAGAAAAAAGGACCGTGCCATTAAGAAGCCTGGCAAGGTCCGTTATGAATCATTTAAATAAGTACGGCTCTGTCATTGGTCATTTGTTCGCCGCGGATTCGCTGGAACTCTTCAAGAAGCTTTTCAACAGTTAAGGAGGATTTATCCTTGCCTTTTGCATCAAAAATAATCTGTCCTTTGTCCATCATAATTAAAGAATCGCCAAGATCAACAGCCTGCTGCATATTATGAGTAACCATCAGCGTAGTCAGTTTATATTGCTCAACTATTTGCCGAGTCAAATTTGTTATTAATTCTGCCCTTGCTGGATCCAGCGCTGCGGTGTGCTCATCAAGCAGCAATATCTTCGGCTCCGTAAAAGTAGCCATCAATAGGGATAGCGCCTGCCTTTCTCCCCCCGAAAGCATTCCTACCTTTGTGTTTATCCTGTTCTCGAGATTCAGATGAAGAGTCTCAAGGGTTTCTTTAAAGAACGCTCGCCTTTTGCCTGTTACCCCAAAGTAGAGCCCTTTGCGTTTTGTCCTTGTATATGCGATTGCGAGGTTTTCTTCTATTGTCATTTCAGGCGCAGTTCCTGCCATTGGATCCTGGAACACACGTCCAATTACTCTTGAACGAACATGCTCAGGAACAGTGGTCATATTTTGTCCGTCAATTATCACTTCACCTGCGTCAGGAATAAGCCTGCCGGAGATCAAGTTCATTAATGTTGATTTTCCGGCTCCATTGCTCCCAATAACCGTTACAAATTCACCCTTAGCCATCTGAAGATCAATGTTATTGAGTGCCAGTTTCTCATCAGGTGTCCCCTCGTTGAAAACTTTAAAAATCCGATTTAGCTGCAGCAATATTTTCCCCGCCTTTCTCGAAAGAATCTGCCCTCTCAAATGAAAGCTCCTTCAGCCTTTTCTTCTTTCGGCTTCTTTCTTTTTGAGCGGCCGAAATACTCGGGATAATTAAAGCAAATATAACAATTACTGCTGTAATCAGCTTCATGTCCCCTGTTTCAAGAAATTGTACCTGTAAGGCAAGCGTTACAACAATACGATAAATGACCGCACCGCCGATCACAGCAAGTGTAGCTCTAGCGATTGTTTTTGAACCGAAGACAGCTTCACCGATGATGACTGAAGCAAGACCAATCACAATCATTCCGATTCCCATACCCGCATCGCTGAATCCATTATATTGGGCAACCAGCGCACCTGAAAAGGCGACAAGCCCATTTGAAATCCCCAATCCAAGAACCTTCATGGTATTGGTGTTGGCAGAAAAGCTTTTTACCATTGCCGCATTATTTCCAGTGGCACGGAGTACGAGACCAATTTCTGTTTTAAGAAAAGCGTCAATTAATACTTTGATCAGAACAGCAAGCAGAAGCATTGTGATTAAAATGCCCCATGTTTTCGGAATTTCAGTCATTCCGGCAGACGTTAATAGGTTGTTCAATATCCCGTCCAACCCTGAGTTTTGCCAAAATGCAGTAATCTTTGTCATAATTGTTTCTTCCGTCAAAAGCGGGACATTTGATTTTCCCATTATCCGGAGGTTAATGGAATATAAAGCTATCATCATTAATATACCGGAAAGAAGCGGATTCACTTTTCCTTTTGTATGCAGCAGGCCTGTAATCATCCCTGCTGCAAAGCCGGCTAGTAAAGCGGCTGCAGTGGCCACAAGCGGGCTCTGGCCATTAACAATCATAATTGCTGCAACCGATGCCCCTGTTACAAAGCTGCCGTCAACAGTCAAATCGGGAAAATCCAGAATACGGAATGATAAATAAACGCCAAGAGCCATTATGGCATAAATGACACCCGCTTCAACTGAACTGAATATTGCTAACATATATCTCTTCCTCTCCAGTGGAGTTTCCGCGGATTGCTTTCATTATTTTACAATTTCCGCTTCAGACTTCCATTCTTCTTTGATTTCAATGCCCATTTCCTTAGCTGCCTTTTCGTTTATGGAGAGCTTTAATTTTTGAGGATATTGGACAGGCAGATCCTCTGGCTTTTTCCCATCCTGTAAAATCTGTGCAGCCATTTCTCCTGCTTCAAAGCCGATATCATAATAGTCAAAACCATATGCTGCAAACCCGCCTCGCGCAACTGAATCAAGCTCGCCGACAAATAAAGGGATATCCTTATCATTTGCAACGCCAATTACCGACTCAAGAGCGGATACAACCGTATTATCAGTAATGACGTAAAAGGCATCGACTTTTCCTGCAAGTGACTCAGCGGCTTGCTTGACTTCAGCAGAGGTTGACACCGAGGCTTCAGCCAGTTCAATACCCGCTTTCTTCATTTCTTTTTTCACAATTTCCACCTGAGCAACAGAATTCTGCTCTCCGGCATTATAGATTGTTCCTACTTTTTTGGCCTTCATTTGCTTAGCAATGAATTCTACCGTTTTTGGAATTGCGTCAGGATGAGTATCAGTCGTTCCAGTTACATTTCCGCCAGGGGCCTCCATCGATGAAACTAGCTTTGCTCCTAATGGATCAGTTACTGATGTAAAAACAACTGGAATATCCTTTGTTGCATTTAATGCACCAAGAGCACTTGGGGTTGAATTAGCAAAAATCAAATCAACCTTATCTGAGACAAAATTATTTGCAACAGTTTGTGTATTATTCGGATCTCCCGCGATTTGCATATCAAATTCTGCTTTCAAACCCTTTTCTTCCAGGGCCGCCTTAAAACCCTTTGAAGCTGCGTCTAACGAAGGATGTTCAACAATTTGAGTCATCCCGATCTTTATCTCTTTATCCTTTGATGGAGCGTCATTTTTCTCCGTACTGCTTGTATCAGTACTGCCGCAGCCTGCTAACATTATTGCCGCAAGCATGCTGACCGTTGCTGCAGATCCTAGCCATTTCTTTTTCATCTAAATCCCCCGTTCAGTTATCTATAAGTATTTCATTTTTTACTTTTATGCTTTTATGTACTAAATTATAAACATAGTCCTTTTTTATTACAAGATGTTTTTGGATTTTTTCAAAATTTTAAACTATATTAATATATTATTATGGTAATTAATGGAAATAAAACAGTAAAAACAGTAAATTTGACTTCAAAATGTACTAAATAGTAATCTTTAATACGCTACTATCTGTTAGCAATTGCAATCTAGGAGGAACAGAATGTGACTGCATCAAATGACAAAAACATCTTAGAAGTCATCCGCGAAAGAAAATCAGTAAGGGTTTATGACCCTAATTATGAAATACCGAGGGAAGAAATTGAAAAAATGTTAGAGAAAGCTTCCCTTGCACCTTCATCCAGTAATCTGCAGCCTTGGCGTTTTATCGTCATTACAGATCAGGATTCAAAAAAGGAATTAAGAGCGATTGCCAATAACCAGGCACAGGTAGAAACAGCTTCTGCAGTTATCGCAGTGCTTGGCGTGATCGATGCATATAAAGATACGGAAAAAATATACCGAAGCAGTGTCGAAGCCGGCTACATGAATGAAACAAACATGCAGCGCATGGTGGAAAACACGAATAATCTTTATCCCAAGATATCAGAAGAAGCCAGAAGGAATATTGCGCAATTTGACGCAGGCCTTGTTTCTATGCAGCTTATGCTAATTGCAAAGGCGTACGGCTATGATACCGTTCCTATGGGAGGGTTTGACAGGGTGAAATTTGCGGAAAAATTCAACTTACCTGAGGGTATTTACCCGATTGTATTAATTCCGCTCGGAAAAGCAGCTGCACCAGCACATAACACCACTCGATTGCCTGTAAAAGACATTGTCAAATTTATATAGAGTTTGGCCCACATCGTGACAGAGGAATGTCGACTAAGCTCTGGCATGTCCTGTGCCAAACGTCGACGCCAGCACATCCTCACAATGCTGTCGCTTTGTTTTGTGCGATGTATTGCTGACGGAGCATTCCTTGTCCTATCCAAGTCCAGCAAGCATAAGACAATCGCTGACAGAAAGAGCTTTTTCCCTCCGAAGTGATTGACTTATGACCAAGGTTGAGATGTCACTTGATCGCAACACAGGGTTGTGACAGCACTTGGTCACAACATTCGGGGCCGACTAAAAACGCCACGTCCTGTGCGTCGGGGCTTTATTTTCCTACGGAAAAAAAGTTGCTGGGTGCTGGAGCTATACAGCATCTGTGCTTGATAAAAAAGTTATACTTTCTTATCTTAATATAAAAAGGATAAATAAACGGACATTCCGTTTATCTATCCTTTTTCAGTAAAAACTCTCACATTGAAAAGTTGCCATTTTGTTATGGAGCAGGATACCTGTCCTTCTGCTGAAAATAATATTTGTCGGTCCTCATAATTAAGAAAATATCTTGAAGTAAACACTTCAGAACCTCCATTAGCAAAAACTTCAATACAAGAAATATCAAGGAATAAGTGATGGCTTACAAGTTTGTCCAGTTTACAGCTTCTTTTCTCACAGCCATCACCGTTAAATTTCTTTCTTTCTAGGATAATGCTTGTTCACCTGTTTTAAAAACAAGACTGGTATTTCTCCTGATGCTGATTTCAAAGCCTGCCGTATTTGCACCTACTTCAAACTTCAAAATCTTCCATTAGTATTTCGGTAGCTGTACCCGCGATACCTGGAAATACTTACCCTTCCAGGCTAATCTTGGGAGGACGACACCGATAACCTTCGTCTTCTTTATTCCTAATACTTTAGCCTGCTCACTACTTTTGCAGCTTGATGCACCTACCTCTCACTCTTGACAGCAATTCAGTAGTGGCTTTGTACTTACGTTCTCAATTGAGAAGCTATGCTAAACAGACTGTTTTTATATGTCCCTCTTGCCTCCGGAGAACCGCCATTGTACAATTCATTTCGGCCTATTAATCTGGCTCAGAATTACATTGAATAAACCTGCATTTATCCGCTGATAATACTCCGTCCAATGCCAGCATAAAATAAATTTAGAATATAAAAAGGAGAGCTATATTCTTGAGTTATACAAAAAATGAAAAGTTAAGTTTCTATAATGGCATCGCCTCTACTGCCTCTACAAATATGGTTAATGGTTATATCCCGTTGTTTGCAATAAGCGTATTGGGAGCAACCAATACTCAGATGGGCCTGATCACATCACTTCCATCCATCATCGGAATGCTGGCTGTCATTCCCGGTGCCATCCTGTTGAATAGGGTTCAGAGCAAAAAGAACTTTGCCGCCTTGTCTACCCTGGCTACGAGATTTTTATTTATGCTTATATTGTTTATTCCGTTCCTCTCCCAAACGCATGCTGCGTGGATTCTTGTTATTTTGATTGCCCTATTGAATTTTCCGGGCTCGCTTTCCAATTTATCATGGCAGTCGATGATCGGCGATTTAATTCCAAGTGAACGAAGAGGCAACTTTTTTAGTTCCAGAAACCGATACAACACGATTGCCGCTCTTGCTGTGACATTCTTATCTGGTTTCTTTTTAAACCTGTTCGATAAAAACGATGCTTATCCTTATCAAATATTAATAATACTAGGTTTTATTTTTGCGATATTTGAAGTTTGGTATTTATTTAAACATAAAGAGGATAGCACTAAAAAAGAGAATAATGAACAAGCCTCAGAACACAGTAAAAAGTTCTCGATGGAAGTATTCAGCTATAAACCTTATGTTATGTTTTTGATTTGCGCCCTGCTTTTTAACTTTGCCGCCCAGATGGGATGGTCGATTTTTAGCATATACCATATCAAAGAGGCCAATGCCACAGCGATGTGGTTCAGTTTATTCTCGGTTACAAACCAGCTTGCACAGATTATAAGCATCAAATGGTGGGCTAATGCGGCTGACCGTTGGGGAAATACAATGGTTCTATTCGTAGCCGCTGCAGGTATGGCAACAGCACCCGTGTTGACGATTCTTTCAGCTAATCTTATTTATTTAACGTTAATAAACTTATGGATTGGGCTATTTGTATCCGGAACGAATCTGCTTCTGTTTAACCAGTTGCTTAAAGCAACACCTGATGCAGATCGGACGAATTATATTGCCAACTACACCTTCTTACTGGCAATAGTCGGCTTCATTGCACCTCAAACCGGCGTTTATTTGCTGAATTTACTTGGAATGAATCATGCGATGACGATTGTTTCTGCAGCCCGTTTCATTGCAGCCTTTTCATTTTTATTTGTGGCTATAAAGATCAATAAACGCCAATCCGTTGAAGCCATTCAGCTTCCATAGGAAACTCCGTTTAATGAAGAAGTAAGGACCTTGATTCTGTCTGAAGCTGAGATCAGATTAAAATCCACAATTCTTACTTGCTTATAAATTCATAATTAAAAAATAAAGCCTCACAAGTGCCCTCTGGAGCATCTTATAAGGCTTTATTAATAATAAGGGTGTTAGAATTAAATTCTTTTATTTAGGCAAGGCTTTTATCCTGTTACGGCTATCCTTGATCAGTAGTTGTCATCCCATCCTCCGTACCCATAACCGCCTCCGTATCCGCCTCCGTATCCGCCTCCATAGCCATATCCCGGATAATATGGGTAATACGGATAGTATGGATAGGAGGGATAATAGGGATAGTATGGATAATAATAAGGGCGACGCGGCCTTGGTCTTGGTCTTGGCCTTGGATAAGAGTATCCGTAAGGCTGCTGCCGCTGATCAATTTGCTCCATAAAGTTAAGACCATTTTCCATCATTTGAGGATATTCCGGATTTATATATTGTGGCTGCATAACGTACCTCCCAGAAAGTTAACTACCCTACACCATATTCAACAGTGCATTTTTAGGTGTATGTCCCTTTCGTACCGAAATCATGGGATGAATTCATTGTAGCCCTGTTTGTATGCACTGGCCGACAAAAAAGAGACCTTCCTGCATAGTAGGTCTCCTGCGATTTTAGATATTAATGGTTCTGCAATATTTGACTTCTTAATGACCTTCGCAGTATTTTTCCAGTCGTATTCTTCGGCAGCTCCTCGAGAAAATCAATCTGGCTTGGAAGCTTATACTTAGCAAGGTGCTCTGAGCAGAAAGCCTTCAATTCTGCTTCTGTTAATAAGTCATTTTTCTTCACTACAAAGCAGTGGACTGTTTCACCCTGATTTGGATCTGGAACCCCAATTACCGCGGCTTCCACTACATCTGGATGAGAGTAAAGCACTTCTTCCACTTCTCTTGGGTAAACATTGTAACCTCCGACAATGACCATGTCTTTTTTACGGTCAACTATGTAAAAATACCCTTCATCGTCCATCCTTGCCAGGTCACCTGTGTATAGCCAGCCATCTTTAATGGCAGCTGCTGTTTCCTCGGGAAGCTTGTAATAACCCTTCATTACATTTGGCCCTTTTACAACTAATTCGCCAACTTGCCCTACTGGAACTTCCTCTCCCAGCTCGTCGACAACCCTGTTTTCCACGTGAATTATTGAGGTTCCGATTGAACCCGGTTTTCTCGGACGGTCAAGCGGGTTAAAGCATGTAACAGGTGATGCTTCAGATAATCCATACCCCTCCGAAATCTGAACATTAAACTTTTTTTCAAAGCTATTAAGAAGCGCAACCGGCATGGAAGCCCCACCGGAGATACATAGGCGGAGCGACTTAAGATCTTCTGCTGTCCCTTCTTCGTATTGATAAAGGAAATTGTACATTGTAGGGACACCCGCAAACAATGTAATCTCATATTCCGATGCAATCCGGAACACTTCCTTCGGGCTGAATCTCGGAACGATTACAAGAGTTCCCCCGCTCATTAACGGTGCATTCAATGCCACGGTAAGGCAGAAAACATGAAACATTGGCAATGCAGTGATCACTCTGTCATTTTCATTAATTTTCAGGTAGTCGGCGACATCTTGAGCATTTGAATATAAATTTTTATGCGTTAGCATCGCTCCTTTTGGTTTGCCAGTTGTCCCAGAAGTATAAAGGATAATAGCCGTTTCATCTTCCTCAAGCTCTGGTCCCTGGAAACCTGCGTCTCCTGAAGCGACTACGGATGTAAACGATTTCAATTTAGGGTAAATTGACAAAGAATGAACGTCTAGTCCGCCCTTCTCCTCAGTAGTATCACAAGAAATCACATGCTCTACCCCAGGAAGCAATGAATCCATTTTCTCCATTAATGGCAAAAGTATATCAAGCGTGATAACTGTTCTTACATCTCCATTGTTCAGGATATAGCCAATCTCGTCAGGTGTATAAATCGGATTGATTGGTATTACTGTTGCACCTAATCGCAGTGCACCATATAACCCAATAATGAAATAAGGAGAGTTGCCCAAAAGCAATGCAACATGGTCCCCTTTTTTCACCCCTAATTTACCAAGGCCATCTGCGAATTTGGTTACTGAAGCATCTAGCTCCGCGTAAGTTGTTGCCTGATCCATAAAATAAAACGCCGGTTTGCCTGCCGATATCAAAGATGTTTCATGAAGCTTTGCCGATAAATTCATACTTCTCCATCCCCCTTTTATCTGGAACCAACCATGAATGAATACTCATTCATTTTTTAGCATTTTGAAATTTCAAAATATATTATATTAAAAGAATTCATTTTCGGCAATGTTTATGTTACAAAACTCTCCAATAGGCGAGCTGACTAAAGTAACATTGTTGGCCGGCCAAGGCGGTTCACATCCAGCTCTGCAGTAGTAAGGCTGTAACTGGCACCAAAGCCTGTGTCCTGCTTTTTTGTTATAGAATGCTGGAATCACATTTTTTATTATTAGATTCTTATTCAGTGAAAAATCCCCTATTGAAAGGGTCTTATCTACGAAATTTACTAATTTGATTCTGTTTTTGATTATTTTGCGTTTGCTCCTCCGTAAGCGGCTCATTTGAATTCTCAATTGTAACCCGCACCTGTCCAATGTAGACGATTGTTCACTTTCTGCGCGACTGCAAAATTACCTTACAAGGGAACAAATGTTATCTAATGATGAGATTGATACCCTGATCTAAATATTAAAAGTTTCCTTAAATACCCTATCCGCTTTTATTTGGGAAAATAAAACTTATTGAATTGGAGTCTATGTCAATGACCGCTATTTTCTTTTCCAAATTTTCACCATCCTCACTTATGTTTTTACCTCCGTGAATTGGTATAAGAACATACAATAGCCTGTATAGAGATCCTTTCCATACAGGCTATTGTAACAACTTTGTTTTATCATGCTTCCGTTCGGACATCGGCAGGATTATCCATTAATAGATTAAATCAATCAAATCCTCACGTGAAACATTACCAAAATAATGTTTGATGTCAATGTCCTGTAACTGTTTTTCAATTTCATTCCGCTCATATTTGCTTCCGATCAGCCTGCTTTCAATATCTTCTACGTCTCCTAGGCCAAAAAAGTCTCCATATATCTTACAATTGTCAATTACACCCTTCGAAATATCGAGACGAAAATCAATCGATCCAACCGGGAATCTGCGTGAGTGCTGCAGATTGAATTTGGGTGATTTTCCGTAATTCCAATCCCAATTCCGATAGCGTTCTTCTGAAAGCTTGTGGATTTTTTCCCAATCATCGTCTGTTAGGACATACTCCGGAATTTCAATTGAACCTTCAAAAATATTCTTAAGCAGCAGAAAACGGAATTGCTCCATTGTTATAGGCTCATTCAAAAACTCTGATATATTGGCCACCCTGCTCCTGATTGATTTAATCCCTTTTGATTCAATCTTGTCCTTTTTGACCCTTAAGGCAGAAACTACATTTTTCAGCTCAGAGTTCAGCATTAAGGTACCATGGCTAAACATCCGTCCTCTTGTGGAGAACTGGGCGTTTCCTGAGATCTTCCGCCCTTCGGCAAGAATATCGTTTCTGCCGCTAAGCTCGGCCTTTACTCCCAATTTTTTCAAGACAGCAGTAACAGGTTCAGTGAACTTTTGGAAATTGTGAAAGCTGTCCCCATCATCCTTTGTAATAAAACTGAAGTTTAGGTTTCCGTGGTCATGGTACACCGCTCCTCCTCCGGAAAGCCTGCGCACGACCTTTATGTCATTTTTCTCGACATATTCTGTATTAATTTCTTCAATGGTATTCTGGTTTTTACCAATGATAATGGAAGGTTCATTTATGTAAAACAATAAATACGTTTCGTTGATATCCAGGTTTCTTAGTGCGTATTCCTCAATGGCCAGATTTATGCGAGGATCTGTGATCCCTTTGTTATCAATAAACAGCATCACAATTCCTCCAGATTATAGCTGAAATTCCATATCGCTTTGGGCGATAGCTATTTCACGGGTGAATATCTCAGAAGCTTCCTTTTTCAGCTGGGACAATTCTCCAAAGTGCGGTAAATGTGTCAGCATAAGCAGCATTGCGTTAGCCTGATGCGCAACCCTTCCTGCATCCCTGCTAGTCATATGGCCCGCTCCTGACCCATCCACATGGCCGTAAAAATTGCTTTCGCAAAGGAGGAGATTTGCGTCGGCTGCAAAGTCGGACAATTCATCCATATACGCTGTATCACCTGTATATACGAGCGTCTTTCCACCCGATTCTATTCTCATAGCAAAGCACGGAACTGGGTGTATTGTCTTCATGAATGTAAATTTAAAAGGCCCGATGTTAACTGGCTTGTCTTCTGTATACTCTATTCCCTTTGTGATATCCTTGTAGGTTAATTTTTCGAACTCAACCCTATCGAGGGTATGGCCGTAGATTGGCAAGTTTTTTTTCTCATTGCCAAGAAAACTGCCTATAAGCAGGGCATGCTGAAGAACTCCAATGTCGGCCACATGATCTGGATGGTAATGGGAAAGCACAACAGCATCCAGTTCTTCAGGCTTCAAATGGTTTTGAAGCCTTGACAGCACACCGCTCCCACAATCAATCAACAACTTGAAATTCTCGCATTCAAGCAGGTACCCAGAACTCGCTTCGTTCTTTGCCGGATAGCCGCCCCAGCATCCTATTACCGTTAATTTCATATACTCACTCCTATGTCTAATTAAAGTTCAATAGATAATGATTCAGCCCCAAATAAGGGAGCTTCGGTTTTCTTTCAATATAAACCATTATGCCCATTTTTTCATCTTTTTGAAATTTGTTATAAAACATCATTGACATGTTTCACCTGTTATAATACACTACTAGTAACAAAAGAAAACAAACTGTTTCTACTATTCTGAAAAATTTAATTGGAGGCTGATGATCATGATCCAAAGCAGCATTGAATTTTTTAAAAACCTGCCCGCCAAGCAGTGCAGTGAGTGCGGCGAAAAAATCGAAGAACAGCACGAGTGCTACGGCAACAAGTGCGACAAGTGCAACCATATCTCCAATTGATTTTTAATACTGGGTACTACATCTGCTTAACACCTTGAGAGCGGATGCTTCCATATTATGTTCTGGTTATAGTTGCCAAACAAAACTCTCTCTACCATTGCTATATGCAAAAAACCGGCTGCCAAAACTGGCAACTGGTTCTTTTTTGTATATCCGTTAAAACTGTTATATTACACGTTTTCCTTTCCTTTACTGGAAAAAGCGGAATAGCTCCTTTTATATTTAAAACTAAAGTAGCCAATGGTTCCAGCGATAAATACTGCTGTAAAACCTAATAGCACATAGGCATTTTCCCACATAAAGACGAAGTTTCCGCTTGAAATGACTTCCTTAAAGCCCTGAACCGAATATGTCATGGGCAGGAATGAATTAAAAACCTGCAGCTGAGCTGGAATTAATTCCAGCGGGAAGGTTCCGGCACTTGTTGTAAGCTGCAGGATTAAGATGATAATTGCAGCGAATCTCCCTGGGTCTCCTAATGACGTTACAAAGAACTGAATAAGTGTAATAAATACCAGACTTGTTATAATGGCAAAAAGCATAAACAAAGGTACATTTTGCACCTTAATCCCCAATCCCCATAATAAAATAGCTGATGCAATAAGGGCCTGAATTATTCCGGCTCCAGCCAATACGCCAAACTTGCCTATGAACCAGCTGAAGCCATTTTTTGGAGTGACCGCTGGCTCTCTCAGTGGATACACAATCGATAGCATCAGTGCTCCGACAAATAATCCTAATGACAGGAAGTAAGGTGCAAAGCCTGTTCCATAGTTTGGAACATGATTGATTACGTCCTTCTCTACTTTTACAGGTGAAGCCATCATATTAAAGGTTTTATCATCCGCTTTTACACCAGAAGCTTTTTCTTTTGCATCGTCCAGTTTCTCCTTAAACTCTTTTGATCCTTCTGCAAGCTTTGATGTTCCACTGGTTATCTTAGATGATCCGTCAGCCAGCTGGCCTGCACCATCCGCCAGCGCAGCTGTTCCATCTTCAAGCTGTGTTATTCCGTTTGAAAGACTTTCTGCTCCGCCGGCTAGCTTGCCTGCACCTTCTTTTGCTTCACTTAATTTAGCACTAACCTGGGAAATTCCTGCTGTCATTTCCGTTTGGCCAGCCTGAAGCTGCTGGCTGCCTGATTGCAGCTCACCGCCTGCTTTGCTTAATTTTTCCAAACTTTGCTGAAGCTTTGTTTGACCATTATTTAACTCATCCAGCTTCACCGCTAGCTGTCCTGCGCCGGATGAAAGCTGTCCAGCGGATTGTGAGAGCTTAGCTGTTGCGGATGCCACTTCACCGCTGCCAGCATTGATCTTTCCAAATGCTGCAGTTAACTCAGCTTGTTTATCGGCTGGAAGGGATGCCAACAATGGTCCAAGCATAGTTTGCAGTTCTGCCACTCCAGACTGCAGCTGTGAAGCACCATTTGATGTATTGGCCGCGCCTTCTTTAAATGAATTTAGGTTATCGCTAAGCTTCACTGCCCCTTGATGTATTTGGGCAGTCCCATTGACTATTTGGGAACTTGCCTGGTTAGCAGCCTCAGTTCCTTGATGTACCTGTAACATACCAGTAACAAGCGCTTCTGAACCAGCCTCAGCCTTCTTCGCTCCGTCCAGCAGCTGCCGCTGTCCTTCTGAAAGTTTAACAAGACCTTCAGCCAGCTCCTTCGTGCCACTTGTCAGCTTGGTTGAACCACTTTGCACCTTTACAGCGCCACTACGAAATTCAAGTTGTTTTTCCGCAAGCATGGAGAGTTTTTCCTGAAGCGTTTTTGCTCCCGAGTTCACTTCATCGATTCCTGAATTTAATATTTCTGCATTTTTACTGGCAGCAGTAAAACCATCAGTCATCTTCGATATACTATCAAACATGGTTTCTGCATATGTTTCCGTTACCTTCTCTGATAATGAAACCTTAATCCGGGCAACTGCTGTTTCCCCGATTTGAGACGATAGAAAGTTGTAGCTCTCATTCGGAACATATTTTAATTCCAGTTTTTCCGGGTTTTCATTTAAAAGAGTAGTTGCATTTCTTGAAAATGACTCAGGAATTTCAACTAATAAATAGTAGTCCTGATCTTTCAGTTTTTTATAACCTTCATCTTTTTGTACAAAGTGAAAATCAAATTCGTCACTTTCCTTCAATTTTTTAACAAAATCATTACCAAGTTCTATAGCCTCACCATCCATTTCAGCACCTTTGTCACCGTTTACGATTGCAACAGGCAATTGGTCCAAATGCTTATATGGATCCCAGAAAGCCCACAAAAACATTCCGCTATATAAAATAGGAATAAAAAGCACAGCCAAAATCGGAATGAGGAGTTTCCGATTCGACAAGATTGCCTTTAACTCTTGTATCAATAATTTACCGCCCACTATTACCCCTCCTGGTTGAGTGACCAATTTGTTCATCTGGTCATTTTATTCTAAAAAAATGAGGATTATCTGCTAGAATTTCGACAATCCTTTAAAAAGATAAAGCTGAAATAACTCTGCAATTTCCTTTTTGTTTAATGGCTTATGTCTTTTTTCCCAATCAAAGATTAGCGCAATATAAATCTTTAGCATCATAAAAGCAGTCAGCTCAGGATCACATTTCCGAATTTCACCCTTTTCAATTGCTATTTCTACTTTTTCTTTAATATAGCTTACAATCTCAGCTTCTACTTTACTTACCATTTCTAAAACTGCCGGTGTACCGATTTCTTTTTCTTCTTGGAGAAGCTTAATGGTAAACTGGTGCTCCAGCCTGTATTTTAAAAGCCTATAAAGAGCCCTATGGACATTTTCATAAAAGGAAAGATTAACGTCAATCGATTCTTCCGCTTCCTGTTTCATCTCGAAAATCAGATTTTGAACAATTTCACCAAAGAGTTCTTCTTTATTTGTAAAAAAAGTATAAATTGTCCCCTTGCCAACATTAGCAATTTTTGCTACTTGTTCCATTGTCGTTGCTTTATATCCAAATTGGGAAAAAGACTTCGCAGCAGCGTCTAATATAAGTTTTTTACGGTTGACAGCCATTCGCTCACTCCTGATTGACCAACTGAACAAAACGGTCATAAAGTTCAACAATAATAATATCAAAATGTTTCTTGCAATGCAAATAATTTTTGTATTAGTATATCGGGTTCAGAAGCACAATACCGTTTGTAAAAAAACTTATTCCCTGGTTATCTTCTCCGATACATCAAATTTTCCTTCAATGCCTTCCTCCACAGTTCTGTTTCACCCAGCGAAAAAAGCTCCATCTATTTTGTTATTTTGATGGCCCGGTATCTCCACATGGAATCCCTCATAATCAAAATAAGCGGATTTTGTTGATTCCGGATCATGATTGAAACCGTGGATTAAAGCAGCAATCCCAAGAAAGAGGGTATTATCATCCTCTTGAGATCTTTTTCAACATTAATCTATATATTTTCTTAAGGGGGGAGAGAGATACTGTTGATCAGTCCGTTTTATTGATCAGTTTTAATCACATAGAATAATTTAACCTTAATTTTCAATTTATTTGGTGCTACTGCTTCAAAAAAGTTAAGATAATAAATGCCACAAAAGCGAAGAAACATATGTTCAGCAAAAAGCCCACCGCAATATCTCTTAATCTTACAAAACCATACTGTTTAGCTACCGTTTGCCGTGCCTTGCGATTCATGTTTTTCCACCCTTTACCGATTCCTTTGAATCTATCATACTATATCCCTATTTTTCTGAGTAGATAGAAAAACGTTAAAGTAACAGCAGATTTTTAAGAGGACGGTACAAAGTGAGCGGGTGAAGGTCCCTTTGTAAAGAAAGAACGGCTAAAATAGCCACGTCCACACTAGGCTGACGCTTTTTTACCTGCTATGTTATCCTTTCCAAGCGGGCCATGTCATTTCGTTACGCTGTCCTGGTCCGACGTGGCAAACGTCCGCTAATTCTGGCACAAAGTCCGACTCTTGAAAAAATTAATAAGGGGTGCCAAATGGCCCCCTAATTATTGCAATTCCTGTTCTGAACCAGATATAGGCGAGCCGGTGGACGTATGCTCATTTACCCAATTAAGAGCGGTATCGATAATCAAAGGCGCATTTGGAATCTTTCCTTTATGCTGCTGAATCCAGTTCAGACAAAATTGCGGGTCAATGTTTTCATCGTCACACTTGGATAAAAAGGAGCGTACATTGTTTTCGTTACAGTCTTCCCATGATACACATGTAATACGCCAAATATCTTCCATTTTCTCCTGTACAGCAAAATCAGGATTGAAGTTAATCCATTGGTTCTGATCTGACATATACATCCCTCCTAATAATGTCTTAATTCACATTAGACATTATAACCAAACAGCCAATTTTTCATTTTATCGATTGAGCTAAAGAAGGAATTTCATAATAAAGTTATCCCATTGCAAAGATCTTTTTTTAAAATCAAGTAGGAGGGGGTGACTAACCCCCGTCCTCTCACACCACCG